>CAVVNJ010000001.1:0-115997 GCA_963749595.1 Candidatus Woesebacteria bacterium
TCGGCGATCTTCTGCCGGTGGAAGTCCTTGATCTCTTCGGGGAAGGGCAGGTTGCCAAATTCCAGATAGCGGCAGGCGCCCCGGGCATCCCGTACCCCCAGTACCTGGTCTTTCACATTGACATTGGGGCTCCACGGGGAATCGAGGACGCCGGACTCGACCGCCCGGGCGGTTCCTTCGACGATATCGCCGTCGCCCAGGTCGAAGATCTTGTCGAGGATGGCCCTGACTTCGATCTCGGTGACCTTCTCTTCCTCGGCCACACCCTTGACATCGATTTCGATCTTCTGCTCCCGGATCACGTCGAAGATCCACTTGGCGGCCCGGTAGCTCATGGTATGGGCTTCCTTGGTGGGCACGCCGGCGCCTTCATCGATGGTCCGCAAGTCGACCGCATTGCACTTGGCGAGGGAGCCGACCATGGAGATGTAGCAGAGATAGGCAAAGGCCCCGCCCAGGTCCTGGGCCACCGGGAAGAGGGGGGTCTGGGACGGGCAGGTGCCGACAATCATGCATTTGGTGTAACCGAACTTGTCCAGGTATTCCCGGATCAAGTCGCGGGGCCAGCCTGATCCAGGCGAGGTCCTGGGTCATATTGCCCATGCAGTGGACTAAGGGATAGAGGGCCAGTTGGCCCTGTTCGGCGGCGGTAACCGCCTCGATGATGAGGCAGGCGATATTGACGCTGAGCGGGAAGGGTCCGCCGGGCAGCCAGCCGTGCAGGTCGGTGCACAGGATAACGCCGCGGTCGGCATACCAGCCAACCGTCCGCATACCACTCTGGCTCATCTGCACCAGTTCCCGGACGGTCGTCCGCTTGGCGTAGCTGCCAAACCCTAAAAAGCCCAACCCCCCACCCGAGGTCGTCATTCCCGCCGCAATCGCGATTTCGCCCCCCGCCCCCCGCGGGCTGAAGGCGGCGTCGCAGCTTTCGATCAGCTTGCGCGTCTTCTTGACGCCGTAGTTAATGATCGGGAAGCCGTTGAGTAAGGGCTTGCCCGTCTTGTAGCATTCTTCAAGAATCTTATCGACTTTTTCATACTGCCGGGCGCGTGTATAACTGTCGGTGGTGACCGGGATCAGGACGACGCCGGCATTGACCATCGATTGACACAGAGAGATCATATCTTCGAGAATTGGCGTCCCGGCCCGCGGGAAGACACTCATCCGGCCTTCCTTTTCCAGCTTGGTCATCACTTTCCACCATACCTTGCTGTCGGGCAGGCTCTTTTGATAAGCTACTGCTTCCTCAAAATCGACTTCTTTGCCGGTCGGCCATTCATCGAGAGCGGCGCGTCTTCTTTTTAATGAAAGCTCATCGTCGATCTTCTTGTTCTGGACTCGCAATTTCCTTTCCGTCATAAACCCTCCTTTAAAATTCAAAAAACCGTCCCACGGTCGACTATCCGCGACTGATCAGGTCCATGATTTGTCCCACGTTATCCACCTTTTCGATGCCATGGACCATTTCGACTATTCTCTCGATTGTCGCCGTCGACAGCGGTTTTATGGCATCGGCGGCGCATTCCCTGAATTTTCGCGCACAATCATCAAAAGACATGGGATTTTCCGCACTGCCCCGGAAATATTCGACCGCCTCGAAATATTCCGTCCCGTCATTCATGGTGATCCGGATTTTGCCCGGCGAAACACCATGAACGGTCATGCTGTCATCGAGCACACCGTTAACTTTCTTCGCCACCTTCAGGATGTCCTTGTTTGTTATGCTCTGGTCGGTAAAGTCTTCGACGGTTACTTTGCCCTTAACGAGCGCGGTGGAAACCGTCCAGGGTACACTGAATTGGGCGTCGACGATGTTACGCGGCGCTTGCTTGATTTCGGGGGGTTGCGTCAGGCTGTAGCCGGACTGCCCGCCGATCGCCGTGATCTCCTTTACGTCGTCGGGGTTGATCTGGTTCTTCGCTCGCAGGCTAAGAACGGCATCGATGAATGGATGAGTAAAACCGCAGCAAGGATATGGTTTGAATCCGATGTTGATACCTTCATACACCTTCCCCAGGTCTTTCGTCAGTATTTTCGGATCGTAATCTCCCCTCATATAGGTGTTGTAAACCCCACCCCTCCCCTCAACCCCCTCCAGCGGGTTCCGGTCCCCGGTAATTCCTTTTTCCGCCATCAGGGCGGCGGTCACTCCCGCACGGGCGGCAAATCCGGGTCCCATCCTCTTCGCGATGCCCCCGCCCGTCCCCGCCCCGCCGCATTGATGGAACGCCAGGCCCAGCGCGTTAATCCATTTATCTTCGTCGAGCTTCATTACTTTAGCCGCCATGGCTCCGGAAGCCAGGCAGCCAAAAAGCGTTGTCGGATGAAATCCCGCCCCGAGCGCCGTGCCGCCCGGCCGGCTGGCCGCACCCAACCTGGAATCGAAGTCCCCGCCCAGGGCGACCGCGGCGACAAAATCCTTGCCGTTTACGTTTCCCATCCGTTCGGCGGCCGCAAAGCAGGTGGATATGGCGACGCAGCCGACGTGTACCAGCGATTTGGGGTGACCGTCATCGTAGTCCAGGGCATGCATCATCGAACCGTTGGCCTGGGCGGCATGAGGGTTTTTGCCGCTTCTCCGCATCAGAAGCCAGAACGGAACCAATCGGGTTAGAAACTTCTACCGCGCGCTCAATCGCCAGTCCCTGACCCGATTTCTTGCCGACTAAAATTTTTATGGCATAAGAACCGATATCCAAACCGACATTAGACATTACTTAATCGTAGAACAAAGCACGGTCTAGGGCAACCGATGACTAGGAACGAAAACGGCTCGGATCAACTGATGATTTAGTTGATTTGCCAACTAAAACCTCAAATCTAGTTTCTTCGCCGAGCTTCTTCTGATCGATTTGCACCACGTACTGACCGATTGTCAGATGGCCATCCGGTTTAATCATATAGCTAGTCCATTCAAAATCAGCGAGATCAGAGTAAGAATCGAAAGCAAATTGCTCAAACAAGGACTGGCAGATTATCTGGGCGCTTAACTTGCGGCCGGATCTTTCAATCCTGACCAGAGCCTCTTTAATCGCCGCGGTAAAATCAGCTAATTCAGTATGACGCTCCGGCTCCGGAAAGGCCGGAAATTGCACGGTGGTATCCTCAGTATGACGTCTGGTCATATTACCTCCCCCGCAGAGCGCGAGTTTTGGCGTATTATATCACTCACCGATAGCGCAACTCGCTGTCCGGCACTTGGTAGGAAGGATCGATTGACCCTACCTCAATCTCAAAGCTTAGCTTGCCCAAAGAAACGACCCGACACTCAAAACTGATTGCGTTAGAACCAATAAAAATCGCTCCTTGAAAGTTGAGTTTTTTGCTCGTTGAGTGGATTCGCAGGTAATGTTCATCAGCGAATCGAGTACCGGCAAAGTATTTAGCGAGTCCCTTAACGATTGTTCCTGGCGTTAAATCCAGCCCCGATTCTCCGAGCATGGCGACGGCGACTTTCAATTCTTCTCGCATCGCCGCAATTTCACCAACCAAAAACTCACCTTTTTGCTGCCGATCCTGCCGCCTTGATTCCTTGGTCTGTTGCTCCTGAGAGATGAAGCCAACTAAATCTTCCTTAGTCATATTCCTCCGTTCGATTTTTACCACATCTATTACTTTAGTATCGTCGTTCCGGACACCAGCGCGTAATCCATGATCGCCGGCGCGTATTCCGAAGTTCGCTGGACTTCAATCGACTTGGTTTCCCGGCCGAGCGTGTTCTTAGCCACCGTATTGATCGTAAATTGCTGCACCGGGAGCGTCCAACCAACGCCGTTTACCAGTACCGGGGTATCGTTATAGATCGGCGTAATCCTGATCGCCACGTCCCCGTCCTGCATCGTCAAAACGACTTGCCGGGCCAACTCGGAACCTGGGGTAGTGACCAACGCGAAACCGTCGCCGCGCTCGCAGATGGCGTAAGAATAGTAGCGCGACACCGGCGTGCCCGTACTGCTATTGACCACCGCTAGAATCAGCGAGGCCGGACTCAGGGCGCAGTCGGTCGTATCACTCCATTCGACCTGGCAACTTGCTGACCGTTAACGGCGCCGGTGACATTGACTTCCGCGACCGAACCTTCGAGCAAATCAACCGATAACTGGGTTTGTTGGGCAATCGTATAGTCGACATTGGCATTTTCTACGCCGGTGTATTCACCGGTGGTGGTTGTTTCCAGATAAGTTGAGCCGCGGGAAAGGATATCCTCCAGCGCCGCTTCGGCCGCGGCGAAAGTTTGGACGGCTTCCTGGGTTTGGCGGGAGGACTGAACGTCTTGGGTACTGCGGGCCGCGATTGAAATTCCAATGGTTGACAGAACCACCATGATCAACAATACCGCGATACCGACTTGGCCTGACTGCGCGGACATGCCGCCAGTGTAGCATTTATTGATAGGACCGCACATAGACATTCCCGGTAAAGTCTTGCGACGTAATAGGATTCGGATGACAGATCGGCCTGGTTGCCGCTTTCGATCCGAAATTGAACTCTGAATATAGGCGCCGCGCTCTTCCGGATCCTGGCGGCAGGAAAAGTTCAAACCGTGAAACTTTGACGGCCGAGCTGGACAGATAGGCCGCCGGCGGGTCGGTGATGACGGTACCGGAGTTAGAAGCCACCCGATCGTCGATGCAGAGTAGACCTCCACCGACCCGCCGGACTGATCGATGACGCGAATCGCACTCATTTCATCTCTGGCAGACTTGCTGAAACTGATTCTCCCCGACATAGCGAGCATTGCGTTAGGGAAAGTTGATTCCGTGAGGACGAAATCGCCTTCCCGCCGCACTTGGGAAATTACGTTGGCCCGAGAGCTACGAATCTGCGAAGTAATCAAAACATTTACCGAGACCAAACTGACAATCGCGGTTACTGCTACCACCGCAATCAGCTCGATTAATGAAAAACCACGCCTGGTCATTCCCAATCTCCCAGTAGACTCTCCAAAGTCGTCGTAATGGTTCCGGTCCGGCCGGGCCGACTGACTTGAGTGGTCGTTTTAACTTGGGTCAGACCTAATAATTCGAATCTAACTTGACGGGATAGTTGGTGTCGGGAATAACTTCGTTCTCGGCGACAAGCCCCCGGCAGCTAACAAAATTAGGTCCGCTGATGAGGAAGCAATGGTTGGCAAACAATATGTTAGATCGGCACCAACGGACGCCAGGTTGCCATAAAATTGACCCCAGCCCTCCCGATCGCGAACACTTCGCAACCATTCAACCACTTCCTGCGCATACTGGGTCGATTTGGTCTGCTCCAGCGATACCCGAGCGTTACGCAAAGACTGGATCACCGTTGAAAGCAATGCGACCAAAACCAGTGAAATTACGGCAGTGGCAAAGGTCACTTCCACTAGGGTCTGGCCTGCGCAGCCAAGATCGCGAAAACGATTGGTCATAGGTATCAGGTTATCATGAAGCGCCCGCTACAGTGAAATTATGCCGTGATCTTCAACCACCCCACTCACCGTAATCACGAACTCATAGGGCGTGGTGGTTTCATCAAGACGGGAAAGGCGCACGGTCTCCGGTGCCCCGATGATCGGACCGGATTGAACCGGAAAGATTACGGAAAAATCAGTTAAAAAATATTCTTGTTCGCGCAGATGATAGACCATCCGCTCGTCGGCCTTGTCCGCACCGTCACAGCGGGCAACCAGATAAAAATCCTGGGTATTCTGGGCGGCATAGACCCGATAGCCATCAAGATTCGTGCAGTTGGCCGCCGGCTTGTCACCGGAACGGCTGCGATTTTGAGCCACCCGAAGTACCGTAATAATGTCCTTGGCTGACTCGGCCCGGGCCTGGCGGGTAGCCAGACTGCCGTACGCCGCCAGGACGCCGCCCAACATGACTAGCCCCAAAGCCGTGGTGACCAGTAACTCGATGAACGTGAAACCGGAGTTAGCGCGGTTGGCTGACCACATAGAGATTGGTTCCGGAGTAGCCGTAGCTGCTGCCGTTGATCATGGTCGTCATCCGGATTTTCCAACCGCGTAATCAATTCATAGGTCAGCGTGGTGAGGCGGGTGTAGTTGTAGGTGTAGGTTTCGGTGGATAAACCGGTCAAATCGCCGGAGAAATTAGCTTTGGGATCGACTGGTAGCGTCGCCACGTAAGTCGGCAGGATGCCGGGAATCCACTCCGCCGCGCAACCCGGCCAAGTGATATCGCCGCCGCAATCGGTCGACTCGGGATATTCGCCGACCTGCTGCTTGTAGGCCTCCAACGCGACCTGCAGATTGGCCAGGTCTTTCTTCCGCCGCGCGTCACGGGTGAATTTTCCCGCATTAACGAACGACACGGTCAGGACGCTGCCAACACCGCGATGATCGCCTGACCACCAGCACCTCAATAAAGGTGAAAGCCGGATCGCTTAGTCGGTGACGCAATAAATGCCATCGCTGGTTACTCCGCAATTAGGACAAGGTTGGCCCTCGCCGGTTTCCACCACGGCACTTAATTCATAGGTGCATCCGGGCAGGTTATGCAATTTGTAACGGTAAAAATAGGCGGTTTGCGCCGTATTGTAGAGCGGGTCGGCAAAATTCTTGGTGTTGTACTCGGCGGTCAGATTTTCCAAAAAGTGCCGTCGCCGCTGTACTCATAGCCGCCGACTTCATTGGAAGAAACGGGGTAAGCGCCAACCTCCGAACGATAATTTTCAAGTATTCCTCTCATCTCCTGCAGATCCGCCTTGCGCTTGGTATCGCGCGCGGTAACGATTCAGTTGCCGGAAACTGACCGCCACGACCGTCACCAGCACCGCAATGATCGTGGTGTCACCAACAACTCGATTAGCGAAAAACCGGATTTACTGCAAGTTTTGGGCACAATAATAATCTCCCGCCGTCATGCTGCTGCAGTCGTTAGCGCTGGCATTACCGCGACCAGTTTGTTCCATGTGGCGCACATGCAATAGGTGGTCGGGGAACAAGTGAGAACGTAGGTGTAAGGTGCCGTCATTTTTCGGATCGACGGCAGACCGTTGGGCAGAACCACCAACCAAGAGTGCTGCCGACGCAACTGCCGAATATTCGGTGTTGATCGCGTAATACTGCTCCAGGGCTTTGCGGACATTTTCCACGTCTGCGCGCCGCCGGGAATCACGGCCGTTCTTCTGGGCGGTGGTAAAGCTCACCGTGGCCAGGGCCATCAGAATACCGATAATCGAGATCGTTACTAATAGTTCCAGTAAAGTAAAACCCAACGCTTCCGTTGACGGTTCAGCATATTTTCAGTATACACGATAAAAGCTATGTGAACTGGTGGAACACCCAATTCCACGATCATCGTATCCGACCGTCGCGGCGGCGACTCAACGCCGCGCTATCAGTCGCCCGCAATTGGACGGTGTAGGCGCAGGTGGTCGTCGGACAGGTATACTCTTTACTAAATTGGTCCGGACCGGTCGCTGCCCACAATTTCGTCTTTGGTGCCATCACCAAAATCGATGTTCACTTTTTCCAGCGGCGCCTCCGGTCATCATAAACAAAGTTGAACAAGACCACCGCCGAAGTTTCGGCAATACGCAAGCGATGCTGTTCGTAGTCGGCAAAGGGATCGGTCTGCAGCGAGAGTAGTAGGGGTCGTTGCAGGCAAGCTTGATAACAACGGCCCGGACAGTCGGTGACGCCGCGGCTATTGAGTTCGCCGTCACCCACTTCCAGCTCAGCGTCGCAACAGAACAAACCATGCGCGGCGCAGACACTGGCGGGCTTGGCCGCACGCAATTGGGTGCTGCCCCAGATCTGACAGGTCCTCTTTCCCTCGGCGTAAACCAATTTCTGGTGACCCCATAACTCGATCGTCAACTCTCCGGTTATATCTTGAGAAGTAAAATTATAGAAGAAGCCGGCCGAACCGGTAGTCTTTTTTACCAGCGGCGGCAACGATTTTCGTTGCCACTCGACCGGACTCGCGCGCCAGACAATGTACCTCCAGCACGTATTCTCGATTATCAAAAAGCGCAGCTGGAAACCGTCAAGGGTTGCCCCGCTAACAAATTGAGTGTACATTGCGGCGTTACTGCTCGCCCAGCGCTGCGGGAATAGTCAACAGGCGAGCATCCGACACCAGTTGGGTCCGGCCAGTAGAGCATTATTTCGCGACCGCCAAAAAAAACGGCGAAAAATAATAGCATGGCGTGACGGCTAGTCGGATTAGGGTAATTACGAGAAAGTTCATATTGCCAGCAGGTGCAAGTACCATGCTAGCAAAGAATCGCCCCACAACAAAGCCAGAATCGTTCCGGCAACCAAGAAACGGTCCGAAGGGAAGGGGTTGGCCGAACTTCGCTCGGCCGTTAACAATTAGCGAACACCCCGATGACGGCCCCCAGGACAAAGGCCAAAAAGGTGGACACTAAAACTTGGGGCCAACCAACTAACAACCCCAGCGGAAACACCAGTTTGACGTCACCAAAACCCAAGCCGCGTCGTCGGGTTGCCAACCATAGCACCAGGAACAAGCCCATGACTAACTGTGCGCCGAAGAGCGCCATTGCGAAAGTCGGTTTGCCGGTAAATACCCACGGCGGTTAACAACATTCGGTAACCAATGCCGCGCAGGCCAAAGTCAACATCGCCCAGTCGGGAATAATCATGGCCCGCAGAGTCGATTATGGTAATCAGCAACAGCAGCAGACCAACCGCCAGCCAGAAAACCGGCTGAATGACGTCCAGGGGACGTTGCGTCAACTGAAAAAAGGCGGTGCCAATCAACCACCACCAGACAAACAGGGCGCCTGTCAGCAGCTCCACCACCGGATGCATGACGTCGATTTCCTTGTGGCAGGTCCGGCAGCGGCCGCGCAGCACCAGAAAAGATAACAGACGGCACCATTTCATACCAGGCTAACGGCCGGCGGCACTGGTCGCAGCGCGAGCGGCCGTGCACGTAATCCTCGCCCGGCCAGCGTCCGCAGCACATAGACATTGATAAAGCTGCCAACACTCGCGCCCAATAGGAATATTACTGGTGAAAACAATAACGATAGGTTCATTACCCGGTCTTTACGGGATACAGGCTAAGCAGGTGCTCACGTCTGACCCGTCCATACATCCTACTGCCGGGCAGGCCGTTGCTGAGACATCATCGTTAACTCCACCGCTCGTGCAATCCTCCTGAGCCTTGGA
This sequence comes from Candidatus Woesebacteria bacterium, assembly GCA_963749595.1. Classification (GTDB taxonomy): domain Bacteria; phylum Patescibacteriota; class Microgenomatia; order UBA1400; family UBA1396; genus CAVVNJ01. The sequence continues at coordinate 9,143 of CAVVNJ010000001.1, forward strand.
TTGGAATTCAAAGGAGGAGGGGTAGAAGCAGATATACATCGTGGTGTTAGCTCCGGTCGGGCTTGTAGATCAGGTAATCGACATCCGCGTCAGTCTTTCAGTCGGCTGACAAAAGCCTCCTTGATTTCAGCGCGATCGGCCAAAATGTCAACCCAGGACCAGGTTGGGGCAGTTCCCAAACACTCCGGTTTCATCAAAGATGAATTCGGAGATGTAGTCCGTATCACCGGTAGTATAGGCCGGGCAGGCGCCAGCGTTAGCCACGTTCCAAGGATAGGTTTCCTGCGTGGCAAAGAAACGGTCCACCGCGCTGATCAACTGCGCGGCGTCCGAACGGGTACGGGTATCACGACCTTTGTTGATCTGTTCGATCGGGTTGATCGAAGACAAGACCGCTACGGCCAAAACGCCGATCACCGCGATCACCACCAATAGTTCAATCATGGTGAAACCAGCGGAACGGAGGGACTTCAACATACGTGCAGGCATATTAATTTCCTTATGCTATTAAGCGTAGGACACGCGCCACCGAGTGTCAATACTAAAACTGCGAAGTGAGGTTATAAATTGGCAAGACAATCGCCACGATCAGAAAGCCGACGCCCAGGCCCAGCACGATCATGATCAAAGGTTCCAACGCCGTGGTTAAACCCTTGACCGCGTACTCGGCCTCGCGTTCATAATAGGTGGCCAGCTTGGTCAAGACATCATCCAGCTGACCGGTTTCTTCGCCCACGGAAATCATTTGCGGCAGCAGGACCGGAAAAACGCCGGACTTTTCAATCGACCGGCTAAGCGGCTGGCCTTTTTCCACGTCGCGCCGGGCGGATTCAATTGCCTGGCGGAAGACCAGATTATCCAAGCCGTTGATCACGATGTCCAGCGCTTCCAGCAGGGAAATGCCGGCGGAAATCAGCAGCGAGAGGGTGCGGGAGAACTCGGTCACCAAGATCTTCTGACGTAATTTGCCGTAAACCGGCAGCCGCAATAAAAATTTATCAAATTGGTATTGCCCATCTGCTTGGTCCGGTGCCAGGAACGGAAGATAAAAACTGCCAGAAAGACGAGCCCGGCCACGACATACCACTGATTGGTAAAGAAGTCTGACAAGTCGATCAGGAATTGGGTTGGTCCCGGCAGCTCGGCTCCGAAATCGGCATACATCTCGGTCATCTTCGGAATGACGAAGATCATCATCACGACCGCCACGATGGCCATCGCGATCATCACGATCGCCGGATAGATCAGCGGCGCCCTTGGTTTTGGCCCGGAATTCCTTTCTGTTTTTCCAACGTGTCGGCCAGTCGGTTCAGAATTGTATCCAGGGCACCGGCCACCTCGCCCGCCTGAACCAGCGAGACATAGATTTTGTTAAAAATCTTGCCCTGTTTTCCCAAAGCCAGACCTAGATTTGATCCGCCTTCAACTTCCCGTTGCAGAGCGCGGATAATCTTAGCCATGGCGGGCGGGGATTGATTTTCCAGGACCGTGAAAGCCTGAATTAGGGGCAGGCCGGCATTAATCATCGTGGCCAGCTGGCGGGTAAAGTTCACTATGTCGTCCTGACTGACTTTGGCAAAATAATTTGAATTTCGGCCAGACCGGTCTCGCCGCTTTCCCGCAAAGAAATCACGAAAATACTGCGCTCACGCAGGATGTTTAGCCGCCACGTCTTGAGTTTTCGCCTCGACTTTACCTTTGATTTTCTGGCTTTATTATCCCGACCGGCATAGACGAAAGTCGGCATACTTAACGTCCCAGCAAGCGATCCAATTCGTCCGGACGGATGGAGTTATTGCGGGCCTCTTCCATCGAAATCACCCCGTTGTTGACCAACTGGACCAGGTTAGCTTCCAGCAGTCACCATGCCGACATCGCTGGAGGTTTGCATGACGTTATCCAACTGATAGGTTTTGCCCTCGCGAATCAGATTCGAGGCCGCGGAGGTGTTGATCAGTACCTCGATCGCCGGTACGCGCTTTTTTCCGTCGATGGTCGGTATTAGGCGTTGGGAGATAACGGCCCGCAGCGTTGAAGCCAGTTGTTGACGAACCTGAAGCTGTTGAAACTCCGGAAACACATCAATGATTCGATCTACGGTATCCGGACCGGAATTGGTGTGGAGAGTGGCAAAAACCAAGTGCCCGGTCTCCGCCACGGTCAGGGCCGCTGAAATTGTTTCCAGATCGCGCATCTCGCCCACCAAAACCACGTTGGGATCCTCGCGCAGAGAGGCGCGAAGCGCATTTGGCCAGGAAAGGGTGTCTTGGCCAACCTCGCGTTGCGAGATCAGCGATTTGGCCGGTTGATAAATGAACTCGATTGGATCCTCGATGGTCACGATATGTTCGCCACGAGTTTGATTAATTTCTTCGATGATCGCCGCCAGAGTCGAGGACTTGCCGGTGCCGGTCGGGCCGGTCACTAAAATGAAACCGGAATGCTCTTGGGCCATGCTATGGCAAATCGCCGGCAAACCCAGTTCGTCAATGGTCTGGATTTTGATCGGAATCAAACGCATGGAGATAGCCGTCGTATCCTTCTGGGTGTAGACGTTAACGCGCAAACGGGCCTTATCAGCATACTGATAGGAAAAATCAATCTCCTTGGTTTCTTCAAAGCGCGGTAAATTCTCTGGGCTCAGCAGCTGGAGGGCAAAATCGTGGGTTCGTTCCGGGGTTAATATCTCTTCGCCGGAAACCGGGAAAAGTTGGCCATTCACCCTTACCGTAGGCAGCATGCCGGAGATTAGATGCAAGTCGGAACCGCGCTCAGCAATAAGCAGATCCATTAATTGGTTGAGGGTGGCAGCCATAATCCCATTCTACGGCGCAACTCTAAATCTGCGCAACCCGGAGAACCTCTTCGATGGTGGTAATTCCTTCCAGGGCTTTCATATAACCGTCCTGCTTCATCAGCATCATGCCGTCAACTTGCGCCATTTTTTCGATCTCGGCAGCACTGCGCTGCTCTAAAATCAGGCGACTGATCTTGTCGGTCACCGGCAACACTTCGAAAATAGCAATCCGGCCCAGATATTCCGGCTCAGTGGTCGGGCGATCGGCACGGCTACGGAAAAGCTTCACCTCCGGGAGCGTCAGGCCTTTTTGTTTCAGAAATGCGTCGAAATAGGGACCCAGTGAGGCTTTGATGTCTTCGAGTACTGCCGGAGGGGGACTGTATTCTTCGACAAAGTCGGGATTTAAGCGGCGGAGAACGCGCTGAGCCATCGTCAGGGTAATCGAAGAGGCAAGCAAGAACGGCTCGGCCTTCATATCCAACAGACGGGGCAGGGCACCGGCCGCGGAGTTCGTGTGAATAGTCGACAACACCAAGTGACCGGTCAATGAAGCCTGAATCGCCAAACCGGCCGTTTCTTCATCCCGAATCTCACCCACCATGATTATGTTTGGATCCTGCCGCAGAAAAGAGCGAAGACCTGAGGCAAAGGTCAGACCCGCCTGGGGGTTAACTTGGACCTGATTTATTCCTTCCATCTGATATTCGACCGGATCTTCCAGCGTCACGATATTTACCTCAGGCTTGTTCAGCAAATGCAAAATGGAGTACAAGGTGGTAGTTTTACCGGAACCGGTCGGACCGGTGATCAAAATAATGCCATGGGGCACCCGGATCGCCGCTTCTAACTGACGCAAACCCAAACCGCGCAAACCCAAATCCCCCAGAGTGGGGACATTGCCTGATTTTTGTAAAATACGCATCACCACTTTTTCACCATGTGCAGTCGGCAAAGTAGAAACGCGTAAGTCGACTTCGTGGTCACCCTCGCGAAAAGTAAAGCGGCCGTCCTGTGGAATGCGTTTCTCGTCAATCTTTAGATCCGATAAAATTTTAACGCGAGAAACCACCCCTTCATGGACATTTTTCGGCAAAACCAATTTCTCTTGCAAAATGCCATCAATTCGATAACGAATCCGGGTTTTATCCTCCAGAGGCTCAATATGGATATCACTGGCCCGGGACTTTAACGAGAAACTTAGCATCGTCTCCACAATCTTGGCGATCGGCGCCTCTCGCATTACCTCACCGACACCAAAAGCGGTTTCAGACTCACCGGCGATTAAAATCTTCTTGCCAGCCGCGGGACCGGTTTCCCTGAGTGCCGCGGTCACCTCGGTGGAAAGACTGGTGGCGTAGCGTTCGGCAATGGCCCGCTGAATTTCCTCAGCCGGGGCAATATAGGGTTTGACCCGCAAGCCGCTTTTTCGCTGGATAAACTCGATCGCCTCTAAATCCAAGGGATTGGCCATCACCACCGACAGCTCGCTGTTTGCTTTATCCAAATTGAACGGCAGCAGGGAGTACATCTTGGCGGTACCGTCTGAAATTTGAGCCAGGGCTTCGGGTGAGGCCCCGACTTCTTCAATATCTAAGTAAGGAATGGCGTAAATAGCCGACTTCGCCCGAGCCAAGTCTTCGTCACTCACGTAATGTTTTTCATCCAATATTTGGTCGGGAGTCTTGCCGGTCCTAATTTGTTCCAGCGAAATGTCATCGCTCTGCAACGGCGTCAGTTTTCCCTGGTCGAGCAGGACGTCCACCAGTGAGGTGTAGCGGCGCGCCGGGGTGGCAGCTGGTTGGGCTGGGGCAGAGTCCATGCTTTCATGGTAACACCCGCGTGGTATTCTGTAACTATGGACCAACCCGGCGCGCCCGCATCTTACTCTGGTGAATCAGTGCCTGAAATGCCAAAAGTTGACCCGGCAAAACAAAAGCAAGCTCAGTTGGATCAACAAAAATCCCAACACCAAGCAGCGGCTATCCAAAAAGCCACCACCCAAAGGCAACAAGTCTGGCAACAATTTCTCGCCCATAAAAAACAAACCGAACAGCAACGGGTTCAAACCACAATTCAGCTTAAAAATGAAGCCAAGAAAATTGCAACTTACAGCCCTAGCTCAGCTGTGCTCTCCACGACTACCGGTGGCGACTTAAGCGAACAAACCGTGGTTCAATCGGCCATGGAATCAGCCCGGGAACAACGAATCCGCGAACAAAAAGCCAGACAAAACGCCGCTAAACCAGGTGCCCCAGGGAAGGCGCCATCAACCACCAAAACCGATGATCAAGATTCGCTGCAACGGCAATCGGAACAAGCCATGGGCGAGTAGATCATGATCTTACTTTAATATCCGCTCTCTAGATCTGGAATCAGGTTACAATAGCTCCATGCTTAGCCTCAACCAACTACGAGTATCGGTGGCGGACAAAACGATTCTGCAAGGAATTTCGTTGCGGGTTAAGCCAGGTGAAATTCACGCCGTGATGGGACCTAATGGCTCTGGCAAGTCGACCCTGGCCTACACCTTGGCCGGACACCCCAACTATGCTGTCGCGCCAGGATCGGCTATGAAGCTGGATGGTGAAAATATCTTGACTCTAACGCCAGACGAAAGGGCGCGCCGGGGATTATTTCTGGCCTTTCAGTACCCGACCGAAATTCCTGGTCTATCAGTCCAAAATTTTTTGCGGGCTGTCTGGGAGGCCCGTTTTGGCAAACTGGGAGAAACTAATCGACTTGGCTCGGTTCTCCAATTTCGTCAATACTTGGAAAAGTTAGCTAAAGAAATGGGAGTAAAACCAGATTTGTTGCGCCGCAACCTGAACGAAGGATTTTCTGGCGGCGAACGGAAAAAGTTGGAAATATTTCAGCTCGCAGTTTTTGAACCAAAATATGCGGTGCTGGATGAAACCGATTCCGGCCTGGATATTGACGCGGTAAAAACCGTCGCTCTGGGCGCGCAAAAAGTTGTCGATCGCTTTAATACCGGGGTCATTATCATTACCCACTATCAACGAATATTGCGGTTTTTACGCCCGGATTTCGTTCACATCCTGGCTATGGGAAAAATTGTCGACAGCGGTGGCCCGGAGCTAGCTGTTAAACTGGAAAAGGAAGGCTACCGCCACTACCAAAATCTATGATCCCGCGCTCGCCCCATCAATTGACGCCAAACGTGAAATTACTGCAGAAGATTGTTCTCTGTTGGGAGGACAAAGTATTGGTCGTTCAGCGTGATGCAGCTTCGTTTTCTCGTCCCGGATCATGGGATTTTCCGGGTGGAAACTCCGAATGGCCGGAAAATATTTCTGCACCGACCAGCAACCTGCACCAACACGATGCCTCCCGAGAAGTATGGGAAGAAACTGGTGTTCGCCTGGAGCCAACTGAATTTATTCGAGATCGCTTGATTTACCTGGAAACTTTTTTTGATCCGGAAAAGGAAATATTCACTATGTTGCTAGGTTGGAAAATTGCCTTACCACCAAAATTTGATCCCAATTCGGTACGGCTCAGCGAAGAACATGTCGCTTTTCGGTGGATAAAGCCAGTCGATGCTCTTTCGTTGGACTTTGGCGGAGTTAAGGGAGCTTTCCTCGTCCGCATTTTAAACTCCAGTTTGTAGCAATTTATACAGAACCTTTTTCCGCCTGAGAACCGCTGATTTCATCATCTCCAACCCGAAATTGTAAGCATTCTGTAAGGGTCCTATGGTTTGCTGTACATATGTACACATTTCCCAAGCACCCAAAGACAGATCATGGTCTCTATCTGCGCTCAGATTTAGCCAATGAAATTGTCTCTGCGGCCAGATTCAGGAATGATATGTTCGCTCTCTATCGCCGATTTCCTGACTCAATCAGCCAGCGAACAACGTCAAATAGTGGTCAGGAACATGAAGGAGGGATTCGACATGTTTCTGGTTACGCCGCTCGACCCCTTGGGGGAAAGGCGGCAGAAGATTTCTTACGACCGTTGCTGAGCGAAGTAAATTTCTGGAGGAACGCCCGTGCGGATGCCCATCATCTGTGATGACTCAATTTTTGAACTACTGGCTAAAGGCGATGCCTTTCCCTACCAAAAATTGCTCAGACGTCATTTCGCCCGCCTTGGCACTCTTTATGTTTTGCCAGAAACAATCGAATTCCTTACTGTTGAGAAGCGAATTGATTTACCGTTCAATGTTTTTGCTCCTTTTCGCCTGATCGTTCCCGACCACTTCGCCATCTATCGAGCCACTGCCTTGGCGGTATGTGAATCTATTCCATTACATCGTGCCCTGATTGTCGAATCATCGGCGCACTATCTTATGCCTATTGCCTATTCCTATCCGCGAACCTACCACGGTTTAGGTCTACCCTGGGAGCGGCATCTCTACCTGCCCTCAAGGCTAGGTTACAATAAGCCGAATGTCGCGCTTCGCCCCAATCCAAACTAAACCGACGGCGGAGGTTTTTCCGGTCGATTATCAGCACGGCTTTTCCTTTAGTACCGCCGATTACGCCCTGATCGCTAGTCCTGGACTAGATCAACGTACCGTAGAATTGATCTCTTACCACAAATCAGAACCGGCGTGGATGCTTCAGAAGCGCTTGGCCGGACTAGCTTTGTTTGAACAACGCCCGCTACCCAATTGGGGACCGGATTTATCCGGAATCCATTTTTCTAAAATTCACTACTATCTCCGCCCCATGAACCAGGCTGTGAAAAATTGGAAAGATGTACCCGATGACATTAAGACTACCTTTGACCGTATCGGCGTGCCCAAAGCCGAACGCGAGTATCTGGCTGGGGTAAAAATGCAGTATGACAGCGAGGTGGTATACGGTTCGTTAAAGAAACAATGGGAACAAGACGGCGTGATTTTTTTGTCGATGGACGAGGGGTTGGCCCAATATCCGGATTTAGTACAGCAATATTTCGGCACTATTATTCCAACCGGTGATAATAAGTTCGCATCCCTCAATACTGCTTGCTGGAGCGGGGGATCGTTCGTCTACGTCCCGCCTGGGGTACAAGTCAAAATGCCGCTGCAAACCTACTTCCGAATCAACGCCCAAAATGCCGGTCAGTTTGAGCGTACGTTGATCATTGTCGATGAGGGGGCCAGTGTGCACTATCAGGAAGGCTGTACCGCACCCGCTTTCAGCGCACATTCGCTCCATGCGGCCGTGGTTGAAATCATCGTCAAGCGCGGCGCTCGCTGCCAGTACACCACCATTCAGAACTGGTATCCGAACGTCTACAACCTCGTTACTAAACGGGCCTGGGTCGAAGCCGAGGGTGAAATGATCTGGACCGATTTTAATTTGGGATCAAAAGTCACAATGAAATATCCAGGATTCGTTTTAGCCGGTAAAGGAGCTAAAGGTGAAGCCTTGTCGATGGCCATCGCTGGTCGTGGACAACATCAGGATACCGGCAGCAAGGCGATTCACCTGGCACCGTATACCAGTTCGACGATCGTGGCCAAGTCGATTAGTAAGGGCGGCGGCCGGGCCGGCTATCGGGGCCTGGTCCAGGTCGGCCCGGCCGCCTTCGGCAGCAAAAACAAAGTCGTCTGCGACGCACTAATCATGGATCCCCAAAGCCGTACCGATACTTATCCCACCGAGCGCGTGTTCACTAGCGACGTCCAACTCGAGCACGAGGCCACGGTTAGCCGCATCGGTGAGGAACAACTTTTTTACCTCATGAGCCGTGGCTTAGACGAAACTGAAGCGAGTAAATTAATTGTCCGTGGTTTTGCCGAACCGTTGGTGCGGAAGCTCCCACTCGAATACGCCATAGAGATGAACCGGCTGATCGATTTAGAAATGGAAGGATCGATCGGCTAGTCTATGGAAAAGGTCAAGCTTACCACCATCGACTCCGCCGCACGGACGCACCAAATCAGGCTTACTGAATCAGGGCACTATCGAATCGAGATCATCGCCGAGGGGGCAGAAATCGAGATCAAAGGCGGCTGGCACACCGTTGGCAAAGAAAACGTCTCGATAATTCTGGAGATCGTTCATCGCGCCCGGCATACCCGCTCCCGCACCTTACTCCGCGGCGCTGCCGCTGGCCAGTCACAAATCACCCTCTCCGGCACCATCATCATCGAGCCGGGCGCGCAAAACACCAACGCCTTTCTCACCGAAAATATCCTCCTCTTGTCCGATCAGGCCAGTGCCCAAGCCGTTCCCGATCTGGAAATCCAAGCTAATGAGGTCAAGTGCTCGCACGCCGCCACCGTCAGCAAGATTCCGGAAGAACATCTTTTTTATCTTCAGTCGCGCGGCCTCGATCGGAAGACGGCTGAGGAATTAATCGTCAACGCGTTTTTGGCGGAGACACTTTAGAATGTTGCTCCTCCATCAACCCCGCAAAGCCAATCGCCCCTTTTTTATTTTTCCGATGCTCTTCCGGCCGGAAATTAACCACTGCTGACAGTAAATCCTCATGGGAAACAGTTTTTTTCACCTTGCGCCGGAAGACATCACCTTTGGCCCGGTCGTTTAGTAGTAGTTTTAATAACCCCTCGATGTCCGCGCCGGTAAAACCTTCCGATTTTTTGATGATTTCCGGCCATTGCACAGTTCGGAAGATTCGTCGGTTAGCCTCGCGCTCGATGCGCCGAATATGAATCCGGAAAATATCTAATCTGGCCTCTGCATCCGGTAAATCCACATGAACAATCTGATCGAATCGTCCAGGACGCAGCAGCGCCTTGTCCAGCAACTCCGAATGGTTGGTGGCACCAATCAGCGTCACCTTACCACTGGCCTTCATACCACTCGTGCGTTGGAAAAGAATACTCTGCACCGATTTTCTGGTTTCGTGCGACATGGTACTGCGTTGGCCAAAAAGGCCCTCAATCTCATCGATAAACAAAATTGTCCGACCGGGACGGCGGTCGGCATCGTCAAAGAATGCAGCCATAAACTTTTCCGAGTTGCCCAGCCACATATCATAAATCTGCTCGGGTGAAATGGAAACGAAAGTCACACCTGCTTCATTAGCCAAAGCCTGAACCGACATTGATTTTCCGGTTCCAGGCGGACCCTCCAACAAAATTCCGGCGGGCGGCTTAATTCCCCAACGTTTGTAGATTTGGGGATCACGAATACCGGCGGCCAGAGCCATCAGTTCTTCCTTGAGTTGGTGATTACCACCAATATCGGCAAAAGTGATCACCCCGGCATCACGCGCGGCTTTTTCAGCTTGTCGAGCCGCCGCCTCCGCCAACTTTCTCTCCCGCTCGGTCGGCTGAACCGGCGGCGTCAAGACCAATTCTTGATCCGGAGCCAAACGCCCGGAATTCAGGTAAAGTTGCTCAATCACCTCCTGTAAAAAAGTCGCTAAATCCGTCATTACCCGGTGCAGTTGCCGCCGATCAATCGATGGCGCTCCGATTAATCTCAATTCTTTTCCCAAGAAGTTAACACTGCCGGTAGAAATCCGGAAACCATCACTCAGCGCTTCCAAGGTGAGCGGGGTTTTCCCCGCCTTGAATATCGGGAAAAAACCCTCATAACGGCAATCAAATATCTGCCCCAGCTGGGAGACCAGATCGGCCATCATCGACTCATGAAGCATCTTGACGGGATAAACATCGACATAAGCCTGAAAATCTTTGTTTTGACCCGGCTGCACCCAACCTAAGGCACTTTTTAGCGGCGGCTGCAAATTGGCGTCCAGAATAAAAAATTCCTCCCCCGCCAACATCAACTCCGTCATCCGTTCAATGTTATTAATTTCAACGAGCGTACCGTATTCCCAAGGGGTGTTATCCGTCTTTTTGGGAAAATTATCAACTTCACCTTCGGGTCGTTTTGGCATGATAAATCTTCCTCAGCGATGACTTCGCTGTTTTGGTTTAGTGACGGTCATGGTTTCTGAGGCAATCTGGAAGCCCAGCGGTCCCTTTTTGGTTTCGGTAGGGTGCGCTTTCTCCCCCTGCAGATGCTTCAGCATCATGGCTTGAGTTACCAAGTCGCGATCGTTGCCGCCGCCAAGCATGGCTTTCTTGGAGGCTTGGCGCTTGGCCGCCTCCACCGCCACCGCGATACCGGCCTGGCTCATTCCCTCCGATATATCCAAAAGCTCTTTCCAGTTTAATTGATCAAAGACTTTGGCACCTTCCTCGGCTTCAACACGGGCAAAATAGAAACTGAACAAGGCTTTGCGATCATTGCGCGACGGTAAACCAAAGCTCACTCTCTCATCAAAGCGGCCGGGACGACGCATGGCTGAATCGATTTGGTCGGGTTTATTGGTCGCGGCCAAAACCATCAGGTTATCACTCTTTTTTAATCCGTCCAGATAGACCAGCATCACCTGCATCACCCGCTGACCAACCTCATGCATCCGATCGTCGCGCGAACCCAGGAACAAATCAAAGTCGTCAAAGAAGATGATGGTAAAAACCCCTGGGGATTGTTTTCTGGCTTCTTCAAAAACTTCCTTCAGCGCCTGCTCAGCCTCACCGACATACTTGGTAAAAATGTCGGCGGCAATGATTTCCACAAAGCGGCATTTAGCCTCGTTAGCCGTGGCCTCAGCCATCAGCGATTTTCCGGTTCCGGGCGGTCCTTCCAGCAACAAGCCTTTGGGAATCTTGTAGCCGACTTTCTTCCGCAACACCGGATCCTTAATCGCCCTTACTAGCACCAGAAAATCATCCTTAATCTCCTGATTGCCAACAATATCAGCGAAAGTCCGACCTCCACCGATAATCTCCGGCTCTTCAACTTTTGGTTTGGCTTCCGATTCCGGTTTCTTAGCCCTTTTCGGCCCGGTAGCAACTTTCTGATTCTGATTTGGAGCGGGTAACTTAATCTGGAAAATTGCCTCCGGCGGCGTCAAATCCTGATTGATGTAAGCGTGCGTCACCACGTCCTGAACAAAGGCCGCTAAATGGTGCAGAGTTTTATGGATCGTGGGCACATTGGAGGTACCGATCGCCACGATACGGAATCCTTGGAAACGGGTTGGCTCCAGGGCGAATTTAATCCCGCCCTGGGATGCAAAAACGGCAAAACCATCTTGGACTTCCAGTTTGTAGAAAGACGAAAGCGTGTTGATCAGCTTATTAACGTTAATCGATGAGCGGCGAGCAAAAAGATTGTTGATCGATACGGTCACCTGGAACTCGCCAACACCGGGAATCAATTCGGCCTTCATTCGCGTCAGAGGGGATTGATCATCGTAGTATTCATCACCCAGGACAATCGGCACCCCTGCCTTAATTGCCTCAAGAAACTTTTCGGTCAGATCCACAATCTGAACTCGAAAACCTTGGGGAAGGCGTTCCTTCCGCTCAGATTGTGTCTCTCTGTTAGGTTTCTCCGGCTGATGCGCCATTGGTGTCCTCCGTGTGGGTAAATTGGAAAGAGTTTATCACCGTTGTCAACCCCGTCGATAGGGTAAAATGCGTCCATGGCTAAATCCCGCTCCCATTCCGAAACTCGCCGCCCTTTTCCAGAGGACGAAACCTCACCCTACGGTCTGTTTGCCATCACTTTTCTCAATCAAGCCGGCGAGGCGGAGCCAATTTTTAGCGACCAACTGGGTACTCTGGTGAACAAAGTAGTTCAGCGCGCCGGTGAAATCAGAACCGGAGCACAATCCGACGACCTGGTCCTCACCAATCGCCGCGGGACTGAAATTTTCAGCTCCCAACTAATCGTTCGTTACCCGTTCCTGCGCCGAATGGTCAATTTAATGATGGTCAAGCACGCGGGTCAAATTCGTAAAGGCGACGGGGCCGATTACCGCGAACACCCGCTGGAGGTAGCGCACATCTTGGCGCACTTCAATTTTGGAGCCGAGGTCATCGCGGGTGGTCTGGGACACGATCTGCTTGAGGATACTGAAGCTACCAAGGAGGAAATTTTGGCCGCTAGCACGCCAGAAGTACTGCGAATCATCCGCGCGGTTTCCGATGATCGTTCACAAACTGATTGGTGGCAACGCAAGCTCGCGCACATCGAATCAATTCGCCGGGGCGGGGGAAAACCCGTGGCCGTGATGGTAGCGGATCATATTTCCAACCTCCGGGCTGCGCTCGATACTTCCTCCAAGGAAGGGGAACAGTTTTGGCTAAAATTCAACGCCGCTAAATCCGATAAGCTACGCTACGAACAAAAAGCTCTTAACCTGGCGATGAATACTGTGAAAACTCCCGAAATGGCGGCGATGGTAACGGAATTTGCAGGACTGGTTGGCCAACTGGCCAAGATTGTCGGCAATCGATGAGCTCCCAACCCGACGGTCAATGCAGGTTCCTCATTGATGGCGCAAGTATTGACAAATCGCCAATTCCGCTGCTATAGTTGTGTTCAGCAAGTAATTCCTCGTGTGTGGGGTTCCGTAGGTTCCTCGTAAATAGCGCACGGGGTTTTGTTTTTCTTAAGGGAACAAAGGATTTTCCTCGATAATCAACTTTTCCAAGGGATCCTTGTCCTGCCAAATAGGTGAAATATTTGGGGTTCAATCCAAGAAGATTTTTCTCGTTAAGTTGTTCGAAGACAGAAAAAGCATTAAAAAGTTTGACATTGTTAAATTTAGATATTCGATGCAGGACTCAAGTGATTTTGTAATCATCGGGATTGTTTTTGATACCTATCTGCTTAATCAGGAAAAATGGGCTAAAGTTTTACAGCTGAAAGAACCAGAGAATTCAGATGAGAAACTAGACAAAAACGTCGTTTATAAAATAACGGACAGATCAAAATGCAGATCACTGAGTGCTGAAATAAAAGTTGACAGGTTTGTAGGTGTTGTTATTGATGGTTCAACCATAGGGAAAATAAAATTTGAGTATTCAAAAAAGACAGACGACCTACAGGAGGGTGACCTTCTAGAACTAGAAGTTGGAGAAAAACGATTATTCTATCAAGTGATTAGCGGAACCACTGAAAAAGAGAAACTTGAAGCTAGAAATGAAACGGGTTTTATTGACGGTGAAGCCATTCAACTTGGAGAGTGGCAGAGCGATCAATTATCATTTCAAAAATTTGGGTGGGTACCATCTATAAATACACCGATATTTAAGGCCGATACATCAGATCTGACTGTTAATAGCTTTGAGTACCCTCAGTATAAACTTGGTGTTATCCCGGGTACCACTTTGCCGTCGGTAGTCAATTTGAGTGAAGCAGTTAGCCATCATACAGCCATATTAGGCGTTACTGGTTGTGGAAAAACATTTTTAACTCAAGAGATAATTGAAAAGCTTTTACAGGATACAAGAGTAATATGTATCGATTTTACCGGTGAATGGAAAAAGAAGCTGGATTCTTCTAAATACCAAACAATTAGTAAAGAAGATATAGATACTTATCTAGCTGGCTCAGATCAAAAAGTAGGTATTTTTGAGCTACCCGCTTTAAGTAACACAACCGATGTATTAAAAGAAACTCAGGGTTTTCTAGAAAAAGTGTTCAATTACGCAAAAACAAAATACGATGAAAATACACCAGTTAGGGTCGCCCTTATACTGGAAGAGGCGCACACAATTACTCCGGAAACAAGCTTCCTTGGAGATATGGGTGACTACTCAAACAATAAGGCCTTAGTTAATAAAATGACTCAGGTTGCGCTTCAGGGTAGAAAGTATGGTGTTGGGTTGCTCGTAATAGCTCAACGAACTGCCAATGTTTCCAAAACAGTCTTAACACAATGTAATACTGTTATTTGTTTTCAGGCATTTGATGAGACAAGCTTTACATTCTTGGGGAATTATGTTGGTAAGGATATGGTTCAGGCTTTACCAAACTTGAAGCAGTACCACGCCGTAGTTGCAGGTAAGGCAGTTAAGTCCAACATGCCCATGATTGTTGACCTTAAAAGAGAATAAGATGTTAGTTTCGCCAACATTGTGTGCAAAGTTCACAGCTCGAGCAAAACTAAACATTGTTGGCATTTGTCATTGTTCTGAAATACGAAAATTCTAGCACGAATGTATACTCTAATTATGCCCACCAAACTCTCCCGCTCCAAACTCGAACTCTTATTCGACTGCCCCCGCTGTTTCTGGCTCTACGCCGGCAAAGCCATCGCCCGTCCTTTCGGGGCCCCCTACACCATCAACAACGCCGTCGACTTCATGCTTAAGAAGGAATTCGATGAACACCGCCAATCCGGCACCGCCCACTACCTAATCGAACGCGAGGGCATCGACGCCATACCCTTCCTCCATAAAGATATCGACCGGTGGCGCCACAACTTCACCGGCATCCAGCACATTCACCAGGAAACCGATTTCCTCGTTTTCGGCGCCGTTGATGACATCTGGGTTGATTCCAATGGCCAGCTCATCGTCGTCGATTACAAAGCCAGCGGAGCCAAAGAAGGGGAGTTGTATGACTCCTACAAACGTCAGATGGAGATCTACCAGTGGTTGTTGCGCCAAAATGGTTTTGAAGTTCTAGACCGGGGCTATTTCGTTTACTGCCGGGTCAATTACCATGAAGGCTTTCACCAGGGTGAGATGAAGTTTGACATCAAGCTGCAGCCCTATGACGGCGACGCTTCTTGGGTGGAAAATAAAATTCGCGAAGCGCGGCAAGTTCTTGACCACCCCATTCCGACTGCCGCCGAACAGTGCCAGTACTGTCGCTACCGGCAACGGGCCGCTGAATTCGGTGACCAGCAACAACACCTCTATTGAATTCCCTATTGGACAGAGTAGAATGTACGTTTTGTCGCAGAAAGAAAGACTTATATGTCCATCATTAGTCGTGAAAAATTGTTCCATCATTCCAAGGCGTCTCCGCGCGAGGAAATCTTGCAAAAGCTCACCGAACACGGTCAGGCCGTTCCCAGTGACCAACCGGAAGAAATAAAGCATTTCCTCGTCCGACTTTACACCGAGGATATAACCTCCGCCTTGCAATACGCTTTGAACTTTCAGATTGACGTTGAGAATTTCTCCCGACTAAACCAGCGCATCGTTTCCCAGGCTGGTGGTTATACTCCTGGCGACACCCTGAGTCAACGCGTGGTGGAAGTGCTGATCAAAATTAGTAAAAACCCTGAGCTTCACCTAAATGAGTTACTGGCCCAGTCAACTGCTCACCGTTAATTCCGATTGACAGTTTAACCGCCTTGGCGCATCATTCCCCAAAATGGAAAGGTTCAGATGCTACCTTCGGAATACCGGACTCCCTATGAAGTGGTGACCAATAATGACCACTTGGCCAAAGGAGTCGCTTACTACGTTAAAGAAATTGCCCGGCAGAACGGCTTATTGCTCGGCACCGGCGAGAGGAGTCTTTTAGTGACTTCAATCGCCTCGGTGATCAAGCTGCTGAAAAACCATGGGTACTACGCCTACTTGGAAAGTTCGCAGCAGCTAGGCCTCACCACCGAGGCAAATTTTATTTTTGAAGATCGGGGCGCTGACAAGTCGGCTATCCAAACCAGACTGACACTAATTTCAGAAGATTATCAGGATCTAAAGTTTTTTGGCCAACCAAACCGCTGAAAAGACGTTAGTCTGATCCAGAAACTCCTGTTCCGGACCGCCAAAATTGGGGTATAATAAACTCCCATGGGTGTACATGGGTCTTTTCCTTTTCGATCGCGTGGTAATGGCTCCGGGCCAGCGTATATTTTTGTCTCCGGTGGCGTGTTGTCCTCTTTGGGCAAGGGCACGACTACGGCCTCTATCGCCCTACTGCTCAAGTCCCGCGGTTACCGCGTTACCATCGTTAAATTTGAAAATTACCTCAACATTGACGCCGGTCTGATCAACCCGATTGAACATGGTGACGCTTTCCTCTGTGAAGACGGTACCGAAGCCGACATGGATCTGGGAACTTATGAACGTTTTCTCAATCAGGACATGGGCCGGCACAATTTCGTCACTATGGGCCAAATCTACAAAGCGGTGATTGATCGCGAGCGGGCTTTTGGCTACGGCGGCGAGGACGTGGAAGCTGTGCCGCACGTTACCGACGAAATCATCCGCCGGATCAACGAAGCCGCGCAGCGGGATAATGCCCAAATCGTTATCGTTGAACTCGGCGGTACCGCCGGCGAATACCAAAATGCTCTCTACTACGAAGCCTCACGCATTCTGGACTACCAACATGGCGAGCGGGTGATCCACGTCCACGTTTCCTATCTACCTACGCCGGAACACATCGGTGAACCAAAAACCAAACCAACCCAATTATCGGTGCGCGCGCTGAATGCTATGGGTGTACAGCCGGACTTTTTAGTGACCCGGGCCACTCAGCCGATTGACGAACGGCGCCGGGAACGTCTTGGTCTGTTCTGCCATGTGCCGCGTGAACACGTCATCGACAGTCCCGACGTGGAATCGGTTTACGAATTGCCACTGATTTTCGCTCAACAGGAGTTCGATCTCAAATTACTCAAACAACTTGGCTTGCCAGCCAGAAAGCTTGATCTCAAAGGCTGGGCCCAGTATGCCGCCAAAGTAAAAGCTCCGAAAAGCAGCGCCGTCCGGATTGGAGTCATTGGAAAATATTTTGCTACCGGGGACTACGAACTGCGCGATTCCTATGCCGCCCTGCTGGATGCTATCCGCCACGCGGCAATCGCGGAAAACAGTCAGGCCCAGGTCGTCTGGATTAACGCCGAAGAATTGGAAAAAATGTCCGATCCGACTCCGGTTTTGGAAGGTTTGGACGGAATTATCGTCCCGATCGGTTGGGGAGAGCGCGGCGTGGAAGGTAAAATTCGCGGCATTCAATATGCCCGGGAGAATAAGATTCCTTTCTTCGGGCTTTGTTATGGCATGCAACTGGCGGTGGTCGAGTATGCCCGCCATCTTTTAGGCTGGAACGACGCTCACACGACCGAGGTCAATCCGGAT
This sequence comes from Candidatus Woesebacteria bacterium, assembly GCA_963749595.1. Taxonomy (GTDB): domain Bacteria; phylum Patescibacteriota; class Microgenomatia; order UBA1400; family UBA1396; genus CAVVNJ01. The sequence goes on from CAVVNJ010000001.1 coordinate 26,779, forward strand.
TCCAAACACCCGGTGATCCACATTATTCCGGAACAACAGCGGAACGTGGAAGCCCGGGCTTATGGCGGCACCATGCGGTTGGGTCGCTGGGACTGTTTCCTCAAGAAAGGAACCATCACCTATGACATCTACCGTCAGAGCAAACAGCTGGAGGATGTAAAAACGGTCGGATTTCGGAACGCCACCGCCACCGCTATGAATTCAACGATGCCTATGCCAAGGCTTTGGAAAAAGCCGGTCTAATTATCGCTGGGCGCTCGGCCAAGGAAAATTTCGTCGAGTTTATTGAGTTGCCCGCTGAAATCCACCCGTTTTTCATCGGCACGCAAGGACATCCGGAATACAAGTCGCGACCGCTGCAGCCCCACCCGTTATTCCGCGCTTTTCTGCTGGCTGCGATCACACAAAATGCCCACTCCTCAAGCCGAGAGGAATCTGTTATAATTGCTCTCTCGAATAAGGATCTTTATGGCTAATAATCTGCAGTACAAAAATTCCCGCTTCTCCGTCGGTGACATCATTCGTGTCCATCAGATCATCAAGGAAGGCGAGAAAGTCGCGGATCCAGATTTTGGAGGGCGTCTTGATCGCGGTTAGCAATCGCGAGAGCGGTCAGTCTTTTACCGTCCGCAAAATCGCGGCCAACAGCGTCGGAGTGGAACGTATTCTTCCGGTCAACTCGCCGTTCATTGAAAAGATCGAGCTCAAGCAGGCCGGCCAGGTCAAACGCGCCAAGTTGTTCTACCTGCGCAACCGTGTCGGCAAAGCAGCCTCCGCTATCAAGAAAAAAGTCTTGACCTCTAAGCAAGTTTAAATCGTTCCTTTCCGTTTTCGGTTAGTTTTCTGTCAGGTTTGTATGGCATGGTATTCGCATGTCAGACTTCACTTTACCTTCCACTCGCGAGCGCGGCCTGGCCGCTGAAGAAGTGGCCGCCCAGTATCTGCTCCGCACCGGGTATCACATTTTAAAACGCAATCTAGCCACCCGGTTTGGCGAAATTGATATTCTTGCCAAGAAAGGACGGTGAATTTATGGCCGTCGAAGTCCGTTCCCGCCGAAAGCCACGCCGGTGCCGCCGGAGTTGTCGATCAGTCTGGTCAAGTACCGCCATTTAGTTCGGACCCTACTCAGCCTGCCGTTCCTCCATAATAAGCCTACCCGAATCGACCTGGTGACGGTGGTGAAAGGTGAAGTGAAACGGCACTACCGGGCGATTGATCCCACCCGCGGCGTTTATGTTTGAGGCGGCTGACTGCCGGTTTTCATCTGGTTGAGAACCGATTCGGGGACAACCAGGTACTGCTCCGGCTTTTTTTCTTCCGGTTGGGGCTCGGGAAAATATTTATGGTACAGATAGACCAGTGGCGAATAATAATCACTATCAAGCTGAAAATAAGCGTGGTAATGACAAAAAGCTTTCTTGCCGGCCGGCAGGAAAGCAAAAACCAGAAAAGAGACAATCGGCAGGGTTAACTGCACCCGGACTACTTCGGACCGGGTGGTGGGATAAGGGGAGGTGACCAACGAAACGGCTTCCAGAACGAAGATAATCAGCGACTGAAGGAGATTAAGCAGAAAGTGGGGGTGAGTCAGGTCATAGCGGCCCAGGAAAACCAGGTTGAACGGTCGCGGCACCTCAGGCAGCCATTCATAGATTAGATGTAGGTCTTCGCCACCCAGGCCGCGCGAAAAAATTCGCAAGAGAATTAGGGAAATCGCCACTTGAATGGTAAACATAAAACCCTCGGCCAGGAGAATCCGGGGTTTGGAACGCAGTACGCCGCGGATGGCTTTCTGCAACTGAACCGGATCGTGGGGATGCTTGGTCCGAACCGACTTAATCTCGGTGTCAATTTCCCGCCGCTCTTTCTCGGTTCGAAAGCCCATGAGGGTCGTCGGCAAGAGCAGTAACCGGATAAAAATGGTTAACAGAATCACGGCCACGCCCATATCGTAGCCGATCGAGGTCTGGCCAACCGCCCAGTACGCCAGAACTAAGACATTTAAAAAAGGTTGGTAGATGTAGGTGGTAAACAAGTTTTATCCCGATCGTTTCATTGTACCGCGTTGGAGGGCGACCGTGGTAGAGATTTCCGGATTGTGTTCGTGAACTACCGCCAAGCGCCCGCCGAGCTCTTCGATTATTTGGCGTTTTTCGGTTTGGTGGGGGGTATGGCTGGAGATGGCCAAAACGGTCGGACGGAGCAAACTAATCAGTGACCGGTGGTGCTGCGGCCGGTCGAAACGCTCCGGCAACACGGCCGCGGCATCAACTACCCCGGAAGCCAATACTTTGGCCAAACGGACCGATTGCGTTTCGACCGGCCGATCCGGACCCTTCAGCTCGCTGACCCGCGCATTGGACTCCACCCCGACCACTAAAAAATCCCCGGCCGCTCGCGCCCGTTCCAGAAAGTTCTGGTGCTCGGCATGAAAGAGGTCAAAGACGCCGGAGGCAAAGACGATGCGCTTGCCTTCCTGACGCGCGGCCCGAACTTGCTGCCAGACTAGCGGTCCAACGCCGGATTTCGTCCGGGGTCCAATCGATCGGAAAAGTATGCTTGACTAGGGTGCGGGCTCGTTGAACCATGGTTGAAGACCTTGACTGTGGCATATTGTCTCATACCGCTTTGCACCCAAGAACGGGTATCGCGCGGGTGGAAAAAGGCTCGGTCCGGCTGACCGTTTCCCGGGTGAGTGCGCGACGCCATGAACTGACGTTGACGATGGTAAAGCCAAACATTTAGTCGATTTACCAGCCAATCACTCCGGACGTTGGGCCAACCGGTGTTGTGGCGGCAGGCGCCGGCGCACGAATCGGCCTGCCTGGAAGCCGTTAGCGAGGTACGACCGAACCCAGGTGTTTCGCGCCAGGAGGTCAGTGGCGCGCTCGCCGGGACGGCAATAAACCGGAACCGCTTGGGTTAGTTCGCGGGCTTCGTAAAGGGTCTGCCGGTTAGGACTGGCAAGGCGAGCGCGCCCGCCTCCAACCAAAATTGCAACACCAGTGGTCGGCCAGGGCGTGACCTTGACAACCAGTGTGACCGGTAGCGACCACTGATTAGACCGAGTCCCACCACCAACAGTCGGCTCAGCCACAAGCGGTTCGGATCAGTAATGATCATCAAGTCAATGTCGTCACGTTCGATTACCGAACCGGCCGCCAAGGCTCCGGTTACCCAAATTGACTGGATCCAAGGAACCAGGGAAATCTGGCTAACAGCGGCGGCGACCGTCCGCCATTTTTGGCACTCTATCTTAGTAACTGCTAATCGGGTAGGCATGGATAAATAGGTTGATATATTACGTAATTTATTCGGGTTCACTGGCCAACGGCTATGAAGAAAACGGCGGACGTAAGCCTGGGAGGGGTGAAAATTAAAACTGGCGGAGTAGGCCAGAGTACGCGCTATGGCTTCTGATAGTGATTGATCGGTTAACACTGCCTCAGCATCAAAGAGTCTGGCCCGAAAGTCAAGGTGCGAGCGACACCTGCCCGGCTGGAGCCGCCGGATTAGTCAGGGGTGCCGATGGCCGTTGGTGCTCAGCGCTGATATTGTACCGGGCCAATACTTGCTGAATTCCCGGCAGGATCTTGTTAAGGGAGTTGGCGGCGTTACCGGTCACCAACATTTCGTTAACCGCATCGGTATAGTACTGGGTCATTTGGTCGTTCAAGCCATCGTCATGAGTAGCGGAGGCCAAGAACCAAGAATCGGCGTAGAGAGCATCTTCCAGATAGGGTGCCACCAACGGGGTCTGCCCAAGTTCCGAGGCCATCTCGACCCGAGGATAAAGCTCGCCAAAACCGCGAACCGAGGTGGCCGCCGAATGAAATTGACGCAGCTGTTCAGGTTGACTCAGCCAGGCCAAAAACTTCCAGGCTTCGGCATTATTGCTGGAGGCGCGGCTGACTCCCTCAGCCCAGTAGGTGGCCCAAGCCAGGCGCTCGCCACTCAGACGGGGAGTTGGCGCCACGCCAAAGCGGAGATTAGGGTTAGCCCGCTGGATTTCAAAGATTCTCCAGGATGGGGCCAGGATCATCGCCACCTGCTCGTTAGCAAAGGCGAGGGTTGAGGCCGGCATGGTATCGTCCCAAACTTTATCTACCCGGTTAAAAATGGTGTAAAACTCCAAGGCGTGTTCGGCATTTTCCCCGACCGGGTTACCCGGCTGAGCCGAGTTTTGCAAAATCATCAAGCCCAGGATGTCGGAAAAATGATCAACATTACTGGTGGTCCCCAGCGCGATCCCACCTCGCTCCAAACGTCCGTTGGTCCGAATGGTTAAGGAGGTAGCCAGAGCGCGAACCTGCTCCCAATCCGAGGGAGGCTGGGCGTTCGCCGCCTCCAACATCGACTGGTTGTACAGCAAGGCCAGACCCTCATACATCAGGGGTACGCCAATCACCTCCTGCCCGAGAACCATTTCCTTAGCCATCAGGGGGTAGTAATTTTGTTGCAGCTGCGCCGGGGCCAGAGTACTACTCGGGGCCGGAGCCAAATCAGTGGCCAACATTGGTACCCAAGTATTATGGAACCGGAAAATATCCGGACCAGTGCCGTCGCGGATCGCGGCTTGTAACCGCTGGCGGTACTGGTCGCTGCGCTGCTGAACGTAGCTTATTTTGACGTTGGGATTTAATTGCTGATACTGGTCGATCAGGGGCTGCATGATCTCGGCCGGTTCCCACAAACCCCAATAGGTGAGTTCAATCTGGCGGGCGGCGGGGGGGAGAGCAACTTCTTCCTGCTTGGGCCGTAAAAAGATCCAGGCCACCAGACCAAGAATAATTACCAACAACAAACCGCCGCCCGCTAACAACAAACCTCGGTAGCGACTCCAGAAAGGAACGGTCACACCCTTGGGCGGGGGGGCAGCTGACCCACCTGGTGGTTTCATCGTCATTGTCGCCGGCTCCGCTGGAACGGCACTAGGCACTGAAACGGGGGGAGCTGGGCTTATTGCCGGGGCGATCAGAATTCCAGGCGCCGGAGCCGGAGTAGCGCTGGGGCCCTGGAAAGGCTCGGGACTGACGGCCTGCAGGTTTTGCAAAAAACGGCTGGAAATCTGAGCCGATGGCTCGATCGCTGAACCAAGTGTAGGGGCCGAAACCTGAGGCACCGGCGGAACAGTTTGTGGTGAAGTCATGATGGGAGTCGCCTCCGGGAAGGGAGCGGTTGGTCGAACCAGCGTCGGCGCCAGACTAGTACCGACGACGTTCGCCGGCGGGTCAGCGGGATTGGGCAATAAAGTCTGTGTGTCAGTCATTCGTTCTCTAAGTATAATAAACACGGAACAGTCGCACAATGGATACCAAAATTATCAGGCTTCCCAGCCGATCGCCCTCGCGGCGCCCGGTTTGGTTAATGGCTGGCATATTGGCTTTCTTCTCCGGATGGCTCATGGCCTATACTTTTTGGACCCGGGCGCCGCGCATCGTCCGGGGTGTCTCCGTGGCCGGCGTTTCCGTCTCCGGCTTGACGGTAAAAGAAGCCAAGAAGAAATTGCTGGAGACTCTGCCGCCACCAGCGGTCGAGACAATATCCATCGAGTATGAAGATCGTCGCTGGGCAACCAGTGCTGCCGCTTTAGGTATCCACCGGGATTACGACGGGGCCCTGGCCAAAGCAATTCAGCAGGGGCGCCGTAGTAATATCCTGGCGCAACAATCTCTGGAACGGGCCCAACTGCTCGCTCAACCCAGCAATCTCGATTTGCCCTGGAAGCTTTCTGAAACTGAAGTCCGATCTTGGGTATCGGCGATCGCCACCGAGCTAGCCATCACTGGTCGATCACCCTCCGCCAAAGTCACCGCTTCAACTTTCCTAATTGATCCTGGCCAATTTGGTCAGCAACTAAACCAGGAACAGTTGGTCGCCGACATTCTGACTCATCCCGAACAGCCCACGGCCTTTTCGGCCCCAGTAGAACCAACCGTTATCCCGCTCTCGGCTGATGGGCAAATTCGGGCAGAGAGTCGCTTAAAAAGACTCCGGCCAGCCAAAATCATCTTATCCGTTGGCAACGATGAACCCAAAATCACGCTCGCAGCGGCCGACTTTTTTCCCTGGATTATTTTGCCGGACGGCTGGCAGCGGGAAAAAATTTCCACTTACGTTGATCAGCTGGCCACTCGTCTGGATCAGGAAGTGGTCAACGCGGAATTTGAACGCGACCCCGCCAATAATCAGAAGCTGAAAAAATTCCAACCGCAACGGGATGGTCGCGCGCTGAAACGCGACGAGTTGATCCAATCCCTGATCGAAACGTTCAATAAAATCGAGTCTGGTGGGTCCGAGACGAGCCAAGAGTTGCCGGTTCCGTTTACCGTGCTTTCCGCCCAAGTCACCCTGGAAAGCTTAAATAACCTTGGTATCAAGGAGCCGATCGGCGTCGGTCATTCCACTTTTTTTCATTCAATTCCTAACCGAGTGGCTAACGTGGCCCTAACCAGTCAGCGTCTAAACGCCGCGCTGATCGCCCCGGGAGAGGACTTTTCTTTTAACCGGGTAGTCGGAGAAATTAGCAGTCGCACCGGATATAAACCGGCTTACGTCATTTCCGGAGGACGGACAGTTTTGGGTGACGGCGGGGGAGTCTGCCAGGTTAGCACGACTACTTTTCGGGCGGCGCTCGCGGCCGGATTGCCGATCAGCAAATGGAAGCCGCACAGCTACCGGGTGGGATACTACGAACAAAACACCCAACCGGGTTTTGATGCCACGGTCTATTCACCAAGCACCGATCTTAGTTTCCGCAACGATACCGGTCATTATTTGGTCATTGCCACCAAGATTGATGTCGAGAACCGGTATTTGACCATCGAAATCTGGGGCACCAGCGATGGAAGGAAAGCCGTCATCTCCGAATATAGTCTGACTAACCAAACTGGCGCGCCTGCGCCGGCCTATCTTCCGGACTCCACCTTGCCGCGGGGGACCACCCGACAGATCGATTTTGCCGCCCCAGGCGCTACCGCCCAGTTCACTTACACCGTGACCGATAAGAACGGCCAAACCACTTTCAGCCGGAAGTTTGTCAGCCGTTTTCAAGCTTGGCGAGCCGTGTTTCTCGTGGGCACGCTTTAAAAGAGGTACAATAGAAGACTATGCCATTGGTTCTTGGACTATTGATCTTCAGCTTCTGTGTTACCAGCGCGTTCATTGTTCCGTTCATTAATACGCTGTACCGGATCAAATTTCAGCGCCGTAAACAGATCACGACCGACGCTTTTGGGCAAAGGACCGCAATTTTTGACGCTTATCACAGTCATAAAGTCGGCGTGCCGGTTGGGGGAGGAATCCTGATCATCTCTGTGATCCTGGCGATTTTCGCCTTGGTTTTTCCGGTTCTCCGCTGGCTGGGAATCACCATCACTAATGTCTACCCCTTGGTGCCGGAAATTATCGTCCTCTTTTTTTCCTTTCTCTCTTTTGGGCTGATCGGCTTATATGACGACATCAAAAAGTTCTTTGGGATTCAAAAAACTAAGTTTTTTGGCTTGCGTTTGCGTCACAAATTGTTGCTCCAAATCGCCAGCGGTTTGATTATTGGCGCCATGATGTACTTCTGGTTGGGCATCAACTTTATTCATATACCGTTCATCGGCCAGGTCCAGCTCGGCGCTTTCTTCATCGCTTACGCCGCCTTCGTGATCGTGGCCTTCGCCAACGCGGTCAACATCACCGACGGTTTGGACGGGCTGGCCTCCGGAGTCTTGCTTTTCTGTCTGTTTGGACTCTGGGTGCTGTCCGCGTCAATTCTGGACACCACTTTGTCGATTTTTGTCGCCTTGCTGATCGGATCGATTATCGCTTTCCTTTACTTTAATATTTACCCGGCCCGTCTATGGATGGGCGACGTGGGCGCGCTTTCGCTGGGCGCCGGTTTGGCTGTCATGGGTCTATTGCTTGGAAAAAGTCTAGCTCTCATGATTATCGGCGGCATTTTTGTCGCCGAAATTACCTCCAGCGCCTTACAGCTTTTGTCCAAGCGGTTCCGCAACCGCCGGATTTTCCCTGTGGCCCCGCTCCACCTTTGGCTGCAGTTTATCGGCTGGGAAGAGCCAAAGATCGTCATGCGCGCCTGGGTAACCGGCATCATTCTGACCGCCCTCGGCGTCTGGCTGGCCATGCTCTAACAGCCTGACTCTTATTTCACCGTGACGCTTTTGGCTAGATTGCGCGGTCGGTCCGGATTATTCCCACGCAGTACCGCCAAATAGTAACTCAGTAGTTGGGCCACCAGAGCGGCCTCCACTAATCCGGCCAGTCCGACACCTTTGACCGGTAGATAGTGGTCAAAAACCTCAGACGGTGCCGGGCCCACTCCGATCGTGAATCCTCCCCGAGCTTTCAGTTCGCGGGCGGTGGTTTCGGTTTCAATCTCCTGACCCGACTCAAAGAAAAGCAGGCTTGGAACGCCTGGTTCGATTAGAGCCAATGTCCCGTGTTTAAGCTCGCCCGCGGCCATGCCTTCGGCGTGGAGATAACTGAGCTCTTTGATTTTTAGCGCCGCTTCCAGAGAAATTATTTTTTGGCTGCCACGGCCCAAAATAAAGAGATTTGGCTTATCCGCCAAACGGACCGCTAGCCGCTCTACCTCAGCCAGCCAATTCTGGTCAGTCAATCTATTTTTTGCCGATTTTCCGGCCATTTCAAGCTCACGCTTTCCCTCGGAAAAGTGATCACCAAGCTCGGCCGCAATGAGACTTAAAACCCCGATCTGGGCGGTGAAGGCTTTAGTTGAAGCCACCGCTTTCTCTCTGCCAGCTTTTAGGTGGAGCGTGAGATCAGCCATCCGGTCAAGGCTGGAAAATGGCGAGTTGACGACTGCAATTATTTTCGCTCCCCGTTTCTTCCACCGCGCCAAGGGCTCCAAGAGATCGATTGTTTCCCCGCTTTGCGATACAGCGATAATGACGGCGGTCTGGTCGACAAACCGGTCAAACTTATCACTCTCGTTCGCTAGAATCACCGAAGAAAAAACTCCCGTCTCGGCCAGTAAGGAGGAACCGATCTGCCCGGCATAGTAGGCCGTGCCGCAGCCCAGAACAAATACTTTCCGAGCGGAACGAATCAAAGCCGCGGCTTGAAAAAATTGCGGTTTAACCGACTGGGCTAATCGTTCCAGGACGGCTGGTTGGTCGTGAATTTCCTGGAGCGTTCGGTGCGGGAAACGGGCATCGTCAGCTGAATTTTCAAGTACCGTAATTGGTCGCCAATCGGGCAAAAAACGTTCACCGTCCGCGCGAAAAAATTCCGCTTCACTAGCGCCAAGAAAACCAAACCAACCGTCCTCCAAATAGACCGCCTCGTCCGCTACTCCTGCGAGCGCGGCGCCGTCCGATGCCATCACGTAGCCATCTTTAAGTCGGCCAATGGCTAAAGGCGATCCGCTGCGACCAAAAAACAGGCGCCGCGCCGATAAATCCAACAAGACGACGGCGTTTAGGCCGGAAAGCTGTTCCCACACCAAACGAAAAGCCAATTGAGGATCGGCCATTTTTTTGCGCGCCTCCTCATAAAGATGGACCAAAATTTCAGTGTCTGTTTCCGATCGGAACGTGTGGCCGCACTGCAACAAGCGCTCTTTTAACGGTTGGTAGTTTTCGATGATCCCGTTGTGAACCACCGCCAATTTACCATCCTCATTGAGGTGCGGGTGGGCATTGGCCTCGGTCACGCCGCCGTTAGTGGCCCAGCGCGTATGACCAATCGCCAAATCAGTCGGCGGAAAACCCAAGCGGTATCGAAATCGGGCCAACCATCTTTTTCAACATTAGTTTATCGCCGTCAGCCGCGGCCACTCCCCACGAGTCGTAGCCCCGATACTCCAGATCGCGCAAACCGGCCAACACCACATCGGCCGGACGCTTTTTTCTCGCCACCAAACCAAAGACACCACACATACAACACTTTCTTCGGGTACGCCGACGCAAAAAACGCCGACCAAAACCGGAATGGTTTAAAAATTGAAAAATTACAGTGGAGTGTCGCGCTTTGGTACCGATTTACACGGGGGTTTGACGCTAACCTTAGTTGGACGACTGCACGCCCAGAGGGTTTCCATTGATACTCACTTTCCCAAAGAAAAGTGGTCCGACTGTGTTAAATGCGCCCCTCCTCCTCGTTACCCGCCGAAAAGTCCGCGGGCCAGATGCTCGTCAAAATGTTTAGATCCTCCACCTCCTTTCGAAACTAATCACCAGTCTAACATATCTTTCATATATACTGTATCTGGTATGTCTACGGCCTGGCAACGATTTCAACAAGAAGTCTCCGGACGGAAGGTTTTGGTTTTTGGTCTGGGCATCCAGGGCGGGGGAGTGGCCGCCGCCAATACACTGGTCCAAGCCGGGGCGCAAGTGCGGGCGACTGACATAAAAACCGAAACTGAACTGACCACGGCACTGACCGCGCTTAATCCCCAAGTAGTTGGCCGGTATGGCGCTCATTCGCTGGGAGACGTGGAATGGGCAGAAATTATTCTCAAAAATCCAGCCGTTCCGTTTTCGCACCCTTTAATCAGTCTGGCACTAGCACAAGGAAAAAAAGTCATTACCGAAACCACCTGGGCACTGCGTTATCTTCGTGATCAAGCCATCGGCATCACTGGAACCCGGGGAAAAACCACCACCTCTCATTTAATTCACGCTCTGCTACAAGCCGCTGGACGGCACCCAATTCTGTGTGGCAACATTCCCCAAAAACCGACCCTGTCCTTTCTACCGGAGGTTTCCGAATCGACACCGGTGGTAATTGAAATCTCTTCATTCCATTTGGAGTCCTGCGCCCATTGGCAAGTTTCTCCGCACCAGGCTGTGATTACCAACGTTTATCCCGACCACTTAAATCGCTATGAATCCTTGGCCGAATATGCTCAAACCAAGGCCTTAATTTTCCGTTATCAGCAAGCTGGCGATCACGCCTACTTTGGCCGTCACCATGACTGGGCCGATACTCTGGCGGAAGCAATTCAGCCTGGCGTGATCCAACACATTCTCACCAGAGATACTTTCCAATCAACCGCTGCTGCCTATCCCAGCCCCTTGCCCGGAGAACACAATCGGGAAAATTTGGCTTTCGCGATCGAGGTAGCCAGAACGCTCGGCGTCGATGAAGCCACTATTCACCATACCATCGCCCAATTCCGGGGCGTGCCTTTTCGGTTAGAAAAAGTAGCAATTAAGCACGGGGTTACTTTTATCAACGACACTACTTCCACCACTCCGGTGGCTTTAGAAAAAGCTCTGGACGCAACGGTCGGACCCTACGTCTTGATCGCCGGGGGAGCCACCAAACATCTGCCGCTACCGGAATCGTTACTGCAGAAAATCCGCCGTCAGCCTCGCCAAATTATCTGGCTGCCCGGTTCCGGAACCAATGAAATTCTGGCTCAACTGGGTCCCATTCAACCACCGATTTCAGCCGATCTGAAGCCGCGGTCTCCGCTGCCTACGCCGCCGCGGTCGAACACAAAGCCGATACCGTCTTATTCTCCCCGGGTTTCACCTCGTTTGCCCAGTTCTTAAATGAATTCGATCGCGGCGAGCAATTCAACCACCTGGTAGAGGCCTTGCCGGAAACAGATCTATGAGCCTAGCCAACTGGTTTTTATCACCCTGGCGATTTTTCGGTTTGGTTTTGGGTCTCTCACTGTTCGGCCTAGTCTTGATTTATGACGTTTCGGTGGCCGAAAGCCTGCAATCGTTTGGCACGCCGTGGCATTTTGCGGCGCGGCACGCCGGTTGGATTGCCATCGGGACCGTCGCTTTCCTGGCCAGCAGTTGGCTTCGTCCGGATTGGTGGCGGCGGGCCGCGCCGCTTTTATTCACCGGGGTGATAGCTTTACTAGTCGCCGTGTTGATACCAGGAATCGGCCAACGCTTACAAGGGGCGCAGCGGTGGATAGTTCTTGGTCCGGCCGTCATTCAACCTTCCGAGTTTGCCAAGTTGGGACTAATTCTTTTTTTTTCTTCCTGGTTGGACAAACACCAACGCTTTCCACCTTTTGCCCTCTTGACCGGCATCTTATTCGGTCTAATTCTGTTACAACCTAATCTCAGTACCGCTTTTATCGTGGTTTCTCTCGCTACCATTTTATTCTTTTTGGCCGGTGGGAACCTGAAACCGCTGCTTGGTTTTGGTGTTCTTGGTCTGTTTTTGCTCGCGGCCCTTATTGTCGCCGTGCCATACCGCCGCGAGCGTTTAACTACCTTTCTCAATCCGGCCAGTGACCCTCTGGGTCGGTCGTATCACATTCGGCAGATTACCATCGCTCTGGGCCGGGGTGGTTTGTTCGGCCAAGGTATTGGCCTTTCCAAACAAAAACAGCAGTATATTCCGGAGGCCGCCACGGATTCCATTTTTTCAATTTATGCGGAAGAGACGGGCTTTATTGGCTCAACCCTACTACTACTGGTTTATGGCCTTTTGATTAACCTTGGTTTTACGGTCGCCGCGAGACAAACAACGCGCTACCGTTTTCTACTAGCCTCAGGAATAACTTCCTGGTTAGCCCTTCACGTAGCCTGCAACGTGGCCGCCATGGTGGCTCTTATTCCCTTAACCGGAGTTCCGTTACCTTTAGTCTCTTACGGGGGCTCGGCCTATCTCTCCTTAATGATCGGGCTGGGAATTCTCACCGGATTGCTGCGAACGTCACGCGATAATCCTCCAGATCACCGGTTGCTCCGTCGGCGGAAATACCCTAGGATAAAGTCATGAATCGACGGCTTTGGTTTGTTTTGTTTGTGCCGCTGGCACCACTACTTCTCTTTTTACTTCTATCCGGCAGCGTTTGGCGGTTGCGAACTGTGCGCTTAAATCCTGCCGCCGCCAGCAGTAATACGGTTCTGGCAGCTGAAGCAGACGTGGCTCCCACCAACGCTACCGGAACGCGTTCCGATGTTGAAACCGCTGACGCCCGGATCGACATTGTCGCCAATTTTTTACGTCGCCATGACTCGCCCCTGGCACCGCCGGAGTATTATGCTCAAATTCTGGTGGAAACCTCTGATCGCTACAATCTGGATTACCGTCTTCTTCCGGCCATCATGATGCAGGAAAGCAATCTTTGTAAATCCGCGCCAGAAGGCACCTACAACTGCTTGGGTTTTGGAATTCACAAGGGCGGGACCCTCGGCTTTGAATCTTATGAAGCGGGCTTTGACCGCGCCGCGCGGGAGCTCAAAGAGCGTTATGTTGATATCGGTTTGACAACGCCAGAGGATATCCAAAAAAAATACACCCCATCCAGTAATGGTTCCTGGGCTTTTTCGGTTAATCAGTGGATCGTGGAAATGGAACACGATGACCGCCAACTAGCCCGAGAAGAGCGGAAGAATAATGACCTGCTTGAATATACCGATCAATAATATTCATTCAAAAACTCATTCTCCGCGCCTGACCGTGATTATCTACGCGGTATTAATTTTTCTTCTAACCGCTTCTTCTGTTCGGGCTCAGGGCACCTTCACCTGCTTTCAGGGTGAAAGCGCTACCGGCGCATCCGCCTGGCTGGTCTCAACGGACAACTGCGATGCCAGTGGAGTACCAGATGCGAGTCTCTGTCCGGCCGCTTGCGAAGCCGACCTTGATTGCCGGTTGGCCTCTACCCCGCCTCGAGAAGTCGGTGGCGTCCGCTGTAAATCGAGCGCCTCGGTCACTTTAGTTCCCTGGGGCGGCGCCTGTAATCCGGCCGACGCTACCCGAGTCTGTGATCCTGCCTCCTCATATGTTTTGTCATGTCAAAATAATCTTTGTCTAATTTCTCCAGCCGCTTCGCGGCTGCCATTGGGTGCCGAATGTAAGGCCACCTTGGAATGCGCTGGCGGTCTTTCTGGAACCCAATGTTTGTCTACCGGAGCCGGAGGAAAAACCGTTTGTACCGAAACCGGTTCGCTTGAAGCGGAAACAATTCCGGAAGGAGGAGCCTGTTCTGAAGATTGGCAATGCGATGGAAGTTTAGACTGTATCGACGGAATTTGTGGTGTCAAGCCGGAAGAAGATAGTGGTCCCAAACTTGGCGCCTTCGACTACTGCAAGCAGGTTCCCGATGGGGATCAACGCCAGGCCTGTGAGGACTGTCTTTCTCAGGGTGGAACCAGTGCCGATGGAACTCAAAAGACGGTTTATACCGCTGTAGGTTGTATTCATACCGGAGAAAATCTACTGGTGGCTGATCTGATAACTTTGTTTTTAGGAGTCAGTGGGGGAATCGCCTTACTTAGCATTTTGGCGGCTTCTTTCTTATTCTCGACTTCCAGAGGGGATACTAACAAAGTCAAACAAGCCAAAGACTTAATGACCGCCGCGGTTTCTGGCTTGTTCTTTATTATCTTCTCGGTGATTATTCTTAACTTCATCGGGGTGCAGATACTAAGGATACCGGGACTAAGTTGATGTTAAAATACAAGAATGCGCCGCGGGCTATTATTGTTGTTGGGAACGATTTTCTGCTCGTGGTTTTTTGCCCTCAGTACTTCTCCGGCTCTGGCTCAGGCTAAACAGTGTGGTCGCGATCAATACGTCGGCACCCTTGGTACGGCCAACACTTTTTGTGGTCCCGAATCCTTAGTCGATGGGGTCCATGCTCCACCAGAGTTTTCTGGATGCTCAGGAACAAATAATACCTGCTATATGGATCCCACCGGTCTGATCCCTCCTCGGACGGGTATTGCTTGCGGCACTCCCTACGAAGATTCGCGGGATGGCCAGACTTATCCCACTTTTTGCGGCAGTCCCTCTTTAGAAGATGGCAAACTTTTCGTCGGCAACCCGCCGGGTTATGCTGCCTGTCCAACGACTGGCCAAGTTTGTTTAATCAACTTCATTCCCTATTCTGATGATACTTGCGGTGAACCCTATGTCGCCGATGAATACGGGACTGTTTATCGAACAACCTGCGTTGTCGGCTTCGCGTGCAGTAGTGGTACTTTTCCGGTCATGAGCCGGACCTGCGCGACAACCGAAGTCGGCGGCGCTACTGTAACTCCTCTTTGTTGTGGTTCGCGAGCGGGAGAAAAGGAGACTAAGGAAATTATCGAGGGTGGTCCCAAACTCGGTGCCTTTGACTACTGCAAGCAGGTTCCAGATGGGGATCAACGGCGGGCTTGTGAGGAATGTCTTTCCCAAGGTGGAACCAGTGAGGACGGAACTCAAAAGACGGTTTATACCGCGGTGGGTTGTATTCATACCGGAGAAGATCGATTAGTAGCTGATTTAATTACTTTGTTTTTGGGAGTCAGTGGGGGAATAGCTTTACTAAGCATCTTGGCGGCCTCTTTCTTATTCTCGACGTCTCGGGGTGATACTAACAAGGTAAAGCAAGCCAAAGATTTAATGACGGCCGCTGTTTCTGGTTTGTTCTTTATTATCTTCTCGGTGATTATTCTTAACTTTATCGGGGTGCAGATACTAAGGATACCGGGACTAAGCTAGAAATTGAGGGCCAAAATGTCTAATCGTCCAATCGAAAAATCTCAAACACCTCACCCCGTTGAGGTCATCCCAGACATCGACAGCTTAAAATTGGGACGCAAAATCGCCTCTGGTGGCAATACTGACGTCTACGACGTTGAAGGTAATCCAGAGCTGATCGGGCGTATGTTCCGCTCCCATTGGGAAGGAAATCTGCCAATGATCGCAGATTTAATGGAGAAAATGAAAGAAATTCCGGAAATTGTTAATATTGCTCGGATACTCTCGGTAGGAACAAAAAACGGCTTCGCTTTCGCTTTAATGGAGCGAGCACCTGGTAAAGCAGTTCATAATCGCCACGGAAATTACGATCAGTGGCATGACGCGATTGTCAGATTATCACTGATACCTCTGGAACAGTACCAAAAATTGATCCAGGATGACCAAGAATTGTTTCGTCATGGCCTAACGATCGACCCATCGAAACCGGACAATCTTTTTTATGACGACCAACACGGTTTTACTTTCATCGATTTGGGAGAAATGGCCAGCGATCAAGCCAAGCCTTACTTTCTTCTCCCTTCGCTAATCGATGTCGGGGCAATTTACAATCGACTAAGAGGAAAATTGAAATCCGAAGATCTCGACAACCTTGAAAAGATCATGGCCCGATTACGCTTGGCCGGAGATAATTTTGATGAGCACCGTCTGGAAGAAATTCATCGCGTCGTCCAAGAAATAGAATAAATCGAGAATTTTTTTATCAATCCGCAATGTGCCCAGGAGAGGAATCGAACCTCCATGGATTGCTCCACACGGTTCTAAGCCGTGCGCGTCTACCATTCCGCCACCTGGGCAAAGTAGCGCAATTATATACGATTATCGGCACTTTACCGATCTGGAAACAATTTCTCCTTTCGTATATAGTGAAGCCATATGGCCCGCCCCGCTGCTGATATTCTCTGGTTTCGTGAAATCGACAAGAACGATGTCGGTTTAGTGGGTGGCAAGGGCGCTAACTTGGGTGAGATGGTGGCCGCCGGTTTTCCGGTTCCCGATGGCTTCATCGTCACCGCCCAGGCCTATTTTGCTTTCTTGGACGCCACCAATCTCCGCGGCAAAATTCACAAGCTTCTCGACAAACTAGACGTGAATGATAATCGGAAATTGCAGTCTGCCGCCAAAAAGGTTCAGCAGTTGATCCTGAAAGCCAAAATGCCTACTGAGCTGGGTAAAAAAATCCAGGTCGCGTACGAAAAACTCGGGAAAAATACTCTAGTGGCGGTCCGTTCCAGCGCTACGGCCGAGGATCTGCCAGAAGCCTCTTTTGCCGGCCAGCAAGCTACTTTCCTGAACATCAAGGGTGCCAAGGAGGTGGTTAAGGCCACCCAAAAAGCCTGGGCTTCGCTGTTTGAAGGGCGGGCCATTTTCTACCGCGCCACCCAAAAATATGATCATTTTAAAGTCGGTATCGCGGTGCCGGTCCAGCGCATGGTGCAATCGGATATTTCCGGAGTTTTATTCTCGATCAATCCGGTTAATAACGAAAAAAACATCGTGGTCGTCGAAGCCATCTGGGGACTAGGTGAAAATATCGTCCAGGGCACGGTCACGCCCGACCACTATGAAATCGAGAAAAACACCTGGGAGATTAAGAAAAATCAGCCAGCAGAACAAAAAATAGAAATGGTGCGCAAATTAGGGCGGACGCGCAACTTTGCCGTCCCCACCAGTCGGCGCAAACGGACTAAATTGTCCGAGCGACAAATGGTAGCGTTGGCCAAGTTGGGCGTCCGCCTGCAAAAACACTACTTTTTCCCTCAAGACGCTGAGTGGGCCATTGAAAACGGTCGGATTTTCTTGGTCCAAACCCGGCCGATCACTACCATGAAAGCCGTCACGGCCAAGTCCACTTCCGCCTCCGTTGACTCGCTGCTGGAATCAATGCCCGTTCTTTTGGCTGGAGATCCCGCCTCTCCCGGAATAATTTCCGGCGTGGTTCGCCACATTCCCACCCCAGCAGACATCCCCAAGCTTAAAGTGGGAGAGATCATGGTTACCGCCATGACCACGCCCGATTTCGTTCCGGCCATGAAAAAGGCCGGTGGATTAATCACGGATCGTGGCGGCCAAACTTCACACGCGGCTATCGTTTCCCGGGAACTTGGTCTGCCCTGCATTGTCGGCACCGGCCAAGCCACTAAGCTGTTGAAGGACGGTCAAAAAGTAACCTTAAATGGTAAAAACGGCAAGATTCACGCCGGGGAATTGACAGCCGCGGTGTTGGCGGATATTGCCCAAAAAAAGACTGAGGCGACAACCGGTCCACGGCTGAAAACCGCTACCAAAATCTACGTCAATCTGGCCGAACCGGAATTAGCCAAGGGTATTGGGGAGCGGCACGTTGACGGCGTCGGTCTGTTGCGGGCGGAGTTCATGATCGCTCAACTTGGCCACCATCCCAAGAAATTGCTCCGCGATGGCCGCGGCAAGGTTTTCAGCCGCCAGCTGGCCAAAGGCATCGCCGAAATTTGCGCGGCTTTCGGCGACCGGCCAGTGGTCTACCGCGCCACGGACTTCAAGACCAATGAGTATCGCCATCTGATTGGAGGAGAAGAATTTGAACCGGAAGAAGAAAATCCCCTGATCGGCTACCGGGGTTGTTACCGCTATATTACCGATCCCAAAGTCTTTCAACTGGAGCTAGAGGCCATTAAGCAGGTGCGGGAAAAATATAAAAACCTCTGGATTATGATTCCCTTTGTCCGTTCGGTACAGGAGTTTCAAAAAGTTAAGGCCTTGATCTTTGCCGCCGGTTTACGCCGCAGCACTTCTTTCAAGATCTGGATGATGGCCGAACTGCCGGAAAACATCATCATGATTGATGATTATATCGACGCCGGAGTTGATGGATTTTCTATCGGTACTAACGATTTGACGATGCTAATCCTGGGTGCAGACCGGGACAACGAAAACGTGGCCAGCGAGTACGACGAACGCCATCCCGCCGTGCAATGGGCTCTAGAGCGAATCATCCGCAAATGTCGGAATCGGAACGTGTCAATTTCCGTTTGCGGCCAGGGACCCTCGACTTACCACGAACTAGCTGCCAATCTGGTGGAGTGGGGTGTTACCTCACTGTCAGTTTCTCCGGATTCGATTGAGTCCGTGCGCGAAATCGTCTCCCAAACCGAGATGCAGCTGACCAGACGAAAGAAATAATATGGCCCTGATCAGTTCCATCACCGCCCGCCAGATTTTGGACAGCCGCGGCATACCAGCCGTAGAGGCGACGGTGACCTTGGATTCCGGCCACAGCGAAACCGCCTCGTCGCCCTCAGGTTCAGTCGGCAACAAGCTGGAAGCCGCCGAACTGCGCGATCACAATAATAACGAATACTTTGGGCTCGGAGTCACTCAGGCGGTAAAAAATGTGAATACGATCATCGCTCATAAGTTGTTCGGCATGGATCCGCTTTATCAGACTCAAATCGACCAAACGCTCGTTGATTTGGACGGCACGACCAATAAATCGCACCTGGGCAGCAACGCCATTTTCTCCGTTTCCCAGGCGGTATTGAAAGTGGCGGCCGCCTCGCTCAAACTTCCGGTTTTCATGTACGTGAAGGAAAAATATCGGCTCGCCGAAATTTACCGCCTGCCAACACCGATTTTTAACTTGATTAACGGCGGCCGTCATGGTTCCGGAGCGCTTGATTTTCAGGAGTTCCAACTGGTTCCGGCCAGTCATCTGCCCTACGAAAAAGCCCTTCGCTTCGGGGTGGAAGTCTTTATGGCTCTGGAAAAAACGCTCGAACAAAAAGGGGCGATTCGGGCGGTTGGACTCGAGGGCGGTTTTTCTCCTAATCTGGCCTCCAATACCGACGCCTTGGAAATCTTTACCGAGGCCATGAAAATTACTTCCTATTCCCTGGCCAAGGACGCATTTCTCGGTCTGGACGTGGTGCCAAAATGGTTCCATAAAGGCGGCAAGTACTCGATTAAAGACCGGCCGCAACCGATGAATAGCAAACAGCTGATCAAGTTTTATCAGGATTTACACCACCAGTATCGTGTTTTTTCCTTTGAAGACCCGCTGCTGGATGACGACTGGGACGACTGGAAGTTTATGACCGAGGAGATGGGGGAGAGCGCCATGATCGTGGCTGATAGCCTCATCGCCACCAACAAAACTCTACTAATGAAAGCTATTCAGGAGAAAGCCTGCAATGCGGTAGTGATCAAACCCAATCGCGCCGGAACGGTGACCGAGACCGTCGAGGTGATCAGTTTGGCGAAAAAGGCCGGTTGGCACACCATCATGTCCCACCGTTCCGGCGAGACGACCGATGACGTTCTGGCGGATATCGCCGTCGGTATTGGGACCGACTATGTCAAATTTGGCGCCCCCTCCCGGGGTGAACGGGTCGTTAAATATAATCGTCTTTTACGAATTGAAGAAATTCTGTTACGATCTTCACAAACAGCAAAACCTGAACCAGGAGTCAGCCCTATGGAACCAACTGCTAATCCCGCCGCACCGGTGAGCGCCCAACCCACTCCGATTACTAATCCCCAAGCCGATTTGAGTAACCTACAGGTCGATTCCGCCGTTCCGGTCCCGGCAACCACTCAACCAACCGAACCTGGAGTCGCGGTCGCTCCACCATCAATGACCCCCACTGCACCGGCCATCCCGGACGCGGCTGCTCCTACGCCGTTCGCCAGTATTTTTTCCTCCGCTTCTGCCGCTAACCAGGTTTCGGCCGCTTACCCTACACCAATGACTCCAACACCTTTGACCGTCGCGCCGACCATGCCTAGCGAACCTACCGCGACCACCCCGGCATTATCTCCGGCAATCGCACCGGCTACCCCGGTGTCTAGTGAAACCATCACTCAGCTCAGCAGCGCTCCTGTGCCAGCAACGCCCCCAGCCGCGGCTTCGCCAGTTCCGGAGGCTGAGCTACAAAATAGCGTCAACGAATTGGTAAAAATGGTCGGCCCGACTGAGGTTCCAACGCCGGCAGCCACCCCAACACCAACCGTCGCTCCGGTTGAACCGGTTGCCAGCGCCCCGGCGGCTCCAGCTCAAGCCAGTCCGCTGCCCTCCGGACTAACCCCACCAACGCCACCCAGCTATACCTAGGTTAAGTGAAACTGTTTAAGTAGTAATCAAGTTGCTTGATTAGCTCTTTTAGGCGGTAATCGCTGTCAATCGACCAATATTCTTCGCGGCGCCCATCCCGGTTCGGTTCCCAAAACTCAAGATAGGCGAGTGGTTCACGTCTGATTTTTTTGGACCGAAGTTGCTCAACCAGATCCCGATTCGCCATATAGCTCTCCGTCTGCCGGTGGCAATTGGCAAAAACGTATTGGAGTTCAGTCCGAAAACGAAGGTTAAGCTTGGTATTGTAGGTCAGCTCGTTAAATAGCTCGGTAGTGCGGGCGTTTTCCCAATCCAGCGTCGGATGGCGCCAGTAAATAATATGGAGTTTCCGCAGATTGCCACTATTCATCTCCCGTGATTATAGCAAGACCGTTTACTGCTATAATGAAACAATGGAATTTGATCGTCTGGTCGTTGGTTTTTTTGTTGACGAAATTGTTGGTGGTTTCTTCATTTCCGTGCCTCCTGGGCACATTGCCTGCATTTTTGATCGCGGGCGCGGCGTTCTCCCCAAGGTCTGGGGGCCTGGCCTTCACCTGAAGCTGCCATTTTGGCAAGTCGCAAAACTGTTTAACGCGCAAATTCTGGAGTATGCCATTCGGCGGGCCTTTGATGCCTCCACTAATAAGGAAGACCTGGGTGACGAACCAATCATTACCCAGACCGCAGATGGTCAGGTAATCTCCATTGAGGGCTCGGTACTTTTCCGTATTGATAAACACAACGCTCCGGAACTTTGGGAGAACATTGGCGAAAATTTCGTTTCCAAGGTGGTTCGCCCGATTGCCCGTTCCCGACTAAGCGCCATTTTTTCCCAACTGAAAACTGACCAAATCTCGGCTAATCGCAATCAAATTGAGCAACTGGTCCAAAAGGAACTCTCCGAGCGCTTTGCCAACAAGGGGCTAAACTGCGAAGGCTTTTTGCTATCCGAGATCAAGGTGCTCAATCCTCAGGGCAAGGACGTAGTTGTCCTGCAGGAAGAGGCAAAGATTGAACCTCCGGCACCAGAAATGACCGAGTTTCCCTTTAATTCACTCGAGCGTTAAAACACCCTGTTCGCGCAAGGAAAGATAGCCCTCCCGCGCCACGATGAGGTGGTCACGTAAATTCAAGCCCATCAATTCACAAGCCGCTTGAATCCGCCGGGTAAAAACCAGATCTTCCCCCGAAGGCTCCAGATTGCCGCTGGGGTGATTATGACAAAGGACGATTGAGTCAATCGGTTGCCAACGCAGCGGAAAGAAAATTTCCTTGGGTTGAAGCAAGGCGATGTTCAGGCCGCCCAGAGCCAAAACCTCAGTGTGAATTACCTCCGCCCGGCTGTTGCAGTATAGGGCTTTTATCATTTCTTTGGAGGCCAGCGCTAAATCTTGGCAGAGCAACCAAACGTCCTCTGGTTTTTGAAGCTGAACCTGCCGCCGCTCGTTCAAGCGCGCCAATAATTCCGCGACGGCAACCACCCGGCAGTACTGGGCCTCACCCAGCCGTCCAAAAAGACTCTTTGGATCAAAATTTGGCAGCAAACCAACCAGGGACCGAGCCAGCGCGGGGAGAGGTTTTTTCCTGGTGCCGGAACCTAGTACACAGCACCAAAGCTCTTCCTCACTCAGTGCTTTAACCCCCAAGCGCAGCAATTTTTCCCGGGGGCGGGAAGAGAGCGACCGATCCCAAGCGTGCATGCGCCAATTAAAGCAAAAAAAGGTTACCGAAAACTTACCTTAATTAGTACAAATCCAGAAAATCGCTGGTCGAACCAAAGCATTCCATTCCGCGCGGTACCTTGCGATCGGGAGAAACCAGAATAATCCGCTTTTGGTCATATTTCTTATGTAAAACGTCGATGATCATTTCTAGGTCATACATCGCGCCTTCATCAACCAAGATCACGGTATCGATCTCAAAGGTGGCCAACAGTAGAAATACCTCCGCCGCATCTTTCGCCCGATATGTCTCAATATCTCGTTTACTGAGAGTTTGATGGTATAATTTTCTGGTTGCCGCCGTCTTGGCATAGATGAGAATGTTCTGCATGGCTGCTATAGTATAAATAGAATCAGTCTCATTTGACAAGAGGAACAGAGGAGAATCATGAAAAACACCAAACCTTTCGCCGTCCAGAAATTCAAAGAGGGGCTCGCCCAGATTGGTCAACGGGTTAAACAAGCCCGTCAATCCAAGGGCATGACCCAATATGAGTTAGCCGATTATCTTGATGTCTCGGCAAAAACCATCTCCGCAATCGAGGTTGGCCGAGTCGAACCCTCGGTCTCCCAAATGCAAGCCTTTTCGGCGGTTTTGGAGGAGCCGATCGGTTACTTTGTCGGTGAAGATGCCAGCTCGGTGGAGTCAAAAATGGAACGGGTAGCCAACGAACTAGCCGAGATCCGCCGGACCATGGACTTAATTAACATCAAGAAGAAGTAATTTCCAGGGTATAATAAGCTCCGTTGGAGGTGTCGCCTAGTGGCTATGGCAAACGCCTGGAAAGCGTTGACTGGTAACGGTCCCGTGGGTTCGAGTCCCACCACCTCCGCAACCTAGGATTCGAGCTATAGCGATAATATATGAACCAAATAGAACGAGACAAATTGACAAGGTATTTACTAACAGCCAAACATTTGTTGGATGATTTTGATGATAGTATTCCTGACACAATAGTTTCTGGGGGGATAACTGCTGATGGCCTAGATTACGGCAGGCCTGTCGCATTTAAATGCCAATCAACTTGGCTGATGGGTGCTTTTGGTTTAACAGCTTTTGCACAAAGATTTTTTGACGCAGAACAAAAAGTACGAAGTCAAGCCAGAGAAGTTGAGACACAAATATACGAGAGACGACTTTCTCCTGTAGAACAAGATCCATATCACCATCGAGATGAGAGTGGAAATTGTGTATTCTTAACTACAGACGAAGAAATTAAAATGGTGAATTCCTTTTTAGTTCTTTTTATTCAGGAAGTAGGCAAGCTTTTAGAATAATTATAACGACGCACTGGTTCCAGACCCACCTGTTCCGCACTCTAAAGCAACTACTCTGCTAGTTCATTGAGCAATTCACTGAATAATCTCACGGCAATCTTCTCAAAATTAACGGTGCTCGCCCGCAATATCGGCCAATCTTTCCAACCTTTCTCTATTTTTTTGTAGACCAACTCGGCGGCCAGATTGGTATTAACATAACTCGATCCCTTCCAGGAAACTTTAGCTCGTAAATCGGCAAAAAAATTAGCCAGATCCCGGATCACCACGTCTTTAGCCGGTCCTTTTTCACCCATTATGGCCCGCACCGATTTGTCGCGAATAATCTCCGGCTCATAGGACACAACCTCTGGTTTTGGCTGATTGCGAAACTCTTTTTTGATAAACATCCCGGCTTCGGGAGGAGTTTGCCGCAAACGACGTTTCAGCTCATCGGAAAGAGACCAGGGAACATCAATCCCTTCCACAATTGGCTGCACTCCCTGTGGACGACGATCCAAATCAGTAGACAATGATTGATACTTCATTTTCGTTCTTTCCGCCATTAATCCCTTAGCGATTTCTAGTCGCCTAATCATCGTATCATCGCTCGACATTTGGCACTCCTGCACCAACTGCACCCCAATCAGGTATAGTAGGCCCATGTCATTTTTTGGCGGCTTCTTTTTTGTCTTCAGTCACCCCTTAAATCGGAAACAATTTTGGCGAACACTTGGACGGGTAATCTGGTGGAAGATCAATCAGCGGTTTTTTTCATTGCCAACGGTCGTCCCACTCACCGCTAAGATCCAATGTCTGTGTTGGCCTCATTTATCCTACAGCGGTCTGATCGTTTATACCCGCTGGCCAGACTTTGCCGAGTGGAGTTTTCTGCAAAAATATCTCAAGAATAACCACATTTTCGTGGATGTCGGCGCCCACACCGGTGACTATTCGCTTCTCGCCGCCGATAAAATTACTACCGGATCAATCTACGCTTTTGAACCTGATCCCCGGGTTTTGCCTTATCTACACCAAAACGTCGTCTTAAACGGTTTAGAAAAGGTTGTCACCATTTTTCCACACGCAGTCAGCAATAAAAAAGGAAGAATATCTTTTACTCTAGACATTCACTCGGAGACATCGCATTTAACCAAAAAAAACGAAACGGGTCGGGAACGTCGGACAATCGCGGCTACGACATTGGATATTTTTGCCCGGGAGAAGTTACTGTCCAGGATTGATGTCTTAAAAATTGACGTCGAAGGGGCAGAAGGCCGAGTATTTGCCGGGGCGGACGATTTACTCAGGCAACAAAAAATCGGCTTGATTTTGTTTGAGCTCAATCCGGAAAGCCAGAGATATGGCACCTCCCCTCAGGAAGTCGTCACACAACTTAGCGAGTGCGGATATCGAACATACTATTTTTCCGATCCGGAGCATTTGCAGCTATTAGAGGCGCCGTTGGATTTGGTCGAATCAAGAAACTTTGTGGGGATTAGTGAGCAGTTGTTTTCGAATCCTGTAGTAAGGAGTTATATAACCTCAAAGGGTCTTACCCTCCAGGCGTGAGGCCACCCCGGGGTCAGACCCTGTATACTGAATTCATGAGCGAAAAAGAAACCCGCACCAACCAAGAAACCTTCCAACTTATTCACCAACTCAGTCAGGCCAGGGCCGATCGAGATGAGAAACGAGCGACTGAACTTGATGAACAAATTTTTGGCAAGCGTAAGCCCTATCAAAAGCCGGACGACTTTGAACAAGCCATCAATCCGGTCCGTTTTGAGATTACCCGCAAAGTACTGGTACTTCGACAATTAAGCCTAGAGAGACTCTTTAACGAAACTTTATTCACGGTCGAGGAGATTGAACCGATTTTACAGGAGCTGGTTGACCTGGGTTACTTACTACTCGATTCCGATGGGAAGACTTATCGCCTCACCGACGATCGGAAAAAACAGCTGGAACTTTCTGAGAGCCTAAGTCCTGTCTTTAACCAAGAATTACCGGCGGGAGAATACCGGCACCGCTAAAACTTATATGACTGGACCAAACGAACACCTTCTGGCGGACGCGATGCTTTTTGGCTATAGTCGGCCATTGCTAAATCGCATTCGCGACCGACGCACTCAGTTGGATGAGTTCTCGGTCACCGATGAACTACCTGACGTCGTCGAAAAGGGAACCGCTGGCGACTGCATCGATAATTCTACCCGCGCGATTTTCTTTCTCATGAATCGTTTTCCCGACGCTTTTCCCACGGCCGTTTTGCTATCCACTACCGCTAGTGTCCGAATTCCCGGCCGCCCTAGAAAGATCGAGTTCAAAAGTGATAGTCGCTATGTGCTGCATGGCGGGGCATTACTACAAGATAAAAAAGGGCAATGGGTCTTTGTTTCTCCAGCCAACTACAAGAAAGACGGGACTACGCGCAACCTAACCGAGTTCTATACGGCCTCAACTTTAACCGGACTCCTGTCAATCCTCGAGGAAAAAGAGGGTGGGATCTGGCCCCCGGAAAACGAGATTCTTGGGCTTTTGGAGACAATTAATCAACGACGCCGCGAATCGCATCACCAAATCCTTCGCCAGCACTATAATCAGCCTTCTATGCCGGATCGAGATCTGATCGATTTAAGTTTGGCCGAACGCCAAGCCCTGGGTCTGGCCGAGGATGAGTCCTTGATTATTCCCCACATTCGCGGCAGCTTGGATCAGACCGAGACCACGGTTAAGACCAGGTTCGATTGGAAAGAGATTGGCTTCCCGCCCTGGAAAAGGCAGTGGTAAATTGTTTTTTTATTTTCCGGTCAGCAACATTCTCCGCAGCAGCAAAAACTGTTTATCCAAAGCCAATTTCGGACCAGCAATGGTCGGAATAATCAATTCCACCTGGCTTGTCTTCGACACCGCCGCGGGAATGATCACTATTTTATTGATCTGATTTAATCTTTTCGGATCTTGATTCTGATCAGCCGATGGTTTTTTGACAAAGAGATAGTTCACCCGCAACCCCAATACCAGCTCGAGATTTTGGACTAGCTTTTCCTGATCTTCTGTATTCATATTGGTTCCGGTCAAAAAAATCAGTCTTTCGGACCCAACATTCTCCGCTAAGGCTTTCAAGTAACCACACTCTTCCAGTGTTCGGGAGAGGCTTTCTACAGAGCGGTAAACCAACGGCTGATGCACCGAAATGATATTGCCTTTATTGTCGATGGCTACCAGCATGGAGCAAGAACCGGCGCCGTACTCGATAAGAACCTGGGGTTGTTCCGGAGTACTGACGTGCGTTAGAAATGGTTCCCCCTCAATGCCAAAGCGGCCCAAAGTTAAATCCTTGAGTTCTTCAATGGACAACACAGAAAGCGAAACGCCAAAGCGCTGGAGACTTTTCAATAGGTCGGGACTGAGGTCAAATTCAGTGCGAACAATGGGTGACAACCCCTCTTCTGATGAGCGCATAGGCTAGCGATGAGCTTCCCGCTTAACCTTCAACTGATGCCAATTTGCTCCATGAACCGACTCTTCGCCCTCTTTGAGGAAAGTGTCGGACAACTCGGCAAAATCGTAAACCTGGGTCTCGGTAAGCCCGTCATTAACCCGGACATAATTTCCGGTCAGGGGATTAATGGTAAAAATTTCGCGTTGAAAATCCAGTTCTTTTTCCTGAACTTTAACGCCAAATAGAATTCGTTCGACTTTAGTGGTCATGTTTCTCCTTAAAATTTTAGAAACTCTAGCAAACGGTAGACCAAAAAGGCCGGCCAAACAATCGCTTTCAGAACGCCGAATAACTTGGCATCAAGTGTAGGCGCATGTTGCACAAAATAGATCAACGCCCCCAAGAACCCTAAGCCATAAACCGCGTCACCAGCATTTTTGTTCATACAACCCATGATACTCCTTTAGCGAATTAAGGGATTCGCACGTTTTCGAACCGACTGACAAGCCTTCCAAAATCCTTCCCAATCCGGAATTCCTGAACCAAACAATGGCTCGATCTTAACTCGCACCCGCCCCTTAGCCAGCAGCTTGCTATCCGACTCCTCCTCGGTAACCCTTAAGCCGTGCCTCAACGCCTCAAGCGCCATGAAATCCGCCATCTCCTGATGGGGAGTGCGGATAACGCTCACCAGGCCAGAGTTGTTCTTTTCCGGATTTAAAGTATCCCGCTTGCGGGAAACAAATCCATAGTGCCCGGCTGCCTGCTCCACCATAGCTTTTCTCCAATTATTTTTGCCGAGTATACAATGAATTCAGCGTCAAACAAATATCCGGTGGTTTTCAGTATAAACTGTTTAAGTAGATGAAGTCTTTCTTCCTAGAATCAGAAAACCACTGGACGACCATCTTGGTCCGCCAACTAAAATCACCGTTTGTTTATCTACTTTTCGGGGCAGCCGCCCTGTCTTTTGTCCTAGGTCAAATCTTGGATGGTTCACTAATTTTGCTCTTTGTCGGACTCAATACGTTATTGGGTTTCTATCAGGAATATCGTTCCGAACAAACTTTGAAACTATTAAAACAATATTTAGTCACTCGAGCTCGCGTCAGACGTAATAATCAAGAAGTTGATATCCCAATCGATCAACTGGTCCTAGGCGACGTTGTTCTGCTTCAACCCGGATCAATGCTGTCAGCAGATATTAAGTTGACCCAAGCCAATAATCTGACGGTCGACGAATCAGTTCTCACGGGCGAATCACTCCCCATGGATAAGTCGATTGGCGATCAAGCATTTTTTGGCACCACGGCGGTGAGTGGGACGGGCGAAGGAGTGGTTAGCGCTCTCGGTAAAGATACTACCTATGGCGATATTGTTCGCCTGGCAGAGGAAACCGACAAGGAAAGTACCTACGAAAAAGAACTGCGCCGTTTTAGCCGATTTACATTATTGATTGTCAGCTTAACTTTGGTCGGCATTATTCTGGCTAACCTCGCTTTGAAAACAGAGCCCTCGTGGTTTGAACTGGCGATCTTCGCGATTGCACTGGCGGTGGGGGTTATTCCGGAGGCTTTGCCGGTGGTTACCACCTTCTCTTTATCACTGGGAGCAATTCGACTGGCAAAAAATATGGTGGTGGTCAAACGGCTGTCCGCGATCGAAGACTTAGGCAGTATTGAGGTACTTTGCACGGATAAAACCGGAACCTTGACGGAAAATAAATTAACCGTGGTGGGAACCTATCCGGACAATAATCAAGAGGCCATTCTGGTCGCCAGTCTAGCGGCCATGTCAGCCGATATTAATCTGGGTAATTTGGCATTCGATACTGCTTTACAACAAGCCCTGACCCCAACCCAACAAACTAAACGAGCTGCTTTCCGTTTAGTTGAAGAAATTCCCTTTGATCCGGTTCGGCGCTTAGCAACGGCCATCATAGAAAGATCAGGGAAAAAAGAAACCGTTTCTAGAGGAACGCCGGAAAATATTTTAGAAAGTTGCCGGGAACTAAATCGGTCGGAAAAAGAAAAAATTCTTGCCGCGGTTGCCCAGCAGGGTCGGGAAGGGATCCGGGCTCTGGCCGTGAAACGCGATGATCGATTTACCGGCTTAATCTTTTTTTCCGATCCGGTCAAAGCCAGCTCAGCCGAAGCCATTAGACAAGCCGAAAATCTGGGCGTACGAGTAATTATTCTGACCGGCGATAGCGCGGAAGTAGCGGGCCGAGTGGCCGTGAAAATCGGTCTAATTGCTCAGGCGGATCAGGTTTGTCGCGGCGACCAGTGGGTCGCCGCGACCGATGACGAGCGCCACAGTTTGCTCGAAACGTATTCGGTCTTTGCCCGGGTAACACCAGAACAGAAACACCAAATTATTCAGGAACTTGAGAAAAATCAGTCAGTCGGCTTCTTGGGCGAGGGGATCAATGATGCCCCGGCCCTTAAAATCGCCAACGTCGCTCTCGCCGTGGCCGGAGCTTCTGACGTCGCCCGGGAAGCCGCGGATATCGTCCTGTTGGAGAAAAGCCTCAAAGTCATTACGGAGGGCATACTGCAAGGAAGAAAAGTCTTCGCCAATACCCAAAAATATATTCTGGCTACTCTGGCGTCTAATTTCGGCAACTTTTTCGCCGTTGCTGCGGCGTCGCTGATCATCACCCATCTGCCGATGCTGCCCCTGCAAATCTTACTGCTCAACCTGCTGACCGATTTTCCGATGATCGCCATTGCGACCGACACCGTGGAGTCGTCGACCACCAGACAACCCCAACGCTATAATTTGGGTCGCTTTGCTCGAATGGCGCTGCTCTTAGGTAGTGTCAGCACTATTTTTGACTTTCTCTTTTTTGGCATTCTCTCCCGCTTCTCCCCTGCAAACTTACAAACTGGCTGGTTTCTCGGCAGCGTTTTAACCGAATTATTGTTTCTTTATTCGATACGGAGCAATCGCTTTTTCCTCCGTGCTGACCGACCCTCAATCTGGATTCTGATCTTCACCGTGCTGAGCGGTGGACTGGCGATCGGCCTACCATATTCTGGTTTTGGCCAGCGGATTTTCGGTTTTGTGTCATTGCCGCCAGCACAACTAACGCTAATCTTCACCTTGGTACTGGGCTATTTACTGGCCACGGAGACGGTTAAGTTGCTCTACCTCCACCAGGAAAAAGCGCTCAGTTCTCAATAAATTTCGTTTATAATCAGGAGAGAAGTGGATAATTTATGGCCAAACATGAATTAACAATGGACCGACGGCAATTTCTCCAAACCATGCTTGGGGCAGCTGGAGCCATGGCTTTTCCTCCCCGGACTGAACTTCTGCGGCAAGTAGAAAAAGATCCCTATCAAGAAGTAATGACCGTGCTTCAGCCGACCATCAACGCTGGTTGGAAAATGATTGAAGACCATCAGCTCGAGGAGCTGCTACTCGATAGTGCGTCCGATGACAAAGTGGTTAATCTGGAAAAAATTATTCAAGCCTTAGTTTCACTTAATCCAGAGCAACTCGACCATCTTTTTCTTCTTGATGCGAACAAAAAAATAACTCAACCGGAAAACATTCGGCTCACGATCAAATTGACCCAAGAGTTTGGCGGCGGACAGGTGATTGAAATTCGGCTGGAACACCTGGTGGAAGACTCCGCCCGCACTAATCGCTTCCAGGCTATTCGACGGCAGAGCTTACTCGAAGTTGAGGCTACTGTTGGTAAAAAGGACGCCGGCCGGGGATATCAAGTCAAATTGAAACGATCCGGGGAACAACAATTCGCGAATTGGTTCGCGGTGGATGAACTGAATGGAGTCAAGCTTGGACCGGCAGTAAGTTATGTCGACGATCTGCCCGGGCTGAAGACTATCACGGGCATTGACGCCGAAAAACTTCTGGCCGCCGTCGAGCAACTATTGCCGGAGGAATGAACATCGCCTCCCTTAAACGGAATATCCGTCTCCTCGCCGCTTTTAATTTTCTCACCGATTTCAGTCTGTTCGCGCCGGTAGCGATTTTGTATTACGCCCAGGTATCCGGCTCTTTTGCGCTGGGCATGAGCATCTTTTCTATTGCGATGGTAGTTTCCGCCCTGATGGAAGTACCAACGGGAATTTTGTCCGACCGCCTGGGGCGCAAAAAAACGATCATTGCCGGCTCGATCTGCAGTGTCAGCATGATGGTGTTTTATGCGTTAGGCTGGTCCTATTGGACTCTAGTGATCGGCGCCGTATTCGAAGGCCTCGGCCGGGCATTCTACAGCGGCAACAACGATGCGTTCCTGCATGAGGTCTTGGTTGAACATGGCCAACAAGACGAATATGACCACTATCTGGGGCGGGTGAGCTCGCTCTTCCAGGTCGCATTGGCTATCTCGGCGCTGTTGGGAAGCGTGATTGCCAGTTTTTCCTTTTCCTGGTTGTTGTGGCTTTCGGTTATCCCACAGGCAGCGAAATTGGTCCTGAGTTTTTGGTTCGTGGAACCGCCGCGAATCAAATTTGAGGGCAACGTTTACGCCCATTTGGGAACCGCGATCAAACTTTTCTGGACCAACCGTAAGCTCCGATTATTGAGTTTAGCTTCCATGCTGGGGTTTGCCTTTGGCGAATCGGCCTATCAATTCCGCTCGGCCTTCGTAAACACGGTTTGGCCACTATGGGCGATCGGCTTTTCTAAATTATTGTCTAACGTCGGTGCGGCGGTCGGTTATTATTTCAGTGACCGGATCTTAAAGAAAATTCCCGCCCCAAAATTTTTACTGCTGACCTCTATCTACAGTAAGATTATTCACTATGCCGCCCTACTGGTTCCCAATATCACTTCTCCGGCATTAATGGCTACTACATCGGTATATTTTGGGGTAGGCGAGGTAGCGGAGAGCACGCTCCAACAGCGGGAATTCTCTAACGAGCAGCGGGCGACCATGGCCTCACTGGTTTCATTTGGGGGCAGCTTGCTCTTTGCCGTTTTTTCGCTTTTCTTAGGGCTGGTCGCTGATCGCTGGAGTCCCCGAGAAGGATTGTTGATTTTGCACACCCTGTCGTTGGTTACACTTTGGCTTTATGGTCGGCTGTACTGGAAGCACGGACGCTAGATTAGCAGGTGGGTTGGCGCAGCAGCAGCCAACGGTTTTGCTTTTCCATGAGCGTATTTAGACCTTCGGCCATGGCCTGATCATAACTGTTCTGGTTTTTAAGATCCGTGACCAGCAACTCCAGGTTATGTTGGCGCTGTTCAACGTCCGGTCGATAGCCAGAATGCCACTCGTCGATCACAACATCGAAGTTACTTTCTGCCAGATGGAGCTTGAATCGACGATATTTGTCCTCCAAATCTGAGGTTTTAACGATCGAGTCGACAAACAGTACCAACCCCTGAGGTGTGATTACCTGGGCTAAGAATTGGAACAAACCCGCAAAGTCCTTGATTGACCAGTACTGCGGATCATTGACCACATTTTCCATTATGAGCAATACCATCAGGGGAAAGTCAGCCGGGATCTGTGGAATGTAGATATTGTGTTCAGCAATACGTACTCCCAGCTCGGCGATATCTTCCCGGTAATAATCGTTTTCAATGTAACCGCCGCCATCCGGTTCCAGGATCGTCGATCTGGGAATAGTTAACGGATAGTTGGATCCCACGCCAATCGGGGAGATGTCGGCCGCTTTAAAGCCGACTTCAGCCATATATTTTGGTGATTTTGCCATATTTATCTTTAGTTTGAGGATTGTACATCGTTAGGCAAGGAAAAATCGGCACCCGCTTTGTTTCGTCAAGCAGCATGTTACTTCACGAAACAAGGGGGGGTGGTTAATTCCCGTGAGCATCGCGACTCAACCACTGACCCAACCGCTCAAAATTTCCGGTGAAAAAACGGTACCGCTCCTCAGGAGGATACTGACTGATGGCCAGGTCTTTCTCTCCCAAGGCGATGATGTTGTCCCAGCCGAAATCCCGGGCGCCTTCCTGCAAACTATCGACGATCCTCGCCGGCACTTGCGCTACAAACTCCTGAACTTCGCCGCTTGGTTGGGCATAGACCAGTCCCAACTCGAAATAGCCCGCTCGATCCTCTTGGTCCCGCAGCCAGTCGATCACCGTGCTCGGTTGGATCCTCTTTTCGATATAATTCATATACGGACCGGGAAAACCAGGCAGGGCGTTAAGAAAAAAACCATGATCTTCTCTGGCCACCGGCCGATTCAGAAACCGGGCCGCTTCCACCGCCATCGCCCGGGCGATTTCCAGATTAGTATCGGCTTGGATTTCCGGAAGATCCAGCTCGACCGGCTCGACTTCAATCCCCAGCGGCGCCAACGCCAATCTGGCCGTGGCCAGTTTAAACGGGTTTTTAGTCAGCAAATTAAGCGTTTCCATGCGGCAATTGTACTAGATGTTGCTTTACATGCTATAATACTCTCCTGATCGAACCGGCCTGTTCTTAGTTTCCTAAGCACCATGTCCGTATTATTAATACTTTCGGGTGATCAGCCGAAAGGGAGAAGAGGACAATAATGCAACCCTCTCAATCAAACCCAAATAAGGTTTACGTCGGTAATTTGCCGTACTCCGTTGATGATGCCCAGATGCGCGAAATGTGCGCTGAATTCGGCGAAATCAAGGATGTTAAGGTAATTTCCGACTATGCCACCGGTCGCTCCAAGGGCTTTGCCTTTGTGGAATTCACTACCGAAGACGCTGCTAACAAGTGCGTCGAGGAACTGAATGGCCGTGAAATGGATGGCCGTGCCCTGAACGTGACGATCGCTCGTCCTCAGGCTCCCCGTGGCGATCGCCCCTCCTTTGGTGGTGGCGGTGGCGGTGGTGGTCGCCCGTTTAACCGAGATCGCCGTGGTGGCGGTGGCGGCGGCGGCGGTCGTCGTTTCTAAACCAAATCGTTTCTAACCAGAACAATAGCAAGCTCGGCCGCAAGGCCGAGCTTGTTTTTGGCTGGATATAGCTGCTAATATATTAGTGAAGGAGGTTAACTTGGCCCTTAATCCATCATCCCAAAGCGCTGATCTTTGATTACTCCGACGTCTTTTCTCTCCCGCGACCGGCCTCAACTACGAATTGTTACTTTTCCTCTGCCGCTCGGTGAAAACCAAGTGTCGCTCTATGTTCTCACCGCCAGCACGGCCTGGAAAAAACCCTTTATTCACTGGGCGCTGCATCCGGTTTTTCACAAAATCATCAGCACCGAAACTGGGCAGCAAAGCCGATCCGGAATACTTTCCAGCGCTTGGCTGAGGAAATTAACGTCCCGGTTGAGAAACTTCTCCTGGTGGACAATGCTCCGGAGAACATCGAGGCCGTCCAACAAGCCGGCGGGCAGGGAATTACCTTTTCCGATAATCAAAGCTTACTGGCCGATTTTAGACGATCTGGGGATTAGGTGATACACTTCCTCGACTTTCAAGCCCAGGATCGCTACAATAGGTTCACGGTGTCCCAAGTGCAAGCGATCAAAGAAAAACTGGATATTCTCGAGTAGTCGGGGAAAGAATTTCGCTCCAACGGAGCGGGAAAAATTTTCGCGGTCTGTGTCCGTTTCATAGCGAAAAAACTCCCTCCTTCTTCGTGTCTCCGGAACTGCAGAGTTTCATCTGTTTTGGTTGCGCCAAAAAGGGTGACGTTTTTACCTTTGTCCAAGAATACGATCGACTAACTTTTCCGGAAGCACTCGAGCTTTTAGCGGATAAAGCCGGTATTGAACTGGAAAAAAGGGACTGGAACGATCCGCAAGAACAACAGCGGCGAACCGTTTTCACCATTCTCGGATCTGACCCAAAAATATTACAGTTACCTCTTGACCGCCCACAAGTCAGGCGAACCGGCACGTCAGTATCTGAAAGAAAGAGGACTCAACCAAGCCTTGGCCAAAAATTATGGCCTTGGATTCGCCCCGGAAGGTTGGGATCATTTGACCACCTATCTTCACCAAAAGAAAAAGATTCCTCTGCGCGATCTGGAGGAGGCGGGATTGATCATTAAGGGCCAGGGAGGCAAGTATTATGACCGCTTCCGTGGCCGGGTAATTTTTCCCCTGCATGATCACCGTGGCCGGGTAGTTGGTTTCTCGGGCCGTCTGCTAAGTAGCTCAGCCAAGGAGGCAAAATATATTAACACCCCAGAGACCGCGGTCTATCACAAGCGCTATCTGCTCTATGGTTACCACCAAAATCTCGATGCCATCCGTGAAAAAGAGGCGGTAATCATTATGGAAGGCGAGTTTGACGTTTTGTCTTCGGTTCAGGCTCATGTTAAGAATGTCGTGGCCATTAAAGGTTCGGCGTTGACTCAGGAACAAATCCGTATCCTCTCCCGCACGGTGAAAACTATCTATCTGGCCCTGGACGCCGATAATGCCGGCATAGCCGCAACCAGTCGGGCGATCGAGTTGGTACAACCCTTTCCGGTGGCCCTGAGGATTATTCCTCTAACCGGCGGCAAGGATCCGGACGACTTAGCCCGCCAGGATCCCAAGGCCTGGCGTGAAACCACGGACCACCATGTTTCCGCCTTTGAATACGTCTTGGAGGCCACCAGCCGGCAACAGGACCTGACAACCGCTCAGGGGCAGAAGGTAGTCACTAATACCCTGCTAAAGCTGCTACTAACAATCGAGCACGCCGTGGAGCGTTCCTTTTACCTAAAACAACTGGCGGAAAAACTCCACGTTCCGGAAGCGGTTTTAGAAGAGGATTGGGAACGAATGCGGCGCCGCGCCCAGTCAGATCGAGTTATACCTACCCGCTCGGCCGAAAAACCAGCGGCACCCCCTCCCGATCCGGACCGACTTGGCACTTACCTCTGGCAATTACTCCTGCGGGCGGATAAACCACCGGCCACGGCACGACTAATTGCATCAAGTTGGTTTGCCGATCCGGCTCAGCAGCGTTTGGCCGAGGCTTATCGCCAATGGTGGGAAGACCATGATTCTTTCGATCTGGAAAAATTTGCCCGTAAACTTCCGGCCGAGTTACAACCAGTCACTTCCGAATTATATTTGGCGGATCTACTAATTGAGGAAAAGGAAAGAGAGCGAGAACTGCTTCTCGTGCTTTCTCAGATTCAGGACCGGATCAATCGCGAACACCGTCAGCGGATCGCGGACGATTTGGCGCACCTGGAACAGAAAGAGACCTTGACCACAGATGAGCAGGCGGCCTATGAGGACCTTCAGCGTGAATTCATGCGGATGAATCAGTCTTAATCTATTGGCGATGAATCACGGCCGGACTGCGCCCGCCATTGACAACCTGGAAAAGTTTGTCCAGGACCGAATCATAGAGCCAGATACTGGTCGCGGAAAAATTCGAGGCCAAGCTCTCGCCAACGTCGGACGGGAAATATTGCTGATAGGCCACGTAACGCTCGGAAGGGGTCACCTGAAGCTTTTGTTTGACACCGGTGCTGCCCGCGTTGCTGCTTAATTTACGAGTCGTCGTACCATCCAGATTGGTCAGATATAATTCCTGCGCTCTTGAACCGCCACCTTGGTTGCTTAGTAAGTAGTAGATTCGATCACTAGACAAAACAGCCTCGGCAATCAATCCGGACACGAAAAATTCTTTTTCGGCATTGCCCTCCTGGCGGGAAAAGATTCCTTGCTGCCGGGGTTGGCCAGAATCGGCCTCGCCATCATCCGCAATACCAAACAGCTGTCCACTCTTTTCGCCAAATAACCCTTCGCTATCACCCATACCTCTGATTCCAAATCCCTTGCAATTTTCCGAAGTTGGTAATTTGTCGGCCGCTACGGAAAATCGACATTCCGTTCCGCCTTCATAAAAGTAACCGATTAAGACGTTGAGATTGTTGAGCCAACGACTGAGACGGAGGAATAAGAATGACTTTCCTGGTTTTTCCCATGACTTAATTTCTTTCTTCTGATCGACATCCCACAAATGCAGGGTCTGTTTATAACCCTCATCAATCGGCTGGCCATTGATCACAAAAGCTAATTTTGTCCCATCTGGGGAGACGATTATTTGGTCAGTTGTGGCTTTGCCTGGAGGCAAGCCGGCTGGCGATATAACTACATCCGATCCGTCGATTAAGGAATACTGATGCAGCTCGGCCGGTATTACTTGACTGCCCCAGTCGTATTTTTTCTCCGTGTAAGTCAAATAAATTAAATACTCGCGTTTAGCACCGGCCGCCAAAAGCACCGGGTTGGCAAAGTTCCACTCCACGGCTAAGACCAGCTGCTCCTCCGGTTGATCGGCACTCACCCGGTAGATGCCGTCCGGTTTGGCGAAATAGACTTCCACCGTTTCCGCTGACTCCACAACCTCCGGCGGCGCTGGCGGAACCGGCCGCGGTCCAAAATACCAACCAAGAACCGTCCCAGCAATCAACAGCAAAGCCACCACAATAATCGACGAAATTCGTTTGATTTTCGGCTTCATATTATTCGTTTCCCCGTAAGACACCGGTCAGGACCGTGCTCTGATCAACGTGATCCCAAGTATCGCGCAACACCAGTCGGTCATTAACTAACTCCAAATGGTAAAGTTGACCGCACTTTTGCCGCGGCGGCGTGCCAACCACTTTGCAAGTTTCAGCCTTGAGGACGAACAAATGGTTGTCCGGCCAGGCAAAAGTGCGTTGTGCTTCCGCTCCGGAGGTTAGTGGAAAACCAGAGTCAACCGTCAATCGGCGATTATTTCCGGAAAGAAGATCGCTGATTAGACGCAAACCAACCGGCGCCTCGCCGTAACTGATTAGCCAATTGGGATGATTGGCCGATTCGATCAGCATATGCTCGTAGCCAATTTTACGAACTTCACTGCTGGAAAGGGTGAAAACATGCGCCCCATCAAAGCTCTGAGAGACGGTATCGGTTTTCTGCTCAAAGCCGGAAAGCATTAACTGATCATCATTAGCCCAGCGAAGATGACTGCCCGCCTGGTAGCGAGTTTCAACAATCTGCCAGCCACCGGAATCACAGCGGCCGATGTATAATCGAGGAGTAGTGTCACTCCCTTTCATGGCGATTACGGCAAACTGACGATCGCTGGCCAAGGCCGCCTCGAACGGATAATGGGGATTAGAGCCGGTATTGACCGATAGTGGCTCGGAACCGTAACTGAGGGCCCCGGTGTTACATTCGGCCAAACCTGACTGGACGTTCAAACGTTTGAAAAAGTTATTGGGCGTGGCGTGAAGCATCGTCTTTCCGCCGGGTGACAAATGCCAGTACTCAAAACCTCTATCGCGCACCAGACCGGTTTCCGCAATTTCCGTCGTTAATTTGTCCTCTAGCCAATGGTAGCCCTGAAGTTTGCCAGCATCATCGATGAAATAAAAACGATTATTCAACACAAAATAGCGTTTGTACATTTTATTGCCGCCCTGATTGCTGGTTCGGACCCAACCAACTTGGCGACCGGTCGTTAAATCATTAAAAACAACCACCAAGCCGTAATCAACTACTTCCAGATATGGCGGCCGGTAAGCCTGGAGCGGTACCGCAACACCGGAGGCAACCTCCGGTACCTCAATTTTCAACCAAGAGGTTGGCAAAACCGCCGATTGATATGAAAATTGTTTGGGGTGGAAAGTTGTCTGACTACTGGAGTCACCACTCGCTTGCCACTCCAACATCATTTCGTAATTTCCCTTGGAAAGATCAAAAAAGGTGGCTTCACCAGTGTAATCGGTGGTCACTGCCTGGGTGACCGTCCCTCCCAGAGGCCGCAAACTAACACGAATTTGGTCAATGGCCTGCTCTTGACCATTGCGCTGACCATTACCATCCGAGTCTTCAAAAACGTTTAACTTCAGCGCGTTGCGGACCACGACCTCGTTGCCAAATTTTCCGGCGAAATCAGCCAATTTGTCAACCTGTTCCACCGGGACAAGCGCAACCGGCGAGCTCTGGTAACGGCGAACTACCACTCCCAAGGCCAAACCGGAAACCAGAGCTAACAAAGCGGCAATAACGAGCCAAACTTGACCATTAATCCGAGTGGGTGAAGGTTTGGCTGACTCTGGGGAGTGGTTGGCGGTAGAAACTCCGACGCCCAACTCGGGCGGGGAAGATTCAACGGTTTGGCTCGTTGGCGCCAATGGTACGGAACTATCGTCCATGGGGTGATTATACTACGATCGCTAATCCTTGCACAAGTTTGGCCAGACGGCCTAAGTCCTCGACTGAAATGTGTTCGCGATAGGTATGGCCATCAAAAACACCATCGCCAATGTCGAACACTCGTAAACCAGAACCGTTATTATTGAAATAATTGGCATCGGAGCAGCCGAACGATGGACCAACCGGCACTTTATCACCAAGAATGGACTCGATTTTTTTCACGGTTCTTTTCACCGCCTGGTCGTCGTGTTGGTATCCCCGCGATTCAAGTTGGGTTGTCAAGAAAACTGGCAACCCCCAGTTGCGGTTACAAATCTTGGTTAGGTCAGCGCTGGTCGTTTGAAACTGATTTTCATCAAAGGCCCGAATTTCTCCTTGAAGACGCATTGTGCCGATGACGGTATTGCGGGCCGTGCCGCCAAATAATCGGCCAATGTTAACGGTGACGCCTTCCACCCTCAGGGCTTCAATCTTTTTGACCATCTCTAAAGCGATGGTCAGGGTCGGCCGGGATTGTTGGGAATAAGCCGCGTGCATGGCCTCGCCTTTAATTTTTATATCAAAACTGCCATAGAAAGGGGAGACGGTAGTCACTTGACCGACCGGTTCGCCGGCATCAAAGACATAACCTTCCACAGCAGTGATTGGCGAATAATCAAAACCAGTCGCGCCGTCGCCACCTTCTTCTTCGGCCACCGTGAATAATACCTCCAGCGGACGCCAGGGCTGATCGGCCAAAGCGGCGCGGCGCTCCAACAAATAGAGGAGACAGGCCAATGAGGCTTTGTTATCAGCACCCAGAATAGTTTTGCCTTCCGGACGGATCACGCCGTCTTCAACGATGGCCTCTATCCCTTCCCCAGGCTCCACCGTATCCATATGGGCCGACAAAAAAAGCGGTTCACCCTGACCCGGGACCGCCAAAAAAACATTGCCTACCGAATCCAAGCGCGGTTCATAGCCCAACTCGCGCAAAAAATGCAGCACGAATTTGGCCAATTCTTGTTCGTGGCCGGTCGGACTATCAATGCGCACTAACTTGAGGAATAATTCCAGCAGTGGCCGCGGCGTTTGGTTTTCCATACTTCACCTCATAAAAAAGCCCTCGGTTGAGGGCTAATTTCACTTTTGTTTAGCAATCCGGTTATTTTTTACCCCCAACCACGTCCAAGACCGCCGACCGCTTAATACTCGAAGGCGTAATAGCGTGACTGATGATAAAACGGATATGGTTGGTCACGGCGCTATTCTAGCAGAAAAGATCTGGTTTGGCCACCCCAGCTAGCTTCTGGTTTGACAAACGTAATATTTATCCTATACTTCTTCACGGTCTAAATTATTGTCTGCCTTTGTTGGGGTATGAAAGAGATTGTTTACTTAATTGGTCCGCCCTGTGCTGGGAAATCGACCATCATCAACGCCTGGCAAGCCAGTGGCGGAATTATTGTTCCCGAATTTACCGATCCAGTTCCTGATTATGTTCACAATGCCTGGTTGGGCGACGAGGCAACCCGCGCCAAAGCACAGGCCTGGGCTTTTGAGCAAAACCTGCGCAAAAACAAAATTCTCACCAACCTCGTTTCCGAGCAAAGAATACTGGTCGAACGCTCAGTACTTGATGTGTTGGCCTACTCACGAGTCTTCGGCGGCCGGGTTGCAACCTGGACCGAAACCATGATCGCTCGGAATCAGTGGCAACCGGGAAAACTAATCCTCCTGACCACCAAGTTGGAAACCTTGCAACAACGTTGGTTGCAAGAACGCGGCCTCAGCCCGACCGATTGGCAAAATCAGTGGCAACCGCTAACCGCCGCCCTGATGCGCGAATACACGCGACTACAGGAAACATACGGTATTCCACGCCTGTCAACCGAAGATAATTTAAGCGTCACCCTGGCCGAATTAAATGAAACCCTGAATCACGCGCCGCGTTTTACTCTGGAGGGCATGATATTCCGGCCCGGCGGCAAGGAAAGACGTTAATGAAATCGCGAGAAAGCCATCCGGTTCGTTTTGATTTTGTTTCTACTTTTTCGGACAAACACGGTGCGGCCATCGGTGAATCGCTGGGACCGGAAGCGGTGGCCGGACATCTACAGGCTGAATTTCAGGACGGGGTTCGGGTTAACCATTATGATCTCCAACTAGACTCCCTAAAAAAAATAGTGGCCCAGATAATAAAAGATCAGCCAGATATTATTGGTTTATCCATTAAAATCGGCTCGCTAAACCAAACTGATGAATTACTGGCTGAGTTGGCGCGCGCTCCGTTTACTACCCGGCCGCTGATCGTCCTTGGTGGAGTGGTGCCAACTTTTGCCACCAAAGAACTGCTTGAACGCTATCCCTCAGTTATTCTGGCTACCGGTGAGGGAGAGGTGGCCTCCCAAATGCTAGTGGAAGCGGTGCGAGAGAACCGTTCACTAGAAGGTATTCCCGGCATCACTTACATTAATCCTGATGGAGAGATTATCAGCTCAGCCGCACAGCTTTGGCCACAGTCTAAGTTGCATTTGCCCGCTCGCCTCACCACCCAGCGCATTCACCAGGAACTACGTGGCATGATCTGGGCCGAAGACTCGCGAGGCTGTGATCATAACTGTACTTTTTGTTCCCGGCGCTCGCTGCGCGGTTCCGGTTTCTCGGGCGATATGCCACCACAGCGGGTCGTCGATGATCTCGAGAACCTTAATCGACTTGGAATTTACCAGGTTAGTTTTTCCGGTGACGATTTCGGCGGTGACCCCGAACGAACTTTCCTGATTGCGGAAGAAATAATCCGTCGCGGCATAAAAATGGAATGGTCGGTATCTACCCGGGCCGATCACGTTTATGAACGGAAAAACACCCCGGAGCAAAATGTCCGCCTACGGGAAATAATGCAGCGTTGCGCCCAGGCGGGATTAGTACGAGTCTTTCTCGGCTTGGAATCCGGCTCACAATCCCAGCTGAAACGGTATGGCAAACAAATCACGGTTGAAGAAAACTATCGGGCCATCGAAATCTTACGCGAACTCAATATTGACGTAGTGGCCGGATACATTCCCATCGACTATCTCATGACGGTTACTGAGCTACGCGAAACATTGGAGTTCTTGGAAAATACCGGCATGGGCTTGAAGGTTTCTAATCCACTGAGTATTCTCCGGGTTCAGGCCGGTAGCCCCTACGTAAAATTAATGAAAAATGCGGGTTTATTGGGAGAAAAAACCGAAGATTTGGTGTTTTACCACGCCCAGTTCAAAGATCCACGGATCGAGCTCATCGCCCAGTTAGCTGATCGTTGGGTGACCGATATTTATCCGTTTATTTTCGGTCTTAAGGGTGAAGTCGCCACCGCCACCCTCAACCGGTCTCGAATCGATGACCCTCTCAGCAGCGTGGAAACAACCTTGCAAGTTTTCCGCCGACTGGAACTAGAATTTCTGAAAAGCCTGGTCACAACTTTGGAAAAAATCGAAAAGATCGACCATTTTCAGATTGCCACCCTTGAAAGACACTTCGTCCAAAAACGATTGGCGCTACTGAATGAAGTTCGTCGGCGGCTGAAAAAACGGGCCTACGGTCCGGAAGCTTCGGCCCGGTTACTATCGGCCCTGGAAAAAACAGTTTCTACCCGTTAGGGTGCAAATGAAGATATCCCGCCCAGATACAACCGCGGCTCGGCAGCTCGACAATCTTATCCTCCGCCATCAGTTGAAAAGCCTCGGCAAAAGTCATTTCGGATAATTCAATCACTTCGTCCGCTTCAAGCGCTTTTTCTCCTGGGGTAAGTCCTGTCGCCAGAAAAAAATAGTTAAGCCCTTCTTCATGGGGTCCATTATGATGCCGACTAGTTTGGACCCAACCGGTAGCCGTAAAGCCGGTTTCTTCAGCCAATTCACGCTGGGCGGCCACCAGCGGGGCTTCGCCCTCGTTAATCCGTCCCATTGGGACACCGTAAACTTCCCCATGAACATGCCGGTGCTCGCGCGTCAAAATAATTGTCCCTCGATCAGTCACCGGAAGAATCAATACTCCCTGCGGAGATTGGAGAATTTCTTTTTGTTCTTGGCGCCCGTCGTGATACTCAATTACCACTTGCGCGATCGTATGGAAGCCCTGGCGAATGATTTGCCGATCAATTTTTCGAATCAAGTTTGGCTGGTTCATAGTCGTATCCTACACCACCCCAATTTCGCGCTTCACATTTGACTAGTTGTGAGTATAATTATACGGATCGTCGAATACAAAAATTACGCAATTATCCTGGAGATCTCATGGCCCATCACAAATTAACCACTGTCGACGCTATTGCTGCCCTGGTCAAGCGTGCCCAGACCCAGGGCTTTATCGCTCAGGACGAAATTCTGGAGGCCATACCGGAACCGGAAAAACATATTCTGGAGCTGGACGAACTTTACGATCGGCTGGCCCGCGAGGGGATTGACGTTTTTGAGAGCGTGTCCGCGCAACCGGCCAAATCACAAGACGAAATCGAGTTGACCGAGATGGAGCAAGAGCTGGAAATGCTCGCCTCTCTGGAAACCGCCAGCGTTTCTGATCCGGTCCGCATGTATCTCAAGGAGATCGGCCGTATTCCACTACTAACCCGGACCGAGGAAATTGACTTGGCCCAGCGCAATGAAGTAGCCGAACAAGCGGCCAAGCAGCATTTGATTGACGCCAACCTCCGCTTGGTGGTCTCCATCGCTAAGAAGTACATCGGCCGCGGCATGACCTTTCTGGACCTAATTCAGGAGGGCAATAAGGGCTTGATCCGCGCCGTGGAAAAATATAACTGGCGCAAAGGCTTCAAGTTTTCGACGTATGCTACCTGGTGGATTCGCCAGGCGATTACCCGCGCGATTGCCGACCAGGCCCGGACGATTCGGATCCCGGTCCACATGGTCG
Organism: Candidatus Woesebacteria bacterium; assembly: GCA_963749595.1. GTDB lineage: Bacteria > Patescibacteriota > Microgenomatia > UBA1400 > UBA1396 > CAVVNJ01. The sequence goes on from CAVVNJ010000001.1 coordinate 70,764, forward strand.
AGACGATTAATAAACTCATGCGCGTCAGCCGCAAGCTGATGCAGGACTTGGGCCGCGAACCATTGGCTGAGGAAATAGCCGAAGTCATGGAGATTGAGCCGGAGAAGGTGCGGGAGATTCTGAAAATTTCCCAGAAAACCACCTCGCTGGAAACCCCGATCGGTGATGACGGCGATTCTTATCTGGGCGATTTTATTGCCGACGAAACGCAAGTCAGCCCCTATGACGCTACCGCCAACCGCATGCTGAAAGAGGACATTGAAAAGGTTCTCTCCACTTTGACCGACCGCGAAGCCAGAGTCGTCCGGATGCGCTTTGGCCTCAACTCCAGCCGCCCGATGACCTTGGAAGAAGTGGGCAAAAAGTTCGGTGTCACCCGCGAGCGCATTCGCCAAATTGAGGCCAAAGCGCTCCGCAAACTAAAGCACCCGTCCATGCGCAAAAAACTCCAAGATTTCCTCGAGTAACACCGTTTACCTCGGCAAAAGTCACCCCTATTCTTTTTGTCCAAACTGGGTTAAAGTAGGACAATGGATAAGCCGCGCAAGTATTCCCGGGAAGAGATTCTCGCTTTTCTCAAACATACGCCCATCCTGTCGCTAGCCGCGTGCAACGAGGGCAAGCCGGTTTCTTCGGTCGTTGCCTTCGCGATCGACGATGACTTTACCATCTATTTCGCCACGCACAGCGACAGCATTAAGGCCGTCGCCCTCCGCCAGAACCCGATCCTCAGCTATTCGGTTTGGAAAGAAGATCAGATGTTGGTCCAAGGGGGCGGAGAAGCTCGTGAACTACAAGGCCAAGAGTATGACCAAGCGATGAATTCAATCCTCAAGACCATTGATCAATTGGAAAACTTTTGGCCGCCGATTCTCCGCATTACCGGCACCAACTACACCGCCTACGCCGTTAAACCAACCTGGCTCCGCGCCCTGGATCTATCCGATCCCTCTTATGACGGCACGGATACCCCATTCAGCGAAGTGACTTTTAATCAATAAGCTTTAATACAAAGATTTACCCCGCCGGTTTCCCGAACACTTCTTGACAGCTTAGTTAAGTCTATGAAATATTAGCCCTATGCCAGAAGAAACAACTCCCACCAGCCCTGTCCCCAACACTCCCCCCCAAGAAGCCACTCCCGAACCGGCAGTCCCAGCCGGACCGATGTTGGGGAAACCGGTGGTCATGGCCTCGTCCGGTCGGAAATCCTACCTGATGTGGGTCTTATTGGCTGGGATAGTGCTAACCTTGGCGGCAGTAGGCTTTTTAGTCTGGCAAAATCAATAAAGTGCATTAATGCCAGTAAACCGATTCTCCATCGAGTGATATAATCGACGAGCCAATCCCCTGTAGCTCAATGGCAGAGCATTCGGCTGTTAACAGTAATGTCCGGCAGCGCTTACCAGAAATGGCAAGCTGAACAAGTGGGTGAATTGCGGGAACCCTTCGCGAAAGCATGGTAATCCGCAGCCAAGCTTCGATTGAAAGATCGAGGAAGGTTCAGAGACTAGGTGATTACACCCGATCTCCGCGCAAGCGGAGTGGAGCGCCCACCACCTACGTTCGAGCAATCGAATATGGTGAAGAGATAGTCCATACCGGCGGGAAACCGTTGGAGAATATGTAACCGAAGGGTTGTAGGTTCGAGTCCTAAGCGACTTGGGACTCTAGCTCACTGGTATCAACATAGGTTCCGCCGCCACAACTTTTGCAGAAATATAAAGAGTATTCTTTATCTGAGTTTTGGTGCTTCTCTCCCCAAAAACGCGAACCGCAATCGCTGCAAAATAGGAAACCGCGTAGAAGAAAGTTGTGCTTGCGACTGCGCGATCCACCTTGGTTGTGGGCCAAAATAACCCTCTGCACCTGTGCAAATAGATCTTGAGAAATTAGCGGTTTGTGTTTACCGGCATATTCAACACTTTTCCAACGAAAGCGACCGACGTAGAAAGGATTACCCAGCGTCCGCTCGATCAAGCTCTGATGTATCTTGCCACCAGTTGGGGATTTAATCCCTTTTTCATTAAGAAAATCTGCCAGATCTGCCATCGTGTAACGTCCAGAGGCATACATTTTGAATATCTCTCGTACTAGGCTGCCAATTTCCGGCTGAACGAAAATTATCCGTCGGTCCAGAGTAGAGAAGGGCTCAGGATTATCGCCATTACGATATCCTAGCGGGGGAGTTCCGCCGGGAAACCAGCCGATCTGAGCCTTTTGCTCCATAACTTTACTAGTTTTACGTCCGGTAATTTGCGATTGAAAAGCGTTGGTCGCTGCTAACAAAGTATCAACAAGATTTCCCTCTGGGCTATCGTCAATAATCGGCTGACTGACGGAAATTACTTGCGTACCATTTTTGCGCAGAATCGCTTTGATTTGCAGGTGATCGATCGTATTCCTAGCCAGGCGGTCGGTATCTTGAACCAGCACAGCGTCAATTTTCGGCTCTTTTGCCTGGACTTTGACCAATAGATCTTGTAAAGCGGGGCGGTTCATATTGGTAGCTGATTTGCCCTCATCGACAAAGGTTGAAACAATCTCAATACCATTATCCTGGGCGTACTTTTGGCAGATCCGCAATTGCGATTCGATACTCTGGCCTTCCTTGGCCTGTTCCTCCGTCGATACCCGCGCATAGATCAAGCCCGCCCTCACTCTGCACCTCCTAGCCCGTGTCTGAGCGCGTCCAAGACTTGCTCGCGAGAATATTGACGGTCCCCACGTGTACCAATAGGGGTAGCTTTGAATATACCGGCCCTATCCCAGCGTCGAAGGGTGGTCGTGGTAACCCCCAAAAGCCTCGCTACTTGGCCAATACGCAACTTCTCTGGCATGATAGTTGTCTTTTTTCCTGGCATGATGTATAAGTTATACCACATGAGATGAAAATGGAAATAGCAAAATGAAAATCAAATATTTTTCTGTACAAGCTGAGCCACGCAAGGGTCTACCGGATAAATTTACTTGGATCGAGGAAGAGGCTAGCGCTGTCGATGTTCATCCAGAAGCCCGCGCGTTTCTATTCGCCCTATCCAGGAATCAGGAATTTGAGAAGGATATTATCCAGTGGCGAGCAGAAGCGGGAATTCCAGAAAGTGGCTTTAATTTTAATTCAGGGGACAGGTCAGGATGTAACTGGAGCACCATTGTTGCCGCCTCGAGATCCCTTGATGCGAAATATAGTTTCCTTCAATATCTATCATCTAGACATATCCTGCTATATAACGGGGTGCTGCTACCCGTCCAACCAATCGAACTCGAAGCTGATTACGACCATCAAACAGGCCTGATGGATGGCACAGAAAAAGGGGAAGTTCGGATCATCATTAGGTCACAAATAACGAAGCATGCCCTAGTAACATTTATTGAGAAAAACTGGGAAGTCATAGAAAAAAAACTTGCAATTGCTTCGCGATTAGACCGATCTACTGTCACAGATAGGGATATGCAAATCGTCACTTTAAGGGAAGATAGCGATCTAACTTTTAATCAAATTCGGAAACAGCTTGCTGATTCAGGCGAAGTTTCTTCAGCAATGACAGAGGACGCAATCAAACAGGCCTACTACCGTACAAAAGAAAAGATTACGCAAATAAATCAAGCGTAACAATCCGATAGGGCATCACCCGTAACCCCATCCCCTTCTCACTTACAAGTTATCCACTTCATCGTTAAATCAGGCTAAAAACTGTCATACGTATTTTGTCAATTAATCATGAATTCTATTTCTGAAGAGTCAGTAAAGAATTATAGAAAGTTTTTGGATCCTCAAAGTAATGTTGGACGAAATTTCCATTTCGAAATATTAGTATTAGAAATTTTTCTTACCACACGTGCGTTTGAGATAGCCATAACTGATAACCGAGATGAACTATTAGACAAGATACACAGCATTATCTATCATCAGGCATGTAAAACTCCCGAAGAAATCGACACTTTTATCGAATTACTTAATGAAAGATATATACAATACCGAGAAACTCTTGACAAGGCATTTGAGGTGTCCGATCGAGAGGGTTTTGCTCTGTTATCCCTTGGAAATAGATTCGCCGGAAATATTGTCGGAGAGGATAAAGCACGCGGTGGATTATCCAGCTTTGTCGCTGCTAGATCCGGCCAACACCTTAAACTTTATCTTGATCTTCTTAATAGGAAAGACCAGATTCCAGGGTAAACGCGCTACTCATGAAGTAGTCCGTCAGCCATTGTATAATTCGAGTACTAACCTCCCGGGGGAGCCAGATGGGACGCAGAGGCAACAAAGCGTCCTTTTGTGTTGAACTGTCGGGCTTTTTTGTAAGTTCGAATTTTCCATTTTCTAAGTCATCGATTTTTTCCACTTTCGGACCATTTGTTTCTGTTACTGCCTCGGAGAGGATTTTAAAGGTCTTTGAGTAGGTGTAGCTGAGCTTTCCCTCGTCTACTGTTAATGACCCGAAGACAAACCTTATAAGTGCTCGTTGTTCGTCCACCATGTCCTTGGCTTTGGCGGCTAGATAAATTTCTTTGGCTCTCTGGGAGAGTTCATAAATGCTGACACCAAGATTCAAGAAGCCGGTGCTGGCGTTGGAGTGTTTCTTGATTGACTCGGTTACTTCATCTTTTTCGTCTGAATACTGCTTAAATTTTCGGCTATAAAACTCTGGAGTGATCTTTTCATCGAGCTTATCATCGTACAATTTGTCCATTCGCTTCTGAATCGCCTCGTAGCGGGTGTGAAGCTCGCCGACAGTGTCGTTGTGGTATTGAAGTTCGTCCTGGTGGCTTTCCTTGAGTGCCTTCTTGAGCCAGTCGGTAATCCGGCTGTTTTTGATTCTCAGGTTCTCAAAACCGCTGATTAGTTGGTCCTCCACCTCGTCTTCTTTGACCCAGGTTGTCTGGGGACATTCGTGATAATGGTTACAGTGGCCGTAAATGTATTGGGCTTTGGCAATTTCGAAAGTAATTGAATTGTGGCAACTGGCGCATTTAATCAGACCTCTGAAAGAGGAAGTTGTGCTTACGGTACTTGGGAGTGGTCCTACTGGTGAGCATATTCTGGATTTTATTGAATAGTTCAACGCTGATGAGCGGTTCTTGTTTGCCGTCGCAGACTTCTTTGTTCCACCTAATTTTACCGATATAAAAGGGATCGCGCAGCAGGGAATGGATCCGACTGTGTGGCAGTCTGTGTCCTAGTTGGGATCTCATGCCTTCATCGTACATTTTCTTGACCAGCCTCTTGGTTGAATAATTGCCAGTGGCATAGAGTTCAAACATTTTCCTCACTAACGGGGCGGTGTCCTCATTGACGACGTGGATTTTGTGGCCGGTTTCGCCAATCGTTTTATAGCCATTGGGTGGTTTGGTAGGGATCCAGCCTTGGGCGATCTTCTCTTTCTGGCCTTTCTTGACGTTCTCGGATAAAAGTCGGACGTAATACTCGGCTGTGGCTACTTTCACCCGCCACATAAACCATTCGTGGGAGCGAGAGGTGTTGTGGAGGATACAGCCTTCCTTGGCCAGGTGGACCTGATGGGCTTCGTTCTCGGTAATCCAAAGGTCAATCATGGGGACATCGGCGAAGTTGCGGGTTAGGCGGTCCGTGGTTTCGACAATAATGGTGGGGATATCGTGCTTGCGGACGTAGGCTACCATCTCAATAAAGACTTTTCTCTGGGTTTTACCGGCGGCTGATTCGGAAATGGCAAAGACCTTGGCTACTTCCAGTCCTTGTTTCTCGGCATAATCGCGGAGGAACTTCTCTTGGGCTGGTAATGAATAGCCGGTGTCTTCTTGTTCTTTACTGCTTACTCGGCAGAAAATGGCAGTTTTCATAGGTTTTGATCTGGCAACACAACATAAAGGAATAACCCAGGAACATCAAGCCATTTGTCCTGTACTCGTTTGTTGTGGACTATAAGCGAGTGGGCAATAAATGAGAGGGGTTGGATGACTAGGCTCATTTCAAGGTAAAAAGGTCCCAAATCCACACAAGTTTCACCCAAGAGTTGCCCAACCTTATAGCCTTCAAACTGACGAAACCTTAACGAAGTGTTGACGCAATTTTCTGTACCGATTTCATCCGTGATTTTGTCCTGATGTTATTCAGGCTAAAACCCTCATTTTCTGGGTAATCATTGGGTAACTGTTGGGAAACCTTTTTAAGGCTAAATCGCTTGAATTCTGGTGTAGGGTTGGTGTAGCTCCGGTGTAGCCTTTGCTGGTCGATTTCTGGAGAAGTATTGGAGAAGAGTTGGAGAAGTCTTTGGACGGAATTCTGGCATATCTTTGGCATACCCTTGGCATATACTGTTCTGCCAAGTTTTGCCACTTTTGCCAAGTCTACCCTGCCAAAATCCATCCAACTTTCATCCAAGTTCTGTCCAACCTTATTAGCCTTAAATGCTGACCAACTTCTGACCAAGTATTGACCAATTCCCATCCACACTTCATCCACCTTTTGTCCCACCCTTATAAGGCTTTTTCCTAGCCAAGTTTTAGCCAATTTCCGGCCAACCTTGTTTTTCATAGTTTGCATTTCGTTTTGTTAATTATTTTTCGTTAAAAACTCCTTCTAGTTAGTTTGTCGTCCTCTCGTTTCTCGCCGACGTTATGTGACTTTAGGAATTTAGCCTTGATTTCCTTTAAATCTTCTCGTTTGTTGTTCACGACGAGCGAGTTGTTGCCTCGTGGATGGCAAAAATTGTGACGATTTGGGGGTTAAGGGTGTAGAGGTTATTGGCAAAGACACTGGTGCCTTTTTTGTTCTTTTGCTTTTTTTTGCGGATTTCGATTAAAGGTTCGCCATTATGTCTGGCTTTGGCAAGATTAGCTGATTCTTCTGCTGACACTGGCAATACTATTAAGGCCCAAGATTTGTTTGAGCTTGCTCAGGGAGGGGTAGCATTCGCCTTTGTCGTTGATAAATACCGCCAGGGCGGTGAAGGTGTGCCATTGTTCAGCAGTTAACATCAGGTAAGAAGCCCACCATGAAAGATGGGGTTTCGCCAGAATTGCAGATACAAATTATCCTTTGGTTTTTCTTGTTTCATTGACATATTCATTTATTGTTTTGGTCTTGGGCTATGAGCTACCGCTCTTGGCCTCGATCTTCATGGCCGTTTCTGCAAAGCCAATAAGGACCAGGGCAATGTCCAAGACTTCCTCAAGCTTTAAATCAACGTTGTAGTCCTCTTTGAGAATCTGTCTGAGCTCGAGTAGTAACTTTTGGCTCACCATAGGCTTCTTTCGGCATAAAGCCGCGATTTAATGTCACGTAACTGGTTAAAGAATGTCTGGGGTGAGATTTTGAGTTCATTGCGAAAGTAGCCTTCAACAAGGTCTTCTAGTTCTGGGGACCGCAAGAAAACAAAGACGGCTTTGCGTGGATTGGATCGGTCAATATCCTGAATGGGAAACTGGAGGGAAATGGTAGTGGCTAGGGCTAAGTCACTGGTTACGTAAGTATCGGAAGTATGTTTGCTGATTCATAGTAATTTATTTGAGAACTACGATCAGTTTAGGGAAGGTGCGCTGTCCATCTCAATAAACTTTGTGGTTGTTTATGTTTACTTTTGGAGACAAGGAGTAATAATTGTCTGGTAAGAAGTAGCCAATTTTGGTAAACTATGACTAAGAATCGACGTTTTTAAATGGACATCAAATTAAATATGAACAAAAAATCAAAAGCATTGTTTCTTCAAAGTTGGTATTCAAAGGTTACCGATAATTGGTATCCATGGTTAAAGAATGAACTTGAGAAAAAAGGTTACGCCACTTATTTTCCCGATATCCCAGAAATGCGTAAAGATGTTCCTGATATGGGTAAAATACTCGAATATATTGAATCCCTGAAAGTAATTGACAAAGATACGATTATTATCGGTCACAGCCTTGGTAATTTGTTAGCAATGAGATTAGCTGAAAAATTTGAGTATAAGCAGATGATTTTAGTTTCTGCATGGGATTACGATGATTTGTGTGAAGGACACGTATTGTTTTGGAAAACAAAGATAAATCACACAAGAATTAAAGAGCATGTCAAAAACATTACCGTAATTCACTCTGACAATGACCCGTACTACACTCAGATTTCCGCTGAAGACACAAGTAAAAGGCTAAATGCAAAATTAATTATAATTAAGGGTGGTGGGCATTTCGGAACAAAAGAAGGGACGAAGGAAATGCCCGAGATATTAAAACTACTTTAAATATATCTATGAAAATCAAAGTTTCGGAAGCCATCCAAATATCTCAGAAGTTTCTTGAAAAGCTTGGTTTATCACCTGAGGAATCAACTTTAATTACTGAGAATGTTGTTGACGCTGAACTAGCGGGTAGAAAAACTCACGGTTTTGTCCGTTTAATATCTTTCAAAAAACAGTCAGACGAGAAACGATTAAATATTGACGAACTAAAGCTCGATATTACTGATGAATCTCCAGTTCATATTCATGTAGACGGTCACGGCAAACTCGGGTACGGTATAATTTATAAATCACTTGATCTGGCATTTGAGAAAATAAAGACCTCAAGAATGGTGTCTGTTGGCATTAAGGACTTGGGAGTGACCGGTTACATCGGAGGTTATGCAAGAAAGGCTACAGAGAAAGACTTAATTTTCATTGGTTTTAATAACTCACCAGGTGGTTTAGTTCCTTATGGTTCAAAGAAGGAATTGTGGGGTACTAACCCGATGACCATCGGCGTTCCTACAGAAGACACTCCAGTTATTTTAGATATGGCTTCAACCCTGACGACTTGGGGAGAGCTTATGGTGGCCAAGAACGAAGGAAGAGAAATTAAGCCTGGTGTTGCTATTGATGCTGAAGGTAAACCGACAACTGATCCTGTTAAAGCAATGTCTGGAGGGTTATTACCTTTTGCTGGTTATAAAGGATCCGGGCTTGGTCTTATTGTTGAACTACTCGCCGGTGCATTGACTGGAGCCAGAGTTGGTTATGCTGTTCCTGGTGGTTGGGGTTCGTTCTACATTCTCATTGATCCAACACTTTTCCGACCACTTACCGATTTTAAGAAAGACATAAAAGCTGCAATAACAGAATTAAAAAATGCTCCTAAGATGGATGGTGTTGACGAGATTTATTTTCCGGGCGAGCAATCTCATAAACTAAGACAAGAACAACTTTCAGAAGAAATGGTTGAAATTAGCGATAAGATTTTAGAACAAGTAAGGAGTCAATTATGATAACCAAAAATGATTTATTTCCAATCGGTATAGGAACTTGGGGTGTTGGTGGCTTTGCAGAAAAAGACCAAACTCTAAATAAGAGCAAACAAGTTGATGCTATCGCCTACATGTTTCAAAAAGGCATGAATTATGTCGAAGCTAACCTCTGGTATTCTCAAGGTTACTCTGCCGAGATTCTTGCTGAAGCTTTCAAAAAATCAGGTAAAAAGCGCGATGAGATATTTATCGTCCAAGCAGTTTATCTGAAGGACAATAAACTCCAAGATACTGAAGCGGAAATTGATCGTTTGTTGAAGCTGTTTGGAACTGATCACATCGACACTCTGCAGTATACCCAAAGTGCTTTCCTGGATTATGAATTTGATGAGGTTTGTGGCATGGCCGATAAGGTTATAACTGCTGGTAAATCTCGATATACAAGTATTACCAATGAAAACTTAGAGCTACTGAAGAAGTATCATCAAAGATTTGGTGACAAATTATTCTCCCATGAAGTGTGTTTCAACTTTGAAGTTCGTGCTAATGAGGCAGAAGGAACCATTAAGTACGCCCAGGATAATGGAATCGTGACTGCCATTTATCAGCCTTTAAGAAGGAACCGAACCGCAAACAGGAATTGGCCAATTTTAGTCGAGCTTTCCAAAAAGTACGGAATAACTCAAAACCAAGTGATCCTCAGTTGGATTATATCTAAAGGCTTATTACCTCTTACCAAGTCTGAAAATAAAGCACATATTGATGAGCATCTGGCAGCAATTGGACACAAGTTGGATCCAAATGATATCCAAATGTTAAACGACTTTGTCCCACCTGGATACAAACCGTTACCAATCGATTGGGATAAAACAGGACAAGGGTTCCGCATTGACCAGGTTAGTAACGTCTTTGATGATGAATACGATAAGCAAATTAAAGGTTAATAATATGGTTTTAGATTCTTACGATAAATTTATTACTACTATCCTGAATAAAATTCAGTCTTTTGAGATTGATGTCGAAAAGTTGGATATGGATCATATTGGCTACCAAGCATCATCTGACGAAGATTACGATAACCTGAAGAAAGAGTTTGATGGTTTAGGAAAGCTTGTGTCTGAAGAGATTGTTGGCGGACGAAGAGTTGGTATTTATGAATTAAGCCAACCATTAAAGTTTAATCAATACACCAATGATGCGATTGAACTAGTAGCTCCTAAACAAGGGCAACAGTGTCCTTCTGCCCTTGAGCACGTTGAATTTGTGTTAACTGAAAGTTTTGAGTCCTTCATGGCTAAATATCCGAATGTACCTTGGGATACTACTGCGATAAGCCAACCCGGATTCCCAATGATAAAACTTAAACTTGGTGATTATATCCAAGCAAAATTTCACCTACAGCCTGTATTGGATATCGTGGCGAACAAAACTTAAAAGGGAAGCAGTTCGGAAGAGTCTACTTTCAACGCCTTGGCGATTTTGTAGAGAGTCCTGATGGTTGGGTTTCTCTCGCCTCGTTCTACCATGCCCACATATGTCCTGTGCAATGACAATCTTGCCGCCAATTCTTCCTGGCTAATACCTTGAGATTTACGGACCTTTTGCATCTTCTGACCGAATTTTTCTAGAACGAATTTGTGAGTTATTGCTTTTCCCATGTGTTCAAATCGTAGAGACTCCCTGTATTCTTTTCGACAGACTCCTTGTCTCTTTTGTGCTAAACTTCCTCTAGAAAGCCTATTGATTTGACTTTAGCTCTTGAAGGAAGTTAACATCTCGACACGTTATCAGTTAGCTCTGTAGGAGGATAAAAATATGACAATGAAAATGACTCAAAACAAACCACTGGTTATTGCCTTCGCTCTCGTGGTGTTACTTGGCTCTGCCTTCTGGCTTATTCGTCCCAGGATTCAAGCAGTAAAGGTTCAACAGGCTCAGGACCAGAAGCTCCAACAAATAAAAGAACTCACTCAATCTGCCGATACTGATCCTAAATATCGGGAACATAATTCCCAGGCCAGCCGTGAGATGTCTGATAAGCTCTGTTCTTTGACTGCCCGCTCTCCGGAAGAGAGGGAGAAAGCAGTGGCAGCTGTCCGTGATTTCTTGGAAATGCCGACTATTGCGGTGAAATATGAATGCAACGACGCCTTCTATAACCTGGAAGAGGACCGACTTATTCCTGCCAAGAGTGAAACTTACTCGGTTGACTCAACCTATTTCGTTGTTAATTCTGTAACAAACCATATCATGCAAGTAGACGAGACTCCTGGGACTTGGGGATATAAGGCTGATGGTTCTCGTTGGTTTAGTGATCAAAAGCAATACGACTACAGTGGCAAATATAGCCAAGCAGAGATTGAACAGTTGGCTCGTAACTTTATCACCAAGCATTCAGTGGCTTTAGGAAATATCGATCTCTCTAAATTCACACTGGAGACCGGCAAGAAGGATGGTGGAAACGGTAGGGTAAATTATTTCCTCATTTGGAAGGGAGAAGCCAGAACTGTCCAATTAGATCCACCAACCGAAACTTGTAGTGAGGACCTGGACAAGAACGCTCCTGGCTTATATCGCAACGGCAATGGTGTTCCTTGTATCAAGGTCTACGAATCCAAAGAACAGCCTAGCCTGAGCTGTTGCCTTTACCAATGGTGGCCAACTCATCAACTTCTCCAATGAGCTCGAAGGACCACTTGCCAGGGCTCGCATGCGCTAAGGTTTCTATGAAAACAATCAAACGTTTTATTCTCCGGTATTTTGTGGTGCTTATTGAACTCCAGGTGAAGCTACTCAAGACATTGGCCCACACCGGCTCACAACGTCCCCAACGAGCCGTTTGAAGCTAAATAACGGTGAACTATGCCACTCCAGGCACGAATAGGCCACACAAGCCAACACGCGGTGCCAACGCGTATTTTGGATGGCTACTCTAATTGCCTATCGCTATATCTGGAAAATTATTATGTGGTACAATTTTTAATATACCTATTGATTTATGTTCCATAAAATAATATTCTGAATATATTCAAGATAAAATGAAGACAAACAAAATGGCACAAAAAAAGGACATACAAGATATTCTGTACCAGTTAATCAAATTAACTGCTGAAAATAAATCCGAAGATTTACAGATGTATCTCAAACGGTATCAGAAAATCTTGGGGGAAAGTTACCCTGAGTTGATAGAGAAACTTCAAACATTCAAGAAGAGTAGTTCTGGCAACTTCAGAAATACAAGGATGGCTAACATTCCAGTAGACTTAGATACTAGGCTTGAGCTGGTTCGGATGTTTCAAAAGCCATCTGTAGACTTTGAGCCAATTTGGGAAGACTCCATTCAAAAGATCCTTAATCAGGTACTTATTGAGAGAAGCCAAAAAAGAAAACTAAGAGAACATGGATTACAAGCAACTAAGTCAATTATATTTACCGGTAAACCTGGGGTCGGTAAGTCGTTGGCAGCAAAATGGGTTGCTTCAAAATTAAACATGCCCCTTTTGGTACTGGATCTGTCTGCTGTCATGAGTAGTTTTTTGGGACGCACTGGATCAAATATTAGAAATGTACTTGATTACGCAAAAGGAATGGAGTGCGTTTTGCTTTTAGACGAGATTGACGCAATTGCCAAAAAAAGAGATGACAATGCTGATGTTGGAGAGCTTAAAAGATTAGTTACAGTTATCCTTCAAGAAATAGATGAGTGGCCCGAACATAGCTTATTGATTGCTGCAACAAATCACGCCTCATTGTTGGATCCAGCAGTATGGAGAAGATTTGATTTAGAGATCGAATTCCCAATGCCACAAACAGAACAAGTTATTAAGGCTGTAGATCTGTATCTAGGAAAAGAAAAAATTGAATCTAAAGAGGTTAAAAATTGTTTGATATCACTTTTAAACTCTTTGTCTTTCAGCGACATTGAAAGAGCGGTGTTATCGATTAGAAGACAAGCTGTTATAAAAAAGATTGATATAGACAACGCGGTTGTCGAATATTTTGCTCAAGGTATTGATAAACTAGACAAAGAATCGAAGTTAAAAGTTGCTAAATTAATGGTTAGCCTAGGTAGTTCTCAGCGAAGGGCAAGCGAAATTGTCGGCATCAGTAGAACTACACTAAGCAAGAAAATGAAGGGAGAATAAATATGTCAAAAAACTTTCTTCTCGGCTTTGGTGAACGGTTAACAGAAAGAATGGATCCGCCAAAGACAGCTCCGGATAAAGTGTTGCCTTACTCTTTTGAAGAGTCAGTAAAAAGGTTAGGAAGTCAGATTGACCAGACTTTAGAATCTGTTCGCTCCCTGCCTGATTTGGCTTGCCCTCAAAATCAAACTGTTGTTTCTTTTGTCCTACATCCAGAATTCACTGCAAAATCGTATTATCCAGAGTCTTTGTTCCGCTCCTGGAACTTAGAACAGGTTGGTAGCCGAATGACAAAAATCAAACCTGAAAAGTGGACCAAGAAAAAGAGAAACAGCCGAGGTTGTTACTACAGAAATTTTTGTATCAGGTGAGAAAACAAAACTAGAAGCACTACCTGGTCTTTTAAGCAAAACTCTTTCGACCTCTGTTGAAGGAGCTGAGCTGTCAAAGATTGAGATGATTAAGCCTTTGAGTGTGTCAGATAAGCTCATGCCTATACTTACAAAAAATGACAGATTGATGTTTGAGGCCGTACTGCATGCATCGGCTGACGAATCCTATCTTGTAGATGGGTTTAAGAAATACTTGGACTCACTCAAAGACGGTTCAATTATCAGCGATCTCATTTATTCAAAAGGTTTATGTTTTCTCTCCATCGAAGCACAAAAGGCAAAGGCTCACGACATTGCCGAATTTTCTTTTTTAAGAGTGCTTAGGGAGATGCCAAAACTTCGTGGTTTTGAGCCCGCCTTACGGTCAACAGGTATGAATTTTGCAGTTAGTTTACCAGATGTAAAACCAGTCGATCCTAACCTAAAAGTAGCGATTTTTGATGGAGGTTTTCCAGATAATAGTCCATTATCGAAATGGATTGATAAGAAAGAAATTGGGAAACTGGATAAACCAATGGCCGAAGGTTTAAATCATGGACATTGGGTATCATCTGCTTTTTTATTCGGCCCATTACAAGATGGAGTCCAACCACCTCAACCTTACGCATATGCAGACCTTTATCGTGTTTTTGACACCAACGACAATGGTGATGCAAACTTAATTAAAGTCCTTAAAAGAATAAGGGATATTCTTACTTCAACTAACTACAATTTTGTTAATTTAAGCTGTGGACCAGATTTGCCTGTTGAAGATACTGAAGTTCATGCATGGACCTCAGTTCTTGATGAAATATTCTCGAATGGATCAATTTTGGCAACATTGGCTGCTGGAAATAAAGGTCATTTAGATAGAGCTTCGGGGAATGCCCGTATTCAACCACCATCCGACTGTGTTAATGGACTATGTGTGGGTGCCGCTGACAGTCAAGGAGATGCATGGCAAAGAGCAAACTATAGTTGCGTTGGTCCTGGTAGACTCCCTGGGTACATAAAACCTGATTTACTTGGGTTTGGTGGTTCAACAAAAGAGTTTTTCTGGGTTGTCGACAACAATAATCCTGGTTTTTCTGTTCCTGTTCAAGGAACCAGTTTTGCCGCGCCGTTTGTATTAAGGACTGCGGCTGGGATTCGTTCCATATTTGGAAGCAACTTAAGCCCACTGGCAATAAAAACATTGCTCATTCATTCTAGTGAGAAGGAAAATCATGACTTGTTAGAAGTTGGTTGGGGTAAGTTAGGTTCAGATATTGATCTGATAACCTCATGCGAAGATTCCTGCATTAAGGTTGTTTATCAGGGTAAGCTAAATCCTGGAGAATGGCTGAAGGTTCCAGTTCCATTACCAAACACTCAAATAAAGGGTAAGGTCTTGGTTAAAGCCACGATGTGCTATGCCACACCCACAGACCCACAGGACTCGGCAAACTACACCCAGAGTGGTTTAGAGATAGTTTTTAGACCAAACGAGGACAAGAAGAAGGATCCTCATCAGGAATACCCTGATTCTAAATCGTTTTTCTTCTTCCTCAAGACTTTACGAAAATTTGGGAACTGATGAAAAGAGATTTGACTCCCACAGGTGGGAGTCAACGATGTCTTCATCCAGGTCTATGCTTGGGAGGAGCCTTAAGAATCCTGAATTTAATGTTCACTATATTGCCCGAGATGGTGGTAATAAAACAAAGGACGCTCAAGAAATCCCTTACGCTCTAGTGGTTGAGGTAAGTGCTCCACGAGAGGTTAATTTATATAACCAGGTATTTAGCCGGTTTAGAACGGTCTTAGAGATTCTCAAACCGACCATTGAGATCCAGGTACAAACATAACCAATATGAAGAGTACCAACGCATCACAATTTACTTCGAGTTATAAGGATTGGAACAAAGCCCAAGAGCAACAAGTTGCTGATTCTATTGATAAAGAGGTAAGTAGCTATATTCCTGATGACGATTTCTATACGGAGGCATTTAAAGCCTATGTATCTGAAAATATATCAAACCTATGGACCGAATTTGAAAATGGTTTAATGTATTGCGAATCTCCCATTGAAAAGATGATGATGGCTGCATTGGCAATAGTCGGTGGTCGTCAGGTATTTGTTGGTTTTAAAGTAAAGAAAATGTACTTTGGTAGAGATGTAGAGAGTTCCGCAGAACATTTATTAATTGCGCCCCAGGCGGAATTAGGTAGTTATAGAGTAGATTTTTTGCTGACGATGACAATTATTGCTCCAAAATTTGAATTGATTGATGGTGAATCGAAGGCGACAGGAGACAATAAGGTAATAAAACAAATGATTTTAGAATGTGATGGACATGATTATCATGAGCGCACAAAGGAACAGGCAAAGAATGACAGGACTAGGGATCGGACTCTCCAACAATTAGGTTATTTAGTGTTTCGATATACTGGCTCCGAGATCTGGGAAGACGTTTTTAAATGTGCACAAGATGCCGTAAATACTTTATATAAGCAAACTAACGATGAAGCTTGGGGTTTTAAAGACGAGAAGACTCAAACTGACTAGCAAAACCCCTAAGGCTTTCTAAAATTGAGTAAGGCTTGGTCAATCTCTGGAGTAGTTGTCCAAGGCTTCAGGGTCTTGGGAATGTGGAGAAAGGTGTATTGAGAGCGAAGCTCACCTTGGTTGATTAGTTTCATTATTTTCCAGCTAATCTGGTTGCAATAGGAATTGCCGATGGCTTTAGCGTATTTCATGGCCTCTGTTGGTTTGAGAAACGGCTTTATTTCTACCTCGGTGTATTGATCGCCATCGACCAAGTCGTTGCGGAATTGATTGGAACAGATCGTCTCGATGCGAATTTTATCCTGGTCAACACCGGAGTATGATCCCAAACCGAGGACATACGGTGGCTGATCATGGAGAAGCATATCTAGATACTTGTCTAGGTTGTTTGGAAAAACCAAGTAACAACAATCGATATTTTTCAATCGGTATAACAATCGGCCGGTACTGCTCAGGGCAAAACCATATACCTGCTTGCTTAATGTTGGCAATTCGTCCATGACGTTATAGTACCAAGTCTTGACAAGATTTTGAAATCAAAGTATCTACGCTTGCAGAAAACGGTGGATTTCCTTCGCTGTGTACTCTGGGTATTCGAGCTCTGTGGTCCAGTCAGTTGTCCGAAATTGTGACCATTTCTCGAGCCAAGCTTGACGATCAGAGAAATCCAGAAGCATATCAAAGGGTTTTTGTGCTTCGTATAGCACCTTTTTACCTTCTATTCGTAGGTTCGATAGTACAAGCTTGATAAGTTGCCGTCTTTCTTCGACTTCTGAACTCCTAAACAGCTCATACGCTCGTTGGGTAAGGTCTACCAGATATGTAGCGGTTACAAAGTAGCTGTCTTCAGCTTCTTTGAGTAAGGCTAAGCGGGTGTCCACATCGGCTTCTTGTTCCTGGAACGATTGAAAGAATTTGTCATATTGATCGTCAGTAATTCGTCAGTAATACGCCCCTTCAGTTTGTCCAAATAAAGATTGTCTTTCATTGTGGTGAGTGCTTTTTGTTTCTTGGTAAGTTCTTCGTATTGTTGGTTGTGAAAATCCATCTTGGCCTCATGGGTTTGAGTCAATCCTTCGAGAATTTGTTTCAGTACGTCATCTGGTCGGCTTTAGAAAAATCAAAGTTGGCCGAGGTGAGGACCAGGTTGATTTGAAAATTCGTTAGATTTGTGGCATAACTGGTGTTATCGATCGTAATTGAGCGGCGATACTTCCAGCTTGTGCTGTACCAATTGCTAGTAGTCTTTAACTGAACTTGACCGGAAGAAAATTCAACTAGTGAGTTGTTATAGGTATAATCACCGGCCGCAGAAAAATCCCACGTTTTAGTAGCGGCAGAGGTGACTGACGCCACGCCAAAAAAGATCAACCAGCTAAAGATATAGACTAATAATTTTAGTTTAGAAACAGAAATTATTCGCATATTTAGCATATTATTTCGCAAATAAGGGGTCTATGACCAATATACTTCTCAGCCAAGAAACGTACAAGCTATAAGTGATCTTCTTTATCCTCGTCAGCTTCTTGCCTAGTTTTGTGGACGGTGCCATCTTTATGATGTGGTGGAGAATAGACAGTATATAGTTTCAAAAGTTTCTCGGCAGAAGTGTTAATGACATTGTGCTCTGTACCGGCCGGCACTACAAATGCATCACCATCTTTAATCAAATGTTCCTCGCCGTTCATGATGACTTTGCCTTCACCAGCTTCCACACGCAAAAATTGATCGACAATTTCGTGGATTTCCATGCCGATATCTTCATTTGGTTTCAGGGACATCGCTACCAACTGGGCATGCTGACCAGTATATAAAACCTGGCGGAAATACTCGTTTTTGAGAGTTATTTCTTCGATATTTTGCAGATAGCCGGTCATATACTTCTCCCTTTTAATTTAATAGTACAATTATGATGGTTAAAAGAAGCCTACGAATTTAGAAGTTAGGTATAGATAATCAAGCTATGATCCAAGGTTGGCTGGATTATCGCCCCCGTAGTGTTGATATGGATTTGCTACAAAAAGGGTGAGAAACCACATTGGAGTTGGGGCAATCCACAAAAACCAGTAAAGAAATAATTATGAAGCTCTACCTATCCTCCTACAAACTCGGCAATCATCCACAGTCCCTGGCCAACCTAATCGGTAAAAATAAAAAGATCGCCATCATCCCCAACGCCCTCGACGTCTACACCGACCTGGAAAGACGCGCCGACACTCTGCAGCGCGAAAGAGAAGGCCTCTTGCAAATCGGCCTAAAACCTGAGGAGTTAGACCTAATAAATTACTTTGGCCAACCGGACAATCTGAACAAGAAGCTCTCCGAGTTCGGCGCTGTCTGGGTCTTAGGTGGCAACACCTTTGCCCTGCGCCGGGCATTCCAGGAAACCGGAATGGATGTTTGGTTGCAAGAGCATCGGGACGATGCAAATTTCGTTTATGCTGGCTACAGCGCCGGAGTCTGCGTTCTTTCGCCCAGCCTCGTCGGTTTAGAAACCGTCGACGAACCTCATTTAATTCCCAGTGGTTATAAACCGGAAATCATCTGGGAGGGGATCGGCCTGATTGATTTTGCCTTTGCCCCTCATTACCAGTCGGATCATCCGGAATCCGCAGCCGTTAACGACGAAGTCGAGTATTACAAGAAACATGGGATCAAATATCGGACGCTTCATGACGGAGAAGTGATCATCATTGGCGAGTAGGTCCCTTAAACTCAGCTAGCTCCATTTCGTACTTAATACAAAATGGTTGGAAAGATTATTGAACAACGTGCGGAAAGTAGCTAAGCTTAAATGATTAAGACTGGATACTATGACTAAGAAAACCATAACGATAACTTTACTAGTGATCGCGGGTATTTACTTTTTAGCTTTTCACACCTCACCGTTTCCCTTTAGCCACGAAGCGATCGGGTTGCCTCCATATCATCTGCTTCACGCTGCCTTCGGGTTAGTTCTATTGATAACTGCTGGCTATCTATCCAAGCATTCTGGTCGCTCAAAAAAACAGTAGTTTTACCACCGACACCATCACTAAGAAGTAAAACACCCGCTTCACCCATTCATCGCCTTTTTTGATGGCGAGGTGGGCGCCGATATATCCCCCAATCGTCATGCCGACCAGCAAAACAACGCCTAATTTATAGTTAACAATTCCATTCTGGGCAAAGATGAATAACGAGATGAGTGAAAGGAAAAACCAGGGAATAATTTTCGTCGCGGTGGCTTCCAAAATGGTCAACCCAAAACAGTACATGAGAGTGTAGGCGATCAAAATACCAGTGCCGCCGCCGAAGAATGAGGCGAAGATCTGAACCAAAAAGTAGATCAGGGAACCAAAAAATATTCGCAAGCCACTCACTTGATTGTGTTTTACTCCCAAATTCCTCTTGAGGACTGTCAGGGGAAGGAGTGCCAACAATATGACCCCGATGACGTTATGGAGCAGGGCCGGACTAATGTTTACCAGAACATAGGCGCCGATAACCGAACCAACCGAGCTGATCACCGACAGCAGCGGAACATATTGCCAGGCAATTTTTTGCGAACGGGAGAACTTGTAAAAGGCGGCCAGGGTTTGCCCCAAGCCACCGAATCGCTCGGTGGCTACCGCTACCTGAGGAGGCAGGCCCAGCAGCATCAGTAACGGAAGAGAAAGCAGCGTTCCACCGCCAACCATCGTGCCAAAAACACTCGCAAAAATGCCAATTAAAAATACCGAGACCAGCAGCAATACTTCCGACATGCACTCCAGACCTAGCAAACACTAATGAACTGAGATTATCTCATCTTATAGCAAAAATATTATAGAATGATTGCATATGGACAAGGATCAAGATTTAGCCAGATTATCAATCTATTGATCGGGTAGGTAGTGATTTGAAGCCAGTTGTAAGTAATTGGGAACAATCAGGCATTAAAATGCTATATACCGGGGTCGATCCTTGGAAAGACAGCGACCGAGGAGTGAGGCGGAATCTTGATGTTGAAGACCGCTGGTGAATATGCTTTACTAACTAAAATTAACCAGGGGAGTATATGGCAAAATACGTTGACGGGTTCGTGCTGGTGGTACCGAAAGACAAAACTGAAGAGTACAAAAAAATGGCCGAGCAAGGTCGAGACCTGTGGCTGAAGCATGGCGCCCTCGCCTACTATGAATGCCGGGGTGACGATTTCTCTCAGCAAGAAATGGGCGACCAGAAAACGCGCGCCTTCCCGGAAATGGCCGGAGCCAAAAAAAACGAGCTAGTCTGGTTTTCATTCATTGTTTTTGAATCCAAAAAACATCGGAATGAGGTCAACGCCGAAGTCATGAAAGAAATGAGTCAGCCCCAGAAAAACTACCAAGAGATATCCGTGCCGTTTGACATGAGTCGCATGGCATATGGTGGTTTCCAAGTTGAAGTCGAAGCCTAATACCATCAATTTAACACCACGATCCCCGCATTAAGCAGTGTGGCGAAGCTCACCCACAAGAGATAGGGGATTAGCAGATAAAACGCTGTTCTTGATAGTGGATAAAATTTTCGCATCGTCATGATAATCATCGCCCACAGGGCAACAATTACCCCCAACCCCAGCAGCGGGGATCTTAGCCCAAAGAAAATCGGCGACCAGATAAAGTTTAGCCCCAGCTGGGCCAGAAAATACTTCCCGGCAATCTTGACCGGCTTCTTTTTCCAGCCCTGCCGCCAAATCAGATAGAACGCCACGCCCATCAGAAAATAGAGTAGGGTCCAAGCTGGACCAAAAATCCAGTTTGGTGGCGCGAAGCTGGGTTTACTGAGGGTAGCATACCAACCTGGAATAGCGGAGATGGTGAACGGCGTGCCAAGTATCCCGACCAATTCACAACCAACCACGGAAACAATTAGCTTGGGCAGAGCTTTCATCTACCTGTAGTATAACCTAAGATGACACTCACTGCAGCCGCTTATCAAGGATCGGCCTTGTATGGCGAAGTTAAAAGATCTCTTCAGGTAATTAAAGACGTTGTGCAATGGGCGGAAGACAGTCGGGTCGATATTCTTTGTTTTCCGGAATGCTTTCTTCCGGGTTATATCCTAGAAGAAAATCGGGCACAAGAGATGAGTTTAGCCTTAGATTCTCAGGACTTCGAGTCAGTCTTAAAAGCGCTTAAAACTGAAAATACCACCATAATTCTGGGACTAATCGAGCGTGAAAAAGATAAAATATTTAATACTGCGGTGGTGATCGAAAAAGGCAGGTTAGTCGGAAAATACCGAAAGCATTTTATTCACCATAAAGAAACAATTTTTACCCCTGGAACAGATTTTCCAATTTTCGATAAAAATGGCATTAAATATGGCATTAACATCTGCTACGACTCTCGGTTTCCAGAAACAGCCGAAAAGCTGGTCAAACAAGGGGCGCAAATCATCTTCTGTCCCCTTAATAATAGCTTGCCACATACCAAAGCCGTTGAATGGCAAAATAAGCATCTCGAATACTTAAGAACTAAGGCCAAAACGAGCGGGTGTTGGATTATGTCCGCGGATGTTGTTGAAAGCTCAGCGGCCAACACCGGATACGGCTGCACCAGTCTGGTCAGCCCGAAAGGCGAGGTAATTGAGTATCTTGAACATCTCAAGGTAGGAAAGTTTAGCCACACTATACAATTTATTTCCGGGACAAGACATGAAAACTGAACCGACTCATTACATATATTTGGTGCTCTGTTCTGACCACACCTATTACTGCGGCTATACCACCGATCTTGATCGAAGGATAAAAGAACATAATGAATCGGCTCGAAAAGGGGCCAAATACACCCGCCCGCGCCGACCGGTAGAACTAAAGTATGCTGAAAAATTTTCCACCAAGAGCGAGGCCCTGCGGCGGGAATACCAAATTAAGCAACTGCCCCAGGAGGCGAAAAGAAAATTAACCGAAAATGCCTCTCTGGTATAGTAAGAACATATGTTGCGCTATATCGCGATTTCTGTCTCTAGCGGCCTGATTTTGGGATTTCTGGATGGCTTGATTAACGCCAATCCTTATGCCCAAAAGCTGTTCGCAGTTTACAAACCCATCGCCAAAAGCTCAGTCAATATCGCCTTGGGGTTTGGAATCGACATTCTTTACGGTTTCGTAATGGCTGGCGTATTCCTCTTGGTTCATAAAAGCCTGCCGGGGCAAACCGCGTTACTAAAAGGACTGAGTTTTGGCTTGATCGTTTCCTTTTTCAGTGTGGTGATGCACGTCTTTTCCCAATTGGTAATGTTTAGAGTACCGCCCAAAGCCTTAATTTATATGTTTTTGACGGGCCTGGCGGAGATGTTGATGATCAGCCTCTTTTTAAGCCTGACTCTAAAAATCTAACTCCGATCGCCTGAATGAATCGCAGGCAGATTTCTCCCTAATTGGTTATACTGAGCTCATGACAAATTTGGACAACGGCAAGGACACTTTTGACTTTCTCGCCTTTGAGCAGGAGAAGGGGAGGCGTAATTTGGAGCGAGCCGCCATCGAGCCATTCTGGCGCATCATCTCTGAATTGGGTTATTCTGAGACACCAGCCATGATTACCCTTAGAGAAGATTTTGCTCAACAAAGGCCGGAAGATCCTCAGCAGGTAAAGGATATGGTCGGGACGTACCTTGATCTGGGTCAACCTTTAGTGACCAACGAGCAAACTGAATTAGCTTTTAATCTACTATTATTCCTATTCTATCTTCCCAGACAGTCTGAATTTGTCCAAAAGTGTTTCTGGTATGCTGGCAAAGACGTACTGATGCAGGCCCCATGCATTGATGCTGTACTCTCGGAAGATCTAACCAGCTTGATCGGAAAGCTATCTGCTGACGAACGGCTCGCTGACGAAGACTGATAAATTGGCAAACGGCGCGGCCTCACTCTCCGGTCCCAGCAACCGATTCGTGGAATAACGGAAGATAACCACCTCAGTTTTTCCGTTTTCTTTTTTAACGTAACCCCAATTAGAAGCCCCGGGACCGTCCGCGGCCAGGTTAATATCCTCGGAAAAGCCGAGTCTGGCCAGATAATCCTGGTCCTCAAGATTGCGACTAATGCTCTTGTCGCTGCCCTTGATTTCCCCCTCAACCGTCATTCCCGAAACGGAACCATAGGGTGTATCTTCCACGCTCACTTGGGCGTTACCCCAGGTAGCGGCGGGCACCCAGAGGGCTAGCTGAGAGAAGATCGGGGAAAGGGCCGCGGCGGGAGTAGGGGCGGAGACTTCCGTGGCAGCCGGAGCCGCACCACCAACAGAACCGGGATTTCCAGGGGAGGAGCAACCCGACAAGGCGAAAGCCGCAACACCGATGAAGAGAAGATATTGTTTCATGTTTCCAGCTTAGCATCTTTGGCGTTGCCGTTATAATTAAGCAACGTCATGAAATTAATAAAGGAATGCATTATGCCAGCCGCCAAGCCTAAGAAGTTCACCGGATTTACCGAAGAAGAGCGGGAAGCAATAAAAAATCGCGCCAAGGAACTGGCGGCAGAAGCCCGATCCGACAAGAGTCGGGGGCAGGGGGAAAGCGACGTGCTCCAAGCTATCGCCGCGATGCCAGAGCCAGATCGCTCCATGGCCAAGCAAATTCACGCGATCATCAAGAAGAACGCGCCTAGCCTTGCGCCAAAAACTTGGTATGGCTTCCCCGCCTATGCCAAGGACGGCAAGGTCGTTTGTTTCTTCCAAAGCGCCGCTAAATTCAAGACCCGTTATGCCACCTTGGGTTTCAACGACGTCGCGAACCTCGACGAGGGCGCGATGTGGCCAACCGCTTTCGCTCTCAAGAAGTTGACCACCGCCGAAGAGACCAAGATTGCAGCGCTGGTGCAACAGGCGGTTAATTCTTGATATAATTTCAATAGTGCAACGGCTTCACCCAAAATTATTTACTTTCAGGTCCAAAATAATTCCACTTTTTTTTATGATCGTCGCAATTGGGCTGATTGTTTACCTGTCTTCGTCCATTCTTCAATTAAAAAAGCGATTCCGGTATACCAACTGGATTCCGCTAGTCAAATCGGAGTTGACCGCTCGTCAGGAAGACCGGGGTCAGGGTATAGTTTTTGAAACCTGGCTCGAAGGCAATTATGGGTATAATCTCACTGGTGCTCAACCCCATCTTGATACCAAAAATCGCTATTTCTCGTTGCGGTTCAATGACCGGTCAATCAAAGAAATGCCCCTTAACCATTTCTTTTTTAACCAGATCCTGGAAGAGCAAAACAGGGCGCTGGCCCTCAATAAAAATCGCTTAGATTTCCAGTCGACTACGCTTCCGGACGGTACTGAACGCCACAATTTCAGCTTCAGTCAAACCGACCCCAACTCGTTCCTCTTCAGTGAGGCAAAAGATAAAACTTCTTTTTTTGTTTATCATTATCCGACAAATCAAACTTATCCCATTCTGGAGAATATCGACCGAATCCAATGTCCGGGGGGAGTTGATGGCTGGTCAGACTCAACCCACGAAATCATTTTTTCTTCTTCTTGGGATGGCACGCCCTTATCTCCAAGCGGAGAAATGATTAGGGAAATCTGTATTTATAACTACGAAAAAAAGACTATTACTTTCCGACGTCGCTTCCCAGTCGATACTTACGCCAACGCGTTTGTTTTACTCCCGAAAAGAAAATTAATCGCCTATTACCAACAGAATATGTTGGTGATTGATCTGGACAATAACGAAAGCTACCAATACGATCTGACCGGCAAACAGGTGGATATTGGTGCGAGCACCGGGATCAGAGCTGGCACAATGCTATTGCGCACCGATACTCAGGACAAATTTTCTTTTACTTTTCTCGATCTGAACACCATGAAGGAGGGTCCGGTATTTTCGTTCGATCGCCACCCTGGCCCCTTCCCTCAATACAGTAGTGATGATGTTCAACTGGTTTCGATTAACGACCACCGCTCCCAAGCTCTCTTTAAACATCAACTGCCAACTTCATCTAATTTACCAGGTGAATCAAGCTGCTGGTACCTGGTAACTTTAGACACAACCAAAGTCGAGAAGATTATGTGTGACGATCAGATCCAAAAAGAATACCGGGGCAAGGATCCACGCAAGCAGGGAGAAAAGGTTTCCGTGCACTTTCAGGGTTGGCTTTGATCCAACCAGTCCTCCGCCTCTTGCCGAGTTTCACAAATTCTGGCCTGCTCCTGGATATTGGCCCGCTGAACCACTTCCGACTGAAGCCGGACCAAATGGGGATTGGCACCAAAAGAGGCAATTCTTTGCAGTGACAAGTTCTTTAAAAGAATCGCGTTCAGCAGCGAAACACCAGATTCCCACTCCTTAACTTGGGAACTATCAATTAATATCTTGATCGGTTTTCCATCCTTAACTAGTCCCTTGGCAATCTCAGTAATCAATCGATTAATTTCGGCCATATCCCGCAAGGCATGTCTTTCCGGAGAAACCACCTCAATGTAACCGTCAGGATTGAGAAAAACTTGATATTTCATTTACTTAAGATCATACCAGTTTTCACTCAAATTGAAAAAATGCACTCTTATGAGATAATAAATCATAATATGAACAAACATCCAGAAAATCTTCCTTCGTTTTTAGTGGTCAGAGATAATTTAAAAGATCAGACCGTCCGTTCGGGTGAGGCCGATGCCGTTTTTTCCAACTTATCGTCACTGGATAACGCGGCTAAAGTTAACATCCTGACTCAGCTCGCTAATTATCCCGAAGCGGTAGTTATTCCTCGGAACTTCCCCAGCCTAGACGGATATCTAGCCAAAGTTGGTAATTACCTGGGACGTTTTACGATTCAAGTCAACGCCAATGAAGCAATCCCCCTAAATGGAATCCGAATCTGGATCAGCACTCTGGGCTCCGGATACACCAAGCAGGAACAGATTCTGGAAATTAGACTTCCATATTCTCAGGTCAATTATCGCCTGGTGGCCGCAATCGTTGCCAACGCTTAAGTCTCCTTTATCGATAAGTCGCTAGCCTGTTACAATTTCGGTATGGTTGAAGTACGTTTGGCCGATCCTAAAATCGACGCCGCCGCTTTCGGGGAATTGCAGCGTCGCAAATCTCAAGAAGAAATTACGGAATTAGATCACAAACCTGAAAAAACAAACTGGGAATCAGTTCTAAGCCGGGACGCGTTGATTTTAATTGCCAAGAATGAAGAGGGAAAAATAATTGCCACCGGCGGTACCAAAATTCTCAAAGATCAGCAGACTGCTAATTGGCGCGGATTATACGTTCTTCCGGAAGAACGACGGAAAGGGGTCGCCACATCCTTGGTCAAAGAAATGTTGCGCTTATTGGCAAATCGCGGCATAAGGCGGGTGATAACCGAAATTGAGGGTAACAATACTGCCTCGCTGATTCAACATAAAAAAATTGGCTTTTCCGAGTATGAAGAAGCCACCGACCAGCAGGGAAACCATTACCATCGACTGGAAATTTTCCTTTAGTCACTTGCCTAGTATCATTAATTGGGTTTAAATGTTGATAAAGTCTCTAAAGTACCTCTAGGAGGGAAATGAAAAAACTTTTCTTCATTTTTATACTGGCGGGGGTTTTCGCCGCAGTCACCTCGGTAACCCGTGCCGCTCAACCGGACGGACGTGGTTTTGACGAGTTTGGCTATAACAACAATGCCCGCAACTTCGTCGGCACCTGTCGCAGCTGGCATATGGGAAAGTTCAACTCGAACACCGCCCAAGCTGAGGTCTATTGCGGCGTTTACTCTGATGATCATCTAGTGATGAAATGGAACGCAGAGTGGGATCGGGGTAATGATGAGGGTTGGGCTAACCCGCCTTATAACGCTTGGACTGACAACCAGTGGAACGGGCAAGCGGCTGGCAGTGGCGAAGTTTGGCACTATAAGATCGCCTGGGATGCTGGTTGCGCCGCCGGAATCGCGCCGGAAAATGCCCAAAAGGGCGATGGTTATTGCCTATGGGGACCGTTTGCCATGCTGATGTCTCAGGGAACCATTCCTGGAGCCGAACACCAAGAGCATATCTGGGACGTGCTACTCAAGCCGGCCGGATACGGAGCTTACTGAGGAAGTTTTCGCGAAGCCTCACGATAGGTTAAACCACTCATTTGGGTCCGGTATTCCTTGATGAAATGCCGGACCGCAGATGGGTTTTTAATCGACATCTCACGTAACACCCAGCCAATGGCCTTGCGGATAAAAAAACGCGCTCGTTTCCGCTGAAGGGTTTCGGAATATTCCTCATCGATCCAGCGCTCATCAAATTGCGAAACAGCGAGCTTAAAAAATAAAGCCTTATCGCCACCCACACCCCGTCGGAAGAAAAGCAACTGGGCCAGCAAAGCCGAGCGCCGTACCCAAAAATCGTCATCTTGAATCCACTTTTCCAAACAAAAGCGCGCCTTCCGATCTTTTTCAATAATCTTGGGCATCACCGGAATGATCAGATTATCCAGTAGGGCCCAGCCGCGACATTCGCGCATCATTTTTTCAATCAGGGGTAAATCGGTTGAATCGAGTTGATCGGCGTGCTGCACCAAAATATCAGTGGCCAGTATTCTTTCCTCAAAGGAAGGTTGCCGCCAAAAAACCTTAACTAAAGCCAGAATTCCGGTTTTATCCAATCCCACCAATTCTTTTTTATGTTCCCGAAAAAACTTTGCTCGCGCGCCAAAGGGTAGACCATAATGTATTAAGTCAGAATATAGATAAGCCTTTTCTTTTTCTGCCCGTTGTAGATCGGCGTTGGCGCGTAAAAAATCCTGATAATTTTTAAGCAGAGAGGTTGGAGCCATGCTCGTCAATTATAATCAATCAGAATCTAGAATTGTGCTTGAAGTTTGCTCATTTTTCTTCGATGATAAGAAGATATGAAGTTACGACTGCCATTTTTCCTTCTTTCTCTCTCCGCCGTTTTTCTGCTCGCGACCGGGCCAGCCTTGGCCGCTTCGGCTAATCTGCCTCTGACCGAGGATACTTTCGTTAAACAAGACAGTCCGGACGTCATCTATGGCAACGGCAACGTCCTGACTGCGACCGGAGGGCAGAACCAAAACAACGCCTTCATCCTACTTAAGTTTAACCTTTCCAGTCTGCCCGAAGGATCACTGATTGACTCGGCCCGGCTCCTCCTGACCAGCTATTCTTGCTCTGGGGCAGATCCCAATCCCCGGTTGACGCTTAGATACCCTGGTAGGGACTGGGCTGAGGATACCGCCCGTTGGAATGGTCGACCAAGCATTAGTACGGAAATAGCTTCAGTGTTTTACCCTTTTCCCACGACTAAATCGTTCGATGTTACCAGGCCGGTTGCCAAATGGGTAGATGGATCGATGGATAACTTTGGCTTGATCTTGGAAATGGAAAGCGGTGCCTATAGCTGCAATTTCTATTCCAGAGAAAGAAGCGCCGACGCGGTTAATCTGGTCGTAAACTACACCGCACCGGATACCACTAAACCAACAATTTCCCACATTCAAGTCAGCAACATTACCACCGCCGGTGGCACCATTACCTGGAACACCAATGAGGAATCGAATTCCGAGGTCGACTACTACACGATCACCAGCGGCCAGTTACCGACTATCTTGCAAGCCACCGGCCGGGCGAACACCACCAACCACTCGGTGGCTCTCAAGGACCTGACTGCCGGCAAAAAATACTATTACCGTGTACGGTCCAAGGACAATGTTGGCAATGAGGCTCGTTCCAGTTATGGGAATTTCACCACCAAGAGTCTGACGCTATACGTCCCGTCTCAATTTAATCCCCAGATCAAGTTCCAAGGTTTGGCTACTCAGAGTGCCGAGTTAAGCGCCAGCCCCACCCCAGTACCGGAAGAATCACCCACGCCAGACCAGCTGCCAGAGGAGGCCAATGTTGAGATCACCCCGACTCCGTCTCCAGAGATCGCAACTCCAGCTCCTCAAGAGACTACCAATGCCTCCACGAGCAGCGACGCCATTACTTTTACCCCAGCGCAGCTGATCATCGCCGCCCTGGCCGGACTAGTGCTCTTGCTCACTATCTTCACCATTGGCTTATTGGTTCGTCGGCCAAAAATTATTACCCGGGAGGCAAGCCACAACGACCGGCCGGAGACTACTCCCGAGGAAAAAATTTCCGAACACCGCGAGACGGAATAATCAGGGCGGAAATTCGCCATCCGTCAAGTTTGGGGAGAACTAGAATGAAAAGTTGGATTTTCCTACTGCTGGCAATCTTACTTTTCAGCGGCTGCCGACCGGTCAGGGAAACCGCATCCCAACCACAAACAGTTCGATTGCTATTTGGCGGCGATCTACAATTTGATCGGTATATTCGCCAACAGGCGCAAAGACACGGGCCGGAATTCATTCTTCAGCCGCTGCGCGAGCGTCTAGCCGGTTATGACGCCGTGATTGCTAATCTGGAAGGATCGATCACCACTTTCCCGTCCAAAAGTGTTGGCTCGGCTTTCGGTTCCCGCAACAACTATCTCTTTACCTTTCCGCCCGAGACGACGTCACTATTACTCAGTGAAAATATCCGCATCGTCAACCTGGGCAATAACCACATTGGCAACTTCGGTCAAGCGGGGATTGCGCAGACTAGGGCTAATCTGGAAAAAGGTGGCCTCACCTATTTTGGTAATACGGGAAATGAAAGTGCTAACCGTTTCACGATTTTCACCGTCAGGGGTTTGCGGATCGGTTTCGTAAATTACAATCAGTTCGTTTCCGGTGGTGTGGAGGCTGCCCTGACTGACATCGATCAAGCTCGCCCGTTGTGCGATATCTTGGTGGTTTACACCCACTGGGGAGAAGAATATCAGCCGCGCGCCAACCCGGCGACGATAAAATTTGCTCATCAGTTAGTTGATCGCGGAGCGGATTTAGTGATTGGTTCCCACCCACACGTTATTCAGCCAATGGAAACCTATCAGGGAAAAGAGATTTATTATTCACTGGGCAACTTTGTTTTTGACCAGTATTTTCGACCGGAGACTAGGAAAGGAATGTTGGTGGAGGCCGTAATCGACCCAGCAACCAAAGCCATTACCACCGCCCCTATTTCGATCGAGCTGCTGCCCACCGGACAGACCACTGTTTCTGCCCAACTAGCCTGGTAAAATGGAACGATGCAATTCATCGCCACCTCTAACTCGCACCTGACAATTCAAAAGTGGATCAGACATCTTCCTACGAGCCCTAAAAACTTGCGCCTAGCGTTCATTGACACTGCGGCCGAGGTCTACCAAAAAGCGGAAGCGGATTGGTTGTGGGCAGATCGGCAAGCTCTGGTAACAGCCGGATTTGCGGTTACCGATTACACCCTAACCGGTAAAACTCAGTCTAGCCTTGAAATCGAGCTAACTGAGTTCGAGGTCTTATTTCTCAGTGGGGGAAACTCGTTCTATCTGCTGGAGAAAGCTCGCAAATCCGGGTTTGTCGATTTAATTCAGAATGATTTCTTTAAAAACCAAATCTACGTTGGCTCCAGTGCCGGATCAATAATCCTAGGACAGGATCTGGATCCGATCAAGTTTATTGATGATCCAGGCAAGTCTGATCTGACGGACTTCCAGGGAATCGGCATTATCGATACCACAATCTTCCCGCACTGGGGCAATCCAAAATTCGCCGCTAAGTATCAAAAAACCATTGATTACCTATATGAAAACTCCCTAACCGGAATCTTGTTGGCTGATAACCAATATCTTTTTCTGAGCAGCTCGGCTAGTCGATTAGAGTTATTGCCTTAATCTTCTTCCCGAGTCGCGGTGACAATCCTGATTAGTGACACCACGGCCACGGCAACTACAAGATAGACCAATATTGCCACAATCGTTGATGGTTCCAAAACCGCCGCCGTCTCTAATCCCTCTGCCACCGCCGTCCGGAAGATGCCGCGGAAAGGCGCTTCAAAAACCGACGATAGCTGATAGATGAAACCAACAAAGGAACTGCGCGAATTAGCGCCAAGAATTTTTAGAACGAAACGGAAAACCAACAGGGTTTCGATGAGGCCGAAAAGATAAAAAACCAAACGACTCAGCGACCAGATGGCCACGTACTTTTCCGCTTCCGGCGACACTACCTGAGTTTTCTCCCGCGTAATCTGCTTTCCCATCGGGGTAACCCCAGCTTGCCGTTCATGAACTACTTCTTGGGTTTGGGCCATATTATTTAGCTCCTTAACTATAGTTAAGGTTAAACGACCGTTAAAGTCAAGCCAAAAGTGTATGATGGTTTCATGACCAAAAATCCGGTTGTTAATGCGCTGGCGGCCTTACTCTATATTATCGGCATCGCATCCGTGATGAACTTTGCTTCCCAAAGCGGTGACTTAGACAATTCCATCATTGCGCCGATCGCCTTTTTGTCACTGTTTACGTTCTCAGCCGCCGTCATGGGATATATTTTTTTCTATCAGCCGATCCAGCTTTATTTAGACGGACAGAAAAAAACAGGCGTCAATCTTTTTCTGAAAACGCTGTTTTCTTTTGGGTTAATTACCGCTGCATTAGTGGCAGTTCTAATTTCTGGAATATTTCGCTGAGTCTATTTCTGAACTTTTATTGACCCCATGATTCGGTCCATAATTTTGAGAGTTTCCTCATCCGGATCAAGAGGGGTGGAGTAGTGGCTAGAACCAAAGCCGCTCACACTGGTATATTTTTCCGATTCTTTGCTTTGCGAGCAAATCGTCCAATAACTGGCGTTATTACTTTCACCGTTCTCCACTATACTCCGGCGTAGATTCAGGCCCCGGTCGCTGACAATTTGCACAAAGCTGGTCAATCGATTCGACGGACCTTCAAAATCTGCATCACCGGGATAGAGGCAAAAGCCCGGACCCCAGGCCAGGGGATTGACGCTGGACACCACGTAGCTATTTTTAGATACCTTAATATCCTGTTTGAATTGTAGCTTGCCGTCTTGATATAAATCGACCGAAGCCGATTCGTCAGTGACCACCCAATCGGCTGGGTAGCTGAATTCCGATTTGCCGTCTTTAAGGCGATAAGTCTTCCAAACGACCTCCTCAGCAATCGGGGCGGAACTCGGTGATGGCGTGGCAGTCGCTTGGGGTAACGGTGTCGCACTACTAACGGGGGTTGAAACTTTACTGATCAGGGTTTGATTCTGATAAACCAGGAAGCCGATCACCACCAACATGACGAGAAAAACGAGGGTGAAAATAACGATGGCTGGAGAAATTGCGCCGGGCTTGGGTTTCTGGTAGGGGGTACTATTGGGTTCGGTTTCCTTCACTAGTTCCGGAGACTCAACTAAACCAGAAGCATTAGGTTCAACCATACAACCATTTTAACATTATTCATAACGCAAGGCATTAAGGGCCGAGATTTTAGTGGTACGGTAGGCTGGATAAATTCCAGTGACTATACCCACAAACAAGGAAAGGATTAAGATCACCACCAAGAACTGGGGAGGCAGATAAGCGATATCAACCATACCCACCCCTTTGGCCACCGCGAAAATTGAGATTAGAATCCCCAATATTTTTCCGCCCGCAAAGCCAAAAATGATACCGAATAACCCGCCGTAAAAACCCATGATCATTGATTCGGTCAGGAATAATTCCCGCACTTCAGAGGATTTCATACCCATGGCTTTAATCAATCCAACTTCTCTGGTTCTCTCCAGCAGGGACACGGTCAGAGTATTAAACATTCCGAGTGAGGCTACCGCCAAAGCCACCGTACCAATTAGCAGCAACACAGCTCGCAGAGTCGCAAATAGTGAACTAATTTGAGCCACTGTATCCGCCACAGAACGTGTTAGATAGCCCTGAGCTTCGATTAGTCGTCGCACTTTGGCCAGTTCACCCTGATTCTTGGCTACAACTTTAAGCTGCGAATAATTAAGCACTGTCAGTTGCCGCAAATCGATAAAGGCGACGTAAAAAACCGGAGTTTTTTCATCGGAAACAACGCCAACAATTTTATATTCAGCCGGATAGGACTCTAGGCGGTCCTTATTGTCGGCCAAAGAATCGCCCACAATAATAAAAGACGCTTCAAAGGTCTTGCCAACGGCCGATTCTTCCTCAATTCCGAGCACTTTTAAGGCAGCACGATTAACAATCGCCTCGCGGACACTTGATCTCTTTAAGCTCATTTTTTTAACTTCCCGCGTATCGGTTTGGGCTGAAAGCGAGGCAATCTCAATGAA
Source organism: Candidatus Woesebacteria bacterium (assembly GCA_963749595.1). Classification (GTDB taxonomy): domain Bacteria; phylum Patescibacteriota; class Microgenomatia; order UBA1400; family UBA1396; genus CAVVNJ01. Next base: position 104,157 of record CAVVNJ010000001.1, read on the forward strand.
GTTGGTCTGCTCAACCGCCGAAGTCGCCGCGGGAGAAGCTGTTTCAGCGGTCACGAAACCCAAATCTTGACTTGGACCTGGAAAATCGATGGGCAGGTTATCATCATCCAGCTTACTGATAATGTCATTGCTGGCAAAAATCTCTCCCCGCACCGGCTTAATCGCCGATTGGTTCAAATAATCAGCGGTCACACCAAAAACGGCCATGTCAGAAACCGAATTCTGATAGTTAACCCGACCGACCGCCGCAATCAGCGGTAATACCGCCTCTACGTTGGCAATCTCTTTCAGATTGGATAAGGTGCCGTCATTTATTTTTACCGCCCCGCCGGATTGGGGGTAGACGTCAGCTTGCCGCATCTCGTCCAGTCTCGCCACGCGGGAAATTACCAACTGTTGCAAACCATAACCGATGGAAACCAGAAAGACGATCGCGCCGACGCCAATGGCCATACCGCCGACCGTAACCAAGGTTCTAGTCTTCTTGGCCTGCATGTTACGAAACGCCAGCTCAATCAAATCAGACCGGGAGATGGTGTTTGAATTATGTCGATCCAATAACCTTTCCCCTAATATATAGAGGCGGTTAGCCCTCGGTTCTAGCCAGTTTTTTACAGAAACCGGAATAAGACGCCATGGAAAAAATTTCTTGAAAGTTTGATAGAGCATCAGCAACAGCACAAAGGTCACCAAGCTATATACATTGGCTCCCAGGCGTCGAAGGCTTATTCGGGAAAGGAAAGAGCGAAATGATTTAAGAGCAGAGAGAGGCTTCACAGGTGTTCTTCCCCACTAAATTGTTTATGTTTAATGTTTACATCATTAGTCAATTTGTCTTTATCCGTACCACGGTAAACACCCTGAATTTGGCCATCAAACATCCGCACCGAAGTCGTGGCAAAGCGCAAATATTCTAAATCGTGAGTCACCATCACGATAGTTTTTCCGGTTTGATTTAGAGTCTGCAACAGCTGCATTACATCCTGACCGGATTCGAAATCCAGGTTGCCGGTTGGTTCGTCAGCGATGATTAGCTCCGGATTATTGATGATCCCGCGAGCCAGGGCAATTTTCTGCTGTTGGCCACTGGACAGCTCGTTAGGATGATAATCTGCCCAGTTTAGCATGCCGACTTTCTCCAAAGCCTGCCTGGCACTTTCTAAAGATTTGGTTTTTTCTTGGCCAAGCAAAGACAGGGGGAAAGAGACGTTTTCCTGAACATTTAGTGACTTGATCCAGTTTGGTTGTTGATAAATCATGCCGACGTGTTGTTTGCGGAACTCGGAGATATCATCTTCGTGCGGCTTGGTGTACAAATCCTCATGCAAAATAGTTATTTGGCCCTCACTCGGTTTTTCCAAACCTAAGATCGTGTGCAACAAGGTAGACTTGCCGCAACCGGAAGGACCAAAAATAATAAGGAAGTCGCCGGCATCAACGGCCAAAGTTATCTTCTTTAGAATTAGCACTGATTGCTGACCAACCAGAAAAGATTTAGAGATCTCGCGAATATCGATGATGGCGTTGTTGTGGTCAATCATTGATTAATACTCCCTAAAAATCCAAAAGCTTGTTGTAGATTGCTGATCACTAAGTTGAGGGCATTGTCTGTCGCTTTAGGAGTAATGGTTACGGTGTCAACCGAGGTAGATACATTCCCCGCTTTATCCTTAGACCGAGCCCGCAAGTGGTAAACCTTGGCCGGATAAAGATTGGAAATGATCACTAAGTGATTAACGGTAAGAGAGCTGTCCTCCTGGGTTTTTTGGGCATATCCGGTGCCACTACCTTCACCGAATTCCACCTGAGAAGTGGCTGGTTCGTCCGTGTTCCAAGACACCACGATTTGTGCCACTGCCTCCTGACCACTAGAGGGAACCGGGGGAATATTTTCACCTTCAACGTGAAGATCGGAAACCTGTGGGGGGCGAGTGTCGACTGAAGTGTCAACCTTTTGACTATCAGAAGAGGCTTCGTTCCCAACTTTATCGCGTCCTTTGACCACCAAAAGATAACTTGTTTGGGGCAGTAAGCCGCCAACAATCATCCGGTGCTCACCTTTGATTAGAGCCACATTCACCTCATCGCGGGAAAGACTAGGACTCCCCTCCGGATAAAAAGTGACGATGCTGGATACTTCAGTGTTGGTGGACCAAGTTACCAGAATGGTGGTTTGAGCAGTATTGACCACCTGTTGAATCCGCACCCCGGAAATCTTTGGCCGAGGGAGGGTAGTGAAATCATTGACTTGGTTATCATATTCGCTGCCGTCACTGTCAAAGGTATTAATTTTGTAATAATATTTTGTGCCGTCGGTTAATCCGGTCAGCTCAGCCGAATAGGCAGCTTCATTGATGGAAGTTGCAATAGTTTTGGTCAAACCAAATGCTGTCGTGGTACCGTAGTAAATTTTTACTGATGAGGCGCCAGTACTGGTAAAGGAAATAATGGTTGAACTAAGACCGATATTACCGGCTGAAACATCTTTGACCGTAGGGGCGGGTGCGGTCGTAAAACTTTTTTCGCTGGAAGAAGTCGTGTTGCCATCCTCATCGGTCCACTTCGCTTTGTAGTAATAAGTCGTTCCCGCCGTCAGACCGGTTAGACCGATAGAGTGGCCGGTAACCTGGGTAGAGTTGCTGGGCTCGACCGAACCATAACTGCCGGCGGAGGTACCATACTGGATTTTAGAATCGGCTGCGCGGTTGGTGGTCCAAGTAATGGTTGCTTTTTTCGTCGTGATACTGCTGGCTGCCGGATCAGAATCCAGCGTGGGAGCGATCGTCCAGCGACCAGTTGGTGTAATGGATACGGCATTGGTGCCGGAGCTAAGCGCCGAAGCCCCATCTTGGGTATATATCTTGTAGTAATACAGGGCCGAAGTTGGGGCACTATCAACATAAGACAACCCCGTTGAGGTACCAACTTGGGAAAAACTGGTGCCATCGGACGATCGGTGGATCAAGTAGGTAAGATTACCGGCCCCCTGGTAGCTGGGGGCAGTCCACGTCAAAGTTACGTTCCAAAGCGACTGCGACTTAATTGAGGAATCCGAAGCTACCACATTAGCCACGTTGTCCGGGCTGGTCGAATCAAGGATAAAGTCGCCGGAAATATAATTCGAGGGAGAGTAATTTGCCGGGGTATCATCATCCACCGCCACCACATAGACCGTATTAGAGCCGCGATTAACATTCGGCAGGGCGGCGGCGGCCAGAGTTAAGCCAGTACCATTATCCAGATATGTGGAAGCATTGGATTGTAGCGTCGCCAAAGTCGCTGGCGGGGTAGTGTTAACCATGTAGTAGTAGTGCGTCACCGTGTTTTCATCCGGTGAGGTCGCTGCTGGCCAGGAAATTTCATAGGAATTAGTCGAGGAAGTCGAAGGAGTAACCGTGATACTGTCAGTTGGGCCAAAGGTAGGCGCCGAGCCGCCAAATTGGAGGACGCCGGTGCGAATCGCCGTGGGATCAGAAACGTTGCCCGCCTGATCGATGGTCCGGAAATAAACGGTGTTATTACCAGCGACAATCGAACTTCCGTCCCGGTCACTCGTTAACTGGTGAGTACTGGCCGGAGCCGGGATGTAGTTTAGATCCAAGGCGGCACTGGCGGATGAACCTTTCCAGGTACCGCTCGTGGAATTAATTTGGTACTGCCAACCCAAAAGACCAGATATCGTGTCGGTAGAAACGCTGTCGCCAGTAACCGGCCATGAAAAACTCATGTCCGCCACATTACTGAAATTCCCCGCGGCCGGACTGATGTAAGTCACGTTGGTGGGCAGGGTAGAGTCATGGCGGAACTGGAATTGAACGGCCGAACCGGCATAAATGTTGCCCACGGCGTCAATGGCTTTCACGTTCAGGTAGTAAGGTTCGGTCGAATTAGTGAGCCAAGAATCTCCGTGGTAAGACGAGGTCGACAAGTCAATGAGCGTCGTCGAAACAATAAATTGACAAGTTGTTCCGGCGGTAGAAACCGGGCTGGTACCCAGTAGTCCTTTGCTGGTGGCCGGATCACCGGCACTATCTACGCCCAGGTACAAGCAATAGCCAGAAACGCCGGACCCGGCACCAGTATCCGCACCGGCATCCCAGGAGAAATAAGGAGTGGCTGAGTTGGTCCAGCCGTTTAAGGGAACCGCGATATCACCGGCGGCGCGGAGCATGATAATGTCGTCGGCATTAGTCTCCGGATTGGTGGAGTCAACATAGAAGGCGATCGCGCCGCCATTGGCTGTGGTGAAAGCGGATTCTAGTCCCGCCTGATCAATCGCCATTAATCGCCAGTAATAACTTCCATCGGCCAAGGTTTGTCCTTCCGCACCGGTGGCGTAAGTACCAGTGCCGGCGGCCTGACCAATGGTAAAACTTAAGCTGCCTGACGATGCCAGAGCAGAGGTGTAATCAACCAGTGGCGCCGCAAAATCGGCCGTGGTAGAAATTTGTAAACGGTACTGGACGGTATCACCCACGTTGGGATCAGAGACGGTGTAGGTCAGCGTTGGCGTTTCGTCGACAGTGTAGCCGCCAGTAACTAAAGTATTCGGGCCCAGCACGCTGGGACTACTGGGAGCCACGTTAAAGAAATAGGAAGAAAACCGCACGCGGTTAGGCATAGCCCCGCCTTCCGACCAAGCGTAAATCAAATCCGACGTGCTACCGATGGCCGTGCCCCAGGAGATTGGGGGAATGTCTGACAATTGAGTCGCCACCGCGGGAGTAGTAAACGGCACCACCACCCGTGCCCGTAAATAGTAATAAGGAGTTTCCTCACCGTTCACTATAGTGGTTGCCCAGTCTGACGGTGGCAAAAAGGTTAGATAACCGGAACCTACCAGAAGTGATGGATTGGAAACTCCCAAGAAGCCGTTCAGACCAACCCAGGCTGAACTATTCCAGTACTCCCAAAACAACTGACCGCCAATGCCGACCGTGGAGAGTCCCCAGGACAGCGCGTCGAATTTTTGTAGTTTGCCAAAATAACCGATGTCGCCAATCGCGGAGGGGAGAGCGGTATCAGCAGCGGTAGTGTTCGCTGCCGCTCCGGTGATATCGGCATAAGAACCGTCGGCGGCAGCCGTATATTTCCAATACTTATCCAGCACGCCGTGCCAATTAATCACAGTGGTGGCGGAAGCATCAAAGTTAACGGTGGCATAGGGCGGCAGACCCTTTTTATAGACGAATCTTCGGTTTCCTGGAAGAGCGGTACTAAGATTAGTGGTGTCGCCATAGTAGACATATGCAGTGGTCCCCACGATCCCGACCGATACCCAACCACTGCTGTAGGCAGTACTAGAAACGGTCGCATTAGCCGACCAAGCCAAACCATTCCAAAAGGTAAAATAAACATTGGTGCTGGTATTCAAAGTGACATAAACCTTTCCCAGAGCGTCGCCCACGGCGGAAAAGGTGGGGGTACTAATAGCGGAGGGGCTTACCGGAGCTTCGGGGTTCCAGCTTGTCAGACCATCCGAGTCTTCCCGCCAACGCCAACGCAAGTTCGTTCCGGTCTGGGAGTTGTAGATTACTCCAATATTGCTGCCAAAACGAACCAAAGCCGGATAGTGGTAAGCACTGCTATTACCAGCGTTATCCAAGGTGCGTTGGGACAAAGTCCAAGTTGGCGCATCCGACAAATCACTGGAATTAAAGACCGAAACTTGATAGTTGTTATTGTCGTAATACCGCGCGGCTACCCATAAGCGAGTGTCACCCTCAACCTCGATCACGGCAAAACTGTAACCATCCAACGTACCACCGCTCGCCACCGTCTGGGCTGCGCCAAGGGTCCAGGTACTGCCGGCACCTTTCGTCAATTTGCGGTAGAAAACCCCATAGAAAGCGTTGATGGTAGCAGTGTCGGTGGAGTAAACCAAATAGATATTATCACTGGCGTCAACTGTGGCTGAGGCATACATCAAGTTGGTCAGATCGTTGGAAACCTGCCCGCCGCAGGTCCAGTTTTGGCCAGAATCGGTGGAGTAGATCCAGATTAAGCCGGCCGTATTATTGAGACCATTCGACCCGGCGCAGGGGACGCTGGTAGAGGCTTGAATAAAGGCGTGGAGCGTGCCATCAGAAGTCTTTACCATCTTCCGCTGGGTGGAGTAACGAGTAGCATTAGCCACTCCAACGGTTCCGCCGGAATACCAGGAAGAGGAAGTTAAATTGGGTTTTAATTCGGCGTAAGTCGCAGCGTTGGCAGTAGTAGTTGTAACGTCAGTTGAGTTGAAACGAACTTTCATTGGCGCAACACCAATATTTTCACTCCACAGACCGTACAGTTTTCCGGATACGGGATTAGGCAGAAAACTACTGGCGTAGGAACGCGGCATATTATCAGCCTGAGTGCCGACCGGCGGGGTGGAGTAGGCGGTAACCACCCGGGCGCGAACATAATAGTACGGCGTCCCCTCATCATTGACCGGCGTGGTCGCCCAGTTGGTGGGTGGGGTAAAACTAACGTAACCCCGGGCGCTGACAAAGTTGCCATTGCTTTGCGATTGGATACTGGATATTCCGGCCCAAGCTGAACCGTTCCAATATTCCCACACCACCACACCGCCAACTCCGGCCGTTGGAGTTTGCCAGTTAACGGTGTCAAATTTTTGCAATTTGCCAAAATATGCAATATCGTTAACGGCACTAACCATCTGCAGGTCGCTACCACCGATGCTGCCGGCATCAGTAGTGTCGTCCAAATAACCACCTGAAACATAACTCCAGTATTTGTCAAAAATGCCGTGATAGGAGATTAGTGGCGTCGCCACAACGTCAAACTCGCTGGCGGTATAGGGTGGAATGCCTTTTTTGTATGCCAACCGATGGTAGCCCTGCTGACCCCCAGTAAACCCGGTGAAGCCAAGGGAGTCGCCAAAAATTACCCAGACGTTATAGCCATCCGTCACCAGACTTACCAAACCGGAGACGGTACTGGCGGTGGTATTCACTGTTGTGGTCGCGGACCAGGCCGTGCCATTCCAATAACTAAAGTAGGTCACCGAGCTATTATTGGAGGCGTAATATACCCTCCCGGAAGAATCGCCCACCGCGCTGTAATAAGCCGCAGTAACTTGATCGGTGCCTACCGTCGCTTCGCCCGACCACGCCGTCAACTCATCAGCATCGTTCCGCCAACGCCAACGGGTTTGCGTGGTAGTGGCGTAGCCCACGCTGTAGATTACGCCAACCTTAGTGCCAAAACGAACCAAAGCTGGAAAATGCTTCGTTGTCGCTCCATTAGGCGTATCTAACGAGGTTTGTGACAAGGTCCAGGTGGGACTGGTAGAAAGATTGTTGGAGTAATAAACCGAAACCTGGTAGTTGCTGCCATCAAAATAACGGGTGGCTAACCATAACCGACTAGTTCCTTCCACCTCAACCACCGAATAGGAATAACCAATCAAACCCGAACTGGCGTCCAAGGCGATCTGGGCGTTACCAAGACTCCAGTTGGCGCCACCTTGTTTAGTCATTTTGCGGTAGTAAGTACTGTTAGCCAAGTTTGAACCCTCAGTCACCACGGAGTAGACCACATAGATGTTATCGTTGCCATCAACCGTTGCTGAGGCATACATGACGTTGGTCAGATCATTACTTAACTGAGCCCCGCAGGTCCAGGTTGCCCCTTCGTCGGTCGAGTAAATCCACATCAGTCCGTTATTGTTGTTGCCCGTCTGATTGCCACAAGCTAAACGGTTGTGAGCCTGAATAAAAGCGTGCAGCGTACCATCGGACGTCCGGACTAACTTGCGCATAGTTGGCGCCCAGCTGGCGTTGGCCAGCGTGGAGTAGCCCACCACCGGCGGATCAATCTCGGCATTACTCGTGCTGGAAGTCACCGCCGACACTTCTAGGGACCCAAATCTAACCTTAGCCTGAGCGGTGGAGTTTTCGGTCCAAAGTCCGTAAATATTGCCCGAGATCGGCATCGGTAAGAAACTACCAAAGTTGGTTTGGGAGAGGGCCACGAATTGGGTGCCGACCGGCGGGGTGGAGTAGGCGGTAACCACCCGGGCGCGAACATAATAATAGGGAGTGGCCTCATTGCCGACATTAGTGGTTTGCCAATCGCCGGGAGCAATAAAACTTAAATAACCGTTATTCAAAAATGTGCCGTTGGACACGCCAATAAATTTAGTCAGTTCTTTCCAGGCTGAGCCGTTCCAATACTCCCAGACCAATTGGCCGCCGATACCATTGGTCGACAGAGACCACGAAATCGAATCGTATTTCTGCAGCTTACCAAAATAAGCCATATCACCAACCCCAGTGAAAAGGGTCGCGTCCGCCGCAGTGGTATTGCCGGCTGCGGTGGTTTTGTCGGAATGGACACTGGAAACATAACTCCAATATTTGTCAAAAATATTATATTGACCCACTACGTTCACGGCGGCATCGCAAACCGCCCCGGCAAAGACACAGCGCCTATAAACAATATTACGATTACCAGGCAAAGTGGTACTTAAGCCCGCAATAGCGTTATAAAAAACCCAGACCTGAGCCCCATCAGTGGAAAGCGCAATAAAATTGTTAGCCGCCACGGTATTGGCCGCAGTAACAGTGATGCTCGGTTGCCAGGTGACTCCGTCCCAATAATTGAGGTAAATGGCGGCGTTATCCGGGTTGTAGGCCACATAAACGTTGGTCCCGTCAGAAACCGCAGTGAAGCTATTGGAACCATTCGTCGTTACTTCAGCGATGGAATCGTTGGACCAACTGGTTAAAGCATCCCCATCTTGGCGGAAACGCCAGCGCAAACCAATTTGGCCAGCAACGTTGTTGTAGTTCACACTGTTCTGACTGCTATAAATGACGCCAATCCGGTTATTGAAACGCACTATCGCTGGAACATGGGTGCCGCTGTTGTTGGCTAAATCAAAAGCGCTGGAAGATACCGTCCAAGTCGGAGCCGCAGACTGGTTGCTGGAATAATACACTTTGACCACGTAGTTGAGGCCATCAAAATAACGGGTGGCTAACCAGAGCCGATCGGTATTTTCCGCCTCGATCACGGAAAAACTGTACCCCTCCGTTCCGGAACTGGTCAGCACCGTCTGGGCCGCCTCCAAAGTCCAGGTTGAACCCTCTCCTTTGGTTAGCTTCCGGTAGTAGACGTTATATGCGCCGCTGGCTCCGTTCACCGCTACCGAGTAGGTGACATAAATATTGTCAGCGGTATCAACGGCTGCCGACGGAAAAAATTGGAAGTTGCTGGTCGTGTTGTCCAGAAAGATTTGCCCGCCGCAGGTCCAGTTTTGGCCAGAATCTGTGGAATAAATCCAGTTGATACCCAAACCATTATTGGTGGTTTGACTACCGCATGCCGATACGTTTCCACTGTTGACGAAAGCGTGGAGCGTCCCGTCGGACGTGCGAACTAAATGCCGCTCAGTGGATGGTTGGGTGGCTAAATTGCTGGAAGCATAAGCCAAAGTATAGGGAGCAATATCACTGGCGGCAGCGTCATTGGGTGTCCCAGCAGAAACGGTAACAGAAGCGCTACGGACTTTCACTGGTGAGGCACTATTTTCCGCCCAAAAACCATAAATTGTGTTTGCCACCGGGGCAGACAGAAAGTAGTTTAAATTTAAATTGGGAATCGCTGCCGCCTGAATACCAACAGGCGGAGTCGTGATGGCGCTAGTTACTTCCGCTCGAAGATAATAGTAGGGCGTACCCTCGCTGTTAACAATTGTCGGCTGCCAGTCCGAGGGTGCGGTAAAGGCTCCCCAACCCGCGGCGGCCGTAAAACCGGAAGCGGTCCCGGTAGTAAAGACAATTGAGGAATTCCAATCAGAGCCATTCCAATATTTCCAGGTCACTGCGCCGCCGACACCGGCCGTGGAAAGCGACCAAGAGATCGAATCAAAAGGCTGCAGCTTGCCGAAATAGGCCATATCACCAATGGCTGAAGGGAAAGATGAGTCGGCCGAGGTGACGTTACTAAGATCGGCAGTATCGTCAGTATAGGTATCGCCGCTAGCGGTATATTTCCAGTATTTGTCGAAAACGTCTTGGTAAGGTACTGCCTTAGTGGCAGTGAGCTCAAAGTCGTTCGTAGTGTAGGGTAGCCAACCACGCTTATAAACCAACTTACTATTGCCGGATAATCCACTGGTTAAACCCGTCGTTTCCTGATAGAACACCCAGACGTTGGTCCCATCGGTGGATAACGAGGCCGCGCCAGAACCAAGGCCAGCTGAGGAAACGATGGCGTTAGGTGACCAAACCGAGCCGTTCCAATAATTAAAAACCACACTCGCCCCAGAAACGAGCACTAAGTAAACATTGCCGTTGGCGTCAGAGATCGCGTTAAAGCGAGCCGAGGTACCAATTGTGGTGGTCACAATATTTTCCGGTGACCAACTGGTTAGTCCGTCGGCGTCATCACGCACCCGCCAGCGGAGATAGGCCTGGGGAAACTGTGACTGGTAAACCACGCCAATCTTAGTCCCAAAACGAACAATTGACGGATAGTGTAGGCCGTTATTGTTTCCTGGCGTATTCAGGCTGGCTTGAGAAATGGTCCACGTCGGGTTATCGGAAAGATCGTTGGAGTAATAAACCGAAACTTGGTAGTTGGCACCATCAAAATAGCGAGTGGCCACCCAGGTTCGGGTGCCGTCATTCTCGATTACCGCAAAACTGTATCCTACGCTTGATGATCCTGCAATCACTGTTCGAGCATCGCCCGTTGCCCAGACCGCCCCCTCACCCTTAGTAAGTTTACGATAAAAAGTTCCGTAGGCCGTGCTCGCCCCACCGTTGCCGGCCGAGTAGATCAAATAAACGTTGTCCGACACATCGACCGTGGCGGAAGCGTACATCAGATTGGTGGTATCGCTCGACAACTGTGCGCCACAGGTCCAGCTAGCACCAGCATCGGTCGAATAAAACCAAATCAAGCCAGATTTGGCCACGCTGTCACACAGAGTAGTTTGGGTGCCCGTTTGAACAAAAGAGTGCAGCGTCCCATCCGAAGTCCTAACTAGCCGCTTCTGGGTCATGCTGGACGTTGCCAAAGTCGTGGAGGAATTACTGATGAAGAAAGATGAGGTTGCCGCCAGAACCACCGCCGCTGTTAAGGCTACCCCGACCAACCCAACGATTACGGCTAAAAACAACTTCTCGCGATACTGTAATGCGGGCAGTAATTTACGAGGGAAAGGTTTCAAACGGAAGGAAATCTTGGGCCGGCGCATTACGGATCCTCACCCTGGATTAAGGCCGCGATACTATTCATGATCTGCCAGTAGTCCGCCTGTTGCCGGAAAAAAGTGGTGTAGTCGCCCACCGAATAGGTATCAATCATGGTTTTGGTCCGACTAACATACAAGGCAGCCAGACTTTTTAGTCCCACTGGATCCACCTTAGGATCGACTTTCGTAAAAAAATCACTGAAAATCGTTGGGAAGGCGCTGATTGGCTTCAGCTGCTTGGCTTTTTCACCATTATCCTTTTGGCTGGCCGCCTGAGCATAGGCCATAAAGGCAGCCGTTTGCATTCGCCACATCGTTTGGAACTCATAGCGGATTTTTTCGTCGTAATGTTCACCCAACCACAGGGAAATAGCCGTGGCATTATTTTCCAAAGCTTGGGCTGATGCTTGAGACTCGACGTCACTTCGACTAAACAGACTTAGGGTTAGGAGAGAGGCATGTTCCTTGAATAGGTCGTGCAGCGCATCGTTGGAGTGAGTATAGACTAGATATTTTTGTTGATTAACTTTTAACTGGACGTAAAAAAAGACATTAGCGGCGACACTTAGTACGATGAAAAAAGCAAAAACAAAAGCACACAAGGCGCCCCAATGAACTTTAGTTAAGTTTCT
>CAVVNJ010000002.1:0-174862 GCA_963749595.1 Candidatus Woesebacteria bacterium
TCAGCCTCAGCGACGCACAGCTCAGCTTCCGCTTGGACGGCAAGTCGCTCGTGCAAAGAGGGTCCGGCCCGCGCCATCGGCCACGGTTTCGGGCGACGGGGACAAACTATCTCTGTTGGGAAGCGTCATCTGGGCCGACGGAACGAGCGAACGGCTGAGCGGCGACTCGGACGGCGAAGCTCTCCGCGGAAGAACTGAAGCGGGCGGATGAACAGAAGGGAGCCAAGGCAGCGAAGGGGAAAGAGAAGGAGGGGGAGAGCGGGAGAGAGGGCGAGGGGGAGAAGGATGATGAGGCCAAGAAGAGGCGGACAAACCGGAAGCGGCGGCTCTCTTTGCAGTGAATCATCCGCTCGGCGACTTTGGCCGGGCGGCGCCGCCGGAGCAGCTAAAGCTGGTCGCGTTCAAGAATGCGACGATCTGGACGTGCGGGCCGGCGGGAATCATCGAAGGCGGAACGCTGGTCGTCGGCGAGGGAAAGATTTTTGCCGTGGGCAAGGACGTGTCGATTCCCGAGGGGGCAACGGTCATCGATGCCGCCGGCCGACAGATCACGCCGGGCATTATCGACTGCCACTCGCATATGGCGACCGACGGCGGCGTCAACGAGGCGACGCAGGCGATCACCGCCGAGGTGCGGATCGGCGACTTCATCGACGCCGACGACATCACGATCTACCGCCAGCTCGCCGGAGATCATAAAATGCTTCATGTGCTTCCAAATAGTACGCTCGGCACTGCAAAAGAGTTAGTACTCTGTGAATTAGAGGAAAGGGATTTTCAGCTCACAACTCGCTCAAATTTCAACTCGGTAAATAATTTTTGTGTTAGAACTGGACTAATAACAAAAAGAATGCATCAATCCATTAAATATATTATCGACAAACGAAATGAGATCCATCTACAAGGACTCGATAACACGACGAGAAGGTTCAATCGAACGATGCTAGATAGAACCGGAGCTGTAATGGTTCAGCTCATTTTATCGTTCTAATATAAAAAGCCCTCGATTGCGTTATAATTCTCTCATCCTATGATGGAGAAACTCGATTTTTCTCAGCGTTATAATCTGCCCGACTTGGAAGAAAAGGTCCTGCCTTACTGGGACGAAATTCAAGCTTTCTCCCGCTCCATCTCCGAACGGCCGGAAAGCCGACCCTACGTTTTCTATGACGGCCCGCCCTTTGTCACCGGCTCGCCGCACTACGGCAATTTACTGGGCAGCGTTACCAAGGACGTGGTGCCGCGCTACTGGACCATGAAAGGCTACCGCGTGGAACGCCAGTGGGGCTGGGACTGCCATGGTCTGCCGATCGAAAACATGATCGAAAAAGACTTGGGCATCAAGGATGGCAAACGGGGAATCGAACGTTTAGGCGTGGCCAACTTTAACAATGCCTGCCGGGCGGCGATCGCCGAGTTCGACGCCACTTGGGAAGTCATCATCCGCCGCATCGGCCGCTGGGTGGATTTCAAAAACAGCTACAAGACCATGGATTTCACCTACATGGAGTCGGTCTGGTGGGCCTTTAAAGAACTTTACGAAAAAAATCTGGTCTATGAGGGTCGCAAGGTGATTTTGTACTGTCCGCGCTGTGCCACCCCGGTTTCAAACTTCGAGATTGCCATGGATAACAGTTATGTCGATGTTATCGAGCCGGGAACGACCTACAAGTTTAAGGTCGCTGAAAACACCTATCTGTTAGCCTGGTCGACCACGCCCTGGACCAAGATCGGCACCATGGCTTTGGCCGTCAATCCGGAACTGACTTACGTCCGGGTGAAACAAGGCGCGGAGTTTTACGTTGTGGCCGAAGCGCGACTCGAGCACCTGTTGGCCGAGCCGACATACCAGATTCTCGAAAAGTTTTCCGGTACGGAGCTCATTAAGCGTTATCCCAAATACGAACCGCATTTTGATTTTGCCGAGCTGAGCGACGCGCAGCGTCTGAAAGCCTACTCGATTGTCGGTGATTCCTTTGTCACCTCTGAAGGCGGTACCGGCGTGGTCACCTTGGCCGTTTATGGCGAGGACGATTACCGGGTCATGCAGGCCAATGACGTTCCGCTTTACGATTACGTCGACGACGAGGGCCGCCTGGATGAATCGGTCCGAAACCAGGTTTGGGTCGGGATGAAAATCACTGACGCCAATCCGCTGATCGACGCCGATCTGCAGGAGCGGGGACTGGTTTACCGCCAGGAGCCACACCAACACAGCGTGGCGACCTGCTACCGCTGCGGTACTAAGCTTTATTACGCACCGTTGCCATCCTGGTTCGTGGCGGTCCAAAAACTCAAAGAGCGTTTGTTGGCGGAAAACGAAAAGATCAACTGGTATCCGTCCTATCTGAAACATGGCCGCTTTGCCAAGGGCATCGAGTCGGCTCCGGACTGGAACATTTCGCGCTCCCGTTACTGGGGCACGCCGATGCCGGTTTGGCGGGCGGAAAATGGCCGACAAAGGATCATCGGTTCGGTGGCGGAACTGCGGGAGTGGGCCGTTCACCCGGAACAAGTCGACGGCCTGGCGGACATTCACCGCGAATTTGTCGATGAAATCGAGGTCTGGGTCGATGACGAACGCCAACTTAAAGGCCAGCGCATCAAGGAAGTTTTTGACTGCTGGGTGGAGTCAAGCAGTATGCCCTTTGCCTCCCGCCATTATCCCTTTGAGAATAAAAGCCAATTCGAGCAAAGTTATCCGGCCCAATTTATTTCCGAATACATCAACCAAACCCGCGCCTGGTTCTATACCATGCACGTCCTGTCCGTCGGTCTGTTCGGCGGACCGGCCTTCCTGAACGCCCATAACACCGGCGTGGTTCAGGCGGCGGATGGCGCCAAGATGAGCAAGTCCAAAAAGAACTACGCCGATCCGATGGAACTGCTCAACCGCGACGGCGCTGATGCTTTCCGCCTCTATCTGATGGCCAGTCCGGTCGCCAAAGCCGAAAACCTGAATTTCTCGCCCCATGACGTCACCCAAATCCGCCAACGAGTGCTGAATATCTGGTGGAACGTCTTTGTTTTCTTCCAGCAGTACCGGCCTGAAGACTGGAAACTGACTCCTCCCCAGCCGGAGCACGTCATGGACCGCTGGATTTTAGCGCTGCTGGAAAATACCAAGGCCGAGATGAGCCGGGCCTTGGAATCCTATGACCTGGTCACGGCTTCCCGGGCGTTGATCGCTTTCGTGGGTGAACTGTCCACTTGGTATCTCCGCCAGTCTCGCGACCGCCTACGCTTGGATAACGATCGGGAGGGGTGGAATACATCTGGTTTTGTCCTGCGGGAATTGGCCAAGCTGTCCGCCCCGATCACGCCTTTCCTCAGCGAGCTGACTTACCAGTATTTGGAACCTAAATTCGATTCGGTACACTTGGATTCCTGGCCGGAAACTCAAACGGTATTGGCCGACGAGTCAACCCTGAAAGCGATGGCCGCCATCCGCCCGGTCGTCGAACAGGCTCACGCCCAGCGCAAGCTGGCCGGCCTTAAAGTCCGGCAACCTTTGGCGAGCGTCTCGGTGTCCTCTAATCAACCGATCCCGTCTCCCGGGATTATCGAAATTGCCCAGCAGGAACTCAACGTCAAACAGGTGAACTGGCAAACGGTCGAGGCTCAAACCTCGATTCAAGTCGCGCTCGATATCAAGCTCACGCCGGCGCTGGAGCGCGAAGGGCAAGCGCGGGAGATAATCCGTTCCGTGCAGCAACTGCGGGCCGCGCAAAACATTCCACTCCTTGCCGGAATTCAACTGACTCTTCCGGAGTGGCCAGAGGAATTTGATGAATATATCAAGCAAAAAACCAGGGCGGTGTCAATTAGCAGAGGACCGCTATCTCTGCTAGTTGAGTGATATGCGTCCCCGGTCAAGTTTTCTGCCAGCTCTGATTATTCTCTTTGGTCTTCTTTCGGTAACGACTCTCCGGAGCATCGACCTGACTTATGGTTTGAATCAACTATTGTTCTTTCTAACCGCTTTAGCCGCCTATTGGCTGATCAGCCAGGTCAACTTCTTTTGGTTGCGTCGCTGGCGCTGGGTGGGATACCTGGGCATTACCGCGTTGCTGATTCTGACTCTCATCATTGGACGGGCTACCAATGGCTCGGTCAGCTGGTTGCGAATTGGTACTTACCGCTTGCAGCCCTCCGAGTTTATAAAACCGGCTCTGATTTTACTGTTGGCCGTAGAGGCGGCGCGGCGGCCGATGGGGCGCTGGAAAAACCTGGTCTCTTTCTCACTCCTGGCCGCCGCGCCGCTAGTCTTGATACTTCTGCAACCCGATTTTGGGACGGCGGTAATAATTTCATCGGGCGTGGCGTTAATCTACTTGTTGTCCGGCGCGCGGCGGCGGCACATTACCTGGCTCCTGATCTTTTCTCTCGCCGCCGCCGCGCTAACCTGGACCCTACTTTTTAAACCCTACCAGCGCGAACGGATCATGACTTTTCTTAACCCAACCGACGATCGCCTTGGCTCTGGTTATAACGCCCAGCAAGCCATCATTGCCGTCGGCGCTGGCGGTTGGTGGGGAACCGGCTTCGGTAAGGGCGCCCAATCCCACCTTCGCTTTCTACCTGAACGCCAGACGGATTTTCTTTTCGCCACTTACGCTGAAGAAACGGGACTCGTCGGCACGCTGGGACTCATTGGTCTTTACGCCAGCTTACTTTTTTGGGTGGCTTGGCAACTAGGTCGATTACCGCCTGGAGAAAAACTTTCAACTGGCGCTGGATTGTTAACCATGCTTCTGCTGCAGTCGTTTATCAACATCGGCATGAACTTGGGAATCGCGCCGATCACCGGGGTGACTCTGCCATTCTTTTCACTGGGTGGCAGCTCGCTCCTGGCTTCGGCTCTATCATTGGGAATAATTGAATCCCTTCGTCGAAGCAATCCCGAACCGATCGAAGTTATTGACTAAGATATACTGGAATCATGTCACAGCTTTCTCGACGCTCCTTTTTACGCGGTGCCGGACTCGCC
Organism: Candidatus Woesebacteria bacterium; assembly: GCA_963749595.1. Taxonomy (GTDB): domain Bacteria; phylum Patescibacteriota; class Microgenomatia; order UBA1400; family UBA1396; genus CAVVNJ01. The sequence continues at coordinate 4,991 of CAVVNJ010000002.1, forward strand.
GGTGCTGGAGTTATTGTTGGTTCCGAGTTGCGGTCCGTTGAACGTGGTTATACCGCCGATTTTGCCGGCAACCCCTACCAGTTTTTATTTGAGCAGCACGGCCAGAAATTAACAGAAACCATTCATCAGAAAGCCACTGGAATCTTTGTGGAGTTTAATCTCGTTGGCTCAAATCCTGATGGTACCCCGAAGACGATCTATACAGTACCCGATAACGAACTGTTGTCTGAGGTGATTAAGGCCAAGGATAAAAAACTCATGGCGGCAGTAATGGAACAACAACTGCCGATCGCCCTCGGCGATGTTGCCATTCTGGAGCTAGAGGAGGAACGGCGCTTTAGAGATGAGCGTCGGAGACAATATCCTGAGGAAGATCGCGAAGAGTTCAAACAGGCGATATTACTACTATTTCTCAGTCAAACTCCGGCGTTGGCAGAAAAGATCTACGGGCGACTAAATCCAGATGAAAATCCAAAATTATTTGACCGCCGTCAGGCGTTGCGGGTTATTGCCAAACTACTCGCGACCGGTGGCGTGGCTGTTGGCCTTCACCAAGCCTCCGGTACTAAGCTCTGGCACGATCTTTTGGTCGCAAAAGAAATTAATACACCCCAGGAAAAACTACTGCTCCGGTTTTATGGACCCGGCACACTCTTCGATCCTGAAGATCTGGCCCGTAACGTAATTTTTGCCATTAAAACCGTCATGTTTCGTCAGTGGCAGGAGAAGAGTGGAATTAAGCCCTTTATTGCCGCCAACTTAGGAAAAGAACACGAGGTTGTGCAGGATTTGATTTCTCTACCGCTGGAATTTCTAGAACAACTTGTTCAACTCACCAGCGAGGGGTATCTGAAAAAAGCTGGACTGACATTTGGTGAAGATATCGGCACGGTTCGGGTTCTACTTCCGGACGAACAGGGCAAAGTCACCAGCGTTCTTCTAATTAACCGCAAACTCGCCGCTTATGGCAAATCCAAACATGGGGAACCACAGGATCTCGAAAATGTGCCGTCGATTCAAATTAACACTATTGCCCGACCCGGGAAAAAATAAGTGGATGAACCCTTGTCTCTAATATTCACTTCCAAAGTTTTTGTGATACAATATTGATCTTAGTAATTCGAAAGTAATTATGACCTACGCCATCATTAAACTAGCCGGCCAACAGCATCGCGTCTCAGAAGGGGACACGATCGTGGTTGATCGTCAGGATTCCGATTCCCTGGACGTTACCGACGTCCTCTTGGTTCGTCAGGACAAAGAGCTGAAGGTTGGCTCTCCTCTGGTGGAAAATGCGACCGTCGCTCTCAAGAAAGTTTCTGACCAGCGCGGTGAAAAAATCCGTGTCTTTAAGTATAAAGCCAAATCCCGTTATCGCCGCACCCAAGGCCACCGTCAAGAACAGACGGTCCTGCGCGTCGAAAAGATTTCGGCATAATGTTAGACTGATCTCATGGCCTCCTATTGGTTTTTCCTTGGTCAAACGACCGATTTATGCTTGGCTGAACTACAAGTGGTTCTGGCGCGGTTTCAACTGCCGGCAGCGGAATTGGCTGCTCCCACTCTGGCTCGCGTTTCAACCGAGACCCTTGATGCCGCCTCGCTCCAAGAGTCGCTCGGCGGCACCTTCAAGATTGCCCGGGTGGAAACTACTCTGAGTTTGGGTCAACAAGATCAAGTTCAGGAAGCCATTTTAGAAATTCTTCGTACCAAGCAGCCCAAGCGCTTCGTGATCGCCGAACTGGGACGCGATCATCTGCCGGTTATTGCCGCCGAGGAACTCAAGCACATCTTGGTTCGGGAAGGGCAAAAAATCGGATATAAAGACGCCCCGCGTTCTGGTGCCAACGCGGCACTACTAAAATCCAGCAAAGCGTTGGAGATTATTGTCCGCCAGTCTGGGGAGGGAATTGAGATTGCTCTGACCGAGTCGGTGCAGGATGTTAACTCCTGGACTTTACGCGATGTTGGCAAGCCAGAACGCGATATCAAACGTGGCTTGCTTCAGCCCAAGATTGCTCGCATGATGTTGAATTTGGCCATTGGTGTCGCCGACCCTCGCCAACAAATCGTGCTGGATCCCTTTTGCGGTGCCGGAACAATTTTAATCGAGGCCACCATGATGGACGTTCCGTTCGTACTTGGCGCGGACCTGTCTCCGGAGGCCATTGCCCAAACCAAAACTAACCTGTCTTGGTGGCAAGATCAAATTATCGAGCAGTTCAGTTCGGAAGCCATTGTTAGCCCGGTGGAAAATTTGAAATCCAATCATTTCTCTCAAATGCCAACCGTGATTGTCACCGAACCATTCTTGGGCAAACTAAATCCTCAACCGGCTGCCGTTCCCGGTATTGTGCGCGGCTTGGAAAAAATGTATCGCGGCGCTTTTCGGGCTTTTAACCGCCTGCTGCCCGCCGGTGGTCAAGTCGCCATCTTGCTCCCGTCCTACCAGATCGGTCGTCAAGAAATTACCGTGAGCAGCCTATTGCGTGATGCCGAGAGCCTCGGTTTCATTGCCATTGCCGGACCTTTCCGCGCCGGCCGGCCGGAAGCCATCACCCAACGCAACGTCTACGTTTTCCGTAAAAAATAATTATGGTATAATTCTCGCTCTATGGCACACGTCAAAGCAGGTGGCTCAGCCGCCCATCAACACCACCAACGTCGGGGCAAGCGCCTGGGCGTCAAGCGCTACGGCGGTCAAACCGTTTCGACCGGTCAAGTTCTGATCCGCCAAAAAGGCACCAAATATCACGTTGGTAAAAATGTCGGCTTGGGTCGCGACTTTACTATTTTTTCTATGATTTCCGGCTTAGTTAACTTCACTAAACGGCACGGCCGCACCGTAATCAACGTTCTCCCCGAGAAGGTTTAACCTTCCAGAGAAGATTTCCATCAAGGTCAAACCCTCTAAAAAGTTACCTCTGGAAGGTTAAACCTTCAGAGGAAGAATTTTTTCCCGTCGCACCTGACCTGATTTGAGGTCCGCCAAAGAATAGGGTCCAATATTTTGTCGTACCAAACGAATAACCTCGTGATTAAGCGCTTTCATGATTCGCCGAATTTCATGGTAGCGCCCTTCGTGCAACCGAATTTCCACCAGCTGCTGATCCGTGCCATCCCGCAACACCTCGACTTCTGCTGGCTTGGTTAAACCATCTTTCAGGGGCACGCCGCGACGAATGCGATCCAATTCCGGCTCGCTAAGGCGACCACCAATCGTCACCTCGTAGATTTTTTCTACCTCATATTTGGGATGAGTAATGTGCTGAGCCAAGACGCCATCGTTCGTGAGCAAGATTAAGCCTTCCGAATCTTCATCCAAACGGCCTACCGGATAGAGGCGCAGGTGTCGGAACTCGGACGGAACAAAATCGACTACCGTCCGCTTACCTTGCGGATCGGAAACCGTTGAAACCACGCCGCGCGGTTTATTGAGCGCCAACAAGATTTTTTCACCCTCCGGATTAACCACTTTGCCTTGATATTCGATCCGGTCTCTACCGGGAACAATCCTGGTGGCCACGTTTATTTCCACACGATCGTTCACCTTGATGAGACCTTGCAGGATAAGCTCTTCACTTCGGCGCCGAGCAGCAATGCCGGCGTGGGCGAGATAAGCCGCTAGTTTCACGGAATTTGGTTCGTTCATAAGCCTAGTATACTCGTGAAATTCCCAAACTGCTTGTGAAAAGAGAGGAAGTTTGTTATAACCGTGCCATGGCAGACCAAACCAAGTCCTTTATTCAAGAGTTAGAGATCAGCTTAATTCAACCCAATCCACACCAACCGCGCAAACACATTCAGCCGGAAGAGCTGCAAGACTTGGTTGACTCCATCAAGATTCACGGAGTTTTGGAACCGATTGTCATTGCTCATACGCCGGCAGGGTACCAAATTATTGCCGGTGAACGGCGCTGGCGCGCCTCGCAGAAAGCCGGGCTGGCCACCATTCCGGCGGTCGTGAAAAAAACTTCACCGCGGGGCATGTTGGAAATGTCCATCGTTGAAAACCTGCAGCGATCTGATCTAAACTGTTTGGAGCGCGCCCATGCCCTTAACCGCTTGGGCAGCGAATTCGGTCTCAACGCCGGCCAGATTTCGGAACGAATCGGAAAGTCCCCATCCTACGTCTCCAACTCGATCAAGCTCCTGCAACTTCCGGATGCTCTCAAGGACGGGCTGCTGAGCGGCCTGATTTCGGAAGGACATGCGAGGGCGCTCCAAGCGATCACTAATCCAAAAAGCGTGATCGACGCATACAAAGTGGTGCTCAAAGAAAACGCCTCTGTGCGACGGGCCGAGGAACTGGCCCGGCGCTTCCGTGATCAGGACGGTGAAAAACGAGTTGAGCACCGTCCACCCATTATGGTTTCGAAAGACATCGATCGCTGGCAAGAGCTGCTTCACCGCGCTCTGGGCACCGCCGCCAACGTTAAGCTCCGCCGTTCTTACCGTCAGACACAGATTGTCATCAACCTAAAAGGATCATTGCAAGACACCCAGCCAGCACTGGAGAAGATTTTGGCCATCGCCAATAACAAATGAGCCTAGTCAAAAACGACACTAAGCTGCCCAATTTTCCACTGCTCGTTCTTGGTTGCTCGATTATCGCCAGTTTAGCCGGTTATTTTCGCTTCTACCGCTTGCCGGAACTAATGGCGTTTGCCACCGACCAAGGTCGCGCCATGCTAGCCGGTCGAAATATTCTGCTGGGCCACTGGTTACTGGACGGTCCATTGACCAGTATTCCCAACTTCCATCTGGGGCCATTCTATTATTACCTCTCCGCGATCGCCCTCTGGTTTTCCCATTTTGACCCGATTGGGCCGGCGGTATTGGTCGCTAGTTTAGGTATTCTGACGGCGATTCTGCTCTTTCTTTTGATCAGCCTCCGCTGGACTCCAACCATTGCCCTCACCGCCGGCCTGCTGTATGCCCTTTCACCATTGGCCATTGCCCAGAGCCGGATCGCCATTGAGCCCGGCCCTTTGCCGTTTTTCACCCTCTTATGGTTCGGAGCAACTCTCCATTGGCTTGAGTCTGGGCGGCGGCGTTGGTGTTGGATTTCATTAGCCCTCATATTGCTCGCCGTTCAACTGAATTTCTCCGCCATCGTACTACTGCCCATCACCGTCGCCGCCCACTATCTAGGCAACCCGCAAATTGCTCCTGCCCGCCAAAAATTGGCCTTAGCCATTGGTGGGTTAGTAATTCTGGCTTTAACTATGCAGCGGTCAATCAGCGGCCCCCTGACCGACCCTACTTACCTCAGCCAAAATTGGCGCGATCTAACCACCCCATATTCGGTAGGCATAGCCGCCACCCTGCTCACCTTGGCCTTTATCGGGCTAGAAAGTTTATTCCACCAGCGGAGCCAGTCGAAGCCGGCTCGATTGTTCATAATTTGGTTAATTCTCGGATCACTGGCATTTTTGCTAAAACACGTCTCCGGTGCCCATTCGCTCGCCCTGCTCTTTCCACTACCGGCCTTACTGATTGCCTTGGGACTCGAACCACTACAGCGCCGATTGCCGAAACTGTCCTTAATACTACTGATCGTCCTGGGATTATTTCTTGCTGGTCAGGCCCAGCGGTATGTCTTCGGCAATCAACAATTAACTCGTCTTGATCATCAGAGAGTAGCCGGCCAGATTATCGCCTTGGCCAACAATCAACCCTACACTTTTATCTACCGCGGCCACTTGGACGTCTATGACGCGGCCGACGACCATTACCAATATCTTCTCTGGCTGGCTGGCCATCCGCCGGCCGACAGTTACCGGATCGAACCAAAACCAGAATACCGGGAAAAATGGCTGCTGGAGTACGGAAAAGGGGAGAAGACAATTATTCTTTACTATCCGGAATATGAGGCGGAGCGTTATCCGGCGGTTGGCCGGCGATCAAGGTTTGAGAGCGTAGTTTTCGAAGTTATCGATTAGCCCAGATATGGGTTATAATATCGGAGTACTTTCGAGTACGTTGGTGGTAATAGCTCAGTTGGTTAGAGCGCCGCCCTGTGGAGGCGGAGGTCGCGGGTTCGAGTCCCGTTTACCACCCATTAATGTCCATCCCTCACAAAACGAGCTTGTTGTGTGTTCACTAGGAAGAACTATTCTTTATTGACGTGTTGTAGGTTATGACCTACAATGTGTGCATTGAGGTCCTGAAAACCGATATTTTCGATAAGTGGCTGAGAAAACTTAAAGACAGAAAAGCAAAAGCCATTATTCAGGTTCATATCAACCGCTTGATTGAGGCAAAACTGGGAAAATCAAAATACATAGACGATAGCGTTCATGAAAAGAAGATCGCTTATGGTCCGGGCTATCGACTTTATTTTATGAACCATAATCTAGACATAATTATTTTGCTCTGTGGTGGAAACAAATCGACTCAACAAGTTGATATTCAAAAAGCAAAAGACTTGGCTGCGGAAATAAAGAAGGATATGAAGGGATAAATATGAAAATAACAAAATATAATGCCAGTGACTATTTAAAAACAAGTGAAGATATTAAAGCCTATCTCAATGCTTCTTTTGAAACTGGTGATAGCAAGCTTATTGCCAGAGCATTAGGTGACATTGCCAAAATCAAAGGTATGAGTAAGATTTCTAAAGCTACTTCTCTAGATAGAAGCAGCTTGTATAACTCATTAACCGAGCAAGGTGATCCAAGACTCAGCACCGTAACCAAGCTGATCGAAACTTTTGGCTTTTCAGTTTCGGTTAATTAATAGAGAAGCAGGATCGAATTTCGTCCAGCCAGCCAATATCTGGCTTACCCTATCGCAAGAAAAGTAAATTTGCTAAACTATCCACATGAAATTTAATTTGCGGCTTCTCTATCTCTATCTTTTTTCGTTTGTTGGCCTGCTCATTACCGTTATTGGTAGTGTTCAGCTAATCGATCTAGGACTAAAAACCTACGTTTTTAAAGTTTCGGAGTATTCTTACTATGCGGAACCAGCGATACTTGACGGAAAAAACGCTATTTCGTCGGAAGAAATGAAACAACGGAATGAAATTGAACAATCTAATCAGCGTAAGCGCCAACTTTCAACCTCACTTTCAATGATCTTGGTTGGTATACCGCTCTATCTCTATCATTGGAAAACAATCAAACGCGAGTCAAAGCTAACCAGCTAGCTAGACAAGTCTCTTGACAGTTTATTACGGTTATCGTACTATCCACCCTTCGCGATCTAAATCTAGCAAAGAGGATCGCACTATTATGGATAGCTCGCAATCTACCCCAATCTTTGCATCTCATATTGATTTATTTTTGCGGATCTATTTGCTCGCCCGGAAACTCAAATCATTGATTAAAGTGCAAAACGCCGACCATTTCAACGATCTGGTTGTACTGATCTTTTTACGCGACCAATCGGCTTCGGTTTCCCAACTGGCCGAAAGATTGCACATTAAACCATCAGCCATGAGCCAAAAGATAATCCGCTTGGAAGCTGAAGGCTTGGTCAAAACCATTAAGAGCCAGGACAGTCGGGAAAAAATAGTTAAATTGACCACCACTGGTCAGAAGCATTGGCAGCAGGTGGTAAACGAAATTCAAAGCAAATGTGAAATGCAATACGGACCCTGCCTAATCGAAAGCGAAGTAAAAATGGCCCTCGGAATTCTCAATAAAATAAATCTATAAAGAAAATATGACATCGAACCCTCAACTATTCAAACGAGTCACTACTGTTTGGAAAAGCGCCAGTGCACAGACTCACTCCAGCTGGAAAAGATTTGCCCGATTAATTAAGCGTTGGCCGATGGTTAGTTTTTTTGGTTCATTAGCCGTGTTGCTGGTGGTGCTGATCGTGGTCCGCCTCCTCGGTGCTCCCAAAAAAGAGGACAAAGAGATCGTTAGCAACCCTAAATCTGTCCCGACCTATCAGGTTGGCCAAAATCCAACCATCACCGTTCAAGCCAAAATCGAAAAGTCCGGCGTCATCACCGTGGTCGCGCAAACCAGCGGCGTAGTGCGGGAAATCAAAGCGTACGAAGGCAATTCAGTGCGCAGTGGTCAGGTTCTGGTTAACTTATCCAGCACGTACGGTGGCGCTAATGCGGCTGGTCTGCAACGGCAAATCGCCGAAAAGAGCTACCAAAACAATCAAGATAACCTACAGTCGCAGCTAGATATAATCGCTAAGCGCCGCGAGTTGGCCGAAAAAACCGATGGCAATGCAGATCAGTTGCGAAACTTATCGAAAAATAGCCTGGACCGAACGCGCGACCAATTAGCGCTGAATGAAAATATTCTCGACACTATCAGCACTAATTTACAAACCCTGGAATCCTCTCTGCCAGCCAATGACGCTCTGATTCTTTCCACCAAGCAACAAAAAGCCCAGGCCCTATCAGCGGTTAATGGCCTAAAGGACGCCGTCGCCAATCTTGATTACTCGACCAATGCCGACCAGCCGGTGAATCGGCTATCCGATTTGGGTCGGGAAATCAGCTTGAAAGGTTTAGCCCTGGAAGAAAAAGGATTGCGGCTGTCACTCGAAATTTCTGAACTTAACTTAAAACTGGCGCGCGTAAGCGAGGCCATTTACTATCCGCAAGCCCCTTTTGCCGGTACAGTTGAGCGAGTTTTCGTTAAACCTGGCCAAATGGTTCAGCCAGGTATGCCCTTGATGACTTTGGTCGGCAGTCAACAAACCATGAAAGCGGTCGCCCTGGTTAGCGGCGACGTCGCCAAAAAAGTCAGCCGCTTGGAAGTGAGCAAAATTTATCTACCCAGTGGAACAATTGAACAAATCCCGCAATACGTGGCCACCGAACCCACCGACGGCAATTTGTTCGCCATCACTTGGTGCCAGCTTGACCGCTTCGCCGAACAGTTAGCCAACCAAGAATACGTTAACGTGGAAATTGCGGTCGGTTACTCCGATTCCTTAGCCAGCACCCCATATCTGCCACTGGATAGCATTTTTCAAACTCAAGACCAAGCCTACGTCTTTATCTTAGAGGGCGAAAACGGGCAGGGGACGGTAGTCAGCCGGCCGGTTAAACTCGGTCCGGTCTTTGGCAGTTTCGTGCAGATTGAGGACGGTCTGTCCGCCGGAGCAGAGATTATTTTGGACCGTACAGTCGTCAGCGGCGATCAGGTGATTAGAAAGTAACTGCGCATGGCCCAACCACCCAAGTTATCCGCCTATCTGCAGCGCTTGCACTTTGATCCCAAGCTGGCACAATCATTCGTGGCGCGCTACGTGTTGAACGTTCGCTTAATGTTCTTACTGATCATCTCGATCATAGTATGGGGCGTATTTGGTTATATCAATTTACCCCGTCGCACCAATCCGGAAGTCGAAATTCCCTACATTTTTGTCTCGACGATCTTGCCCGGGGCTAACGCCGAGGACGTCGAACAACTAGTATCCGTTCCCTTGGAAGACGCCATTAAGGGCGTCGACCATATCGATCGGCTCACCTCAACTTCCTCCGATAACACTTCGTTTGTCGTGGTGGAATTTAAATCAAGCGTTGATCCTAAGGAAGCGCGGGACGAAGTGCAGTCGGCAGTCGACACGGTAAATCTGCCACAAAATGCTTTGGACCCGCACGTAATCGATCTGGATTTTGAAAACTTCCCTGTCTGGACCTTTACCATTACCTCCGACGCCGATATGGCCACGCTGGCCCGGTTTGCGGAAGAGCTGCAGGACCGACTTGAGGATGAAAGCGTGATTAGCCGGGCCAGTGTCACCGGCCTGGAAACTCAAGAATTTCAAATCTTGATGAAACCGGAACTGATCACCCAAATTGGCTTGGACCCCAGTATCCTGGCTCGAACGATCAATAGTGAAATCACCAGCTATCCGGCTGGTATCGTGAGTGGCAATGGTTCCAACCATGGGGTGACGCTCAATCCGGTGATCAATACGGTGGATCAATTGCGGCAGGTGCAAATTACCGTGGACCACCAAACCTATACTTTGGGGGAAATCGCCACCGTAATGGAGCGCAGTGCCCCCAACCAAGCTAAAGCCTATTATGGCGATCATTCTCTTTCCGGGCAAAGGTCGGTCTCATTTTCCGTGTTCAAACAAACCGGTGCCAATCTGGATAAGGCCGCTGCGGCCGCTAAGAAAGCCGCGCAAGAAGTAACGAAAAAATATGACGATCGTTTTTCCCTTAAAACTGTGGTTGATTACGACGAGTTAATTCAAAAACAATTCGATGAACTGTTTAACGACTTTTTTACCTCCATTGCTTTGGTGTTTGGCACGTTACTCCTATTTTTAGGTCTACGCCAGGCAACCATCGCTTCACTGGTCATCCCCATTTCGTTTCTATTTTCCTTTGGTGCCGTTTATGCGCTGGGTTATTCCCTGAACTTTTTGACTTTATTTAGCTTGCTTTTAGCGCAAGGGATGATCGTGGACGACGTGATCGTGATGATTAGCGCCATGTCCGACTATTACCAAACGAAAAAATTCACCCCTGCCCAAACCGGGCTTCTGGTCTGGCGAGATTTCATCACGCCGACACTGACTTCAAACCTGACCAACGTCTGGAGTTTTGTGCCGATGTTAATCACTTCCGGCATCATCGGCGAATTTATCAAGTCGATTCCGATTGTCGTCACCATTGCTTTGGTTGGCTCAACCGCCATCGCGCTGTTGGTCACAATTCCCCTGATGGTACTGATTCTCAAGCCGGAGGTCCCGAACCGCGTGCGGTGGTTATTGCGTTTGGCAGGGGCTCTGATCGTCATCGGCATTTTGGCGCGTTTCCTTTGGGGAAATCAAATGGCCCTACTGGTTATCGCCGCCGTTGGATTATTCATAGTCGTTGCCCGCTTGACGTGGGAGTCAGTTGTCGATCGCGGCCAGAAAGATCTGTCCCACTTTCAACGTCGATATTCAAAACCGATTAAGCAACTGGCCAGTCATTTGCAGGTTGGTTTCTTTTCCATCAAGGGCGTGGTTAACCAATACCAGCTCCTTTTAACCCAAATCCTATCTTCTCAGATGAATCGGCGTAAAACCATCTTCTCCGTCGTAGTCTTCTCTATTTTTTCCTATCTACTAGTGCCACTTGGTTTTGTTAAAAACGAATTTTTTCCGGCGGCCGACCAAGAGCAGCTGTATGTTGGATTAGAATTGCCGACTGGGACTAATCTTAAAACAACTTCGGTTGAAGCCGCCCACTTACTGGATCAATTACGTCAAATTCCTGAGGCAGAGTATGTGATCGCGGAAGTTGGTTCGCCGGTAGAAAACAGTTTTATCACTTCAATTTCTGGCGGCGAAACCAATAAGGCCCGATTTTCGATCAAGCTGCCGCCGCTGGAAGAACGGAAGCGCACCTCCCTCAAAATTGCCCAGGATTTACGTCAGCAGTTTAAAAATTATCCCAGCGGTAAAGTCGTGGTCAGTGAAGCCGAAAGCGGACCGCCTACCGGTTCAGCTTTGCAGATCACTCTATTCGGACCAGAGCTAAACGTGCTCGAGCAAAAAGGCGACGAATTGGTGAAATATCTCCAGCAGCTTGAGGGTGCGGTGGATGCCGATAAATCTGTCGAGCCTGGCGCCAGCCAACTGGTCTTTATTCCCGATCAGAATAAATTAGCCGCCGCCGAAATGTCGGTCGGCCAAGTCGGGTCCTGGTTGCGAACTTATCTATCCGGAATGAAAGTGAGCGACAAAAGGTTTTCCGGCGACGAGAAAAAAGAAATTGTGATCCGCTTATCCGCTGAGGCCCTAACTCCCGAAAGTCTGGCTGGATTGGCCATTCTGAACAAAGACAACCAACCAATCCCGCTATTAGCTTTAGGCAGCCTGCAGTTGTCTGCCAGTCCGACCAAAATCGAACGGGAAGACGGACAGCGATCTTTAACCATCACCGCCGGAGTTGGTCCGGGATACACCGCTCCGGTACTTGGTAAACAACTGGAAACTTTTGCGTCTGGTCCATTAGCCTTGCCGTCCGGATACCACTGGAAAACTGGCGGCGTCAACGAAGAAAACCAAAAAAGTATCAACTCCATGATCCAAGCAATGGCCATCGCTGCCGTGTTGATCGCGGCCACGATGGTGATTCAGTTGCATAGCTTCCGCAAAGCACTAATCGTGATGCTAGTCATACCGTTGGCGGTCTCTGGGGTCTTTGTTCTATTTGCCCTGACTGGAACGCCGATTTCTTTTCCGGCCCTAATCGGCGTACTAGCTCTTTTCGGCATCGTGGTGAAAAACTCAATTTTGATCGTCGACAAAATCAACGCCAACATTGAGATTGGCATTCCTTTCCGGGAGGCGATTGCTGACGGGGCCAGCTCCCGGTTAGAGCCAATCATCTTCAGCTCGATCACCAACTTTATCGGTCTGTTGCCAATTACCGTCAGCGATCCACTTTGGCGCGGTTTGGGCGGAGCGATTATTTCCGGACTAACTTTCTCGGGAATAATTATGCTGTTCTTTATTCCGGTGGTGTATTATGTTTGGTTTGCTGGCGAATTTGAACCCCAAATCAACCGTTAAAAGAAAATAAATCTCGGTCGTAAAGCAAAGACCACGGAAATGGCCGAAATTATTTCAATATCGTTGCCAGCATTGGGGCCAACAATCGTATTCACCTGGGTCACGGCGCTGCCGGTTTGAGCATTAGATCCTTGCTCGGCAATTGATAAGACATCGCCGATTTTAGCGCCGGCCGGTCCGGCAATATCCGCCGCTTTTTTCTTGGCATCGGCGATCGCCAATTCCTGCACTTCTTTTTCGATTTGATCTTCGTTGTCACTGACGTATCTCACCTGAGCCACGGTTGCTCCGTTTTGAGCCAAAAACGTCGCCAAATCTTTAACTTTAGCTACGTCCGCAATAGTGATCTGCGCTCCAGCCACGTACTGATAACGACCCTGCGTGTCTTGGACTATTTGTGGGGTGATGGTTCGGACTTCGGTCGGATTATAGGTGGCTAAGCCTGAGCTCACGATCAAATATCGCTCCTCGCCACCCAAAAAAGCCTGAGTGCGATCACTGTTAGTCACGGATACGGTAAAAGTAATCTTAGCTTCTTTGGCGGCAACAATCTTTGAACCGTTACCGACAACGGTAATCTGGCGAACGTAAGCGGATCGATTGGTGACGAAGTTGTAGAGATACAGTAGGCCCATGAGAACCAGTATCGTCACAAGTATGCGCTGCCAGCTGGAAGTTGTATTGTCCATAGTGATGCTCCTTTTTTAAGTATAGTACTCAGAACCTGCTAATTTCCAGACCTATTCGATCAACTGACTGGCCACCTCGCTTTCCGCAGCACTTCCAATTGGATTTGCCGGTGTGAAAAATGTCTGTTCATAGGCAATAGTTGGATTCGTATAGGCGCCAAAATATTGACTCTCTGGAAGAGCCGGAAACGGAAGACGACTTCCGGACTGAGCAATATAGGAAACCGGATCATAGATGGTTGAAAGACCGGTAACCGGATTGGTGTAACGAACCACTGAGTGACCACCTGGTTGTAGGCTCATACCAACCTCGCCAAAGCTAGCAATACCCTCTGTTTCATGTCGAAAGGAAACTATAGTGGTGGGTATTCCTTGTTCAGCTGCTGTTGCCTGAAGCAAACAGGCACGTTGGTAACAGGTAATTCCCCCTTGTTCAAAATATGAACCGATTGGCACCTGGCCTGATTCCGCTATTTCCTTCGCAACCCCGGTAGCAGCAGCACTTCCTGGATACTGCTCAGCAACAACGGAGCTAAGAAAGTCAAGTTCATCGAGCGGATCGGTAACTACGGCCACTCCACCCGCCGACATTTCGGCGCGTTGTTCCAAAACACCGGAAACGGCGCTACCGAAGGATGGATCTGTTTTTGAAAGTGACATATTCCAGGTTTCAACGGGAGTTTGTGCCGCAACAATCTCGACCTGGCTTCCCCAAGTCGAAAGCGGATCTTCCAGAATCGCGCTACCGTACCCTGGTTCCACTAGACCCCCGGTACCAACACTCGGGATCGCCTGTCTCACCAAACTAGCCACCCCTTTCCCAGCAATCGCCAACTCCGTTCCCTCCAGCACCGTGACCACCGTCGCCTCGGCACATTCCCCACTAATTTCTCCCACACTAGATACTCCCTCGCAAGCAATCGCCGCCCGCCCAATGCTCGGGAAAACCGTAATCGACAACCCCGCCGCAAACTCCTCCGGGGTACTGGCTTCCTCAAAAGAATAGATCGCTGAGGCCCGCCGAATTTCGTACTGTTCCGAAGATTGAGAAACGTACCTTCCTAAGGCGCGTTCTAAACGAAATTCCGTATCGCCCTCACCAAGGGCGATACTCGCCGCGTCAAGAAACGCCCCGGGCATGAGTGGTGCTTCCCAAATCCCGGTTGCCAGGCCGCCAGCCAAGTCACCCAACCAATCATTCCACACCGGTTCAGGTGTTAACGGCACAGTCACCCCACCAGCCAGTGGTTGACCACTGACAATTTGCTGCAATTCGGTCGAAATCTGACAATTACACGTGTCTCCCTTACTAATGTCCTCATATCCGCCTGGACAGTAATAACCCACGCCAGTAGGCGTGTTGGGATTCCCGGTACAAGCAGCGCACGGCCCACCACGCTTACTGTACTGATTGACCCCCAACTCCGAACAGATTGGCGCTTCATCTTCCACGATCTCATAGCCCGTTCCGTAAGGCGAGGTGATACCGCCAATTACCGGCGTCACCAGCGCTTGGGCTGAAGGTGGTATTACCGGAGCAGCTGGTGTTTGTTGCTCCTCACGCAATTTTTGGGCATTTTTACAGTCGGTAGGATAGCGGTACAAACCCAGGGAATTAGTACAACTGTACCGCTCAGTAGTGTCCTGACAGTTGCGATTAAGATCATAGCAAGTGATTTGCGCTGCCTCTTTGGCTTGGGAAATCTGCCGGTCCCGCAAAACTTGGGCACAAACGTCGGGGTCATCATAAAGACCGGAAGAAAGTGTGCAGGTATATTGATTGGTTAAACTACAGCTCTGATTGATGTTATAGCATTTCTTGAGAACTTGTCGTTTAGTGTAACGAACTTGACAGGTAGCTTGGTCCGAAAAGAATGTTGTTTCATCGCAAGAATACATGGGCGGGGTTCGTTCACAACCATTATTGATATCAAAGCAGGATCTTCTTTCCTCAGCGCGCTGCTGTTTTTCGGCCAATTCGGCCGCCTGGATTGAATTAAGACAAGCCTGTGAGGAAGTAAACGGATTGGGGCAGGTGCTTGGTGCCAGGCGGTAAACACAAGGTGCCGTCCCCTGAGCACAAAATACCCAAGTGGCTTGTTTGCAGGCTTCTGGAGACTCATAGGAACCAACTGGGCAATTTAGATAGCGGGGAACGGTCGCATCACAGCCGTCACCGCGATAACAATTTCCTATTGGTAACGCCGGCTGCTCTGATTCCTCAAGTAAAGCCACGCGCTCAGAAATATTTTGCATACACGAACCAAGTGAATCAAAGGAAGGGGATTTAGCACAATTTTCGATCGACTTGGTCGTACAACCATCAGTGGTTAGATAACAAGTTCTACTGGCGGCAATAGCGCAGCGAGTAACCAATGTAGTTGATTTCCCACCACTCTCTTGGCAATCGCTCTGCAATCGGTACTTGTAAGTTCCGTCCTTATTTTCACAACAAACCTGGGACGTACTCTTGCAGACACCGCAGTCCTTGGGACAACTGCCGCACCACTCCATTCCGTTGCACTCGTTGTCACCGCAACGAATAATACCCCCTCCCGCTTTGCAGCTGGCGCCAACCGGCTGAAGGGAACCCTCATAATAGATGCAGGTTTTCCCCGTAATACAATCTCCTATTTGCAAACAAGCGGGCGTCGCCCCGCAAACTGTATCTCTAACTACTTTCCACTGGCCATCGGAACCACAAGACCGGCTCATTTGACCACCGCCAATACAGGACTCGTAGTCGCCAGGGCGACAAACACCACCTGGAGGAATGGTTCCGCCTCCGGTGCCGGCACAGCGGCTGGGGTGCGCATAGTTACGGGAACAACTTGGCTTCTGGGTATAGGCACATTGAAAACAATCGCTGCCCACTAAGTGATAACCCGGAGGCGTCTTGCCCACGCAGGTTGAAGCTGACTTACTATCGCATTTATCGCCAGTAGTACTCCCTCCCGAACCACCAACCGTCGGTGCTGTTCCGCCACCCGCTAGACTCACTGGAGCATCTTCCTGCCAAGTACAACCACAGACCGAGAGAGCATTACAGTTGGCTTGACTTCGGCCACCACAGGCGCCAATATATCCACCGGCGACACGGGCACAATCAGCATTGTTATTGGGAGCTCCAGTACACTGCCCGCCAGCGGCTCGGTTGCGGATCTCAAAGCTAGTCTGACTAACTAGCCTGGAGATGGGGATAACTGATACGGCTAAAAGAATGGTTGATAAAACCACTACCACAAGCACAACTAATCCGCGAAATCTAAGTCGCATTATGTATCATCTTATCGTAAAACTTGATTCCCTTGAATGTGAGAAGCTATTTTATAACCGTAACCGTAGTAAAGCCTGAGCAGCGAGAGGGCAATAACAAATCGACTGTCAAATTGGTTTATAATCGGCCCATGGAAAAAGAATCCGCATCGATTGATACAAAAATGGAACAGATTCACTCCGGAATTGAGCGCGATTTGGTTCAAACCTACAGTGAGGCATTCAGCCAAGGCATCAAGGAACTAGGCTTTTTTGCTGATTCCGCTGATCCGCTGACCGATCTGCATCGGCTAATTAGTGAATTTTACGAATCAGACTATGACGCTGGAAGAATGATCGGCGAGTTGATTGACCAAATATATGCGGTTAACGAACTCGACTCCACCCCCCCCCTTGATTTTCCTGACCTGATCGAGTTAGCATTGAGGCAATATATGGAATACCATGGCATTCAACCTTCCAATGATGAGCCGCTCGAAACTCAAGACGCACAATCCAAACCACTCGAACTAAAAGATCTCACGCTTAGTGAATTTACCCCGTATCGTAAGAGCGCACTTACCAAGGCGCGGAAATTAACTGAGGCAGATTTTATAGAACGAAACGGTACAGTTAAAACTTTGGAAGGGGACTCTACCTTCCGGGTTGGAGACTACTTAGCGGTTGGACCACATGGAGAAGAATATCCAATCCGAGCCGATTTTATGAAAGAAACTAAAGTACTCGATTCGGCTATCGATGATACCTGGTCTAATTACCGGACCACCATTCCAGTTTTGGTCAAGAAAATGGACCGGGTGTTCAGCATCGTGCGTAAGGACGGGGGAACTTACTCCGGCAAAGCGGGTGACAGGCTAGTGATATTTCAGGATGGCTTGGGCATCGTCGATAATGATATCTTCGAGAAAACCTATACCGAATACGAGCCCGATTAAAACTAGTCAATTAAGTTGATTAATGTAGCCACGTCAATGGTTTTGGTCGGAATTAACCCAGAAATGCTAGTTTTGCCATTTTGACAGGCATCGATTATTTTAAACCATGGTTTCTCGGCATACCTTGACGCCAAACAGGAATCTAACTCTTTGCTCCGCCAACGCGTGGTGAAGTCGGCGAACTCTGTACCTGCTGCCTGGGTCGAATATTTATCCAGCTGATCGGCAAAGGCAAGGTACTGCTGTAGCCAAGTCTGATCAATAATTCGTGACTGACGGGTTAGAGCCAGCAACTCTTTTTCCGGACGCTCTTCCCTTAGCCAGGCCATGGCAGCGGCATCATACCCCCTGGCTGATAATTCATGCCATAAGCTACGCTGCAACTGGAGTTTTCTGGCCGGAGAGTTTTCGCTGAGTATAGAATCCGCTTGAATCGACCAGGAATTAAGCACGGCAGCAGTCTCGATCGCCTCGATATTTTGGGATGAACACTGATTAACTTGCCAAAGATGCGATAGCTCATGAGCAATCAGCGTTGGAAAAAATTCAACTGTTGATCGGCAAGTTGGCCCGACCGGCACTCCCAGAACAATCGGCGGTCGACAGCGATGACTTAAACCGGAAAATTGAGCTTGGTAATAGCGAATCTCAATAGGAATTCTTTCTGGAAGAAACCAACCTTGATCGGCAAAATAGCGCCGCCAATACTTAAACCAGAAATCCGCTTGCTGCTCAACGGTTTGCTCAGCTTCTGGCAGCGGCGCCAAAGCTTGATAATACTTTTCCGCCGCCCGAGCCAATCGTGCGGCACTAGAAAAACTCAACGACTGCTCGGCTCGATCTAATCTTACTTCAGATAGACCCAGGCAACCCGAGCGGATTGACTCGGCCGTTGTTTGAGATTCAAAAACTTGGCTCAGAGCCAAGGTTGCCACTACTTTCCACGAAAGATCTAAAAAATCTCGACGCTTCAGCTTCTCGGTCATTAAATCTAGATTATAACCGATAATTATCGAATCTAAGACAGCAGCACACCGCCGTCAACCACGATCTGTGAACCGGTCATGTAAGACGAAAGATCAGAGGCCAAGAATAACGCGACTTTACCGATTTCGTCCGGATCCCCCAGTCTTTGCATTGGAATCTTGGCCGCAAACGCGTCTAAAATCTTTTTTCCCGCTTCACCCTGCATATTCCCTTGAACACCAGGAGTGAGAATGCCTCCAGGCGCGATGGCGTTAACCCAGATTTTATGCGGGGCCAGTTCCAAAGCCACGTTTTTGGTAAAACCCCAGACGCCATGCTTGGAAGCATCATAGTGAGCCAGCCCGACCGAGGAGGGGTGAAGGGCATCGACCGAAGTGATATTGATAATTTTGCCACCCCGCCCGGCCTTAATCATTGCTTCGGCAGCATATTTGGTCGTTAGAAAAACGCCCTGCAAGTTAATCGTTTGAACCTGTTGCCAGTCAGCCAAGGTCATCTTCATAACTGGAATCGTCGGGTAAATACCAGCATTATTCACCAAAATATCAATCGTACCGAATTGTCCAATCGTCTGGTTGATTAAATTCCGAACACTCTCTTCAATTGAGACGTCGGTCGTGACCGCCACAACAGACCAGCCCTTGGCTTGTAATTGGGTAGCGACCTCATTCCCATCAGTGCCACGATTGGCAATCACCACTTTGGCGCCCGCTTCGGCCAGACGGGTAACTATCCCCAAACCAATGCCCTTAGCCCCGCCGGTAACTACCGCCACCTTGCCAGCCAGGTTCAGTGATTCTTGAATCGTGGCCATAAACTCTCCTTAGGTCTGCGGCGCCGTGCCGTAAATAGTAATCGGCGTACCTGGATCATACTGGGTCGACCGGGTCGAGTTGGTATCCCCGGCCGTCGGTTGACTCCAATAATAAATCAGCTCGGCCTCCTCCGTCTTCATATTGACACAACCATGGCTCATTGGTTGGCCGAAATTATCGTGCCAATAGGTGCCGTGGAGACTAAAACCGCGTGACGCCGCAATTTCTTCGTTACTAAAAAACATGACGAATGGCACATTGGGAAGATAATAGTAAGTGTGCAAAGCCTTGCTACCCCCGGACATCTTGGTATAGCGAAACTTACCCCAGATGTGAAAAGTTCCTGTCGGTGTTCGCCCCCACTTGCCGGAAGAAATCAGAAAGTCATATACTTTCTGATCACCCTCAAAGGCATACAAGCGCTGGTTAGTTAGATCAACTTCAATTCGCTTTTCGGCGGCATTGATTGAAGAAGCCAAGTCGATGGTTGGTACTTCGGCTGATCGCACCTGGGCCCCGTGAAATTCCCCAACCGCCTGCGCTTGATCATAATCGCCCACTAATCCAGCCAGGCTGATCGGATCCTGGGAATGAAACGAGTAGTGGAAAGCTTGGAATAGCAACACGCTGCCGGCGGTGAAAACAACACTCACCAAGGCAATTTTGGTTAACCACCACTCAAATCGACGTTTTAATTTCATGTTTTCATTATGATGGGAAAAAATAGCGAACGTCAATGGTTATTTTGTCCTATATTATGCTATAATTTCACCCACAAAAGTGAAACTAATGTTCTTGATCTCGCTGCTGATCGCCTTGTTTTTCTCAACGCCGTCCATTCGACCGGTTGAGTCGGTTGGAACCAGGACCGTCTCGCCATCGGTCGAAACAATCTTGGCGGAGCGACAATTTTCCCTGACTGACCGGCACCAAGATCTCGGTGTAAACGAGGTATTTCGTAAAAACATCTGGTTGAACTTGGCCTATTTCCAAAAAGCGGTGAACGAGAAACAGGATATTGACTGGTCGCAAGCCAATCAGCCGACCGAGTTTTCGGTGACTTTATTGCCACAGCAAACTTTTGCTTACCATGACCACGTCTTGCCGGAATATGCGGACTCAGTTCAACTGACGACTGCGGCCCACTTTAGTGCCGACGAAGGTTTCGTCTCTGACGGTTTTCTTTATGGTGACGGCGTCTGCCATCTGGCTTCCCTGCTCAACTGGGCGGCTCAGGACGCCGGACTAGACGTTGAGGTAACCAAAAAACATGATATTGCCGAAATTCCGGCGGTGCCAAAAGAATACGGCGTATCGATCTACACGATCAAAAGCGTTCCCGGATCCGGGGCGCGCAATAACTTATACATTACCAACAATCAGGAACAGCCAGTGCGTTTTCAGTTTATCTACTCGGCTGATCGGCTTAAGGTGATTGTTAGCAAATCGGCTTGATACAATACGCTTTCATGCAACTTTTTCTGCTACGTCATGGCGAATCGGAACTTAACGCTAAGAATACCCATCAGCATCCTGAAACCCCGCTTTCTCCTCAGGGAAGAGAGCAGGCCGCGTTGGTTGGTCGGCACCTGCGTCAATTTCCGATTGAAGCCATTCAGGCCAGTCCTTTCACCCGAGCTCAGGAGACCGCCGAGATCGTAGGTTCGCAACTGGACCAGCCAGTCGAGACTCTCGATCTACTCGCGGAGCTGCGCACACCCAGCGAAGTCCGGGGTCGTCATACCGATGATCCGGAGGTCTTGCGGATAAAACAGCTCATGATCGATCATACTGCGGACCCACACTGGCGTTATTCGAATGAAGAAAAACTCTGGGAACTGAAGGACCGGGCCGATTCGTTTTTGCGGCAACTCGAGTCACGCCCGGAACAGACCTTGCTGGCGGTTTCTCATGGAGGCTTTATCCGCATGACCGCGGCAGTAATTATCCATGGCGAACGCGCCGTCGAGCATTACCGAGACATGGATAAAATTTTTCCCACGCAGAATACTAGTTATGCCCTTTATGATTTTCTGCCTGAGGGTTGGAAAATTCGCCATTGGAATCAAACCCCGCATTTGGACTGATATACTGAATTAATGGATTTGCAGTGGCGCATTGTCATTAACTTGGTCATCGCGTTTGTCGTTGGCGGTTTGGTTGGATTAAACCGGGAATTGAGTAATCGTCCGGCCGGCCTTCGAACCCAAATTCTGATTTGTGTGGCGTCAACCCTGTTAACTAGTATCTCCCTTCATGCGGGTTCTTGGTTGGGTTTTGCCACCGACCCGATGCGTTTGACCGCCCAGATTGTCGCCGGCATCGGCTTCCTTGGTGGTGGTGTGATCTTAAAATCCAGCGAGCGGGTAATTGGCGTTACCACGGCAGCCATGATCTGGTACTCCGCTGCCTTGGGAATTGGCATCGGCACTGAGTTCTACTTGCCGGTCATTGCCGGCACATTTTTGCTACTGCTGACTGAACCCTTGGCTTATCTTGAATACCGGCTCGGCTTGAAAAACAAACCCTACCTCCTCTCGGTCAAGAAAATGGACTATCCTCATGCCCAGCGAGTACTAAAAGAAATCGGCCTGGAAGAAGAATTTCACACTCTGGAAGACGATCAGATCCACATCGCCATCTTTTCCGGTCTGCCAAAAAATCTACGTCTGGAAAAAAACTTTGACCAAGACGATATCTGGTTCGAACTTCGCCGACGAGAACGTTTTATTACGTAACGATATTATATCTTTGTCAGACTTATCATATCTTCAGGATAAATGTCTGCACGAGAAGTCGTCCTCGGTCTGCACTTATACCAACCGCCCCGCTGTTCTTTCCATGCCGAACTTAAGGACCGTCCAACCGATCCACAGGGCATTGATTGGACCAAGCGCATTTATAACGAATGCTATCGACTTTTGGTGGAGAAAAATATTCTTTCCCTCGCTTCTTTCGATATTTTTGGCAATCTTCGCCACGATCTTCATCGCTTAAACACCCAACACGCCCGTAAAATTAATCAAAATCTCAGAGAGCGCGGGGTGGGGGAGCCTTATTTGCACCCAATTCTGCCAGATTTGTCCCGTGAAGACAAAGAAATTCTCATCGGGGCAGGATACGAGGATTTTCGTCGGACTACCGGGGTTACCCCGAAAGTTTTTTGGCCGCCGGAAACCGCCCTCGACTGGGAAACACTCGATGTTCTGTCCGAGTATTATCAAGCCTTTGTTTGCGCTCCCGAGCAAATTCAGCGGCAGGATGGGCGACGGTCAGACAACCGACCGACCCGTGTTAGACTGGGATCACGGTCAATCATCGCCCTTCCCTTTGACCGATCGATCTCGAAAAAACTGGCCTTTGAAGACAAGTACAACGCTGATGACTTTCGCAATGATTATATTTTGCCAACAATGCAGTCACTTGATACCGATCAGACCTTGATCGCCTGGACGGATGGAGAAACTTTCGGCCATCACAGTCATAAGGGAGATTCATTTTTACAGCATCTGCTTTATCACTCGCTTCCTGATAAAGGCGTGGTGGCGGTGCCAGTAAACGAAGTGATTCGGACAGTCAGTGACCCAGGCGAGGGGCGGCTCTGGAACCGGACCGCCTGGAGCTGTCCACATGGCGATCTGCGCCGCTGGCACGATCCCTGCGATTGTGGCCGCGGCGATTTAACTTGGAAAGGACCTTTCTACGCCGGATTACATACCTCAATGGCTACATTACCGGCATCGTTCGCAGGGAACTAGGTTCCAATTATCCCGATAAACTGATCGCCTCCTTTTCCCGTTACTTAGAAAATCCTGGCGGCCGGGCCTCGAACCACGAAAAATCGTTGCTTAGCGCAAAGGCAGCGGCTCTGGCAAGCACCACCAGTTGCGGCACATTTTTTGATAATCCCCATACGTCCGGTCAAATCAATGCGCTCTTTGCCCTGCAAGCGCTTTATCACTTGGTTGATGTGGGTCTGGCAACTGAGGCGGAGCAAGGCCGCCAGATGGTACGCCAACTGTGGTTGATGAAAGAAAAACATTTACTTCACCCGAATAGTGCCAGCAGCTCTCCCTTTAATGAAATTCTGCGCTAGGGGTATACAATTGGTAGGTGCGATCAATAAACAACACCGCCACCGGTATTTTAGCTATTCTGGGCGCAACTTTTTTGTATGGGTTTTTCGGTATTTTAACCCGCACCATCGGCACCACTTTTCCACCATTCTTCCAGGCTTGGATTCGTAACCTGGGAGCCCTGGTTGTGGTTGGTCTAATCCTGATATTCAATCGACAATGGAAAAAGATTCAAGCCAAAGACTGGCCCTGGATTATCGGTCGGTCGGCGACCGGGTTGGTCGCCTTTTTTGGCAGTTTTTTTGCTTTCCTCTATCTACCCATCGGCTTAGCGTATTTTATCTTTTATGGCAGCGCCACAATTTTCAGCTATCTTGTTGGCTTAACCATCTTCCGCGAACGTTTAACTTTTGGTCGAGCCCTAGGCTTGGTCCTCTCCCTGATCGGCTTGACGATTCTGTATGCGGCCAGTATCGGACCAGGTCAAATTATTTTTCTTTTTTCTGCCGTCATCAGCGGACTTGGAGTTGCTTTTTGGAATACCTTGAGCAAAAAGGTTTCTGATCATTATTCTGCTTGGCAATTGAGCTGGCTCGATTTTGTGATCTCTTTCGTCATTACCTTTATCCTCTCGATCGTCTGCCAAGAGACCTGGGTTGTGCCCACTCTTTCGCCAATCTGGATTGCTAATTCCCTGATGGTGGTAATGTTCCTGATTACCGGATATTTAATGATCGTTGGTTTCAAACACCTGGATACCCAATTAGCCAGCCTGCTTATGTTGACGGAGATCTTGTTTGGTATTATTCTCAGCGGTCTGTTGTTACATGAAAGCGTTTCACTCAATACGGCAATTGGCGGGATAATCATACTTACGGCCATTATTACTCCAGAAATAGCTTCCTGGTCTAGCGCCAAAGCCGAACAAGCAAAATAGCCAACTAGCGACTAATCGGGGAAAACAATGCGTCGCTGACAGTCTGAAAATCCTGGTCAAGATAGGTTTTACGGAAGAAAAGCAATTTCTCCACCCCCCTTTCGGCATCAAGAGAACGAACCTTGACGATCTCAACTTCCGGAAACAAGGCGAACATTGCCCTGATTGCCAACACATTTCGCTTGAAGTTAATCCGCCAAAATTCTTGATGCCAGCTCTCAAAATATGTCTGCGGCGATTCGGCTTGTAAATATGACTTCCGCGTTTGCGGTGAAACCATCGCTCGTCGTCCCTGCCCCCGGTTTCCCTGGCGACAGAAACGATGTAGTTCAGATTTGGCTTCATCAATCCGCAAATCAAAGGCCAATTCCCAGCTCAGCTCTTTTCCGTCGGCTGAAAGGTTAATCCCGGTGGTTCTGCCCAGTAGGTTGAGCTCCAGGTGTTGATCAAGCAGGCCCTGCTTATCTTGGGGTTTGCGACTGATCCGATGCGGACCGACATCAATCTTATCAGCAATGATCACCGCCAAACTTTCCGGACCAAAATGCTCACGCAAAAACAATAGTAGGTCCTCGGTGTTAGCCTGAGGATTTTCTTTCCATAAGTCAGCCGCCAGAAGAGCTTCCGCCACTGGCTCGTTGTGCAACTTGATAATGCGGCGAATTAGGCGCCAGGCCCGGGGGTCGCTTAGCAATCGGGGATAGAGGGCAGCTAAGATGT
Organism: Candidatus Woesebacteria bacterium; assembly: GCA_963749595.1. Lineage (GTDB taxonomy): Bacteria > Patescibacteriota > Microgenomatia > UBA1400 > UBA1396 > CAVVNJ01. The sequence continues at coordinate 29,930 of CAVVNJ010000002.1, forward strand.
CCGGGGAAATTAGGGCGTGCAGATCGCGACTAAAGAGATTACCAAGATCATGCCCCCACACTCCAATCAAGGTTCTTTTTCGAGCGGCATCGTCGATTCGCCGCAACTTGGTCTTTTGCTCAACCATGGCGTTCCAGCTGGTCTCAGCCAAATCCAGTAGCCGCTGGGAAACCAGATCTACAGTGCTCACGTGATACTCATCGTGACGGTTAAATCCCGTCCCACGAATGCCATCGAGTGACAAACTGGCACCGTCATATAGAGGGCTCAGTCTAGTTTGAAATTGGGTTCTGACCTCGGAGAAAGGCAAGGCGTAAAGATCAACCTCAGCAAAGCCGGGATGCCGCCAACATGCCTCAGTTGATAATAATTGACCAATTAGTTCGGCCGGAAAATCGACTTGGGTAAACCAATTCTGTGCCGGGTGAGAAATATCATCCTTGCTTGGACGATGATTTACCGCCACTGGCCTTTTACAGTCAGGGGGAAATAACTGGCGCGCCAATTTTGTCTCGTGATGCAACATTGGTTTTGGGAATTATACACCATTACCGCACTGTTCGGCCGCGCCAAAGCTTGCTTAAACGTTCCCAGAAGGTATGGCGACGATAATTATCTAGTGCCAATACTTTCTTTGGTGGTACCATTGTGCGTTGTGGTAAAGATTTCTTTTTTTGGGCCATACTACAACCAAGCTCCTAACACTGCGCCGATTAACATTAAGCCAAGGAAATGATAGCCGTAGTTGATCAGGTAAAGAGATAGTGGGCGGTTCTCAAAAAGAGCTTGTACAGCCCCGATAGTCAAAACAAAACCCACACCTATGAAGGCGCCTAACACCGCTCCATCCAGCGTGTGACTGATCTGAAAAGCCACCATGATTTCTAATAAGAAGACCGACATCACCAAAGCGGTCAGCAGAGGAAATAAATACATTATTGGCCTGGTTGGTCTTTTTTTGGCTGAGGCGTGAGCTAATTTTTGCCAGGGCCGACCAAAGGCCGACGGTGAATACCAAAGAAAGCCTAAGGCTAAATTGGCAGCAGCGGCCAGAAAAACAGCAACCAAATTGTTACCGGCTAGGGTTGCGGAAAGCATGTATTCATCGTACAGATGAAATAATTTAATGGGAAGAAGCTTTTTTTAGGTCACGCTTGCGCAAGCGCAAGTGAAGTGGCGTGACTTCCAACAATTCATCCGGAGCCAAGAAGTTTAAGCACTGTTCCAAGGAAAAAACGACCGGCGGGGCCATTCTCACGGCTATGTCCGCATTCGAACGAACGTTTGTCAGTTGTTTACCCCTGGTAACGTTCATCACAATGTCTTCCTGCTTAGCGTTTTGTCCAACGATCATGCCGGCATAAACATCCGTACCAGGAGCAATGAAGGTAATACCCCGTTCTTGCGCCTTCTGCAGCCCGTAAGACAGGGCCGTACCGTTTTCCGAGGCTATGATGACACCATTGCGCATCCAGGGGATCTCTTCACCCTTGGGCCGGTAACCGAGCAGCAACGAATGGATCACGCCCATTCCGGAAGTATGAGTCAAAAATTGACTCCGGTAACCAATCAAATGACGGGTAGCAATTTCATATTCAAAACGAACACCTGTCTTCAGCGGCACCATGTTCATGAGTTGCGCCTTGCGCTGACCCATGGTAGTGGTTACCACACCCACATATTCCTCAGGTACCTCAATTGTAACGTGTTCAAACGGTTCACGGATTTGATTGTCGATCTCCTTAAAGATCACCTCAGGACGAGAAACCGAAAATTCGTAACCTTCCCGTCGCATCATTTCAATCAGAATGGAAAGATGAAGCTCGCCACGACCGGCCACAACCATTGAATCGGCCGTCGGCCCGGGATTAATGCGAAGACCAACGTTGGTTTCCAGTTCTTTCTGCAGACGCTCCTGAATTTGCCGAGAGGTACTGAATTTGCCGTCTTTGCCGACAAAAGGGGAGTTTGAAACCGCGAACTGCATCTGGACGGTTGGTTCGGTGATCGATAATGGCGGCAAGGCATCGGGAAATGCCGGATCGGTAATCGTGTCGCCAATGTGGGCTTTGCCGAAACCGGTGAGGGCGACGATGTCGCCAACGCTAGACTCTTCTACCTCCAGCTTTCCCAAACCATGATAGGTAAACAGATAATCGACTCGAGCCTGGGCAATTTTTTGACCTTCCCGTAAAATACTCAGACTGTCACCTTTGTGCACCTGACCGCGACGGATTCGACCAATGATGTATTTGCCTTTGTAATCGTCATAATCCAGGCTGGTTACCTGCAACTGAAAACCGCCTGATTCTTCACCGCGGGGTGCCGGAATTTCCCGCACAATGGTTTCAAAAAGGGGAGTCAGGTCAGTACTGTCAGCGATGGTAAAGGAGTGATCCGGATTCTCAGTTAATTTGGTCCCGGCTACTCCGTCCCGGCCAATCGCGTAAATAACCGGAAAATTCAGTTGGTCTTCGTGGACTGCTAACTCCAAAAATAAATCGTAGATTTCCTCGCGTACTTCATCGATTCGCTGATCTTTGCGATCGACTTTATTAATCACCACAATGGGTTTTAAATTTTGTTGCAGAGCCAAATATAGAACGTAACGGGTCTGGGAAAGCACACCTTCTGAGGCATCGACTAAGAACAAGCAACCGTCGGCCATGTTTAGCACTCGCTCAACCTCGCCGGAAAAATCGGCGTGGCCCGGAGTATCAAGAATATTCAGTTTATAGCCATTCCAGTTGACCGCCGTATTTTTGGCCAAAATGGTCACCCCACGTTCACGCTCCAGAGCGTTGGAATCCAGGATCGTGGTCTGTTGCATTTCTGCCTGGTACGACGCGAAAACCTTGGCCTGTTTAAGCAGCCCATCAACGAGAGTCGTTTTACCGTGGTCGACGTGAGCGATGATGGCGATATTGCGGATGTTTTCTGTTTTCATACCAAACCGTTATTGTACCTTATTTTTATAGGGTTTGCCAGCCAAGTATTTATACAACTCAAGGGCCCAAATCACGGTGGAGGAAGCAATAACTATGACCAACATTTCCAAAAAGGAAAGGGAAACAAACTGAAAAATGTTTTTTAGCCAAGGGGTATAGAGAACGGCAAGCAGCAAGGCGACTGAGGCCACCAGGGCAGCAGTGATGGCCGGATTGGGAGCCAAATGGAAGACCGAGCCTTTGAGAGAACGGAGGCTGATCATATTCATCAACTGCGTCCAGGCCATAACCGCGAAAGCTCCGGTCCTCGCCTTAGCTAAACCAGTGGGCCAGAATAGCCAAAAAAACAAGGTCGTTAAAATGGCCATAACCACTGTGCTAATCAGCAAAAATGGCAACATTTCCAGATTCAAGATTTGTTCCTTGACCGGACGCGGTGGTGTTTTCAATACATCCTCGTGCGACGGTTCAACCGCTAAAGCCACATCGGTTACACCATCGGTTACCAGATTAAGCCAGAGGATTTGGGTTGGTAACAGTGGTAGCGGCCAACCTAACATCATGGTTATTAGAATGGTCGCGCTTTCCGCCAAATTAGTCGTCACTAAGAATAGAACCGCTCGCCTGGCATTACGAAACTGCGTCCGTCCTTCCTCAATAGCGTTGATGATCGAAGCAAAATTATCATCGGCTAAAACAATTTCGCTGGCTTCCCGGGCCACCTCGGTACCGGTAATGGCCATAGAAATACCCACGTCGGCCTGCTTCAACGCTGGAGCGTCATTAACACCATCGCCGGTCATGGCCACGATTTCGCCGCGGCGTTGCAGGGCGGCGGCCAGTTTTAGTTTGATCGTGGGTGTAAAACGAGCGCAAATAATCGCCTGACCCGCCAGTTGATCAAAGACCGCGTCGTCGGCCGTTTCCAATTCAGAACCATTAATTACCTCTCCGAGCTTGGGCACACCGATTAAGCCGATCTGCCGTCCAATGGCTACGGCTGTCAGTGGATGATCGCCAGTGGCCATGATGACCTTAATACCAGCCGTACGGGCCGATTCAATCGCCTTAGCCACCTCGAGGCGCGGCGGGTCTAGTAATCCAACCGCCCCTAAATATACTAAGTCCGAGACCATTTCCTCAGTCAATTTCGTCTGATCTCTGGGAACCGGACGATAGGCTAAAACCACCACCCGCATGGCCAGATCGGTTAACTGACTGATGTGGGATTGAATCCTTTCCCGATCCGCAACCGTCAGCGGCCGCGCCTGGCCGTCAGATTGCCAAGCCTGGCAAATTGATAAAACTGCCTCTGGAGCTCCGACCACGAAGATTTCATGTCCCGGCGCGGCCGCCTTGTCCTGAACTAGACTTGCCCGCCAGCGCTTTTCTTGGACGAATCCCAAATCCTGAACTAACCGGTAAGGATTGCTTTTCCTATCCTGATCCTGACCAAGCGAACTTGCCAGCTCAGATAGGGCGATCTCGGTCGGATCACCAACTAATTTCACCTCGCCGTTTTGCGTCACCTGACGCAAGGAATGACAGGTGGCCGCCACCCGCAACAATTTCTGACCATCCAAGGAATCGAAGGCTTTAATGTTGCGGGAAAACTTGCCTGAAAGATCGCGATCAATAAACTCGGATTTTCCGATCATTACGGCCTGGGCCTGCATCCGATTTTGCGTCAGGGTGCCGGTTTTGTCGGTCACAATGACCGTCACCGCTCCTAAAGTTTCAATTGAGGAAAGTTGACGCACGATCGCATTGCGTTTGGCCATCCTCCGAGCGCCAACGGCTAAAACAATGACCAAAATCACCGGTAAGCTTTCGGGTATGCCAGAAACCAGCGCCGCTACCGTAAACGAGAGCATTTCCGTCAGCGGAAATCCCCGCAAGCCATACCCAATAACAAAGGTTAGACCAGCTACAGCCAGCGCCAACAGCGCCATCTGCTTGGTTAGTCGCCGCATGCGTCGTTCAAAATGTCCGGGAGAAACCGGAATTTTGGCTAATTGACTGGCGATTTCACCAACGGCAGTTTGCAATCCCGTTCCGACCACAATTGCTTCGGCCGTTCCTCGAACCACCAGCGTCCCCATCCAAACCATGTTTGAACGCTCGGCTAAGGCCACTTTTTCTGGAACCGGCTCAGTTTTCTTTTCCACCGGGAACGATTCGCCGGTTAAAGAGGCTTCCGAGGTTTGCAGATTGCTTGCCACGGTCAAACGTGCATCAGCCGGAACCTTGTCACCATCAGCAAGCACTAAAAGATCCCCGGGAACCAAATCTTTGGCGGGGACAATGGTGAGCCGACCGTCACGATATACTTTAGCCTGTAGAACCAACAAGCCTTGCAACGCTTCCAGCGATCGCTCGGCCCGGTATTCTTGAATAAAACCAATGACCGCGTCAGCCAGTAGCACGACAATAATCACGCCGGCATCTAACCAGTAACTAAAGAAAGCGGACAGGATTGCCGCGGCCAGAAGCACCACCGTCATCAAGCCAGTAAACTGCCGCCAAAGAATCTGCCAAGGCGCATTTCTACCAGTCTGGGGAAGTTCATTTAATCCAAAATGCTGCTTTCGGCTCTCCGCCTCGCTACTGCTTAGTCCCTCCGTTGGCGAGCGGAGTACTGATCGAACCGTTTCCACGGGTGCGGCATGAAAATTAGCACGATTTTGCGGTGCAGAAAAGGACATCATCTTTCATTGTACACACCGGCTACGCGACTGGCGCGACTGGGGGATTACCGCCCTCAAGCGGAGAATCTACCTTGTGGAGCCAACCAATCAACCAGGACAGCATCTCGATTATCCCGACTATCCCCACAACCCAAAACAAACGATGGTTGGCGGTCAGGGCAATGTGGGCAAAAATGAAAAACAACGCCAAATAAGTCAATTTATGAATCCAATGCCATCCGGAACCCAGGCGGCGAACGGAGTATTCGTTAGAAGTGAGCCAAAGAGGAAAGAGCAAAATAAAGGCGAGCGTTCCCACTTGGACTTGCAAGTCAAGCATGGTAAGCAGTTTGGGATTGGTGAAAAAAATCGGCAACGTTCGGATCAGCATCTGATGGGTAATCGCGGTATTAAACATGGCAATCCCGAGGTAGCGGCGCCAAAGCATGAGAATCGCTTTGGTCAAAGGAAGTGTTTGAAAACGCCGCATCATACCTGGTATGAGGGTGATGAGATAAATTACCGCTGCGATTTGTCCCATTTGACGCGCTAAACCGTCAAAAAAAGGAAAATAACTGGTCGGATTTTTCCAAAGAACATAGGTCCCCCAAAATACCGGCAAAACCACGAGCACCGAATAGAGCTGAATTAGTCGGACTACGATTTTGGAACGGAGAATAATCCAACCGTAAAACCGCCGGAACCAGGCAGTTTGCTCAATTCGGTTTAGTCGCTGCAACATCAGTCTATTGTAACCTAGCGACTATGCAATCGCCAGCGAAACAAATTAACGTTTATTACCATTTTTTGTGATACTTGGAAAGCCAAACTGATCCTTGATATATACGCTGAGTACCAACATTCCGGTCTTCGGCTCGTAGAGAATCCGCGCTCCATGGGTGGAACTATTTTGCTTGACCCAGACAAACTGGTCTTCCAGATCTTGAATGGCGGCCAATCTAGCCTCTTGATCTCTCATCACCGCATCAACTTGGGACAGAACTGATGAGGCATCTTGTCTGGCCGCGCGAATCTTCTCCAAAAAGATAGCCTCGCTGATCTCCACCGGCTTTCCCGGCATTTCCGAAAACTGGTCGGGCAAATCAGATCTAGAGGGTTCTTGACGTTGTAGGGCCATTCGTCTTTCAGCAAGGGAAACGCGCTTGGTCATGATCCTCCCGATCGTTAAAGAATGAAAATATTCTTTTCTGCATACTAAGCTTGCCAATTCGCAAATGCAAGCACCAGCCCAACTACTGCGCCAAATGGTAGAGTTCTCTGGCCAAAGTACTCATGAATAACTCCCGCTCCTGGCGAGATTGTCCAGGGGGCTCCAGCGGCTCGCCAATCCGAACGACGACCGATATCTTGGGCAAGGAATGACCCCGAAAATGGCGAACTAACCTCTGGCCCGCACTGTCGCTACCTTTGCGCGGTCGATAGTTGTCAGGATAGAAATAGCCGATCGGAATAACCAATTTGTTCAGCCTCTTGGCCATTACCACCACCCCCGGCTTGAGTTGCTGAAGCAGCGCTACCTCAGAATCAACTTCTCCTAATCGGGAACCTTGCGGGTAAATTAGCAAGTGCTTGCGTCGTTGGTCTAAGACCCAACCTTGCCGCTCCAATTCCCGGCGGTGACTGCCGATAGCCTCTTCCTCCCGCACAACCGGTAAGGTGTCCAGCAAAAAGGAACTGCCCACCTGGACCAAGCGATTGGTATAAAGCAAATCCGCCGCCGCCAAAAAAACGATATTATTGGGCGGAAGAAAAAGAGCGTCAATATGCTCGGCGTGGGGATAGGCCGCTAAAATTGCCGGCTCGGCCGGAAGCTGCCCCTCAATTCTTATCTGGTAATTGGCAAGAGAGAGCAATAGATAACGCAGGAACGGTTGGCTAACCTTACGGATTGGTTCCGGTAAATGAAACTCCGACTCGATCGTTTTTCTTTCATTAGGCACGTTGATCCCGCAAAACAACTCGATAGTTTTCTATGTACTAGTGTACTAGTACATAGAAAACTATTCCTGAGAACGATCTATCTCGCTCAGTTTAGAAAAGATTATCTACTCGGGGGAAAATCTTTGGTAATTTCCGTCACTGGATTCAATAAAAAGTTTAATAGGGTTGAATTCCAAAATTTCCACGAAAACTGCCGACCCTCGGTGAGTCGATGTTCTCCACGAAATCGCTGCGTAACCAATAGACGATGTTTATGACCATCGACGGACACGTCTACCCAAGCAAAACTATCCGGCTCGAAAGGATCATCTTTAACCCCAATTACTTGGCCAGACATTTCGTGACGGAGACTTAGCTTCATGGCGTTTACCCTTTCGCTATTACTAAAAAGATTAACCTCTACTGAGCGGAAAACGGGACTCGGACCCGCGACCTTCTCCTTGGCAAGGAGACGCTCTACCAACTGAGCTATTTCCGCAATCTTAGCCGATATTGTAGCATTTACCGGCTAACTTGTGGCAAGCCGAGGAGTCGAACCTCGATTTCATGTTCTTCAAAACTCCATCCTCGGCCTGCCTATTACGCCACGAGTCTCCGAGGCCATCACTCTGGTTGAAGCCATTCTGGCCGCGGTTTCTGCTTCCCAAATCTCTTTGACTGTCGCGGTCGCACTGACTGAATATATTCTCATTCAAGTCGTTACTCAACTTTCAGTTAGTGAGCAACTTGCCCTTTCAGAGTCTCTTGGATTAGATATTCAAATTTACCCCACCGGTCAAGACTCCATTTCTCTTACAGACCAAGTTGCTATTTCCATGCCCGGGTCCCTGTCACCCGCAAACTCTGATTTGGTCGCGCTGACTGAAAGTACTTCTGTTCTGGCGTACGCTACGAACTTAGACGTCTCAACAAGTGACAATATTTCGCTCTCTGATAACGTCGCTCTCTCGGTTCGAGGTGTTGTTGATTCAGCTTCAACTATTATCCAAATCATTATGCTCGATATAGACCCAAGTTGACATTTTAAGTGTTAGTGAGATAGACATAATAATTATGACAAACTCAAAACGCTATTGTTTTTATTTAACCGCAAAAGATATTCACATTCTAAAAACAGTTGCTGACCAAAAAACCACCAGTAAATCGCAATTAGTAAGAGAAGCCATTTCATTCACATTGCTGAATTTGTGGTTACCTACCAAGAAAGGGGAAGATTATGACTAAAAAAGAACACGAGCGACTACTTAACTTGCTCGAGATTACTCTCGGAGCAACCAAATCCCTCCACAATAACTATTTGCGAACACTTATGGGAATAAGTTCTTCTTCGTCTTTAGCAGAGGAAGCCCGCCAACAAATGAGTCAGCAGAGCTTTACCCTGGTGAAGTCGCTATATGAAACAACGAAAGTTTTAACCGGAAATGTCAAGCATAGCTAATCTGGAACTGGTTTTCGCGGTTGGCCTGCAAAAGTATGGCCAAGACGAATTGATTAGAATGATTCACTCAACTCTTAGTGGCATTCTTTACGATGGCCTGGCTTGGGATGATGGTTTTTTAGACTTAGTAACAGAAACCATAAATAAGCGCAGATTCCAACCGAAAAAGGGCCTTATCACCCTCAAATCCCGGGCGGTTGTTGTGAAACTGCAATCGCCGCCCGGGAAACAACACACCAAGAAAGGAACGGTCGTTGTATGACTAACATTTATATCAGGCTAATCAGCCTTCTGCCAAGAATAAATAAAGAGGCAGTAGAAGACATTGAGGAGACTGCCGCCTGGCTGGCCGTTCATGTCTCGGAAAACATAAAAAAGAATAGCCAGACCATTGCCGGAAGCAATAGAAAGTAAAAAAATTACCGCCGTGGCTAATGTCTGCTAGGACACCACGGCGGGAAATAAAACAGCTTTATCACTCACGAAAGGAGTAATAGTTATGAAAAAGTATAAGCGACAACCGTTAAAAAAGCAAAGTATCCGTTTTGCCGACGAGTCGAAGCGCTCGGGGTTTGTGAATGCCCCAAATTCACTTATTAAAAGTCCATACCTAAGCATTGGGGCCAAGATGGTCTACCTGTTGCTGCATAGTTATGCGTGGGACGGTGATAAATGTTATCCCGGTCACAATAAAATCGCCGCGGAACTGGGTTTTAAGTCTCCAAAAACGGTTAGAAAATACCTAAACGAATTAAGAAACTACATGCTCATTGATTGGCAAGGAAAGAGCGAGCTCAATACTAACCTTTATGAGATTAAAGAAATCCCGGCTATTTTATTATCTGACAGCAAACAATCACAAAAACTCATTGCTGAACGCATCGTAAGACTTAACGAAAAACATGAAAAACCACTCGGTTTATGGTCAAAAGGTGGGGTAAAAAAGGTACCCGAGGGTGGGGTAAAAAAGGTACCCGAAAGCAACACTCAGGAAAATAACACACAGGGGGTGTTTTTGGATTCTTCTTTGGACCACGAAGCCTCAAAGTCTACTGAAGCCCCCCCATTCGTTCGTGTTGGCCCTAAGCGCAGCGCCTCCGGCAAAGCCGGGACACAAAAGGCGCGAAAACAAACCGCGTATATTCCGTTGACTGAGCTGGAGGTTTACGAGTTGGCCAAGAAGTACACCATTCACCCGGAAGACGTGAAAGAGACATGCGCCGTGACCACCTTGGCTAGCTTGCCGCTGAGAGTATTTTATCACAAGACGCTCGGCTGGAGATGATAATACGGAGGACGATTGCGGTAACGCTTGATCGCCAAAGCGATGATCTCTTCCAAAAAATCACCATAGTCCTGACCGGCAATCTCCGCCACGCTGGGAACACAGTCGCCAATACCAATCGACGGATTGGGATTCATTTCCAAAACGTAGGGATTGCCATCCGAGTCAACCCGCACTTCAACCCGGGCGTAATCATGGCAGTCAAGAATGTTATAGGTATCCAGACCGATTTCACTGATCAAAGCCGCCAGCTTGGACGGGATTTTTGGCGGACGCTCAACTTTAATACTTTTCTTATAGACCGAATCTTTATAGCCAGGTTCACCATAACGCTTGGCCTCGAACGGAAAAATATGCCAGTAGCCCTTGGGCAACTTGTCAAAACGAGAGCGCGACAACGGCAGCACCCGCACATCGTCCGGCTCACTGCCCAGAATCGAAACGTCGTACTCGTCGCCTTCAATATATTCCTCAACTAGCGCCGGACGCTGCAATTTCTCAATCACGAACTTAATCTGTCGGCGCAGTTGCTTTTTATTGGTCACCACCGAATCATTGGTTACGCCGATCGAGTTGTCCGTGTTGGCCGGCTTGACGATCAGTGGGTACTGCAACTCGTCGTCAATTGAGTCGTCAATCGTATAGGCGTAATCCCACTTTGGCGTTGGAATATTATGATAATCCAGTAATTTCTTCACCCGAATTTTGTCAATACAGAGGGCCAGAGTCGTGGGATTGGAACCGGTGTAGGGAATCTGCAAGATATCAAGCAACGCCGCCGAATGGGACTCCAGTAGACTGGAGTTATTGATCCGTTCCGCCACGTTAAAAACCAAGTCGACCTGACTTTTTTGCAGCTCATTGAACGCTTGCGAAATATTATTAAAATCAAAAAGCGTAACGCGGTAACCGCGCTCGGCCAAAGTCCGCTGAATCTCATGACCAACCTGGGTTAATTCCGCCTCCACGCCGCCGATTCCATCAAATTCGTTACTGGCGATTCCGATATGCAATTGGCGCTGTTTTTTGATTGGCGTATGACGCAGTTTGGCCAATCTGGCCTGACCAGGAAATTGTTGTTTGCGTAGGGTTGCGGCCGCAAAAGGGCTACTCCGAGAAGTTTGACCTACCGAGGAACCGGGTTCAAACGGCACGACCTCAAACTCGACCGCGTCATAGACCCGATCTAAATTATCGCGAGCATCATTAGCATTTTCGCCCTTGGCCGTGACCCAACCCAAAAAATCATAACCCTCAGGCGGGGCATAAACCGGATCACCAACTTGTTTAAAGAAATGTAACTCACCTTGGGCTGGGATGTTTTTTTTCTCCGGCAAATCAAGATTCACTAGTATGCCCGATTCCTCCGGCAAAAAATATTTTCCGGCCAGGCAGGCATATGGTTCTTCTGGTTTTTCCAGTTTAGGAACATAACGTCCCAAGGCAATGTTGACAGCCTGATCTATTAAATCCACGTGCCAGGCGGATTTCACAAATGAGTGGACCTCATCGCCGCCCATACGCAAGTTAACTTCAATCGGGACTGGTCCTTTTTTGGTCATCTTGGCCTCAAAATGAATAACGCCGTTGATAACCCCTAACTTTTCTAGCGTCACCTCAGCTAGATCCACTAAATCCTGTTGATCTTGTTCCGGCAGAATGGAGGGTATTTGCTGGCCGGTTTCCACAAAAAAAGGTTCATTGGTCTGGTAATTGTCACTCATCGACCAAAATTTGACCTTGCCATTTTGGATTACCAAATCAATGTCCACTTCGTCACCATCGATATATTCCTCACAAAAAATTCCCAAGCCATCACCGAGGGCCGACTCGACCTGCACCGAAACGCTCTTGCGCAAATAATGGACGACGTCTTCCAAACCAGCCAGGTCGTCTACCTTAACCACATAGGCGCTAGAGGAACCGTACGTCGGCTTAACAACCAGAGGAAATTTAAGTCCTTTGATCGCGATTTTTGGCTCGACTGAGTTGAGAAAGGTGTGCTTAGGGTATGGCAAACCATTGGCCGCGCAGAATTGACGAAACTTGAATTTATTGCGGGCCAGGCGCGACACCTCAAAGGGAATTCCGGTGGTCTTAAATTCATCGGTTAATTTGCTGGTCAGCAGAACGTCATCTTCCCAAAAAGTCAGGATTCCATCCGGTCGGCGCTCCGGATGTTGGCGAACATAATCCTTGACCGCCCGCAGCGATTCGGAATGGTTGCCGGTATTGGCCATAATCCAGTCATCAACGTAGAGATCGGCCCAGTTTTTTTCCGCATTCAAAACGACCAAAAATAAATTTAGTTTGGCCAGACGCTGCAAAATAAACCGTTTTTTTTGGCTACCGGTGTTGACTAAAAGTAGGATTGGTTTATGGGCCAGCTGTTGAGAAACAGCGGCCGGACTAGGTCCAGGTTCTTCAGAATCTTTGATCATAAAGGCGGTATATTTTACCCGCGCAATAGTAGATCTTACTCCCGTCAGGCTAGAATGCAAGGATCAGTGCTGAATCAGACGTCTTATTTTATTGACCAGACTGGGAAAAGCTTTACTGTCACCAAGAAGATCGGTTTTTTCCACATCGATCGCGATCAGCGGTGTTTTGTCCCAGCGGGCAAACCAGTGCTCATTAAGGGCACAAATCTTTTCGATCCAAGCTAGCGGCGTATCGGCGTCACTTTTCGGTCCGGTTCCTGATTCAATCCGACTTAGCCGACGGACACCATGCAAAAACTTTGGATCGGCGTGCAGATAGATCACTACATCCGGCAGGGGAAAATGCTGGCTGGCCACCTCAACCAGGTCCGCGAAAACCTGTTGGTCAATTTCATTAAGCTTGGTAGCGCCGAAAATCAGAGTGCTGAAATAAAAAGTATCCAAAACCACCCCGGTACCGGCACGATTCAGTTCTTTAGCCTGATTTAAGGCCGCCAAACGCTGGGTGAGAAACCAAAGCTGGGAGCGAAAGTAATCACGGGGTTTGTGATCTCGGAATGGATCTTGCCACCAGGGTTCGTCGATTGAAGTGAATCCCAATTGCTCTTTAAAAAGAGAACAGAGTAGAGACTTGCCAGCATAGTGCGGACCAACAATGGCAATTGTTAAAGGCTTAGTAAACTCAAATTTTCTAGCCATCGACTAAAACCTTTCGCTGCAGATCTGACCAAAAAAGATCGTAGTCGGCAGTCACGCTCACTTGGGTCGACGAACCATGGTCGGTTTCAATGAATTCGCCAATCGAGGACAACTCAATATATTTTGCCTCAAAATCCACTGTTGGTAAGAAAAGGGTACTAAACGTTAAGGGGTCGTGCATCCGAGAATCGGGAAACATGGTATCAAAAAAACGATCAAAATTCTCAATGATGAGACGGTCAAAGAAATCCGAACGATTTTGAAAATGACGGTATAAATCGTGCTGCCGCGTTACGGAAAGCTGAGGTACAAAAGTGAAGTCACTGAGCACCCAACGCTTTGGGCTCAATTCACCAAAAACCTGTCTGGCCGCGGATAAATCCAGCCTGACATTGTGTTCAGCCACTCCCGGTTTGCGAAAATGGATGGCGCCACCCATAATTATAGTTTCCATCATGGGCCAAATGTTCGGATAAGCCAACCCCAACTCTGCCCGGTTTGAAAGCGCGCCAATCGATAGGTATTTTCCACCTTCCTGGGAGACTTTTTTTAAAATACGTTTCAACTCCGGCGCGGTGACAGCCGGTAGATCAGCCGGTTCAACCAAATCCTCAAGCAAAAATAGCTTGCTATTGCCCAGATCGCGTCCAGAAAAGACCGGAATGTCACGATCAATTGACTTCAGCCAACGTCGGAGCACTAAGGCCCGATGATTGGTCTGGAATTCATCGTTGGTTAAAAGGGCTTTAATTTCAATTTCCGGCGATTTGAGGGCATAAACCAGCGCGATTACATCATCAGGATCACCACCAAAATCGGTATCAATGATGACGGGAAGCGGCCGGCCGGTATCCATAACTGGTCCTCTGATTGTAGCAATTTACCGGTGCGGCACAACTTGCCACCCGATAGCTTTCGTCCGGCCGGCCGCACGAATATCGACCCAACCATCGCCAATAAAAATCAGTTGCCGAACCGGAACACCCAATTTTTCAGCCAAGCTATTCATCGTTTTGGTGTCAGGTTTTTGCCGACCCAGTGCGGACGACACTAAGATATTCTTTTCGTCCAACCGGCCCGGACCGACAAAGCCAAAATGACGCAGTAAAGCAATCATTTCCTCGCGTGGCAGTCGAGAGTTGGAAAAAACACCGACCGCTGACGAACCAAACAGCTGGACCGCAGTTTGCACGGCCTCAATCATTCCCGGCAAAACTTGGTGCGTGGCCATCTCATAGACTACCTCATCGAACAGCATTTCCTTGGCCCGCTGTCCGTCCTGGCCAACCCCCAATGATTTCAGTATTTCGGACCATAACTCATGATCACTAAACTCGGCTAGTTCACCGTTCTTTTCCTTGGCCGACAAAACCAGCTTTTCTCTGACCTTAAGGTAGGTTGATCGAAGACGAGCCTCGCTAATGCCTGGTTGCCAGGTCTTCAGCCGCTCCAACCAAACTTTGAACAATACCTCTTTGCGCCGTTTGGAGTCAAAGTTGGGCGCGCCAATTAAGGTGCCAAAAACATCAAAACCCACTCCCATCGCTCGTCCGCTATCTTTGGCCTCCGCCAAGCGTTGGGCGATTTCAAAACCGTCTTGGGTCCGGCGACTGGCATTGAGGCTATCCCTAGTGCGAATCCGGGGTTCCAGAGTTTCTTCCTGACGATGTTTGCCCAAGAATTTTCTGGTCTGAGGCAGAATCGCCAGCCCATACGAGGCCGCCATTTCCTCCGGTGAAGCCACGTCATTAACCGCCCACCGCGTGCCAACGTAATGGAGCCGCTGGTCAACTTGCTGGATTTTAGAATTGGCTTGCAAAAACTTCCGCAAATTTTTGGGTGAGGCTCCGGTCGCCAAGGTATCATCGATGATCACTGCCCGCGAATCCCGGTCAAATTTAGCAATGCGCTCTCGCTGCTGATCATACAAAGAAACCACCACCCCACGTTCCCGCATGGAACGGGAAGCGCCGCCGATCGGAGTTACTTTGGGTAGCAAATACACGTAATCGCGCGGAAAAAGCTCGGCCGCGAAACCAAACTCTTGCCGATGTCTTTCAATGAACTGCACGGCTTCGGAAGTATCAATACCACCCAGCAGAGGGGCGATCGCCACATCATAGCCAGCTAATTTTCCGTGCGCTACCCACCAGTAGGCAGTGCCTAAAGCCTGAGCGGCTGGACATTCATGATCAGTGCGGAATAAATCTAAATCAGCGTACTTGACCCAAGCTTGATGATATGGCTCGACTAATTGTTTCATTCGCCGAAGATCGGATCGCACTAAATTTACCAAATGATCGGTGGACTGTCCTAAAAGAGTCAAGAAGTAACCCTCATACAACTTTCGCAAAATCAATTCGGCTTTGGCCACCTCTGGAAAAGTTTTCTTCTCCAGCAGCGATAGTGCGGTCAGAGCATAAAACTGCGCCGTTCCCAAGCCGATCAAATTATCCCAAAGCGCCAGCTTGGCCTTCCACTCCTCTTTCTTTTTATCCGAGAGCAGTGTCAGCAATTCGGGTATCTCCCCAAATTCCGTCGCCAAATTAAGAAAGCTTTCAAAGCGTTTGGCGCCACCCACGCCACCGGAATAATTACCGTCTAATAAGATCAGATCGGTGCTGCGTAGGGCAATGCGATCAGTTTTGTACTGCGCCGAATTTCCCGCTAAAAAAAACTGGCGAGCCTTCATTGGTAATCGGCTAAGCTCTCCTGGGGTAAACAAGACCGCGCCGTTGGTTTCTAAACGAAGCCACTTGGCTTGCGGAACGCGCTCTTGGTAGAGCGTTTGCACCTCGCTCGCCCGAAGACGCGCCTGTTTTTCTATTTCCTTGTATGGCAAAAGAGACATATTGTTATTGGTTATACACTAGTGTTTTTCGAGCAGTAAAGTAGTAATTGTCAGCTTGCAATATAGATGCTTGTTATCTTTGATATTAATAGGATATACTAGAGGACGTTTATGGGTAAATACGATCGCGAGTTAGAATCGCGAAAATACGATCAACCCAGGGTTCTTCCCGAGCATCTTCCCGGGCACGATAAGGAATTGACCGCTCTCCAGATACTGACGGGAGAAGCGGACAATATTCTCATCGTTGATCTGGATGATACCCTCTATGACACCTTTTCGGCACTGACGGAATATATCCCCATGTTCATTCGCCAAGAAGTTGATCCGGAATTCTCTATAAGTTCGTTGGAGTTGCGCGCGGCAGTTATCGGCGCCCCAGGTGGTCGCTTCGATAATACTGAGGTCCTAAAAAATACTATGGACGCAGCCAATTTGTCGATCGACCAACTAATAAACCACGCGAATTCTGATCCCCAGCTGCTCAAATTAGCTAAACTTTTTCCGGAAGCCCGAGCCTTAATCCAGGCTTTTGCCACTCGCGGCATACCACTGGTCGGCGCCCTCACCGCCCGACCGGAAGCGGTAATTCCGGAGACCTACGCCATCTTGCATCAGGATGGCTTTCGTGCCCGGATACCGGGACATGGTTTCGGTCATTACCCGGATCATAGTCGGCCGATTACCGTCCTTCGTCCGGACGGTGTCACGACCCAGAATCCCGCCGGACCAAAAATTGTATCTTTTGAACGATTGTTGTCACTGTTACCGCCCCAAACCAGGATCCACTATCCGGAAGATACGGTAAAAACCGCCATCGAAATTCATGCTCGATTCAAGGATCGCGTTACCGTGATCGTGCCGCTGATCCCGCGAAATCTCAAGGATCGTCAAAAATTGGAGGAACTGGGAATTGTTTGTGGCACCCACGCGGAATTAGTGGCCCGGGTCCAAAATAATCATCGCTAAGCAAATTAATTAAGTATCTTTACTGCCGCAAGTTTGCTGATATAATTTTCGGTTGGCAGTCAGAAGCAAATAAAATCTCTGGATTTTTATGAGCAAGGAGCTAATTACACTGGGTCCAGCCCTGGTCGACGTGGTCGCCGACCTGACTCGTCGTCCCCAGGATTATTACGCCATTCTCGATGGCCTCCACGCCGGCCCCGGTGATTGGGTACCGATTGCCGACGAATACCAGTTGAATCAAATTCTCGGTATTTTGGGTCAACAACTTGCATTTTCCTTGAGTCAAGATTTTTTTGCTCTCGCTCAGACTCCCCAAATTAGTATTGAGGCTGGTTCCACCGGTTTGGGCATGGTTTCGGCCTTTACTCCTAATCAGCGGCGTCAAACTTCCGTTGTCACCAGCATCGGCTCGCCTGATGGGCAGCAACCAGACCAAATTTCAACTTTTTTTTCTTCCGCCGTAAAGGACTTAGGCGCCCGTCATGACACCGTTCCGGTGAGGGGAATTAACCCGATTGGGCTGGTCCTGGCCACTGCCGACTCAACAGATAAGGTCCTCGCTAATTTTGCCGGAGTAGCGCACGAACTGCCCTGGCTTCCAGAATCGGTCCAGTCGCCGCGCGTGCTACACATCGACGCCTATGAACTGAGAGAGGGGACACTTGCCCAAAGGGCGAACGAACTGATCCGTTCTGGGACCGCACCAATCGCCTTGGGACTGGGCAACCCACAAATTATTCACGGAAAATTGAAGGCCAAGATTCAGGAGTACGTTAACGATGGCCTGATCACTTATCTGATGGGTAATAGTGAAGAATATCGCTTGGCTTTTGATTTGGGCCCAACTGACTTAGAGCCCGCCAAGCTGCCCCAGCTCGGCTTGCAAACCAAAGTCCCTCATATTTTGATCACCCTCGGCGCCGAAGGAATGGCCGCCTTTGACCGCGGTCAATTTGCGCACGTTGAATCAAAAAAACCAGCCCGAATAGTGAATACCTCAGGGGCAGGGGATACAGCGGCGGGAGTTTTCCTATCCGGAATCCTAAAAAATAAACCGCTGGAGCAAATTTTGCGGGAAGCGACTTTTTATGCGGCGCAAGTTTTGGGCGTACCAGGAAATCGATTACCAGAGGGAAGAGAAACGGAGTGGCGATGAAAAAAACAGAAAAGTTAAGGGTTGACGCCAGCTGGTATGATCCACACTCAACCGAACCATTGATGCGAAAACGGGGAATTGTCAAAGACAGAGAAACAGTTTCTGATGCGCTAAGCCGCGTGGTTCATGCTCTCTGTAATGCTGATACGGAACTGGAAGGCAATGCGGATGAGCAATTCCTTAATGACGTTGCTTATTTCACCGAAAAAGGTATTTTTGTTTATGGCACACCCATTTTAACTAATGCCGGGAGGGGTGAAATCACCACTGCCGCATGTACCGTTATTCCACTTCCCGTTCGTCAGGGCTTGTTAGAGATAGATCAGTTTCGAGAACGTTCTTTAGAGTCGCTAGATGCGGCCATTGGAACTGGGTACGACCTCTCAACTTTGGCAAATCCAACTGTCGAGCTCCATCGGATGAATGAAACGATCAATGAAATAAATTTAGCCTTACTGAAAGCCAAAAAACGCCCAGTGGCTTGCATGGCCACCCTCCGAGCCGATCATCCGGATATCTTAAATTTTATCTCTGCAAAAAACGATGCTGATTTTACTAATTGGCGATTCAACATTTCTGTCTGGGCTAGCGAGAAATTATTCGAGCAAGCTAAAAGAAATTCACTTTGGAATCTGCATGACAATGAAGGTCGCGCTGTCGGTCAAATTCCGGCGCAGGAACTATTACAACGAATTGCGACTAACGCCCATTACTGCGGCGAGCCAGGGCTACTCTTCAAAGATCGCTACAGTCGCGACAACGCAACGCCACAGTGGGAATACGAGAGCACTGCGCCTTGTGCCGAGGTGGCCATGGCCGCCGGAGAGGTTTGTCAATTTAGTTACATTAATTTGGCTGAACTTTGGTCCGATTCGGGTCAAGGACCGAGTTTTGATTTTGACCAATTCCAAAAGAGCGTGAGAACCATGACCCGCCTTCTTGACGCCTCGGTGCAGATCACGATTGATTTTGACCCGCTCCACTCCGCAATAATTGGCGCCAAACGACGGATTGGTGTTGGAGTAACTGGTTTTGCAGGTTTGCTGCTCCGGCTTGGAATCCCATACGCATCACCTGAAGCGGAAAAACTAGCGTACCAAATCTCCGAAACACTTGCCTTTGCCTCAAAAACAGAATCTGTTGAGCTGGCAACTCGACGTGGAGTGTTTCCGGCATTTTTGGATAGCCGTTATACGAACAAAAGCTGGCTTCGCCGGCATCGAAAAAAATCGACAGGGATCATTTCCAATCGAGACTGGGAACTGCTCTATCAGTCTATTCTGAAATCAGGTATTCGAAATGCGTCCACGACTGCTTTTCCGCCAACCGGAACCAGCAGTCAAATTGCCAGCACCTCAACCAGTTTTGAACCATATTTTTCCCTCGTCAGCTACAAATATGGCTATCCACAGTCGCCGGACACAGCAGTACCGGTTATTACCAGAGATGTTTTGTCGGCCTTACAAGTGGTAGCGAAAAATCCCCAGGAGCTGGCTGAATTAATCCGAACGGTCTATGACCCGACTAACCAACATCAGATCTCAAATGTTGATCAGTATCCAACTCTCGCCACCGCGCGCCAGATTTCATTGGATTGGCATCTCCGCA
The DNA here is from genome assembly GCA_963749595.1 of Candidatus Woesebacteria bacterium. GTDB lineage: Bacteria > Patescibacteriota > Microgenomatia > UBA1400 > UBA1396 > CAVVNJ01. Next base: position 49,974 of record CAVVNJ010000002.1, read on the forward strand.
TCCAAGCCGCTTTCCAAGCCTTTGCTGACGAAGCCGGGTCAAAAACGATTAATCTCCCCAATCATGCCCAACCTGAGGATGTTATGGCAGTGCTCTTCCGCGCCTATGAACTTGGCCTCAAGGGAGTAACCGTTTTCCGCGACAACTGTCTCAACGAACGGACCTGCGCCAAGCGTTAATCACCGACGCTGATTTTTTAACGACCGTTCGAAAGCTCGAGCCATCGCCGGAGCATCATCCACCGGAAAAGCTTTCAGCAATTGGTCGTCCAACTTCTCTCTGGTTTCAAAAAACATCCGGAGCAGGAGATTGAGCAACGTGGCGTCCAGATAAGTTTCAGCATCTTGAGGGTTTTCCGACTGCATCACCGGAGCGCTGATATTCAACTCCTCAGCCTTGTTGCGCCAAATTTGGGTGAAGCCGTCGACATGAAGCAATCCGCCGGCCAGGTCGTCGGCAGCGGCGATTTTGACGTGATCAATGCCGGAGTTAACCACCGCGCCCACCGTGCACATCGGGCAGGGTTCAAGAGTGGTAAATAATTCCCGTTTTGGCTGTCCCGGTTTAGCGGCCCGGGTGATTTCCGGATTTCCGTCTTCGTCCCTACCAAAAACATGAATCTTATGCCCGGCAATTAATTGCAGGATCGCCACTTTATCACCGTCTTTTCCAGCCAGTAGAAACTCTCGCAGGGCAGCCGTAGCGTTCATTTCGGCATGGCCATGGGGGTTACTTTCGGAAAAAATCGTGTTGTGACCCAGGAAAATCATCTCCCGACCACCTTGGCGCACCACAACTGAGGCGGCAATCCCATAGTTGCCGCGTTGCCGCGCTTCAATGCCGTGCTCGAGAAGAATCAAAAAATATTCCGCCGCGGAATGCGTACCGCGCAGTTTTTCACGGTTGGCGGCAATGTATACCTCGGCCTCGCGAATCAACTGCTTAGTTTCCCGGGAAAATTCCTGGTGGGGGGAATGTTTTTCTAACTTGCCAGATCTCATGATGCCTTTCTTCGTGGCCGAACGAGTTTGACTCTGTTAGAGAAGGATTATATCACCTATAATTATCAAAAAGCCATAGACGGAGGCATTATGTTTACCGAACAACAAGCAGCCCAAGTCCTGACTAAACGGGTCAAAAAGTTTCCTTCTTTTCTGGCCGTTCTCGGCAGCGGCTGGAACAAAGTTCTCTCCTCCGCCAAGATTGAGACTGAAATCCCTTATTCCGAGCTGTTCGGCGTGGCGGCCACGGTTCCGGGGCACGATGGCAAACTGGTCATCGCCAAAATTAAAGGGCAAAGAGTAGCCGTGATGTCCGGACGCTTTCACACCTATGAGGGTTTTTCCGCTCGCGAGGCTACTCTGCCGATTCGGGTTTTTGCCAAAGCCGGAGCTAAACAGCTCATTCTCACCGCTGCCTGTGGCGCACTCAATGAAAAATATCGCGTCGGGGATTTCGTCCTCCTTAACGACGTTATCACTCTTTTCCTGGCCTTGGATAATCCGTTAATTGGCCCGCAGTTCCTTGATGTCTCCGAAGTCTTTGATCCGGAAATGCGTAAAACTGCCCGGGAGGTAATGGTCAAAAATGACCTGCCGCTGAAGGAAGGTTCCTATTGCTATTACCACGGACCAAACTACGAGACCCCCGCCGACAAAATGGCCCTTCGTTTTTTGGGCGCCGATGTGGTCGGCATGAGCACGGTCCCGGAAGTATTAATGGCCCGCTGGTTGAAAATGGAAGTGATGGGTTTGGCGTTTGTGACCAATCTGGCTTTTGTCAAACATGATCACAAGGACGTCATTGCCGCGGCCGAAAAAGCCAGCGCCCAGATGACAACCGTGCTTGAGGGATTTTTCAATCAAACAGCGAAAAAAGCTTAATTATTCCCACTCCATCGTAGCCGGTGGTTTAGTGGTGATATCGTAAACGACCCGCGAAATATTGGGTACTTCATTGACAATACGCGATGAAATTTCCTGAAGAACCTCATAAGGAAGATGAGCCCAACCGCATGTCATTTCATCATTGGAAGTGGTAATGCGTAAAGCGACCACCTCGCCAAAAAAGCGCTCATCACCTTTGACTGATGTCGACGACGCTCCAGTCATTACCGGAAAAGAATGTAGCACTTTCCCTAGCCAGCCGGATTGAGTGATCACCTCCATCACAATGGCATCGGCTTGGCGCTCGGCGGTGAGGCGCTCCGCCGTCACTTCACCGCGAATTCGGATTCCGTAACCAGGACCGGGAAACTTTTGCATCTGGACAAACTCTTCCGTAATGCCCAACATCATGCCCATCGCCCGTACCTCGTCCTTATAAAAATCGCGCAGCGGTTCCAGTAGCTTCAGAGCCAATTTTTCCGGCAGTCCGCCCACATTGTGGTGGCTCTTAATTTTGTCGGCGTGCTTGGTACCTTTGCTTTCAATAACATCAGAGTAAATCGTTCCTTGCAGCAAGAATTTTGCCGCAATGCCATCTTTTTTCAAACGCTTCATTTCTCGTTCAAAAACTTCGATAAAGAAACCACCGATAATTTTTCGTTTGGCCTCAGGATCAGTAACGCCCTTTAACCGCTCCAGCATTTCCGCTTCAACATGCACCACACGCGGCTCAACCCCAGCTGCGCGGAAAATCTTCTGGACATTGGCAAACGTTCCCTCCCGCATCAGACCGTTGTCGACATAGATGGGAATAAATTTTTCGCCGATCGCCCGGGCCGTTAGCACGCCGGCGACCGTGGAATCAACGCCGCCGGATACCGCGCCGATAACGTAAGCGTCGCCGACTTTTTCCCGGATTTGTTGCTCCAGGGGTGAAGGATCCAGGGCATAGGCGGCGGTTTCCAATCCACATAGCTTGACAAAATTCTCGTAAATCTGGGTGCCGTGCTCAGTATGTTGAACTTCCGGATGGAATTGAATGCCGAAAATATTTTTATCCTGATGCTTGATGAACGCGAAAGGTACAGTCTTGGTTGAACCGATGACCCGATACTCTTTAGGAATGCCGACTACTTCATCGCCGTGACTCATCCAGACCGTAAAAGTTTTGGGCAAATCCTGCAACATTTGGGTAGTGGTTTTTTTCAACGTAATCACCGCTGGGCCGTATTCCTTGCGTCCACGAATAACCTTGCCACCCAAAAGGTGAGCGATAAGCATCATGCCATAACAAACTCCCAAAATGGGAATATCCAGTTCAAAAATCGATGGGTCAATGGTTGGCGCCTGATCGGCATAAACCGACATTGGCCCACCAGAAAGTATAATTCCTTGAGGAGATCGGGCATTTATTTCCGCCTGGGCCACTTCCGGCTCCACAATCTTAAATTCACAACCCAGTTCTTTTAATCGTCGACCAATGTAGTGGGTGTACTGCGAACCAAAGTCGATGATTAAAATCATAAAGGTCCTTAGTTAGTTGAGAAGTGTATAGACATCTATACGGTCTGATGATACTATGGAGAACCGCTACTTGCAAGAAGAAATGCTGTTATGAATATCCTAATTATCTCGGACATTCACGAGAATTTTCACAATCTTGAAATAATTTTGACCTATGCCAAAAATGAAGGAATTTCTCGGGGATTTGCTCTTGGCGATTTGATTAACCCTGGCATTATGCACCAACTTGGCCGCTCAAAAATTAACTTCGATATAGTTCTGGGCAACAATGACGGCGACAAATTTATGCTCGCTGCTAGCGCTGGTAAATATAAGAATCTTCATCTCGAAGATCTGTATGAAGAATTGGAAATAGATGAGAAAAAAATCTTTATAACCCATTACGATAAAATCGGCGACTTGGCCGCGAAATCGGGTGATTATCAAGCAACTTTCTGTGGTCACAATCATGTTTTTAACTCGGTAGTACTAGCAAACGGCTGCCTGCTAGCTAACCCGGGAGAGGTATCTGGCCACATGTTTGGCAAGCCAACTTTCGGTGTGTGGGACAGCATAACGAATAGGTTCAAAGTGATTCAAATTGCTGGAGCATGGGTGGATGTCAAAAGATTTAAGCGTGATAACCAGCCTGTTCTCAATGAAGTTTCCTTTACGGAAATTGCTTCCGAATAAGCTGAGAAAATTCCAATTGAAACTGCTTTCTAGCCAGCATCTCGTTTTCGCTAAATACTCCAGAGGAGCGCTTAAGTTTAGTGGTAACGCCCTGCAACAACTCAACTCCTGCTCCCCCCAAATCGGAAAATAATTGTGGACGGATAATCATCTGCACGGAACCACCTATCTCAAAAAAGGCAGTGCTATAGCATAAACCTGCCAAAGGATAAACGTGAATGGCTACGTCCCGAAAATTAGAATCCCGAAGTAGATGTGAATTTCGGCTCAACAGACTTGGCTTAAGATTTTGCAAAAAATTTAATAGGGTTTCTAGCGACTCTGGTTCAATCCATTTTAGATTTGAGAGTCGACTTCTAAGAAACTGAGATTGATGATCATCGGTTGATTCTTGAATACTGGGTCGCTGCCACATTCCTGACTGGCCATCTGTGCAAGCTGCCATCAGGGACTCGTGAACCTGAACAAGTGCTGAATGAATCGCGATAAAGTCGGCATCAAATGCGTCAGTAAGCAGAGTATCCCAACCCTGAGCTAAAGTAAAACTCAAGAATGGTGACTCATCGTCCGCAAAAGGACGTACCATTTTCAGCTTATAGAGAGGCGCTCCATGACGAATAAAATCATATGCCAGAATTGACCCAACCACCGTGGACTCATCGATAAGACGCCGACGACGCAACGGTGATAATTCGGAAAGCTGTCTTGCCCCGCTCCGTACCACTGCCATTTCTTCAATTGATCTTCCAATAAAATGAGCGTGAAAACGTTTTTCGCACTGCCCGCTTTCCCGATCAAAAGTTTCCGGATCATAGCTAAAGGCAATATAGGGGTACAAATCATGTGTCTTAGCATATTGGGGGAAGTTATTAGCAATAGTAAAAAAAACTGCTCTAGTTTTTCGATCGTGTTCGGATAAAGCAGACTTGGTCACTTTTCCGGCCGACATGACCATCAGCTCATACTGGGAATGGGGAGTTAATTTGTCCATTAAAAACAGAGATTCCTCTGCTTGGGTGGTTATTTCAGCAAGTTTAAAAGGTGCGGAAGATTCTAAGAAAGTTAAATGCTCATTCGCCTGAAGATGACCATTGGGGGAAAAGGCCAGAAATTTTTTCACGTCAGCACGACCGTTTATCCTCAGTGAATCATAGACCAGAGATCTCAACCTTTTCTCTTCAAGCTTCGGAGGCAATAGAGGAAACTCTCGAGATAATGATTCAAATAAGCTGGCAATTCTTTCCTCTGATCGATTTACCATGGTTACTTTCTGCTCCGTCGCGGCAGCGAGTAGCCTTCCAAATCAGTTCGTGAATCTTGTCGAAATTCTACCTCGATGAGTTTGGAAAGTTTCGATTTAACCTCTTCTAAACTTTCTGTATTGTTTATTCGTTCAACTTTAAATTGGCCGCAGGTTTGCTCGACCTGATAGTAGCCCTCCCTAACTTTCGTGATATATGGCTGCCAATAGCTCGCCCAGCTGTCGGCTGTAACGCCATCTCTTTGCGCCAATCGATCGCGAATGACTGAATCAGGTGCGTCGAGTAAAATTATGGTTCCTTCAAGCCAAGACTGGCTGGCAACCAAAATTAAACTTTGCAAAAAGACCTCGTTGCTCATAGCCCAAGAGTAGGCTAAAGCATCAAATACTCCACGATCCATTATGGTTGATCGACCGTCTTCCCTGGCGATTTTAGTTTTTAAAGCGTGCTGATTAATCGCCCATTCCTGAGCCCGAATTCGACTTGCTTCGTCTCTTTCTCCGCGCTCATTAACGAATTGCGGAAATGGTTCTAGAAATTCAGGCAGAAATAAGTATTTTTGACCAAAGATCGACCCTAGATAATTCAGCATCGTACTCTTTCCTGTGGTCGGCAAACCGGATAAATACACAACTTTTTGCATTCAAATCACCTCAAAATTCCTCTAACTCGAGCGGTTAGGTAATCCCAATTATCGGCCAATTCAGGCGTAGACGTACCAAAGATCATTTGGAAGACCCTGTTTCCACCGCCCACCAAAGCCGTTCGGAAAGCTGAGTATAATATTCTATCAATTGTTGGATCTGACAGGCTCTTCCCGTTTATGGTTGAGATAGCTCCTAGTCTGATTAGGACCGGAAGTGCGAGACCGCCACCAATCTTCAATAGTGAAGAGGCATATTCCAAATCGAAAGCATGATCCTGATATTTGTCAGCAACTGCCAGATACTCGCCGAAACCGCTTGGGGTGGATAATACTTCTATGACCGACGGATGAAGCCCAACCACCATTCCTCTCCGACTAACAAAGGATCTTTTATCATTAGATAACACCGCCGCAGAATTAACAAAGTAATACCAATCAGATCCACTATAACGGGCCTGTTGTCCTAGTGCTAATAAATTTTCCCTAATTTCTTCAAAATTTCTCGGCTTGGCCAACGGCCCACAGCAAGGTATATTAGTTTGGCTATCAATTCCCAAGCACCACACATCATCTGATTTAATGTTCAAATTTTTCTGCAACGCAATCTCGTCTGGATTTGAAAATTGATTTTCCTCACCAGTCGGGGCTTGAAAACTTATGTCCAGGTTTGATCCAGAAGCGTTATTGAGATATAACAAGAATTTTTTTCTTAAATAGCTGCCGGTTGAAACCTTTATTTTCTGAAAGATTACCGATTCGTTACCGAGTGAAAGGTAAATCCTAAATTGGATTTTTCCTTGATCAGAAAACTCCGCGTAACCTTCAAAGCCAGAATCTAAAACTTGTTGCATTTCAGGCAGAACGACAATATATTCCGGATTAACAATCTGTCCCTCTTTATTATTTATAACCATAAATTACTCTGGCAAATTATCGCCAGCATAATGTCACAACTTATGGGCTTTGTCAATACAATTTATACGAGAATAAAATTAGGATGTTAAAAGGAAGTTTTCAACTACTGCCCCAATCTGTTGAGCAGGAAGAGCCTCGGCTTGAATTTCCAAGCAGCGTGTTCCTTGACGGCGCAAGCGCTCCACCAGGGCAGCGATTGAACTGGAAATACCATCGAGGTACTCGGCTGAATGATATTTAATTTCAAACTCCCGGCCCCGCTTCTCAATCCTTTGACGCAAAAAATCGACTGGACCGTTCAGAAAGACCACCAACTCCGGCGCGGGAATTTCCTCGGTTAAATAAGAAAACAGACGTTCGTAAAGTTCCCATTCGTCCGCGGTCATATAACCTTGACTAAGCCGGGAATGTGCGTAGACATAACTCATCAACAAACCACTATCAACAACTAAGGGTTGCGGGGAGGGGAGACTCAAGGCTTGCCGCATGAGCAAAAGCCTCTCCAGCAAGAACCAGGTGTCGCTGGTGAACGACCAACGTTGACGGTCCTTTAGTGCTTCGGGGAAAAAGGGATTCGTTTCAAAAAAACGATCGGCCGGCACCAACTCTCCCTGTAATTTATCGGCCAACGCTTTGGCCAAAGTGCTTTTACCAGTGGCCACGTTACCAATTACGACAATGTGGGAACGATTGATCATGCCAGGATTAACTTTCCTTCCGGCGTTACTTCCTTAACCCTGATCAGGGAAAAGACATCCACACCGGTTTCACTTTTTATGCGCTGGGTACCATTTTGCCACACCTTGTCAAATAGCACCGCTAAACCAACCACTTTAGCCCCAGCGGCCTGCAAAGCCTGGATACCAGCAATGGCGGTTGAACCGTGAGCAACTACGTCGTCGATCACCAAAATGCGCATTCCTGGTTCAACAAAACCAAAGTGACTAATTACATTTTTTTGACCGGTCGTAAACGATTCGTTAGAAAAAGTCACCACGTTGCTCCAGGCTCCCGGGGGACGGGCAAACGTTTAGAGGGCAGGATGTGCTTGGCCCTAATCATTGGCGCCACTACCGAAACCAGACGGGAACCGGCATCGGGCAGACCAACCACGCCATCGATCGGTCCTTGCTGATGGTAGTGTTCGGCCCAACAACGCGAGGCAAACTCTAAAATATCCGGGTCAATCCGGAGGTTAAATTCTTCCGCCACAATATACCCACTGGCCGCGTCACGAACATAAACCGTTTCGAGAAATTTTTGTTTTAAAAAGGAAAGCTTGGCATCCTGAGTCATAATAGGGTCGAGTATAGCCCGCCGAACTGCTCTAAGCTAGTTGGAATTTTGCACATAAGATATAATATAAACATGATTGTCGAGGTGACCGAAGATCTGCAAGCCATTCGCAACCCGATCTTGGTCGATCTGAATCACGTTTTGGCCAACAACTCGTTACCCCTTGTCCCGAATCCCGAAGCTGCGCAATTCCTCAGCGCGCTTCGCGCCATTGGCACGGTGCTGATCGTTACCAGCGCTTCCGATTGGAAATTAGTACACCAATTTTTACAGGATTCCCAACTTTGGACTAAAGATCTGGTTCTGATCACCTCCGGCAATTATCAGTCGACCACCGGTGAATATTCTGGTGACTGGAAAAAAGTAAAAGAGCTACAACAACAATATGAAGATCTGGCCCAGAAACATCACCTTCTTACTCCTGAAATAAATGATCACCTTGCCAAGTTTCCGGACCTTTTTTGGGGTGGGGCGATCGCCGACAAACGAGTAGCCTTTGCCTTCATGAAACCTCATTTACTACCGATCATCGATGACGCTGCAATCGCCACGAAGTACAATCCAGGAATGTTGGGCATTCGGGTTAATGCATGGTGTAGTCCAGACGAAATCGCCAAGGGTCGCAAGCCTAGGACTGACGGTAAAACTTTGGCGGAAGCGGCAAAAATAGTGCGCGATCATTACCAGCCAAAAAATCGATGATCTGGGTGGCCGCTGAGGGACTTGAACCCCCGACCTGCCGGATGTAAACCGGACGCTCTACCAACTGAGCTAAGCGGCCAGAAACTAAGTGCCCGAGAGAGGACTTGAACCTCCACGGCTTGCGCCATACGCACCTCAAGCGTACGTGTATACCATTTCACCACTCGGGCAATAGTGCCGAAATTATATCATTTCCGACCTAAAAAACCAGCCTGATAACTATGGACAAAAACCAATTTTTCTGCTAGAAATGTAGCATGTCCCTGACTGTTAATGACCTTCGACTCATTCGGTCGATTGTCCGCGAAGAGATCGATCCGCTTAGGCTCGATGTCACTGAACTCAAGGGAGACGTTGCTGAACTTAAAAAAGATGTGGCTGTGCTTAAGAGCGACGTGGCTGGTCTCAAGAAGGATGTCGCCGTACTTAAAACCGATGTTGGTTTACTGAAAAAAGGCCAGAAGAAAATCATTGCCGAAGTGCATTTCATCCGAGAATCATTAAACGCGACGATCGGCCATTTCGACCACTGTGAGCTTGATTTGACCAAGAGAATGCTTCGCGTTGAGACCGATCTTGGGTTAGCCAATTAATGTGCCGAGAAGAGGAATTGAACCTCCACGAGATTGCTCTCATACGCTCCTGAAGCGTACGCGTCTACCATTCCGCCACCCCGGCATGAGCGCCAATTATATCATTTTCCCGAGATTTTCGGTATAACAGACGCATGACTAATATCATTTTTCGTTACTGCCCGGTCTGCGGCTCGGCTTATCCGGAGAACGTGAATCCCAAAGCTAGAACTTGCGCCGATTGCGGTTTTACGCTTTATGAAAACCAAAGCGCCACCGTTGGAGCAGTGATAAGACGCGGTCGTGAGGTGCTTCTGATCGAGCGAGGCGTTGATCCTGGTAAAGGAACTTGGGATATTCCCGGTGGTTTTGTCGAGCCGGACGAGACGGCCGAACACGCAATTCTGCGCGAACTGGAAGAAGAACTTAGCGTTAAGGGAAAAATTATCCGCCTTTTGGGGGCTTTTGGTCCTACCTGGTACGAATTTCAGGGTCGGGGCCAGTACAACACCGATCTATTTTTTGAAGTCGAGCCGGAATCAATACATTTTGTAGCCGGGGATGATGCCGCCGGATTTAGATGGTTTTCTCTGAATAATTTGCCGCCGGAAGATCAATTAAGTTTTCCCTCGATCAGCAAGGTTCTACAACTGATTCGTCAAAACTGAGGTAAAAATTGGACTCCCAAAAAGCCCAAATAGATAAGCATCATGATGAATCCCTCGCGTCGCGATAAAGTTTTCCTGCTCGTCGCCAGGAACCAGAATCCAACATAGCCGATACCCATCACCACCACCGTTAACCAAACTTTGGGCGGCAGCGTAATGTCCCGACCCGCCAGCAAACTGAAAACTCCGAAAAATAACGTATTCGCTGCGGCCGAACCCAGATAATCGCCAAAAGCTACTTCTTTCCGGTGGGTAAGAATCGAGCGAAAGCCTAGAGTGATTTCCGGAACGTTGGTACCCAGCGAGAGAATAAAGAGACTCACCAGCAAAGCGGGTATTCCCCAATCGGCAGCCAAGGCCACCGTACCTTCTACTAAGTAATGACTGGCCACGTAAACCACCGCGGCCCCAAGTAATAAGCGGGCGACATCGACAAGGGAGCGAGAAAAAATATGTCGATTAAGATTTTGGCGAAGATGGGTTAACAATCCTCGATCCGATGGCAAAATAATAATTAGAAGGGCGTAGAGCAGCAATAAGATCGCCCCTTCGGACATACTCAAGCGACTATCTACCACCAGAATCGCTGGCGCCATGATTACCGCCAGGGCCAAACCAAGCTGTTTGGACTGAAAACCACCGTTTAACTTGACTCCATTGCCAAAGATCGCCAGCAGGGGAATAATCAGAAAAAATAATACCGCTGAGGCGCCGAGTAGGTTGCCAATAAAAATGTCGGGATTATTACTGAAAACAGCATTGAGGCCGACCGAAAACTCCGGCACGGAGGTCAACAATCCCAGAACCGTGAATGACAGAGCAAAGACGGAAAGGTGCAGCCGAGCAGCAACGCGATTGACGGCACTAACCACCAATCCCGACCCCAACCAGAGAAAAAATAATGCCAGAAGAAAAACCCACCATTGGGACACGATCTTTTTATTGTGTCATCTTGAAAAGACTGCTGTCAAACGCTGTCTGGGAAATTGTGATTTTTCGTTGTTATCACGATTTGCTTCACGAATTTGGGAACATCTATCTTCTTTTGGACAATTCCAGCTTGCCGCTACTTGTACAAGTTGTTGTACAAGTTAGACGAAGCAGAAAATTCCAAAATTAATACCTATTTTCCTGAACTCGTGAAGTTCGTCGTGAAAGGATAACTCGACTCGTGCTTTCTATGCACTAGTGTACTAGTACATGAAAATGGGAGGGATATTGATTTGTTGGATTCCTGCGAGAAACGTTTCGGGAAAAAAGTGGGTCAGGTGGGACTTGAACCCACGACACCCTGCTTAAGAGGCAGGTGCTCTAACCAACTGAGCTACTGACCCGACGGCAGTTATTATACTACGTTTTGGTGGCAAGAAAGGTATAATAGTTCCCACTATGCGCCGCGCTCTCCTCACGCTCTTCCTGCTCTTTTTCTGGCTATCAGTGCTTACTCCGGCTAAAGCCCAAGTCCGAACCAACCGTCTGGGCCAAACTCCAACGGAAGAGCCAGCGCCCCTAGCCACCCAATCGGCTGAGACCGCCAGCCCGTCGGCAGAAATAGTGGCCAAAATAGAGCAAAAGGAAGAAAAGGATATTACTCAGACCACCCCGCAGGTGAAAAGCCGATTAGCGCGTATTTTGGATGACAATCCCATCGGGCCGCTCAGCTGGAATAACTTTATCCAGCAGACAATCCGCCGGGCAGTTGATGGGGGAGTTCCGGCCAACATCCTAGTCCTGCTGCTACTTTTCCCGGTCATCGCCTCGTTTATCGCCGTCTCCCGTCACTTTATCGGCCTGGAGGGCTTCGGCGTCTACATCCCGGCCGTCCTGGCGGTCGCGTTACTTTCAACCGGTATCATTTCCGGCCTGTCGTTATTTATCGTTATTATCCTGGTCGCCACTCTCGGTAGAGATGTCGTCAAGCGCTTGCGTTTGCAATACCTGCCCCGCACCGCGATCGTTCTCTGGGCGGTATCTTTGGCGGTGTTCGGAGTGTTATTGATTTCACCTTTTTTGGTCCGCGTCGGAATTGATTTGATCACTCTGAGCATTTTCCCAATCCTGGTTTTGATTCTACTCTCGGAAAACTTCATTGACGCCCAATTATCCAGCACCCAATCCCGAGCACTCCAACTGATGACCGAAACCATCGTTCTGGCGGTTGCATCAGCTCTATTCGTCCGTACCCAAATAGTGCAGGATTTCGTGATTCTTCATCCGGAAATAGTCATTCTGGCCGTACTCTTCATCGATTTGGCGGTGGGCAAATACACCGGCTTGCGCGTCACCGAATATTTGCGTTTTAAAAGCATTATTGACCGGGAGGAATGACCGTGGTCAACCCACGTCACCTGTTGGGAATGAATGCCAGAGTTCAGCTTTACACGGCCCTGAATCCGATGGCGGCCAAAAAATATGGCTTTTCCAAATTACGCGCCAAATCATTTTTAAAAAAACACGGGGTTCTGGTACCCGAATTGTACGGCCAAATCGGTTCACCGGAGGATCTGCGTCAATTTTCCTGGCATAGCATTCCCGGCGGATTTGCCGTCAAGCCGGCTAGCGGCAGCGCGGGCAAAGGCATTGTAGTAATTAAGCGGAAGAAACCGCGACAACTGGTTTGGATTGACGTTGCCGGCCGCGACTGGACGGAAGACGATCTCAATCTGCACGTCAGCGACATCCTGGCTGGCCAGTACAGCACTTGGGGCTCGCGCCACATGGCGCTAATTGAGGAGAGGATCCCAATCCACCCGGATTTGGAATCATACGCCCAACTAGGTACGCCGGACATACGCGTCATTGTCTTTCACAACATCCCGGTGATGGCGATGGCCCGTATTCCCACCGAAACTTCCGGGGGTCGGGCCAACCTGGATCAAGGGGCGATCGGCTTGGGGCTAGATATGGGAACCGGCAAATCAATCTACGGTGTTTCCGGCAAAAAGAAAGTGATTACTCATTTTCCCCACAACAACCTCTCCGTTCGCGGCATTCAGATTCCTTTCTGGACCGATGTCTTAAAAACTGCCGTCCGGGTTGCCAACTCAACCGGCTTGATTTTCATGGGTTGTGACATTTTTCTGCACCCGGAAAAGGGTCCCATGGTCGCGGAAGTTAATGCTTACCCAGGTCTATCGATCCAGCTGGCCAACCGTGCCGGCTTGCGGCGGCGCCTGGAAAGACTGGAGGGTGTGGAAGCCCGTAATGTCGCTCACGCCGTTAAGATCGCCCAATCCTTATTCGCGGAAAGTTATCCAGGCGCCGCCGGAGAGCTAGATCGGCCGATCATCGCGCCCAAGGAAAAAATTAAAGTCTATGACCTTGAGGAAGAGTCACATGAGGTTCTGGCTTTAGTTAATACCGCCCGCGGCCGAAGCGTCATCGCCGAAAATCTGGCTCAGCAACTCGGGTTGGATAAACAAACCACGGTGCTATCGGAAGAGCTGGAAGAGGGGGATGGAAAGTCGCTGGTGGTTCCGGTGCGAATCAAAATTAGCGACCGCATTCTAAACACGTCTATGGCCATTTCTAAGCGCTTAAACAACAAGCGGCACCGGGTGGAATTGGGGCGCAAAGAATTATCCGGATTTCTGGTTGGGGAAGAACTATGAAACAACCACAAAAAAAACTGACTTTACTCCAAAAGATTAATCCGATAAACAAGGACCAAGAAAAACGTAAATTCTTTTTCGATCCGCTTTATAATCCGCAGTTTGAATACTTGGAGGACGTCAGCCTGGAAGATTGGATGAAGTACGGCCCAGCCGCTACTGAGTTCTTACCAGCGGCTCAACATATTTTAGATTCAGTACTCAAACAGTGGGGTACCGAATCCCAATATTTGGCGGACACCGAAGGCGAGGTTTTAACCCAAGAAGCGGCGCAAGCAGAGATTAACGATTATTTAAAAAAAAACAGTTTAGAAAAGGAAATCGTCCTGGTATTTTCGCCCAAGCAGACCGCTCGCACTTTAATGCGGAAAAACGTGCTCAGCATTCGTACTCCGATTCAATATCGCCAGCGCGCAATTATTGGCATGCTCAACCACGAGCTGGGAACCCATTACTTCCGGGGAATAAACGAAAAACAACAGCCCTGGCATGGCCAACACCAGGCCTTTGGTCTTGGCGCTGGGGAGTCAGAGGATGGCTTCTGGTCAGGCTCCTATTTGGAAACGGAAGAGGGCCTGGCGGTAATCAACTCTAATGCCTCCTTGCCGGATAAACACTTGTGGTTTCCCGCCTTATCTTATCTTTCGGTTAACCTGGCGAAAGAGCTTTCATTCTCCGAACTTTTTCATGAACTAAAACGCTACACTGATGATCGCGACCGTCGTTGGAGTTTAAGTTTGAAAGCCAAGCGCGGGCTGAGGGACACCTCTCTCCCAGGCGCTTTCACGAAAAACCAGCTCTATTTTTCCGGCGCCATTAAGACTTTACACTGGCTAAAAGAAAATAATTTTGCGGCCGAGAAACTTTACCTTGGAAAGATTTCCCTGGATGACGTCGAGCAAGCCAAAGAAATAGCCCAGTTTTCTTCCATCCGCTTGCCGAGCTTTCTAAACGATCGGGAGAAATATCGCGATGCGGTGAAAAAAATCATCGCTCTTAATAAACTTGAGTCCTGGTTAAAATAAAATTATGAACAATCGTTTGACTAAAGTCTTTGCCCGCTGGCCCCGTCATTATTGGATCGCCGCTACCCTCGGACTAATCGCCGGAGGTCTGATTCTCTCTGGTCTCTGGATTTGGTCTACCTATCGAACTATCTCGGTCCAGCGCACCGAGCCGGTTATTTCTCCCGGATTACCCAGTCCAACTCCCACCCCGGAACCGCCCTATGAAACTTTAGTTCTGCTGGGTTACGGCGGTGGTGGACACTCTGGCGGCCGGCTTACCGACACTATCATTACTGTTTTTATCGACCGCGATCGCCAAAGGATTACCCTCTTGTCTTTGCCGCGTGATTTGTGGGTTTCTCTACCCACTCAACCGGATCAAGAAACCGGTTGGAAATTAAACGCCGCCTATGCCATTGGTTCAGATGACCAACGCTATCCGCTTAAACCGGCACAATACACCGGGCCGGCCGGTGGCGGCGAATTAGCCAAATTTGCCATCGAAAAAATCCTTGGTATTCCAGTTAAATATTTTGTCGCTCTCGATTTTGACGGTTTTGTCCGCTCGGTTGACGTTCTTGGCGGCGTGGAAATTAACGTGACCCGGACCTTCACCGATCCGCTCTATCCGATCGAAGGCCAAGAAGAAAATACCTGTGGAAAATCACCAGAGGAGTTGGCAACCATTGAAGCCACCACCTCAGCCGAGCAAGCGGAAAAACTATTTGCTTGCCGCTATGAAATCCTACATTTTGAACGCGGTCCACAACTTATGTCCGGAGATACAGCCCTGAAATATGTGCGATCTCGTCATTCCCCGGAGGCTGGTAATGACTTTAGCCGCTCACAGCGCCAGAGGGAACTACTGGTGGCCGTCAAAAATAAGGTGTTAAGTATCGGGTTTTTGCCCAAAGCGATCACGTTCGTTAATACTCTGGCCGGTCATCTGCAGACCGATCTACAAATTGAGGACTTCCAGCGCTTGATCGCCGAGGCACCAGAATTAGGCGGTTATACGATTGTTAACCTGGCTCTAACCGATAAAAATCTGTTAAAACAAGGTCGGAGTGCTAATGGGCAATTCGTACTGTTGCCAAGGGAGGGGGAGGGACAGTTTAGTGCCATTCACTCCTGGATCGAGGCCGAGCTGGCAACCCCGGCAGCAAAACTACAACCATAAAAAGGGAAAGATTAACGGACCTGACGATCATAATTGTCCATCTTAAGCCAGCAAGTTCGACAACCTATGTTCCCTAGAAAATCACCTGTCAGTGACTGCCATTGGTGACAGTGGGTGACAACGGTGACAGTGACTGACATATTGAATTTTTTGGAAAGCATACTCCGGGACAGAGTAATCGTTAATGAAAATTGGAAAAGCTGGTGCACCAGGAGGGATTTGAACCCCCGACCCTCTGATCCGAAGTCAGATGCTCTATCCACTGAGCTACTGGTGCAGTAAGGCAATTTTACCACCATTAGCCTCTAAAGCCTGGCGGAATGCCTCCCAGTTACCAGTCGGCTGACCTTTTTCATCGCGGAAACTAAATCCTGAGAAAGGACCGGGACTGCCAGCAAAAACAAAAGGAGTAACGGCTTTAACTTGTTCGTCTGACCAAATCGATTGCAAGGCGTACTGGTAATACCCTGGCAACTTCGAAGATCTGACTGCCGAAGTATCCCAACCCGTCTCGGTAATAAAAACCTCAAGCTTACGGTCGGTATACCGGTTTAGAAAAGCCAACTCGCTCTCAAACCCACGGAGGGAATTTTTTCCCGAACGCTGCGGAGCCGAGGCAAAACCGGGATTAGGATAGCTGTGGGAATTCCAAGCGGTGATTTTGTCAAGAATTTCCGGTTTTGAACCCAGTACTTCCCGCCAGTAGCCAAAAGCCTCTTTGGTCACGCGGCTATCAGGGGCCGCAAGATCCAGGGCGGCCGGCAGGAGGGCGTAGTGGGCGTTTTCGGTGCCGAACCAGTCCAGGGCGAAATCAGTGATCCGGGCAAACTCGTGCGGGTCCAGCCGGCCGCCCCATTCCTTAGCATGATTAGGCTCGTTGAACAAAATAACGTGACGCTCTTCTTGCGGCCAGTCCAACCGATTCAACGCCTTGGTTAACTCGACGATATCCTTGCGGGTCGGCACGCGCCAATAATCGTGTTCGGGATCGTACTCGGTCGCCAACCGGACCAGGGGAATGATATTTTTTTCCCGGGCTACATCGAAAGCCGCCTGCCAGTCGCCCAACCGATCCATGTCGGCCAAAGTGAAAGGAATCGTGACATACAAAGATTCATCCGCTGCTCGGTAGGGCGCAAATTGATCCGCCACGGCCGTCATTTCCCGCGGGTAGAGAACGTGCATTCCCAGGCCCATGGCCAGCGCCGGCGCACTGCCAACATTAGGGCACCAACAATTAGCAACAATCCAAAAATTTTCTTGTGCATCTGACTATATTGTACGCCAGCTACGCAAGTTATTCGGTTTTCTTCTTACCCTTTAGCCGGGCGCTGACACTGAACTCGCGCTCCCCGCCACTGGCGGTCTCGATAACCTGCGAACCGGTCAGCTGGTAGTAACGGATCAAGTGGTTACTGACGGTCTGCTTGACCTCATTGGCCTCTTCCAGTAATTCTTTGATCTTGATCTGAAACTGGACGGCTTCCGGCGATTCCTTAATCCGCTGTTTCTTGGCGGTTACCTCGGTCTTGACGGCTTTTTCTTTTTGCTCCGCCTCCTGCAACTCCTCGTTATTCTCAAACAAATTAGTCAATGATTCGCGCAAGTCGCGAATTTTTTTATTAAGCTCGTCGAGTTGGTCGCCGTAGCGTTCAACGATGTTCTGGATTGCGGTCAATTGCTCGCCAAATTCCTCGGCTTGGACAGTTTGGGAAGCCAACTCATCAGCAGAGAGGGCTCCGATTTCACCCTCCGGCAAAACCTCGATTTCCGGCTCAGGTAAGGCCAGCTCGTCACCTTCGGGCAACGACTCGACGGCAGATTCGGCTAGAGCGGTTTCTTCAGGCATGGGTTCTCCTCTTGGGTTCCTCGAAAAGCCACTGTAGCAGGCGGGGTAGAAAATTACAACCAACTGCCTCTAGGCGAAATTATCGGTCGAAAGTACAATCCAAAAAAACCTATATGAAAAACGAAATACAAGTCTCGTTAGTCAATATTATTAATCACAAAAAGGGAATCGATACCCGCATTCTTGATCATAGCGGCAAAAGAGAACTAATCCAGATCAGCCGCCGCCTGGCTGAGCATGCCCACAATCAAGGCATCAGGCGTGTGGCGTTCATTGACCGCAGCGCGCGTTTGGGCTACATCGGCTTTAGGAAGGAATGGCACAATCTCTATCCGCAGGAAAAACTGCCGTCCATCATCTTTTTTAATCCGCGCAGCTTCGTCTATCAAGATTTTTTGAATCAAAAATTTAAACTTTCCGATGAATTAACCCTCACCAGAGCGATGATGATCGCCGGAAAGGAAATGAGCGAAATTCAACTACTGCTGTTCTCCTGGAGAGAACTAGTCAACGAGATTTTGCCACAAAAAGGTCGGGCTCTCACCAAGAACGCCCCCGCTAATGTGGGCGGAATTGTTGAGCGGTTGCGACAAGATTTTCCCCGGCTATGTCAGGACAAAAAGAGTCCGCTCCTGCTTATTGATACTTGCCGCCATACCGGCAATGCTTATATGCCGATCGCGGAAACCTTGAAATGCGCCGGATTCAAAGATGTTCGATTGGCTTTGGTCTCCCATACTCGCGATCTGTCCGGGCAGTCCAATCCCGACTTTGTGGCTCTACCTGGCGAGCCGACTTATGCCTGTTATCCCTTTAAGCAGGATTCAATGGTGGAAAAAACTACCAATCACCTTTACTCCGCGCCAACAGCTTCCTCTATGGAGCGACGCTGCGGGCAAGAACTCCGGCGCTCCTTAAAAGCAATCTTTGCGATGGAAATTAGATAGGGTGCGCCCGGCGGGATTCGAACCTGCGACCTACTCCTTAGAAGGGAGGCGCTCTATCCAGCTGAGCTACGGGCGCGCACGTGTATTCTACAGGATCGTCCCTCCAGGTGTAAGGGTGGGAGAGGACGATCCCGGGATCGTCCCTCCAGGCCTGGGGTTGGTATAGGACGATCCTCCCCGGCTTGGGGTAAAAAAAATCGGAAAGTATCCCGGTGAGGGGGTAACTGTCCGACCTGTGTTGTATTAAACCTCATACTATAGGTTCCGTCAAGGGGTAGTTTCGGATAGTGTTCGGTTATGGGATTAGCGGGTACTCGAGGCTGGTTTAGCCAGACGCTGGTACACCACCCCCAGATTGACTCCCACAAATGGGTAGCCATCGGTATAGATGGACATTACGGCGGTCCGTTCGACCCGCCAGTGGAGATCAGCAGGCGGACGCTCAGTATCGAACGAACCGGAACAAATAAATCGACCGCCGGGCCGAACGTGCTTTGCCAGACAATCTAATAGGTCTTGTTCGCGTAGTTGTCGTTCCATATTGGGCAAGCGGAACATTGTCACGGTGTCAAACTGCACCGAGACCGGCCATTTATCCAACAAATATCCCGCCCCAACGTCATAATAATCAATGATCAGAGGATTTTGCTTTGGAACTTCCGGAATTGGATCAACATCTCTACTCTCAGTTTCCAAACCAAAAATTATTGACTCTGGGTTAGAAAGAAACTCCGGTTCGGTGGTAACTAGCGATTTTACCTCTGGTCGCAATTTTTCGCGAAAACCTCCTTCCGGCAAAAAGAACAAGCATCGCTCTGGAAAGGCCTGACCATGGCCAATAACGAAGACATCACCGCTTACTTCCGACGGTTTGATAGCCATTGCTTCAATCGATCCAAAGAATCCGCGAATCACGGAGGGGATAGATCGATCGTAATGGTCGATATCAAAAAAAACTTCCTCAGGCCGTCGGGATCGTGACATCGGGGAATTATACCACTTTTGCTATCAATATCGGCTATTCGGCTACTTTCACACGCCGATAGACCACGCCCAGATTGTGTCCGTAGAAAGGATAATCGGCATCGATTGTCGACATCTCGGCAAACCGCTCAACCTGCCAATGCTTATTCTTCACCGGCTGATCGCTCGAATGAGAACCGGAGCAAATAAACCGACCACCGACCATGGACTTCACCTCCGGCCGAAATTTCTCGGTAAAAAAATCATCAGGCAACAAAAGCGAGCCGCGCTCGGGAAACAACTGCGCCTGGCCGATAACAAAAACTTTGCCGATAATTTCACTAGGCTTCAATTGGAGTCGTCGCAGCGAAATTAAGAAGTTACGAATCATCGTTGGTGCTTCATCGCTCGAAAAGGTATCGTGTTCCTTTTCCATTGGTCGGGTGGGTGACATATCGGTTATAATAACACCGCCGATCCCGGGTAGTGAAATGGCATCACAACTGGCTCTGAACCAGTTATTCGAGGTTCGAATCCTTGCCCGGGAACCTTTGAGATTACACTCAAAAAAACATTTGCGTAGTTTTTACATAAAAAGTCATGATTACTATACAATCAAATTTATGAAGAAAATTAGCTTGTTATTAGTCGTAATTATTTGTTTGATCGCAATTTTCCAAGGTATTTTTAAAATCTACAAAGTTGACGTAGCTAATACGTGCCAGTGGAAAAACGGAAAAATTGTCTTATCAACAGTGATGATAGCTAAGGTTAAGTATGTACTTGTTCGTAGATCCAATGAAACAGAGTTTATAAAAAGATCCGAAAAAAATGGTGTCTGCATTTATTAGCAGCGCAGTAGTCTTTTTCGCTATAATTAACCCGGAATGATCTCTGGTTTTATTACCAAAATATATCTCTATCGATTCTTCGCGGATTTAATCTTTATTTATCCGGTTTATTCGGTAATGTTTGTCGATCATGGTCTCAGTCCGATCCAGATATCAATCTTGTTGATGACTTGGGCGGGAACCTCATTTATTCTGGAAGTACCCTCCGGTGTCTTGGCTGATAAGTATTCCCGGAAAAATATTTTGGCACTGGCCCAAATAATCAGAATTGCGGGTTATCTATTTTGGATCTTGCGACCGGATTTTTTTGGTTTCTTGATCGGCTTTATCTTGTGGGGCGTCCAAAGTGCCTTTACCTCTGGTACTTTGGAAAGTTTTGTTTTCGACGAACTTAAAGCCCAGCAACTCGAATCCCGGTACACTAAAGTATGGGGGCAACTAGAAAGTTTGGGATATCTGGCGCTCTTGTTCTCCGGTGTAGGAGCAGCTTTAGCAGTGAATTTTGGTTATAGTTTTGTTTTGGTAATCAGCCTTATTTCCTTGGTTGTTTCGACTATTACTGTCTGTCTGATACCAAGCGTGAAAGCCGCTGCCTCAACCGAGGAAACAAAGTACTTCGCCTTGTTACGCCGGGGCCTGAAGGCCAGTTTTAAAAATATTCCGGTCTTAAAGATCATCGTCTTTGTCTCTCTGGTTCAAGCCCTGTTCGGCGCCCTGGATGAGTACTGGCCGATTTTTGCTAATGAGGCGGGGTTAGCTCGGTCTGGTTTAGGTGTCTTTTTTGCCCTGTATGGTTCAGTCCAAATTCTGGCCAGCCTGATCGCCTACCGCTTGGAAAAACTATCCTCCACCTTCTTTGAGTTTTTGTTTGTCATCAATGGATTATTGCTTCTCGCCGCTTCATATTTCTATCGAGTATCGTCTTTGGTGCTGCTCTTGTTGTTCAGTTTCCTTTTCAAATTAATCGACGTTGTTCTGCAGAGCCGGCTCCAACATCAGGTGACAGAAGTCAGCGTCCGGGCCACCATCACGTCGGTCAAAGGCTTTTTTGTCGAGTTAACCGTCATGGCACTCTATCTGATCATGGGTCTGATGGCGAAGTCTATGGGTTACCAAAGTGCCTTCGGAGGGGTCGGGATTATTATCAGCGTCATCGGCATGATATATTTGGGCCTCGAACTTATAAAGGCAATCAAGACGAAAGAAAGGCAAAAATGACTCCTCTCGAACAAGGATCAGGTTATCCCGGGTATCAGGATCTGATCTCTCAGCTGCAATTGGCGATCAAAATTCAGATCGACTCGTTTCGTCAGGATATAGAACAACGCCTTGGCAATCGGCCACTAAAAGCCGCGGCGGAGAAGCTTCGCCTTCGAGTTGATGCGAGAATGACGGAATCGCGGCTAAACGAAACCTGGACGGAAATGCTAGCCTACGATTTGGCGGCAATGGAAGAAGCCAGAAAGATTTTAAATTATCTTCGGGTCGGCCGAATCGCTGACGTGGACGGAACGGCGATTATTTACTCCCTAGGACAAATCTGCCAATCAGTTGGGGTTGACGTCAAGCGAACCTTTGACGATCCTGATTTGGCAACCCAACTAGCCAGACGACAACTGGCGTCGGAAATCCAGACCTTGCTTGCGGACATGCTCGGATTTAATCGTTAAAGTTACTCAACTTTTTCGATTTGATATTCCACGGCTCCGGAAGGAGTTTCTACTCTGATTTGATCGCCGACTTTTTTACCTAGGACCGCCGCGCCGATCGGACTGGCCAGCGGATAATTTTTGTTTCACCGGATCTGATTCATGTTCGCTGACCAGCATGAACTTCAGTTCGCCCCGCGGACCGGCCAAAGTTAAGGTGGCCCCGAAATCGATGGTGTTACCGGTTGGTCTTTCTCGTATTTCTCCCTCGCGCAGTAAATAATTGAGCTGCCGCAAGCTCCCGCCCAATGTTGCCCAGCTCGAACTTGGCATAGCGGTAAGCACCGTTTTCGGAAAGGTCGCCCATTTCGCGCGCCGCCTTGAGGCGCACCAAGGTTTCCTCGCGCAAGTCGTGAAGTTGTTTACGCCGCTCGATCATTTTCTGAAAGGCGGCGCGCGTGAACGGAATTTTCGGTTCGGGCATAATGTCCCGAGTATAGTCTTATACCGGGTGTATACACTAGGTCTGTTCAACAGAG
Source organism: Candidatus Woesebacteria bacterium (assembly GCA_963749595.1). Lineage (GTDB taxonomy): Bacteria > Patescibacteriota > Microgenomatia > UBA1400 > UBA1396 > CAVVNJ01. Next base: position 72,713 of record CAVVNJ010000002.1, read on the forward strand.
GAGGAAGTCATGAGTCGTATTCTCGTTACCGGCGCTTTCGGTCAAATCGGATCGGAATTAGTTCCGGCTTTGCAACAAAACACGGAATCGATAACGTCATCGCCATCGGCCACCGTAACGTGCCGCCTGAGTTTAAGGGCATTCTGGAATCCGCGGATGCGATGGACTTTAATCGGCTGAAAGAATTGGTCGAGAAATATGACGTCGACACCATTTACCATCTGGTTTCACTGTTGTCCGCCACCGGTGAGAAAAATCCCGATTTGGCTTGGGAATTAAACTTGGTCGGCTTGAAGGGGATACTTGATTTAGCCAAGGAAAAGAAATTACGTCTATTCTGGCCGAGCTCGATCGCTGCCTTCGGCCCGACCACGCCGCGGCAGCAAACGCCCGCAACATACCGTCCTCGAACCAACCACGATGTATGGCGTGACCAAGGTCGCCGGCGAGTTATTGGTGCAGTACTACTACCAAAAATACGGCGTCGACGTGCGCAGCGTGCGCTATCCGGGCATTATCAGCTGGAAAGCCGAACCAGGCGGCGGTACGACCGATTACGCGGTGGCGATTTTCTACGACGGCATCAAATACGGACGCTACACCTGCTTCGTTAAACCGGAAACGGTTTTGCCGATGATGTATATGGACGACGCGGTGAAAGCCACGATCCAGCTCATGGACGCCGATCCGGAAAAATTGACTGTCCGGACCAGTTATAACCTGGCGGCAATCAGTTTTTCGGTGGAAGAATTGGCGAATGAGATCCGCAAACATCTTCCCTTGGAAGTCGCATATGAACCGGACCAGCGCCAGAAAATTGCCGATTCCTGGCCGCAATCGATCGATGACAGCCAGGCTCGACAAGACTGGAACTGGAAACACGAATTCGACTTGTCGAAAATGACGGAAGTGATGCTGGAAAACTTGGGAAAGAAATTAAAAGCTTAAAAATCGTAAGGGGATTTTCCTCTAAATGAGGATAATCCCCGCTACAATGTAGAAAGGCCATATGTCCAAACAAGCATTTTTACAGGTACTGCAAAAGGAACTTGAGCGCGTCGACTCGGTCCACGTCAGCAAGCGGCGAGAGCGGGTGATCAGCGGCTTCACCAAAGACGCTTCGCCCAAAGCGATTATCGACGGAAAAGAATACCGGATCTTCAACTCCAACGACTACCTGGGTCTGCGCCATGATCCCGATCTACTGGCGGCCGAACACGCCGCGGGAGAAAAGTTTGGCACCGGCCCAGGCGCGGTGCGGTTTATTTCCGGCACGATGTCGGTTCACCAAGAACTGGAGGCCGCCACGGCTAAGTTCCACGGACGGAAAGCAGCAATGGTCTTTTCCTCGGCGTTTGCCACAAACCTGGCGGTATTGCACGCCCTGATTAAGGGCCAGAGCGCCGATTCGATGGTTAGCGCCAAGACTCTGGTTTTGTCCGATGCCTTGAATCATCGCAGTATCATCGACGGTATCCGCGTCGCCAATCTGGACAAAGAGGCGCGGCCAATCTTCGAACACCTTAATCCAGCTGACGCGGGACGAGTGCTGAAGGAAAACGTCGGCAAATTCGATCGCGCCCTGGTGATAACCGATGGCGTGTTTCAGCATGCTGGGTGAGTACCAGGACCTAAAGGCCCTGCGGGAAGTAATCGACCAGTACGATGACCAGTATCCGGAGGGCGTCTGGTTGGTGGTGGACGATGCCCATGGCGTGGGCGCGTTCGGTCCGACCGGCCGTGGCACGGAAGAAATGAGCGGCGCCCAAGCCGACGTTTTAATCGGCACCTATGGCAAGGCTTTCGGCGCGGACGGCGGTTACGTCACGGCAGACGAGACGGTGATCGCTTATTTGCGCGAATCCGCCGCCACCTATATCTACTCGAATTCGATCTCGCCCGGGAACGGCCGGGGCAGCCAAGAAAGCGCTGGAAATGATGGGTTCGCCGGAAGGGCAACAAAAGCTACATCAACTGGAAAAGAATGTTGCCCGAATGAAAGAGGGGCTAAAACAAGCCGGGTTCGCCATGGCGGCGGATTCGCGCCACCCCATCCAACCGCTGTTGATCGGCGATCCGGAAAAGACGCAAAAATTGGTCGAGTATTTCTTCCAGAACGGCATCCTGGCCACGGCGATTAGTTACCCGGTCGTGCCGCGCGGACGGGACGAAATCCGCATCCAGCTTAGCGCTGCGCATCAAGATGAAGATGTTGAAGCATTTCTGAAGGTCTTAAGCAGTTTTGTTGGCTAGCCGACTTAGAAATTGTGAAAGAAGCAACACTTCATTCAGGACGCTCTCCGGGCTATCGCTACCATGGAGAACGGTATTGTGTACGTCTTTGGCATACCTGGCGCGGAGAGCATCGGGAGCAATTTCTCTTAATTTCACCACATCCCAGTGTTGGCCCATTTGTTCACGCCAATTTTCCACGGCCCAACCTTCGGCAGAGTAGAGCAATAAGAAAGTTGACGGGCCGCGCAACATCAAGCTCACAAATTCGTCCCACCTGGTTTCGTGGTGAAGTCCATAGCGATTGGCTTCCATCGGCGGCAGATTTTTTTGTCGGGTGGCGCCACCACCATACCACTGTGCCACCATTTCGGGAGTAAAAATTAGCGAAAGCGAAAAAACGATTTGTAGGGGCGATTTAATATCAACTTTGATTCTCTCAAATAGCTCGGCGTCACCAAGTAAAGATTCGGTTTGGGGAAAGGCTTGATCCAATTCCGGCCGAATCATGGCTAGCGTCAATTTATTGGCTTGAATTAAAACTTTAATCTCTTCCGATTCTAGCATCCGCCTAATCGCTTCAATGGAGGCCGGAGAAAAACTAGTTTCCGCCAATAAACCTTGGGCATAAAACTGCCACATCTTTTCCCGACTAAATTCTTCCGGAATAGGAGTCGCTTTTAGCTGATCAACAATTCGCTTATTCATCAAGGTGAATTATACTTGACTACGGTCGCAAACCGGCCCTCTGGTTCTCCAGTGCGAATCGACCGGTAATGGGAAAAATATCGGTCGGATAATTTGACCGTGTCTTCTCCCAAAAAAGTCATGTTCTCTAGGGTTAAACCCTCGCGCTCAAGCTGATTTGCCGCATAACCAACCAGGTCGATCGACACCCCCATTTTTACCGGACGAAGAAATGGTTGCCAACTTGGATCGGTTTCATGCTCGATCGGGGAGGGGAGAATATAAGATTCGGCCGAAATCGACGGGCCAAAAATCGCCTTAAGGTCAGCGGTTTTTTTACCGAATCGATCGACTAGAATCCGCAGCACCTTCCTTGGCAATCCCAGCGCCGCCGTTTTCCGGCTGACGTGAATCAGAGCGAGAATCGATTCTTCCTGATCAAATAATATTATCGGCAGACAGTCGGCCGTCAGTAAAAATAATCCCAAGCCTTTTTCCTGAGTAATCAGGGCATCAGCCAACAAGGCTGTCTCTAGATCCAACATCCCTTGTCCCGCGTTGGTCCGATCGACAATCGCTACTTCGTCCCGATGCTGCCCTAAAACCGTCACACAGTTTTCTAATTTCAAGTCATGTTTACTAAGCCACCGGTGGCGGTTAGCCAAGACTGCTTCCGGATCGTCATAACGAAAGGACATATTCCCGTCGGCTTTAGTCGAAACGCCATAAACCATGGGAAATAGTATAGCTGGTTGGTTTAGTTAAGTTTGACAAGCAATTCATAAAAACGCTAGCATTGAGCAAAACAGAGGAGGTCAATGACCCGATTTTCGCAACTGTTGGTTTTAGGCGGCACGGCCCTCTTGCTAACCGCTTGCGCTCCCCAAAGCGCCACTCCCGCCATTACGCCAACCTCGCCACCTGAGGCCGCGGCGCCTGAAGTTTCGCCGCCCACGGAAAAAATATCCATGATGAAACAAGACGGTATTACCGTTACCATGAACGCTCAAAATGATTCCGGCCAAGCTGGAACCGCGGTTTTGCAGGAAGTGGACGGACAAGTGAAGGTAACAATCAATCTGCCGAAGTTGGCTAATGACCGGCAGCCGGCCCACATCCACATTGGCGCTTGTCCATCTCCCGGAGCCGTGCAGTATCCACTTCAGGAGGTGGTCGCCGGCAAATCTACCACGGTGATCGCGGTCGACGCCGAAACGTTACTGTCCCAGCTTCCGCTGGCAGTCAATGTTCATAAGTCTGCCACCGAAGCCAGTGTTTACACTTCCTGCGGCGATCTCTAAAGGGTAAAGCCTGGAAGGTTTAACCCTCGCTTCAATCACCCCTGGAGGGTTTAACCTTCAGAGAAACTGGTACTGCTTGTCGCCCAGGTAACCGGTCACTTCCGGACGAATGATCAGCTGGCTGGCCAAAACGCCTGAGCGCAGCGTGAACAGGCCGTATTTATCGCTGATCTGGTCCATCGCCTGGCTTAAACGTTCGTTGCGCTCCCACTGCGGGAACCAGGACTGCGGGGTATCGGTTTCCGCTTTCAGCATGCCCAAACTTACCCAGTAACGGATCACCGGAAAACTGCGCTGCCAGGAAAGATAAAACTGATGATAAAGCAAATCGAATAAGTCACTGGTGTGGCGGATGTATCTTTTTAGTGTCTGGTGCCGGAACCAGGATTGGTCGTCGCCGGACAAACCGATGGCTGCATACCGCCCGGACATCCCCAATCGCCGAGTCTTGTAAGTCACTTCCTCCATTAGGTTGTACAGCACCCGCTTGATCGCGTCCTCGTCCTGGCAGAGTTGATATCCTGTGGTCGAGCGGCTGACGCTTTTCATCGGTTGGACGTCGTCGACCCGTTCCAAATGGGCAGGTTCCTGGCCAAGACTCATTTTGCGCAACTCCACGCTCCAAAAAGGACCAAACTCCCGCTCCAAGTCATCATTGGGAATCAGGCGGATAAGATAAGGATTATTAGCTCCCAGCCGATTCAGGCGCCGTCCAAGCCGTGGCCCGATCCCACAAACATCGTCAAAAGACACACTAGCCAGGATTTCATCGCGGTTCTGCTCATTAATTTCCGAAACCGAGCCCTTGGGCGCGATTTCGCCGGACATTTTCGCCAAAAACCGATTTGGCCCCAGACCGACGTTACAGGTTACCCAGTCGCCCAACTCGGCTTTTACGCGCCGCTGAATTTCCCGCCCCAGTCGATGAGGATCGGGATAAATCCGGACGCAATCGCGTAAATCAAGGAAAGCTTCGTCCAGCGAAAAAACCTCAACGTTGGGTACTAAAGAATTAAAAATCTGGACCAGGCGTTTGGTCGCCGCCAGGCAACGGTCGAACGGCGCGGCGACAAAAACAATGCCCTGTGCCAGCCGCTCCGCCTCACTCCGGGAGCAACCGGTTTTCACGCCGTAAGTTTTAGCCTCCTTGGAAGCGGCAATAACGCAGGTACGGCCCATTTCTTTAAGCACGCCCACCGGCCGTCCGCGCAGGGCTGGATTTTCCTGCTGCAGCAAGGTCGCGAAATAGGAATTGATGTCAACATGCAGCCAGTCAGCCCTCACACCAAACCTCCTCCAGCCACCAGGTTTCCGCCTCCCGCTGGAAAGCTAGCCGATACAGATTACCGCCAGCCACCAGGGAATACTGCCGCCAACGAACCCCACCGTCCTTGGTATCGGCCACGAAAGTCACCTGTTCTACCGGTAGATTTTTGCTTCCCCAGCGCATTTTTTTGGGCCAGAACTTACCCTGATCGAACACGCCGGCCACCGCAACTTTTTCGTGTATTGTTTGGTACATGGATTCACTGTAACACGAAGAAAACAAGAAGCGTCAAGAGCGATTGTAATAATTTTGTAAGATTTGTCTGGCATGATATCGACGTGGGCCTGCTGGGCGGGCGCGGGGACCTGTCATTTCCGGCGCAGGGGTTCAACTCCCCTCAGGTCCACGACTGATTCTTGACAGAATATGGTTTATTGCTATCCTATAAGCAGACAGGTTCCCCAATCTAGAAATAGATTGTTGGAGATGCAAGAAGCCACTCGCAAGAGTGGTTTTTTGTTGAAAACTACATTTTATTAACGGCCTCGATACCCAAAAGAGCTAACCCATTTTTCAGAATCTGAGCGGTGGCCGCGGTCAACTGCAAACGCAGCAGCCGGGTCGGCTCGTCTTCCGCCATTAGAATCGAATGCTTATTGTAAAAAACATTAAAACGCTGGGCCAAAGTAAAGAGAAAACCTGCCAAACTATTAGGCGAATATTCTAAGCCTGCTTGCAGCACTACCTCAGGGAAACGGTACAACCAACGTAACAGATCCAGCTCTTCAAGCTGGAAGGTCAGACCTTCCAGGCTAATCGGCTGAAGCTCCTTGGCCTGCGCCAAAACTGATCGGCAGCGGGCGTGGGTATATTCCAGGTAGGGTCCGGAATCACCCTCGATAGTCAGAGAAGTTTCAAAATCAAAGGCCGTGTTGGTCATCCGCCCAACTTTAAGAATGCTGTATTTCACGGCCGCCAGAGCAACTTTTTCGGACACTATTTCTGGATTTTCGCCACTAAGGCGCTGCGAATCCATCTTGGCCAGTATTTCCGCCTTGGCCGTGTCGATCAGGTCATCAATATAAACCACATTACCCAAGCGAGAGCTCATCTTGCCCTGACCTTTGATACTCATGTGGCCATAAGAGATGTGTCCGTAATCGGTCACTTTGCCTTGACCTAGTTGCTCGCAAACCGCGAACATTTGCTTCAAAGCCAGAGCTTGTTCCGGACCGACCACCCAAAATAATTTATCCGGATGAAAAGTATCCCGCTTCAGCTGAGTCAGCGCCAAATCCTGAGTGATATAAAGAGCGGTGCCGTCAGACTTTTCCACGATCGTGTCAGTCAGGCCGAACTTCTCCAAATCAGTCAGGATCGCCCCGTCACCAAGTCGGTGGAAAACGCCATTTTTTAGCCCCTTTTGCACCAAATCCTTGCCACGTTGATAGTGTTCATGCTCGTGCCAAACCTTATCCCAGTGTGAACCCAGCCGGGCAAGGGTTAGCTGCTGGCCTTCATAAACGTAATCCAGCACTTTCTGCCAGAGCGCCCAGTTTTTGGCTTCGTGATTTTCCCAGTCGACCACCATTTGCCGCACTTGTTTTTCAACCTCGGGATTTTTGAAGTCCTCCGCCGCCTTGGCGTACAACTCGTCCATGAACCGATCCGGGCGCTGGCCTTTTTGGTCCGGAGTCAACCATTCATCTTGATGGGCAAACCAATAATCGATTTTGGTTTTATCCTGGCTGGCGCGGTGGGCAAATTTCAAGTAACCCCACATCAGCTTGGCGATAGCAATGCCGCGGTTGTTGTCAATGCAGTCGCGCACCACACTAACGCCCATAAATTCCCAGATATTGCCCAGGGCCATACCTAGCACATTATTGCGCAAATGACCCAAATGCATGGCCTTATTCGGGTTAGGGGAGGTGTGCTCGATCAGCCATAACTGGCCCTTCCCCCAGTCACTCCGGCCAAAATCCTCGCCTTCCTGAACAATGCGGTTGAGTTGATCGACAAAGTAATTGGTTTTCAGAAAAAGATTGATAAATCCCGGACCGGCCACTTCAACTTTTTCGATTAAATCCGATTGCTTGATCTGAGCGGCAATGGCTTCGGCCAAGGCACGGGGCGTAGCAAAATCTTGATTACCATTGGCCTGTAAACGGCCAAATAGTTTCAAAGCTACGTTGGTGGAGAAGTCTCCGTGTTGCTCCTGAATCGGATGCTCTAATGCCAGTTCAGAACGATCAACGTTTATTCCAAGTTGAGTCAAAACAATCAAGAAAATGTCGACTATCGTCTTAGCTGGTACCTTGGCCATAGCTTGATTATAACCTGGAAATTGAGTCTTCACGCCAACAACCAAATTGGTATACTCCACTAACTATGGAACAACCCAAATCCGGCTTGGCCGAAATCCTCAACCGCTACCTCACTACTTCGTTGTTAGTTGCGGCTGCCTTTATCATCGGCATGCTCGTCACCGAAGTCCGTTACTTGAAGAAAGGCGCTCCGGTTCAAGCTGGCGCTAATGATCAGGCTGCCGCTCAAGCGACCCCGCCGCCGATGGAAATCTGGACCGAGGATCAATTGAAGAAAGTCATTCCGGTCACTGACGCTGATAATATTCGTGGCAATAAAGATGCCAAGCTGACACTAATTGAGTATTCTGATTTTGAATGTCCTTACTGCCAGCGCTTTGTTAGCACTTTGGACCAAATTCAGAAAGAGTTCGGCGATCAGGTGCGAATTGTCTTTCGCCATTATCCTTTGAGCTTCCATCCATTCGCCCAAAAAGCGGCCGAGGCCTCCGAGTGTGCCGCCAAACAGGGTGGCGACGAGGTCTTTTGGAAATTCCATGACCTCTATTACGAACGAACCACGGCTAACGGCTCGGGTTTCCCACAAGAAAAACTAGCTGATCTTGCCGCCGAGGCCGGAGCCAAAGACAAGGGCGCTTTCCAAAAGTGTCTGGATTCCGATGAAATGGCCCAGAAAGTCAAGGATCAATTGGACTCCGGTGCTGCCGTTGGCATCCAGGGCACTCCTGGCACGATCGTCATAACTAAAGACGGCAAGGGTGGATTCATTTCCGGAGCGCTGCCATTGGAATTGATTAAGCCGGAGCTGGAAAAGTTCCTTTAAGTTAAGCTACTAGCTCTGGCAATATTTGCGTCTGGCGGGGCATATCCCCGCCAGCCATTTGCTCTACAGATTCCCCCGAATAAGGACCGTGGACAGTCCAGCTGCCTGGGTTATTCGGGGTCTTTTCCCCTTTGGCCAAAATAGGGATGGTTTAGGGTCATTTTCTGGCCAGTCCGGGCAAGGATCGGTTAACTTAAGTCCGGTCGATCCTGATCTGAAAGATAAGTACTATTTAAGTACTATTAATGAGCATTAGAGTTTGTTGTACATATGTACATATTGTCTTAGGGCCATGAGCTGACCCTTTCGTCTCATCGGTGGGTCAAACCCCTGGAGTTCGCGCGGCAACTGATTGGAGAATTCTCAGGGCTTCCGCATAGTTCTCACGGTGAAACCAAAGTTCAGCTTGCGCCAGTTGCTGGGAGGCAAAAGCTTCTTGCGCATAACGCTGTTTCAAATCGTTAAGAAATTCTTCCAGTACCTCATGCTTCATCTGGGCGGTCTTGTCGAGCAGGATTTGATCAAGGTCGGCAACTTTCTCATGCAACCAAGCCAACAAATCAGTTTGTCTCGCTATCATAGGCTTTAATTCGTCAGTCAGCATTTGTTTGGCTTGACTCAAGTCTTCCGGAGAAAGTCGAGTAACCAAGTCAGTGTCGACTAAATCCTGAATTAACAAATTTTGGGCTTCTTCCAAAATTTGGTTCTTCTCGACCTCATCGGTACCGGCATAGCCAAGTAGCTGAAAAATGTCCATGGATTGGAGAGCATCACGGGCGGCTGGGGTCATATTATTTTCCTCTTTCCTTCATCCAAGCCGTCAGCCTTCTGCCCAGACTTGACGATGCTGGTTCGGGTTTCGAGAGCTGTTCATCAGCATCAGCATCAGCCTGAGGAACTTCTCCACTCAAGACCATCGGGGCAGCTGCATCAATGGTTGGCATCGGCGATTGTCCATACTGGGTCGTATCCCAAAATGGTCGATTTTGAGCCCGCGCCACTATCGGGCTATTTTCCGCGGTGTAAAGAATCGGCTCAGTACTGGGCACGAATGGAGCAGCCGGGGATTCAGCTTGTGGTGATTGTTGCCAAGGATTTATTGCTGGTTCCGGCGCTACCAAACCAAGTCCAGGTGGAGCGGTCAACGCTCGAGGGGAATCGGCCGGGGACGATATGGGCTCACCAGTATTCAATCCGGCCTGTTGGCTCAGCAATTGACTCCGCTTTTCCTGTAAAGAATTATTCTCATCCCTTAATTTTGCCAACTGAACATTTATCTCCCGTTGCTTCCGGTCATTGTCGGCAAGTTGTGCCTCAATAACTTTCATCTCGTCATTTGGTTGGTCAGTTTCGCCCATGTTTCCCTTTTCATTTTATCCGATATCCCATCTTAGAACAGTCCTTCCCGCCAAGACAAGAGGCGCCCGAATTGCCCCAACCATGGTACAATTTCCCCCATGATCACCGCAACCGAATTGCGCCACCAGTTTCTCGATTTTTTCCGGGAAAAAGATCATGCCGTTATCCCTTCCGCTTCTCTGGTCCCCGATAACGATCCAACCACACTTTTTATCACCGCCGGCATGCATCCCCTGGTACCCTATCTTTTGGGTCAACCCCACCCGGAAGGAAAGCGTCTGGTTGACGTCCAAAAATGCGTCCGTACGGTCGATATCGAAGAAGTTGGAGATGTCACCCACTTCACCTTTTTCGAAATGTTGGGTAACTGGTCGCTCGGCGATTATTTCAAACGCGAGGCGATCGAATGGAGCTGGGAGTTTTTGACTTCCCCAAAATGGCTAGGCCTTAATCCGGAAAAATTATTCGTTTCCGTTTTTGCCGGCGACGCCGATGCCCCGCGCGATGATGAAGCAGCCGAAATCTGGAAATCAGTGCTAGCTAAAAGCGGCGTCAGCCAACCTGAAAAACGGATTTATTTCTACCCCAAATCCGAAAACTGGTGGGGACCGGCCGGTCAAACCGGTCCCTGCGGGCCTGACACGGAAATTTTTTACTATACCGGTGAGGCGGACCCATTCGCGCCCGGATTCAATGACGAGCCTTCGGCCGGCCAGAGCGCTTTTATCGAAATCTGGAATAACGTTTTCATGCAATACAATAAAAATGCCGATGGTAGTTTTGTGCCCCTGAAGCAACATAATGTTGATACCGGACTCGGCCTGGAGAGAATGACTGCCATCTTGAACTGGTTGCAGGGGAATATTGCCGATCCCGATCCTTACACCACCGATTTGTTCCGCCCGATCATTGCCGAACTGGAAAAAATTTCGGGGCAGAGTTATGCGGATCTGGTTGCCCGGCGCTCAATGCGCATTGTGGCCGATCACTTGCGTTCGGTCATCTTTGTTATCCAGGACGGGGTCGTCCCAACCAACAAAGAACGCGGTTACGTGCTGCGCCGCTTGATCCGCCGCGCGGTCCGGGAATTATTCAAGTTGGGCGTACCGACCGAGAACTATCGAACGACGGTCGAGTCCTTGGTCGGTTTGTTCATTGCCAACTCGGAATACGATGAGGCATATCCGGAATTGGCCGTCAATCGCGAATCGATTACGGCCCTGATCTCGACCGAAGTGGAAAAATTCACTAAGACGCTCCGCAAGGGTCTGCACGAAATCGAAAAGTATCCGCAACTTGATGGCGAAATTGCTTTCCAGCTTTATCAGTCCTACGGTTTTCCGCTGGAAATGACTCAGGAAATTGCGATGGAACGGGGACAGACCGTTGACGCCGACGGGTTCCGTTCAGAATTTATCAAACACCAGGAGTTATCCCGCCAATTATCCGCCGGCACGTTCAAGGGCGGACTGGCTGACCACTCGGAAGCCGCGACGCGTTTTCACACGGCCACCCATCTACTGCATGCGGCACTGCGCCGAGTATTGGGAGAATCGGTTCATCAGGAAGGCTCCAACATCACCTCTGACCGTCTGCGCTTTGATTTTTCTTACGACCGTCCGCTAGCCGATCAGGAAATCGAGCAAGTTGAAAATTGGATTAATCAGCAAATTAAACTCGACTTGGTAGTCACGAAGCAAACCATGCCCAAAGACAAAGCCCTCGCTTCTGGCGCGCTCGCCTTTTTCAAGGAAAAATACCCGGATACCGTTTCGGTTTACACCATCGGCGGAGAAGAGAACTGGATCAGCCGGGAATTGTGCGGCGGGCCCCATGTGAATCATACCGGTGAAATCGGACCAATTGAGATTTTCAAACAAAAACCGGTGAGTGCGGGCGTTCGCCGCCTTTATTTGCGATTTTCTTAATATGGAACAATCCTGGTTCAAACAATTTAAGATCGAAAGCCTAACACAACTTCATTCGCTTAAACCCTCGGAAGTGAAAATATTTCGAGATGAACCGGTTCCTGAGAATTTCACGATTGTCGTTCGCCCGGAAGATAAAATACTAACCGCAATCGAAAAAGAGATGTCTGCCTTAAAGAAAATCGAGCCGAATCAATTTTATTATCCCTTAAGCGATTTACATCTTACGCTTGTGGGTAATATTCCCACCACTATCGACCAGCAAAAAATTACCATTGCCCTCGAGAGCATAATCAAGCATTATCAGCTGGAATTCAAACTCGAAGGTCTGGGTAGTAATAAGTATTGCTCCTCATTTTCTGCTTATCCGATCGATTTTTCGCTCCATAAGTTGAGAGAAGAACTGCGTTCCAGAATCGGTATTCATGGCGATAATTACCAAAACATTCTTCCCAGTTATGAATATGTCGGTTGGATCAACTACCTGCGTTACCTCCAAATCCCAGGGCAGAAATTTCTTAATCGACTTTATGAAAACAGGGGAGCGGTATTCGGACAATTTCGACCAAGCTCGGTCCAACTTTTTCGAAACACCAGTAAAGTGCTCGCCTCGCCTCAAGCTCAATTGATCACCGAAATCAGCTTAGTTTGATCTTGCTTATCAGGCAAAAACTTGCTTCAATGGAACCAGTATGGCTGCCCCTGAACAACATCTGGCGCTAGTATTTCTTGGCGATGCCGTGGCGGCGGCTTTGTGGCAATCGGTTGGTCGTCAACCCACCGTGATCGCCCAGTCGAGCTTTTCTCCTCTGGATAATCTGACCCTGCCGTCAATTAATGCTGCCCTGGATCCCGCCCTGGATCAATTGGGCGAGGCCGGTTTGTCAGTCAAAGACTGCCTATTTTGCGTGCCCGCAGCCTGGACTGATGAAGCCGGGTTGCGCTCCGACAAAAAAGGCTTACTTAAGTCGATTACCGATGATTTGGTTCTCAAACCGTTGGGCTTCGTCGTCAACAGCGATGCCCTGGCAGCGGCCGACAAAGAACGAACCGATCAACCTCTATCCGGCCTAATTGTTTATGCCACCGATCTCAATCTCTCGGCCGACTATTACCAATCCGGGGAACTGCGGCAAAGCGAGGAATTGGGTCGGAGTCAGCCGGAGGCAGATTGCAAAGAGCTTTTAGCCCGCTTTACGACTAAACCGAAACGTCTGTTATTGATTGAGGGACAGAATCCGACAGATACCACTAAACTGGCCACCGTTCTCAAGCAGCAAACCGGACTGGAAGCCGAAACAATTCCCCGAACTGAGTTGCTGCGCTCCGTGATCGTCGCTGGCGGCGGCGCCGTCACCAGTGAAATACCGCTTCCTGAGGCCACACCGGCCCCTAAAACAGAGGAAGAAGCGGCTTTTACCCCGCCTGACTTTCTGATCCACCGGGCTGAGGAAAAACCGGTCGAAGAAATTGCTGAGACGACTACCGCCGCGCCCACCAGGCCACGCCTCCCCAAATTTCATTGGCCCAAAATGAAAAAACTAAGTTGGCCTCGCGTAAATCAAGGTCGTTGGCCGATTTTAGGCGCATTAGGCATCGTCTTACTGCTTCTGGCTGGCGGCTGGTTCTGGCTAAACCGCTCCTACACCGCCGCCGTTACTGTTTTAGTTAAAACGCAAAAATTCGAAACTGAGGAAACCTTTTTGTTGGCAACCGCTGATGCTCCCGTGGCCTCTGCTTCGGTCAGCGCCTTGCGGGCGACACCGGTCACTGAATCAATCACTCTAGATAAAGAGGTTCCTACTACCGGGTCAAAAATCATTGGTGAAAAGGCCAGTGGTACCGTGACAATTTACAACCGGACGAGTCAGTCGAAAACTTTTTCCGCCGGAACCAAGCTGGTCGCCGGAAAATTAAACTTTATCCTAAATAATGAGATCACCGTGGCCTCAATCTCTGGAGAATACGCGCCAGGAACAGCCGAAACCTCAGTTAGCGCCGTAGAGATCGGGCCGGGCAGCAACTTGCCCAAGGAAACCGAGTTTCGGATCGCCAACTTTGACGTTTCTTCTTATGTCGCAAAAAATAAGTCCGCCCTTACCGGTGGCACCAGCCGTGAAATCCAAGCCGTGTCCGGAAAAGATATTGATCAGGCAAAAAAGGATTTGCTCAGCGCCGCTCAAACCCAACTTACGGAACGTTTTGCTTCCTTAGCCACTGACGAAGAACCGGTGTTATTTACCGGCGTGACAAGAATAATTGAGGAGAAGTCCTCCGCCAAAATTGGCGACGAAACCAAATTTGTCAACATCACCATTGAAGTCGAGGGAACCGGCGCCAAAATAGTTAAGGATGACGCCGTGACAGCGGCGCGAAGAATTTTTACCTTGCCAGAGGGATTCACTCTCCAGGAAGAAACCGTTGAGCTTGAGCCGATTGAGGTTCATCCAGAAAAAGACGGTTTGTATTTGCGTGCCAGATTGCGCGCGCAGGGCATGCCGATGGTCAGCGCCAGCGAAATCGCCCAGACGATTGCCGGTGTTTACGCCCCGCGCGCGCAAACCCAGTTGGCGGAAAACCCCAAGTTGGCTCAGGCGGAAATTGTTTTGCGTCCAACCTGGGCGGCGACCTTCTTTAATACCGTACCGGCCGATTCCAATCGAATTTCCATCAGCATCCGGCTTGAAGGTGCGCCGTGATTATTCGCTTCTCCTGGCAGACAACTCCTTCGCCAAAACAAAGTTGGTCGGCCAGCTCCGGCTCGCCCGTTTTTTCCAAAGAAGAAAGTTTCCGCCAAAAATTATCCAAAGAATTAAATCGAACTTCACTTCGCCGTCAACGCCGAATTCATCTGGCCTCGGCTCAATTCCGCACTCGCTCCGGCTTATTACGTCTGCTTCCTGGAATTTCGATGACCCTGGGCAGCGTTTTGCTGGCTAATGCTTTTTGGCCGATCCTGTCCTACTTTATTTTTGTATCACCGGACCTGCAGCGAGCCAAACTAGTTTCCCCACTTCCAGATGTGGCGGTAGTTCGGCAGACCAGCGTGGCTTCCGCCAAGGCCGCCGGCCCGGAGGAAATCCGCCCCAAAATTATTCGGGATAATTTGGATTACACCAATCTGTCCAGCTGGTTTCCTCAATCCAGCGGTCAGGTAACCGAACTATCGGAGTCCAGTGAAGAAAAAGAATATATTCTTTCCATACCGGCGGTAAATATTGAGAATGCTAAGGTGCGCGTGGGCGGCCTTAACTTAGATGAAAACTTGATCCAATATCCCGGAACCGCCGACCCCGGCGAGCTGGGGGCGCCGGTAATTTTCGGCCACTCAACCTTGCAGCAATTCTATAACCCCAATGAAAAAAATCCACGCCGCTATCTTTCTCTCTTCAGCAAAATAATGTCGCTCAAGCCAGGGGAGAAGATTTTTCTTGACTACGACGGCATTCGCTACACCTATGTCGTACAGAAAAAAGTCGAAGTTAAACCTGAAGATACCTACATTTTGGAACAAGAATATGCCGCCCGGCAGTTGAAGCTGGTCACTTGCGTACCCAACGGTACTTATCTACGTCGGGGAATCGTCCTGGCTCAATTAGAGACAAAGCAGTAATATACTGGTATGCAACGCTTTCTCGGTCTCGATTTCGGCCTGGAAAGGGTCGGTGTGGCGATTTCCTATGGCTCTCTGGCCGAGCCACTATTGATTCTGCCCAACAACGATCGGCTTCTTGCCAAAATTAAACAGCTCTCTCTTGATCATAATATTGATTCGATCGTTATCGGCCGTAGCGAGAATGTCATGGCGAAGAAAACCGAGACTTTTGCCAAACAGCTGGCTCAGGTAATTGACTTACCATTAGTGTTCGAAGACGAAACTCTGTCCTCAAAAGAGGTAGAGCGCCGATTGCGCGAAACTCGTCTGGGTAAAAAACAACATCGCGGTCCGATCGACCACTTTGCGGCGGCCTTAATTCTACAACGCCACCTGGACGAAAACCTGCCAACCGTGTAACCTGAAATCGTGAAACTTACTGTCTCGACCCGAAAGTTGATTCTTGGATTGGCAGCGATAAGCCTAGGTTTTGCCATGGCCGCCGTTGGCATTGGCTGGTGGCTACTGCAGCCGGTGGGTCAGGCCGAAGCGGAGATTACCGTCGTCATCCCCACTAATAGCTCGAGTAAAAATATTGCCGCTTTGCTCAGGCAAAAAGGATTGATCCGATCCTCCTGGGCCTTTTTATTTTCCGTCTGGCAACAAGGTCTGCAGAACCAGCTACAAGCCGGTAGCTTCCGCCTCAAGCCCTCACAAAGTACGCCGGAAATTGCCCAAGCCTTAACCAAAGGGACCAACGATGTTTGGATAACCATTAAAGAGGGTTGGCGGGCAGAAGAAATCGGGGCACTGCTCGAAGAATTAATCAATGGTTTTCAACGCGATGATCCAACTTATCAGACCGAGTGCCTAGCTTATGAAGGCTATCTTTTTCCGGAGACCTACCTTGTCCCAAGACAGTACTCTACAGCCCAGGCTTGCCAATTATTGCGGCAAGAATATGGTCGCAAAGTTCCCTTCGAATTGAGGGAGGCCATTCATCGCGCGGGCCGGACCGAAGAAGAGGTGATGACTTTGGCCTCAATCGTTCAGCGCGAGGCCAAAAAACCGGCAGACATGAAGATTGTTGCGGGCATACTGTGGCAGCGCATTAAGTTATCGATGCCGCTGCAAGTTGATGCCACTCTACAGTACGTGCGGGGTTATGATGAGGTTGAAAATACCTGGTGGCCCCAAGCCAGACCGGAAGATAAAACTCTCCCGTCACCGTACAATACTTACGCCAATGCCGGATTGCCGCCCGGACCGATCAGTAACCCGGGGCTGGATGCAATTATGGCCGCGATTTATCCGACGGAGACCGAATACCTATATTACCTCTCCAGCACCGAAGACCAAACGATTTACTACGCCGAAACCTACGATGGTCATCTGAAAAACATCGAACAGTATTTGCAATAAGACTTTTACAAGACGAGAACCCCGAAACTCCTCTAAATCCATGATCAAGTTGGTGGCTGGGACAATGTATCTCCGCCGGTACTATCGACTTGACCGTTGGAGGAATATCTATCCTCCCAGCAATTTGCCTCCCAAATTACCCCTCAAAGTATCCCCAGATAGGTTAGTTTTAGGAGCAGTTTGTGGTTACTCTAAGGACTTTTGGACAGATGTGGTCCACTAGTGGTCCATCTTTGGCCAGAGTGGGCAAATAGGGGTCAAGAATGGGCGAATGGATTCCAATTACTTTCGAGCTTGATTAGCATTGGGAGCAACTACTTATCGACTACTACGCAATCAAGTTCATTCTGACAGCATCTTTGGTTTTTAAGTAGTCGATTGGTCCCCAAATTACCCCCTGCTTGCCCGGATGGACTCAAACTAACCCAACAGTGAACCCTGCCTGCCCGTAAGGTCTGATTAATGACCTGTTTAGGGTCACCTTTAGGGGTAATTAGGGGCCTCCGGAGGGGACAGTTTGAGAGGCAAAACGCTGGGGAAATATATTCCCTGAACTCGTGAAGAGGAATGTGAAAGACCAAAACATTAGCGTCGATTATTTTAGGTGCAACCTAAACCATTTTTCCGCTTCCTGAGAAACTATTTCCAGAGCGCCCGGTTCTTCGAACAGATGAGTCGCTCCGGGAACAACCATTAATTTTTTCTTTGCCTGGATTTTTTCCATCGCCCGCTTATTCAGCTCGAGCACCACTAAGTCGTTTCCACCAACAATCAACAGTGTCGGCGCCACTACCCGATCCAAGTCGGCCGCGGCCAGGTCGGGGCGGCCACCGCGAGAAACAACCGCCTGAACCAATTTGGGCTGATTGGCCGCCGCGATCAAGGCCGCGGCCGCGCCGGTGCTGGCACCAAAATACCCCAGCGCTAATTGTCCGGTATCAGCCCGACCACGCATGGCTAAAGTCACTTGCTCCATTCTCCGAGCCAGCAAAGCAATATTAAACCTGGCTTGCGGATTACGATCCTCCTCCTCGGACAGCAAATCGAATAAGAGGGCCGCCCACCAATGATCCGCCAAATATTCGGCCACCCAGCGATTACGGGAGCTAGCGCGACTACTACCGCTACCATGGGCAAAAATAATTAAACCTCGTCGCTGATCCGGCCAAAATAAATCGCCGGTCAAGTATTCCCGATCAATGGCCATCGTGACTTTATTGATCATGGACTGAAGTATTCTTTCAAAATTGGTAAAACTGAATACGTCCGCCAGCGCGGATCGACTGGTTGCGGAGGTAGAGGTCGGGAATCGCTGAACCACATGTGTTCCAACCCAGCCTCCCATATTCTTGGCCAATCCGGCTGGGAAAAAACGCCATGAACTACCGCCGCCGAAATACTATCCGCCGTGGGTCGTAGCGCGGATAAACACGACAATATCGTTGATCCGGTATCGAAAATGTCATCAACAATCAACACTCGACCGCCAACCAGCCCATCGGAATACTTGTGCCTAACGCTTTGCCGATCACGGGTTTTGGTCATCACCAGCACCGCCGGATGGTTTGGTAATAAGATTGCCACTTCTCGGGCCAAATTTTCCGCCCCGACATCAGGTGCCACTACCCAATCAAACAGCTGGCTATCGTCCAAAATTTTCTGAGCCAAAGGACGAGCGCAGGAAAGGGAAATAATCGGCAAAGCCAGAGCATTGCCCGGACCAGAATCAAAACGGATGTTATGAAGCTGCAAGACAATAATCTCTTTTATCCCGCACGTTTGCCAATAATCGGTGAACCACTGCAATCCCAGACACCGCCCGGGTTCAGGTTTATCTTGGCGGGCATAAGGAAAATATGGCGTCGCCAAACTCACCAAACCCCCATTGCGAGCCAAAGTATGCGCCAGCAAACCCAAACCAAACCAGTCTTCATAGCTGCTCGTAAAATCGAACAAGAGAACACATTCGTCGCCGTCGACCAAATCCGGCAATTCTACATACAGCTCCCCGTTGGCGTATTTTTTCCAGCGCCACTCGACTTGGTAGGGAAAAGGGAGGTGATCGGATAGACTGATTAACCGCTTCATGACCCCTGAACTTCCCGAACCTGCTTCATGATTTGCAGCACACCCTCGTCATCCACCTGTGGGAAATCATCATAATAGGCGCCGATTGCACCCAAGAAATCTGCGTCTGACTGCAGAACCACCACTTCGTCTGCCAGTTGTTTTAATGCCCAAATCGTATCCGCCGGCGCCACTGGGGCAGCGGCCACAATTAACGCCGGATCACGGTGGCGCAACTCCTGCAATGCTGCTTTCATGGTTAGCCCGGTAGCAATCCCATCGTCCACCACTACCGCCACCGCACCGGTAACGTCAATCGTTCTTCGATCGCCAAGGTAAATTTTCCGCCGCCGTTGGACCTCTAACTGCTCTTGTTCGATTTGTTGCAAAAACCAACGTTGATCCACGCCGGTCATTGATTGCTCATCTTTGAAGACATGCCCGTCTTCAGCAACGGCGGCGATCGCGAATTCCGGCGAAGAAGGATGACCAATTTTTCGGACCAGAATTAAGTCAAGCGGCGCCTGCAAAACAAGCGCCACCGGGGCAGCGGTCACCACTCCTCCTCTGGGCAAAGCAAAAACGACACACTTTTGCGCGGAAAAGCGACGCAATTTCTCCGCCAATAACTGTCCGGCTTCTAATCGATTCTTAAATCGCACTTAGTTTAGGATATTAAGTTTTTACTCAGCTTGTCAAGCCGGGTGTAGGTCAGAGCGGCCAAAAAAGTGGTGATCGGCACGGCCAGAATCAGTCCGATACTGGCCACTAAAGTGCGCACTATCTCGTCAGCAATAAACTCGTAGTTGATCACTTCTGCTAGCGGCCGCGGTGAGTCAACAAAGAGTAGTAACAGCGGTAGGGCAGCACCGGCATAAACCAGAAAGAGGGTATTAATCAGCGAAGCGATATGGTCGCGACCAATCCTCATTGCTCGGGTAAATAACTGCCTCATCGTCAAGTGATCCGCCGCCGCCTTTAACTCGGCAACAATTCCCGCCTGAGAAACCGTAATATCGTCAAAAATACCCAAGCCACCGATAATGATTCCGGCGAGCAAAAGACCACGGATATCAATTTGTCCCGGGCGAAAAGCCTGGAGAAAATTGGCCTCTTCTGACGCAAAACCAGTGAGCTTAGTGAGGCTCACAAAAACTTCAGCCAAAATACCGGTCAAAATCAGAGTTAGAATTGTGCTGACTGCCGCCACGGTAGTTTTTTTATTAAACCCGTGCGAAAGAAAAAAGGTGATTGGCACAATTAATAGAGAAGCAGTAATCGCGGTGGCCACCGGATCATGACCTTGCGAAATCTGTGGCAAAATGAAGGCAAAAATGATTAGTAGCGTCAAGCCCATCCCCAGTAACGAAGTCACGCCCTGCCAGCGACCCACCGCCACCGCGACGACAACAAAAAAAATAAGCAATAGTAATAATCCCCCGCGCCGGACATAATCCACGATTTGAAAATATTGGCTACCTTGCTGATCAACCGTCAGATTCACCACCACTCGATCCCCGACTTGATACTTTGGCAGGTTCGTCACCGGATAAAGCCCATTTTCGATAATCGCTGACTGGCCCCGAAGCGGACCTTTGACAATCGCCACCGACACTTTCTGATACAGCTGCTCATCTGAACCACCAGCCGGCACAATTTTCTTTTCCTCAAGCACTTCGGTAATCCGGCCTTCCAACATTTCTTCCCGAATCTCTTGCGCCGCGATTTTTGTCGGCCAAAAAAAAGCGATTAACCAGACTCCGATAAATAGAACAACCCCACGTTTCATAATCGGCGGATGGTCGTTAAACCGAAAATCCCCAGCGCGACCAGCACAATGGAAGCGCCCGCCGGCAAGTTGAGATAGTAGGCTGCAAGTAGCCCGGCCAGTACGGAAATTAGGGCAAAGATAATCGATAAAATCAAGCTTTGCCGGAAACTTTTCGCCACTTGCATGGCAGTAACCGCCGGAATAATCATCAAGGCACCAATTAGTAAAATGCCGACCACGCGCATCGCCAGAGTAACCGTTACGGCGGTGAGAACAATCAAGACACTATTGATCAAGCCGACACGGATCCCATCGACTCGGGCGCTTTCCTCATCAAAGGATGAATACAACAACTCGCGGTAGAGCGTCAACACAACCGTGATCACCACCGCGCCCAAACCTAAAATTAACCACACCTCTTCCGGCCGCACCGTAGTAATACTGCCAAACAGATAACTAAACAAGTTGGCGTTAAACCCATTACCCAAGCTGATTAGCAATACGGCCAACGCTAAACCACCAGGCAGGAACATGGCTAGTACGGCTTCAGCCGGCAATTGACGGCGCGACCGCAACCATTCAATCGATAATGCTGCCAGAGAAGTCACCAGAATCGTCACTACCAAGGGCTGTGCCCCCAGCAGCACACCTAAGCCTACCCCAGCCAAAGCAATATGAGCCAAGGTATCAGCCATCAATGACAAGCGGCGAATCACTAGAAAATTACCGATTAGAGGGGCAATAATGGCAATCATCACTCCGGCGAGTAACGCTCTAATCATAAAGTCATATTGCAAGATGGCCAACATATTTATTCGTGGTGATGTTCGACAAAACGTACGTTTTTACCGTACATCTGCTCGCGCATCTCCGCTGCTACCCCTTTTGGTTCCCCGTGGTAAATCACTTGGCAATTCAGACACAGGATGTGCTGCACCTCCTGGGCCACCACATCGATGTCGTGAGAGACCAGGATCAGAGTTAACTGTTTTTCCTGATTTAAGCGCCGAAGCAGCGCATAGAATTGCGCTTGAGAGGCCGTATCAACACCAACGGTTGGCTCATCGAGAATCAGTAGACGAGGATTCTCCACCAGTGCCCGGGCAATGAATACTCGCTGCTGCTGGCCTCCAGACAACTCCGATAGCAGGCGATTCCGTCGGTCATACAAATCAACCGCTTTCAGGGCCTCGCCCGCCGCTTTTTTCGTACCCGCCAGACCGACTACCTCTTCCACCGTCAGGGGAAATTTGAGTACGGCCGCCCCTGGTTTTTGTGGAACATATCCGATTTTTTTCCAATCACTAAACTTTCGGACCGGTTGACCGAAAAGCTTAACTTCACCGGTAGTCGGTTTGAGCAAACCCAGCATCAAGCGCAGCAGCGTCGTTTTTCCGCTACCATTAGGACCAATAATGCCGATAAAGTCCCCAGCCGGAACGGAAAAAGAAACATGCTCCAAAACTAATTCCCGATCATAACGGAAACTGACATCCTTGAGTGCGATCACCGATTCTGAAACCATGGTTATTGACAGTCTAGCGCAGTGCGCAAACTTTCTAAATTAGCTCTTTGAACCGTAAAATAATTTTCCCCGGCCAGTTGCTGTTCCTGGGTCAAGCCTTCCAGAGGATCAAGAATCAAAGTTTGCGCCCCAACTTCCCGAGCGATTGTTTCGGCCAGGCGTGGGCTGACCAGAGTTTCCAAAAAGATGTAGTTCACTTGGTTTTCCTTAGAAAATTTGGCAATTTTGATCAAATCTTGAGGAGTCGGCTCTTCCTCCGGTGATAACCCGGTTAGTGGCACTTGTTTCAGGCCGTAACGAGCGGCCAAGTGACCAAAAGCAGCGTGTGAGGTCACCATGTTTTTTTGCCGGCAATATTGAGTACCACTCCGAAACGCTTGATCCAACTCGGCCAATTGGCCCAGCAGAATTGTGGTATTTTTTTCATACTCCTGACTATGAGCAGGATCAATTTCCGTTAAGGCTTGACTGATCCGTTTGACTTCTTCCTGGGCCAGGACCGGATCCAACCAAACGTGGGGATCGGCCCGATCGTCATCCGCTTCCTCAACCTGGAGATCGGATAGTCCTTCAGCAACGGCTAGAACTTTTACTTCGCTGCGAACCAGTTGATCGCGTAATCTTTCCGCCCAAGGCTCAAAGCCAACGCCGTTAATGATCAGTAGTCGACTATTTTCAAGCAGGGACAGATCGCGGGTGCTGGGCTCAAAATCGTGAGGTTCGGCCCCGGCCGGAATCAGATTTACCACCGACATCCATTCCCCGCCAATTTCCTGAGCAAAGAAGGCGAGAGGATAAAATGATGCCACCACGGAAAGCTGGTCCGCTTTCCCCGCGGGTCGATTCCGGCTACGAAAAAGCCAAACAAATCCGGCCAACACCATCAAGCCAAGCAAAGCCAATAAGACAACGCGAGTAATTTTCAACCCGACTCCTTAATGCAATTGAGTTGCATTAATTGTCGCAGATTTTGCCCGTCCTGTCAAAAGATGCTAGCGTTGACTAGGCCAGGGACCAACTACCACTAAAAATGGCTGCACCCCATCGCGCTGAGTGAGATTGACCGAGATGCCATAATTGCCAATCCTAATTAAATTATCCGTGGTTTGAAAACGCTGGATCAGGGCAATTTGAGCCTTCGACTCCATGATGGTGCCGACCAAACCCGCCGATAAGGCTTCAACAATAAAGGTTGAATCCAGATCGAGATGAGATTCATGTAAGGAGGCCACGACCGATCCAATCAACCGGCGGAGCTCATAGCTGTCGCTAATCAGTTGTCGGTCAATCTCCGCTCGTTCGCCAGCGCGGCGGCGGATTAAATTATTTACTTCGTCTTTGGCCACTGCCCTCCCATTCTTTTAATTGTTGTTTTCTCAAGATCT
Source organism: Candidatus Woesebacteria bacterium (assembly GCA_963749595.1). GTDB lineage: Bacteria > Patescibacteriota > Microgenomatia > UBA1400 > UBA1396 > CAVVNJ01. Next base: position 96,402 of record CAVVNJ010000002.1, read on the forward strand.
GTCTCTCATCGGCAGCAATAATTTTTTTTGCTTCGGCCAGGTGTTGTTGCGATAACTCCGGATTATCAAACTCAAGCATCCTGGCAATTCGCAGATGGGCACCGGAAAGCCAAGCGTTGTAGTTGAAGGTTGAGTCCTCGCGAGCATTCTGCAAATCCGCCAAAGCCCTTATGGCCCGTTCCAGCGCCGTTTTATCGCCCGCTAAATATTCGGCGGCAAACTGATGGCCCCGGATATCGGCAATCACTGCCTGCCGACTATGCCGGTTTTTGGGGTACGCCGTCAAGTTGTCCGCCGCTTTCCGAAAATATTCCGCCGCCAATCCATATTCCTGGGCTTCATAATAGTATTTCCCCAGATTGTGATAGGGAATACCCACGGCTTCCGGCTGGCCACTTTTTTCCGCGATATCCACTGCCGCCTGGGCGGCATGCCTTTCCAAAATTAAATACACTTCGGCGTTAGCTTGCTGATAAAGATGTTTAAAAACACTTTGTCGGGAAGACTGAACTTCCGCCAAACCGAATAAATCACCGTCTTTTTGGTAGGCTAGCGTCGCTTGGTCGGTGTGTTCGAGGGCGGCCAAAAAATCACCCCGCTCCCGGGCTTCTTCAGCCAGAGCGTGCAGTCGTCGGCCTTCAGGTGAATCGGTCATGCGGCCATTATAACCCAATTGAATTTTCAGGTTTTTTATGCTAAATCTGTATACCAACATGGCCGACCTCAACACTGAGCTACTGCAGTCAATCATCGATGGGCAAGCGACCCTCTTTGAGGGACAGGCGAAGTTGTTTGAGGGGCAGGCGAAGTTGTTTGAGGGGCAAGAAAAGCTGTTTGAGGGACAGGCGAAGTTGTTTGAGGGGCAGGCGAAGTTGTTTGAGGGGCAAGAAAAGCTGTTTGAGGGACAATCGGCGCTCTCAACCAAAATCGAACAACTCGACGACAAACTTGATCAGGTTGACGCTAACTTGAGTTTGCGAATCGATACTCAAGCCAAAATGCTGCAAGTATTGATCAAAGGACAATCGGCACAGGGGGTTGAAATTGACGCTCTGAGAAAAGATTTAAAACGAGTAGAGATAAATCTCACTTCGAGAATCGATAAAATTGGTCTACAGGCAGCGTTCGTTGAAGACGATACACCAACCAGGGAAGAACATCGATCTTTAGAGAAACGCGTCAAGAAAGTTGAGCGTAGGTTAGTAATGGACTAGGAGGGCTATGTCTGAAAATCAAGCCAAAGGTTCTTCGCTCAGCCAAACCAGGGAAATATTTAACTTTACCGCCCCATTCTTAACCATAGCCGCAGCGGAGTTAGCCGCTTTGGACCTCGTAAACGCTCAAGTTGCCGAGTTGGGTAGCATTTTTCCGTTGATCGCTGGCGGCATGGTCATTATCGATCTCCTTGCCTCGGTAGGCATCGCCGAACAACTTGATCGACGCTATCTAAGTAAGCACCGATAGAACGGTGTCTTCTTAATCCTTAAAGTATAATAGTCCTGATATGAGTCTTTCGATCGGCATCGTTGGCCTTCCTAACGTCGGCAAATCCACTTTATTTAACGCTCTGCTCCAAAAACAGCAAGCTTTGGCAGCCAACTATCCCTTTGCCACCATCGAGCCTAACGTCGGCGTCGTTCCGGTGCCTGACAATCGTCTGCCGGTACTAGCTAAAATTGCCAATACCACTAAGATCGTCCCGGCTACGGTCGAATTTGTTGATATCGCTGGGCTAGTTGCCGGAGCAGCCGAGGGCGAAGGACTGGGAAACAAGTTTTTGGCCCACATCCGCGAAACTAATGTCATTGCCCACGTCGTGCGAATTTTTGAAGACAGCAATGTCGTCAAGGAGGGCAGCGTGGATCCCCGATCCGATTTCCAGACCATTGAAACCGAGTTGATGCTCGCCGATTTAAGCACGCTGCAAAAACAAGTTGGGCCGCGAGCGGGACAGGGCAAGGCCTTGCTGGATCGTTGGGAGATTATTACCCGCTGGAAAGAACTACTTAACGCCGGCACTCCCTTAATCAAGGCCATCGAAACCGAGGAAGAAAAAGTGGTGGCGGAGGAGTTGGCCTTGCTGAGCGCTAAGCCGCGAATCATCGTCGCTAACGTCAGTGAGGATCAATTGGCTAATCTTGATCAAATCCGGCAGCAATACGCCGAGATTTTGTCGGTCCCGGCTGAAGATCTGGTTTTTATTTCGGCCAAGCTGGAGGCCGAACTGGCCGAACTAAGCGAAACCGACAAACAAGAATATCTGGATTCTTTGGGTATTAAGCATTCCGGACTCGAATCGTTGATTTCAAAGGCTTATTCGACGTTGGGTTTACAAAGTTTCTATACCGCCGGCGAAAAAGAAGCGCGAGCGTGGACGATTAGACAGGACGCGGTCGCTCCGGAAGCGGCGGGTGTGATTCACACCGACTTTATCAAGCACTTTATTAAGGCGATGGTGGTGTCTTACGAGGACTTCGTGAAGGTCGGCGGCTGGAAAAATGCCCGGGAAAAAGGGGTGCTCCGGCAAGAAGGTAAGGATTACGTGATGCAGCCGGATGACGTGGTGGAGTTTATGATTGGAAAATAAGCCATTTATGGGCAATTAAACCAATAATTGTAATGATTTGGTAACAATTTCCGCTATACTGAATCCATGACCCCCGTGATATACTATCCACCAGTCTCGATCGAGCAATCGAACCAGAGCGTGGCGAGACATAAAGAAAGGAGCATATGACGCGTGCTTATAAAATTGCGGTTGTCATCAACCCGAAGCTATCCGACGCCGAAATCGAGCGTTGGGGTCATGCTTTCCAAGAAATTCTCAAAAAATATGGTGGTGAAGTCACCAATCAGGAAGTGTGGGGCCGTCGCCCGACCGCCTACCGACTCAAGGGGCAGGACGAAGCTTTCTATGCTTTCTACTATGTTTCCCTGGACGCGGCTAAGGTTTTTCCCCTAGATCAAGAGCTTAAGCTCACCGAAAACGTTCTCCGCCACCTAATTACCCTGGCGGAAGACGAAACCGAAACAATGGAAGAACAGAAGGAAGAAGCATCTGTCTAACAGGTGGGAAGGAAAGTTATGGCGAGCCGCTCGCTCAACAAGGTTTTGCTGATCGGAAACGTAACCCGCGATCCGGAACTGCGTTACACCCCGCAAAATACGGCTGTTTGTAAGTTTAGTGTCGCTACCAATCGCACCTGGACCGGCGGCGACGGCAGCCAGCAGGAAGCGGCCGAATTCACTCCCGTCGTCACCTGGGGCAAGTTAGCGGAAATCGCCAATCAAATCCTCACCAAAGGCCGCAAGGTCTACGTTGAGGGCCGCCTACAATCCCATACCTGGGAGAACAAAGAGGGCGTCAAACAAAAGACAACCGAGGTCATTGCCGACCAGCTGATCGCTTTAGATTCCAGACCCGGTGCTGGGGGCGAAGGAGCCGAAGAGGGACGGGACTATTCCTATCCTGAAGAAGAAGGAGCCGCCAAACCGGCGCCCAAAAAGAAAAAGGATGAGGATGAATTAGCGGTTGATGACAACGTCGGTGGCGTTGACGACATCGCTGATGACATTCCTTTTTGAACGTAAAAGTGGATTTTCCTTGGAAAGGAGAATCCCCGCTACATAAAAACCGTAAGGGGATTAATCTGGAAAGAATAATTCCCGCTACAAAATAGAAAGAACTATGAGACAACTCAAAATTACTGAAATTCAGTACACCAACACCAAACTGTTGCAAAAATTCCTGACTCCGTCTGGCAGCATCGTGCCCCGGAGCAAGACCGGCCTCAGTGCCAAACTGCAGCACCGGGTGACCCGCGAAATCAAGCGCGCCCGTCATTTGGCGCTCTTACCGTTTACCAGCACCCTTTAAATCTGTTATAGTCTGAAGCTCAGCTATGCGATTTAAAGGCCATCGGTTTGGGTTCAAGCTTTTTACCTATCTTCTGATAGCTGTTTTAGCTGGTGTAATCGGCTACCGGTCCGGCAAGGGATTAACCTGGCAACAAATTCTGCGGCTACCGACCAAGGCGGACATCAGCCAACTTAGTCGGCTACGCAATGCGGAACCAACGATTAGTCAGGGGACGGTCGATTTCTCCTTGTTCTGGGAAGTCTGGGCCAGACTCGAACGCGACTATGTGGATCCGTCCAAACTGGACGCCCAACAGATGGTTTATGGGGCCATTGCCGGAATGACCAGTGCTTTGGGAGATCCTTACACTGTTTTCCTCAAGCCGGAAACCAAACAGCGCTTAACCGAAGACCTACAGGGTGAGTTTGACGGCGTCGGCATTCAACTGGGCTATCGCGAGGGTCAATTGGCGGTCATTGCTCCGCTTAAAGGCCACCCAGCTGAGAAAGCTGGGGTTAGAGCCGGTGATTTTATTCTCCGAATCATCGACGAACAGAAGAAAATTGATCGGGAAACCATCGGCATGAGTGCCGAAGAGGCAGTTTCCCTAATCCGCGGCAAGCGGGGAACTACGGTTAAATTGACCCTGCTCACCCCGGAACCAGGAACCGCGCGACGTCACGCTCACCCGGGATAAAATCGAGATTCCTTCGGTGGAACTAAAAATAGTGGAGCAGGACGGCAAGCGCTATGGCTCATATCGTTCTCAGCCGCTTCGGGGACAACACCTTGCCCGAATGGGATAAGGTTGTCACCCAGCTTCTTCTGGAGGTCAAACTGGACGGCGTGGTGTTGGATATGCGTAATAACCCCGGCGGTTACCTGCAGGCAGCGATCGATATTTCCAGCGACTTCTTTGATGGCGGGAGTCGTCGTTTCCCAGGCCGGACGAGTCGCATCCGCAATCCTATACCACTACCCGTCGGCCTAGATTACAGAAGATCCCAGTGATCGTCTTGGTTAATAAGGGGAGCGCCTCGGCTTCGGAGATCGTGGCCGGCGCCGTCCGCGATCGGCGGCAGGCCAAGTTGGCTGGTGAAAAGACCTTTGGCAAGGGAACGGTCCAGGACGCCCAGCAGCTCGTGGACGGCGCCGGCCTGAACGTCACCATCGCCCGCTGGCTGCTTCCCTCTGGCGACTCCATCGACCACGAAGGTTTGGCCGTTTCCGTCGAGGCCATCGATAATCCGGAGACCGTGGAAGACGAAGCAGTTGCCGCTGCCGCCAAAGCCCTTTAGAATGAGAGTAATGGTTGATCGACGTTTCCGTGTCTCGAGCTTCGCGTTGGGCTTATTAGTTTCCGGACTGCTTCTGCTTTCCGCCGTTGGCGGCGCCCTGGCTGACCGGGTCTTCGTCGTTCAAACCCCTGGATCGCTGGTGGCCGCGCGGCGGACAACCGGTCGTCGGTCAGATCTTCACTGTCCCGCAATCCGCCGAACCAGCCATCGCCGTCGCGGAAAAAAGCCGCGACGCCGTCGTCACCGTGGCCGCCAAACGACCGGTGCCCAAACGGAACGTGTTGCCATTCGGCCTGCCAGATCGAGTCCGCCGAAACCGAATTGGTCCAGCAGGACATCGGTACGGGCTTTTCGGTTTCGCTGTCGGACGGTTTGATCGTTACCAACCGCCATGTCGTTGCTGATCCGTCCCTCGACGTACAAGATCATCGACGTCGACGGTCAGGAATACGAAGTGCAGAAAATCTACCGCGATCCAACTAATGACCTGGCTATTCTTCAAACCACGGCCCATCTGCCAGCGCTCGCCGCTCGCTGACAGCAGTCAACTCAAAGTCGGGCAATCCGTGGTCGCCATTGGTACGTCACTGGGCGAATTCCGTCAGAGTGTGACCACCGGCGTTATTTCCGGCCTGGGGCGGGGTATTGACGCCAGTGATGGATTCTCCGCCGAACATATTGATGATTTAATCCAGACCGACGCGGCGATTAATCCTGGTAATTCCGGCGGTCCGTTACTTAGCCTTAATGGCGAAGCCGTTGGTGTTAACGTTGCCATGGCGGACGCGGAAAATATTGGTTTCGCGATTGCCATCAACATCGTTAAGTCCTCGATCGACAACTTCAACAACACCGGCAAGTTTGACCGGCCGCTACTCGGAGTGCAATACAAATTAATCCCCCGTGAGACGGCTCTGCTTAATGACGTGCCTGAAGGGGCGTACATCGTGGCTGTTTTGCCCGGTACGACCGCGGAAAAGATGGGTCTTAAAGTCGGTGATATTCTGATTAAAGTTGATGGACAAGCCACCAAAGACACTACAGGCGGATTAGCCGGACTAATCAACCGCAAGAAAATCGGTGACACGGTTTCGGTGGAGTTGTGGCGCAATGGTGCTCTCCAGACTTTGTCCGGGGAACTTTTAATTGCGCCGTCTTAGAGTTTCATTAGACCCAGAACTAATCTGCCCAAGTTATGCAAAGACTCGATTGGCTGTCGCTCACTTACTGTATGAGCATGTTCACCGCCACTGCTAATATTAAAAACCGTTAACCCTTTGCCAGTATTAAAGATATTCGCGTCGGAACAACCAAAAGAAATTGTTGGTCTTTTTCTCTGTCGCAGAATTGAATTCAACATACGTTGTAAATCGGCCATCGCAGTTCTTGAGTGACGATAGCCTGGGTTTTCAACTTGGACTTTGACCGATGTTCGATAACCATTTTTTCGCTGAGATATTTTCTGCAACCGGTCAACGGTTTGGTAGAACATATTTTCTTCAAAACAACGAATCTCACCCCCGAATTCCATGCTCCCCACTACCGTGTTTCTGGCTGAACCACCACTGATCAGGCCCACATTGACGAGAAGATCATTGCGGCGCAGGGATTCAATGTGGTTAAGAACCTCAATCGCCAGGGGAATAGCTGGGCGGGCTTGCCGGTAATAACCCGCATGGGCAGATTTGCCTCTGACCACAATGTCGAAGCGAGCATAAAAAGGCGAGGCGGAAACTATCGCTCCCAAATCCGAACCGGCATCAAAAATATAGCCAACTTGGCTTTTCAGCAAAGCTTTATTAAAGCCTACGGCCCCATAATTTCCTGTCTCTTCTGAAGTCGTGAGCAATACCTCAATTGGACGATGGTTTGGCGCGTTCAGAATTGATTTCAGAGCCATCAGGATCGATACAATGGCGTTCTTATTATCAGCACCAAGAATCGTTGAACCATTTGAACGAATATATTTGCCGTCTATTATTGGAGAAACATCTGCACAGGGTCCGACCGTATCCAAATGGGCACAAAAAAATCTCGGCTCTCCCATTCCGTCAATCCGGAAAAATATGTTGCCGAATTGGTCGGTCTCCGGTTGCACCATCGGTAGTTCGCGGTTAATCCAACCGAGAATAAATTTCCGAATTTTAGCTTCCTCTCCGCTTGGACTACTGATCCGACAAAGGTCGATAAACAATCTGGTCAACTCCGTCATTTTCTGCCTCCTATCTTTGTCCTGCCCGACGGGCTGCCTCTTCATAAAAGGCCGCAATTTTTCCATACGAACGCACTGAAATATCGCCCGGAGGAATCGATTCGCCCAACCACTCCCAATGCAGTCGCCGCATCTTCTGGTCAAACGACGATGCCTCATCCGGATCGATCGTCACCAGCGTGCAGGGGATATAGGCATTGCCACCAATCTGTTGAAATAGCGTCAGTAGATTTTGTTTGGTACTTTCATCAGAAGAGCGGCGATATTGACACGATTCGTGACCATAGCGTTCCGAAACCGGTTGGCAGGTGTCGGTCAAAAACGAAAGATAGGGGTGTTCCCAGTAACTGATCGCCCGACAATTCATTTTGTCAAAAACATGGCCGGTAACCAACCTTTTCACGGTTGAAATTCCAACGATTTTTATCCCGGCCGAACGGTATTCTGGTCTTCGGCGTAGATCATCGATTTTTTTTAGCCTCTCTCTTAAACCAATCGTTCCAAGTCCCTGATTTCGATATTTGGGGTTGGTGATCCACGTACCCAGCTCAACTACCTGAAAGCCTAAAACCATCTCCTCACCATTTTCAAACGCCGGATAAATCGTGCCGTGATAGACGAATTCCCAACCTCGCTCGCGATCTAAACGAGCCAGGATACAACTCAAACCAGCGGAAAACTGTTCGCGGATTACCTCTGGAGTTTTGGCCAACATTTCCGAGGGGTGATTGTGGTTATAGTCGTTAACGCAGGACGATATTTGACAGAACAGATCCCACAAATCCCCGGCGCTCAGGCGATTATTTTCGACAGATTCTATTCCGTCAAGCACAATTTGTCCCTGTGCCTCAGTGCTTTCAATATTTCGCCCCCGCTCTTCCTTTTCAATCATTTTTCTCCTTGGTTGAATCGGATTTTATGACCGCCTCGATCATCTGTAAAATATTTATGATAATTCCAACATTATTGACATTTTTGTTGTAGATATTACAATCGGCCCATGCTTAAAGTATCGGATAGTGTGCGAAGAATCTTATTGGGAGACGACGTTGCCCTGCAATCTCTCGAGTCCGGCATCTTAAACTTCAGCGCCTATGCCGCCAAGATCATTCTGGAAGTCGAGAATCTAACTTTTAAACCGGTAAAAAAGGGAACAGTGGTGGTCGCCCTGACCAGATTGGCTCAAGAAATAGGTGGTCTGGCGCCTTTAAAACCAAGGGTTATTTTGGACGATCTTAGTATTCGTTCACCGCTTTGTGACATTACTTATCCCAAAACGCCAGCCAACCGTGCAAAATTGGCCGAATTGCCAAAAATAGTCCCGATTGGCGAGAATGCCTTCCTCGCTACGACCATCGGCTTAAGCGAAATTACGATTATTGCTCCGCAGTCTTCCTTAGATAGAATATTGGCCCATTTTGTAGACTCACCGAAAGCAGTACTTAAAGATCTGGTCGGAATTACAGTCCGATTCGATGAAAAGTATCTGCAGATACCGAACGTTCTTTATACTTTGCAGGCTGCTCTGGCCGTTCAGCGGATTAATTGCTTAGAAGTCATCTCTACCTACACTGAATTATCTTTCGTTATTGAGGCCAAGGATTTGGAGACCGCCACCAAAGCCCTGCGGCGATTTTTCGAATAAGAAAATTCCCACCAACTTAGACTTCCACTTGACTGCATAGACAATAAACGGCATAATTAGGCGTTAATGAATCACAGTTCTGTTTGTAACACTGTTTCAATTATCAGGCCCTCCTAGGCGGAAAGATTCTGGGATTATCCCGATTCACCCGCCAAACGGCGGGACTTTTTTGCATCAATAAAATATTAAGGAAATTATGAAAAGAAATCAACAAAATAATAACGTTAAAGAACAGCGCTTCTTGGTTAATCTGCAAGAGATGGCTTTCGCGAAAGTGGTGGAACAGTACGTCAACTTCAGCGAAATGAAAGAGAATTTAAATCAGCTCTTACCGCTAGTAAATCCAGCCTTCATTTATTTGCGGGAGTCGTATATTGCGGTGCTCTAGACACTTCCTATCATTTAGCTCAACAAGCCCTTGCCGGATCCCGTTCAAATCCGAATCGAATCACCGGTGCCAAGCTATCTTCGACCGATTATAAAAGGATCCTCCAGCATCACTTTCCGCAAGCCGCCAAGATCTGGGTTCTGGACGGTTTAGTTTTTAAACAACAATCGGCTGGTCTAAAACATCTCGCCGGCTTCAACGATAACTCGGGAACCTTGATCGATGTCCTTAATTCTGCCGCTTCACTTAGTTTGGGAGCTGAAAACCCCTGGTTAGTGAAAGCCGACCACTTGGAAGACCTGCTTGGGATCCGTGACAATATCTGCGCGGCCTATCATCCTGGTGTTAGACAAGCGTTTGCGCTGGAGTCTTTAGCAAAACTCTTTCCCAATAAAACCGTTGCCGATGTCGCAGTGCATACGGAATCATCCGGCACCATCGTCAACTCCGTGGCGATTGAATCAGCGGTCGCCTTTGCGGAAAGAACTCATAATGCGACCAAGCCAATGCGACTTTTGGCCGTCGACGGCACGTGGGCTGGGGGATATGGCTCGGCTCGGGAAGCAACCGGGTTCGGTGTCGATCAACACCAAGTTAAGCGAGCTGGAAAAAGCACTTGGGCTGATCGTTGTCTGCCGCCGCCAACATCGGAAAACCGAACAAAATTTCTCGCCGTCGTCAAGGCCGAGTTAAAGAAACAAACTGTGGCTGGAGTTTATCTTGAACCAGACGTAGTGGGGGATTTGGGGTTAGTTACTACCGACCCCCAGCTACTCCAACAAATCAAACATTTAATGAGCCGTCATCAATTGCCTATCATTTTGGATTGCGTGCAACAACTAGGCCGTTCCGGCAGCTATTGGGGCGAAAATGTGGATCGGATCTTTGCTGATTATCCGCTGCTGATTGTGACTACGGCTAAATCAGCTTCCAACGGTCAGCCTTTCGGTTTTACCCTGATGCCCAAGGAAGTCGCCGATGCGGCCGCCCCTCTTACTCAAATCACCACTAACCAGATGAATGGGCCTTTGTTGCGATCACTGGTGGTGGCGGAAATTCTCAATAACGTCGAGTTCCAAACTTGGCTAAAAAGAAAATCACACCAAATCGAAGAAATAGCCGACAAATATGGTTTCGCAATCGGCTCGCATGGATTGAGGGGAAAATATCTCAATCGTGGTGTCTATTTAAAAGATAATGAGCTTGTTAAGTTGGCTCAGATTGCCTTATTGGTTGAAGACGGTATTCTGGTCGGTGCAACACCAAATACCATCCGCTATCAACCAATGCTTTTGGAGTATAGCGAAACGAATCGGCTGATTGCAGAATTAATCTTTCGGAGAGTAAAACTAGTTCTAGATGGGGTTGTATCTTCGGAGGTGCAGTCTATTTTTGACCGAATGCGTGACGCGCCAACTGGTTTAGCCAGAAAATGCTAAACTATCCCTATGTCCTACCCCACCAAATCCGACCGAGAACTAATCAGCGCCTTTTCACAGCTGAAAAACGAAAAGGAAGTCACCGGCTTTCTCCGCGATCTCCTTACTCCGGCCGAAATCGAGGAGTTTTCCCGCCGCTTCCAGATCGCCAAACTGCTCTGGACCACCAAGCTGTCCTATGCCGACATTGCCGAAAAGGCGAAGACTAGCACGACTACTGTCACCCGGGTTGGCCAATGGTTGTACAAGGAATCTTGGCACGGCTACCGGGTCGTTCTCCAGAGAACTTTTGGTGATTCCAAGCGTTAATTCATGTTAGCGTATTAGCATGTTGACATACTATCTTTCCTAAGTTATACTGCAGCCATGTTAAAGCAATGGACCAATTTATTGGCAATCCATCACCACCTCCTTACTAGCGGGGTGATTTAACGTACTAAAAAAATAAAACAAGAAAACGTAGTCCCACCCCGCAGCACAGCGGGGTTTTTCGTACCGCAAAAAACGAAAGGACTGCGTTTTTTTATTGAAAGAAAGGATATGTATGTCATATCAAGAAAATAGACCCTATGTAGTTTCGACAGATAGCCGGGGCTTACTCAAAAGTTGGGCGAGAAAGAACCAGCTCACGCTACCAAACGATGCGTACTTTCAGGGAATGCTCAAAGACCTTGAAGCAACCCTGAGACAGTATTTTGCTGAGGTTGAGATCGTGCCGGAAGAGTTCTTGCGCCAGGGACTCAATAGACTAATCATTAATTCGCCCGTTCCGGTGGTCTCGCTCGACCGCGCCTATGTCAACCCCAAACAAAGCAAGCTCTTGGGATTTTTGGACGCAACCAGAACGGTCGATACCAATCTCAACAGCACTGGTTTGGGCAGTCGTGGGTTAGAGATCACTCTCGAGCGACAAATTGGGCAACTGGCAGCTAAACAGAGTGGAAAAACCATCGCACTGGCTGACGACGTTATTTTTGAGGGAAAAACCATGCTCCAGCTAGTACAGAAATTCAGAAATAAAGGGGTGGTGGTTGATTCCGTCCTGGCGGGAATCGCCATTAAGGAGGGCAAAGAGCTGCTCGAACAAAATGGCATCAGGGTTGATTCTCTTATCGTTTATGACCAAGTCATTGACGAAATCTGTGAGCGCGATTTTGTTGTCGGCTGTCCATATTCGGGACGGAGCGTGGTTAATGGCCAAGGAATAATTGAGGGCGCTCCCTACCTTTACCCGTTTGGCAAGCCAGTGGAGTGGGCTTCTATCCCACCAGAGGAAGCAGTAAACTTCTCCCTTTTTGCTCTGTACCAATCGCTGCAACTTTGGACTAAGACCGAACAACTTTCGCGCCAAAGTATCCCCACCCAACAAGTTGGCAAACCAGTCTTTGGTCTACCGAAAGGTAAATCAATAAGTGAAGCACTTGCTGCGGTAATGAAAGAACTCAAATAAATGCTGACTCTGAAAGGATTGAATTATGAGACCAGAAACTAAACTTCTATTTATCGCAGCCACGCACGGCAATGAAAATTTTTCCATCCCAGTGTTTAAAAGCCTGGAGTCTGAATACCCTAGGAATAAGTGGGGCTATGACTGGATTATCGGCAATCCTAAAGCCCTAAATCAAGGGAAACGGTTTACTGAGACCGATCTTAACCGATCGGCGCCCGGTGATCCCAACTCATCACTTTACGAAGAGCGAAGAGCCGCCGAATTGATCGAAACTGCTCAAGACTACGATATGATTGTGGATATACACGGTACGGTTTCGCCTTGCGGTCTGGTCAAGATCATTCCCAAACCTAGTATTGAAAATCTGGCTCTGGCTTCGCTGTTTCCAGAGTTGGTAAACATCATCTGGTATTCCGCTCGATCTTTGAAAAAGGGCCCGCCGGTTCAGTTCATGGCAAAACCCGCACTGGAAATTGAGTGCGCATTGAGGACACATTTTTGTATCAATAGAAAGGAAATATGAAAACAAAAAATAGATTGCAAATCGGCGTCATGGGTTCGGCCGCCGACCTGAAATATGCCAGGGAAGTGGAACAAGCCGCTGAAAAACTCGGTGAGTTAATTGCCCAAAATGATGGCATTCTTTTCTTTGGCGCCGAAAAAGATAGCGACTCGTTATCGACGGCTGCCTGCAGAGGAGCAAAAAAGGCCAATGGACTGACCGTTGGCGTCACGTATGGCAAGGGCAAAAACATCTGGGAGAAGGACTATGCTGACGTGATAATCCCGAGCGGTTTGGAGCGGGGAGGCGGCAGAGAGTTGGTACTGGTTTTGGCTTGCGACGCCATCATCTCTATCAGCGGCGGTTCGGGAACACTAACTGAACTAGCGATTGCCTACCAGGCTGACATTCCCATGGTGGCTCTGAAAGGGTTTGGTGGCTGGTCTGACCAACTTGCTGGCACCTATTTTGACGGGCGAAAACGTCGGAAAGTGGTCGAAGCTAACAATCCGGAAGAAGCCGTAGAAATTGCACTGCGCTTAGCCAGTGAGTACCGATCACGCTTCGTCTGAAATAATCTCCTTAAATGCCGGCCGCACTAGCTGATACGCCTCTCTTACAAACTGGGCTTTAATTTCCTGACAATCCTCTAGATCCGCAATCGTCCGAGCCACTCGCCACAACTTTAGCTTCCGCCGTAGCGACCAATACTTCGTTAATTTTCCTGGCAAAATCTGACTTGAATAACCACCCAGTTGTTGTAGCGCCGTCTTTTCGTACAGCCGACAATACTCCGGCAATCCGTCTTTCACCCTGGCTTCCTGTTTTCGCCGCGCCGCCGTAATCTTTTCCCGCCAAACAACCACTTCTATGGGTGAAAGCGTCACTCGGTCCTCAATTGAGACTCTAACTTGGAGATCAATCCGGTCCAGCACCGGCCCGGAAATTTGCTCAACGTAGCGCTTAACCTCCGAATCACGGCAATCGCACTTATCGGTACCATAAAAGCCACAGGGACAAGGGTTGGCCGTAGCAATCATGGTAAATGAACAAGGCAGCGTCCAAGCTCCGCCGCCACGCACCAGCGTTAAACGCTCGTTCTCCAGGGGTTGGCGCAGGGCTTCAAGACAAGCGCGAGAAAATTCCGGCAACTCGTCTAAAAATAAAATGCCGCGATGCGCCAAAGTAATCGCGCCAGCCCGCACCGGTCGGCCGCCACCGATCAGGCCAGCAAGGGTAGCCGAATGGTGAGGCGCGACAATCCGCCCCGGAGGAATGTCGGAAAACGCCCCGATACTTTCACGTACCTGCCGTTCCCAAACTTGAGCTTCCGTCTCCTCAGGCAAGAGAATCGGCAACATACTCCGCGAATAGGTTTTTCCCACGCCGGGACTGCCAAATAGTAGTAGATGATGACCGCCGGCTAGAGACAAAGCTAGCGCCCGCAATAGTTGCTTGGAAATCGTCAAGTTTTCGCTTGATAATGGACTGGACTTAGTTTTTGGCCGGCCCACCACGCTGGCCAGGGGCAGGAGACAACTGCTGCCGCTTAAACCCAGATATAGTTCGCGCAGCGAATTAGCCGGATAGATCGCTCGGCTAACTAGCGGCCCTACTGAACGATCGATCACGTCGGCAGAAGTGTACACTCGTCCCTGAGACGAGAGATTATCAAGTAAGGCCAAGTATTCCGGATTGGAATGCAAGGCCCCATCCAAACCCAATTCGCCGATTGCCGTATAGGGACGATTAGGAATCAAGCGATTAACAGCTAAAACTCCCAACGCAATCGCCAAATCTAAACTCGAACCGCTTTTGGGTACTTCGACTGGCCGCAAACTGATCACTAATCTTTTCCGCGGCAGCGACAAACGCAAGCTGCGCAGCGCCGAAAAAACCCGGTCCTTGCTTTCCAGTACCGAAGCATTGGGTAAACCGATCAACGAAACCGTCGGAAGCGAAGTGCTGGAACTTTCCACCTCGATCTCCACTGGTTGGACCGTTGGTCCGCAAACAACGGCCGAATAAACGCGTGCTACCATGAGAGGTATTTAAACAAACAATACTGACAGAATACTTACCAAAACCAGATACCATGCAAAGTACACCAGGCGTGAATGCTTCATCGTGTACTCTAAAATCCATAAGGCCAGGAAGCCGAAGAGGGCCGAAGCAACCGTGGCGAGCAGATAAAAGCCCCAATCGATACTGATTGCCACCCGCTCCCTGCCACAGGTCAACCAAATCTAAAGTGATCGCTCCGGCGATTGCCGGGATGCTAATAATGAAAGCGAATTCGAAAGCTTTGGTGCGTGGCAGACCAACGATCAGACCCGCAAAGAGGGTGGCTCCAGAACGGGAAACCGCCGGTAGAATAGCCAAGGCCTGAAATAATCCGACAAAGAAGGCCTGCCAAGAGTTGGGAGCGCTTAATTGGTAGCGCAGCTTAGCGCGATCAGCGATTTTCAATAAACCCTGGGAGACTTTCTCCCAAAATCGCCCACCCTGATCCTGACGATCTTCCTGGCGCAACAATTGGTCGGCCACGAACATAAAAAAGGCCGAAAATAAGAACTGGATGGCCAGGGCAGGCGGGCTAGTTTCGGCCGTTTCCAGATAGGGTTTTAGCAGCAAACCAAAACCAATCGCCGGAATGGTCGCGACCACAATCTGCAACCAATATTTTTGCGATAAATGTAGGAGCTGGCGGCGAAAATAGTAAACCAAGGCCAACAACGTGCCGATATGGACGATAATTTCAAAAGATAAGGAAAGCTGGGTAACGCCCAACCAGCGCTCGGCGAGAGCCAGATGACCAGAGCTGGAGATCGGCAAAAATTCGGTAAAACCTTGCGTGGCGCCTAGGACAATCGCTTTCCAAAGGGAAAGTTCCATAAAATTTTAGGGTTGCTGCCGACGCTGTTTTTCTTCGTTAACCATGGAAGTCAGTGATTCCCGGACCAAATCCTTGGCCCCCAAACCAATCGCCAGACCAATCGACAGGGCGGTGGCCAGAATGAATCCGGCAAACAGCACCAAGATGAAGTCGCTGGCAATCCCCAGCTCGGACAACGCAATCAGGGCGAACAAGGACAACGTAAAGTAACTAGCCAAGGTCCCGGCCAAAACCGATTGCTGCGGGGCCAGACGTTTGAACTGTTTTTTAACAACCCGTTCGGCCACACCGGCAATAACCACGCCAAAGCCCAAGACAATTAAGGCGGAGAGAACCCTAGGAACGAAGCCTAGGATTAGCGAAACAAAATTCGTGAAGAGAGTAATGCCGAGAATTTCTCCGGCGATCGAAAGGAAAAGTAACATGATCGTCCAAAAAACTAGATTAGAGAAAACCCCGGAGCCTTTCAGGGCATGGGTGGACTCAAAAATACTGCCTAGGGGCGAATCTTGAACCAGGCGGCGACCAAAGACCGCTTTGAAACTCCGCCGAACAAATTGAGTCAGCTTGCGGGAGATGATCAAGCCAATAATCAGGACCAAAACACTGAGAGCAACGCGCCAAACCGCTCCGGAAACCAGAGCGAACTGGGGTGAAAAGGGGGCAGTGGCGGAAAACCAGGAGGTGGCCATAACCTCATTGTACACGATTTTTTCCCAGCACAAGAGCTGATACCTCAGTCACGAAAAAGTTCGCTCAACTGCGACGCAGGCAAGGTGTTGGCGACGTCTTTAGCCTGAGCCCAACCGCGACGAGCCGTCCAAACACCGTACTTCATAAAATCAAAATTGGATAGTGAGTGACTATCGCTATTTATCACCAATTTTATGTCGGACTCAATCGCCGTATGAACCAGGGCGTCCGGCAGGTCTAAGCGCCAGGGAGAAGCATTAATTTCGATCAGAATCTTGGCTTGAGCACAGACCTTAAATAACTCAGTCCAATCATATTCTAATCCCCGACGCTCATTAATTTTTCGCCCGGTGGGATGTCCCCAAATCATTGCTTTGGGGTGAGAGAGTGCCCGTTTCATCCGCTCGGTAGCTTCCTTCGCCGATTCACTAAAATTGGAGTGAACGGAAACAATCGTGTAATCTAACTGGTCGATCGCTTCATCTTCCAGAGCCAGACTGCCGTCGGAACGGATATCGATTTCCAGACCCTTGAAAACGGTCAGTTTTTTCTTAGGATTAGCCCGCTGCCATTTTTCGTGGGCCCGTTCAATCTGTTCGTTACGTTTTTCAACATAGCGGCGGCGGTCGGTCGCGGACAATCCGCTGGCTTTGGGCTGATGGTCCGAAATCCCAAGATATTCGTAGCCGCGCTCCGCCGCCGCCGAGAAAAGTGCCGCCAATGAGTCCTCCCCGATATCGTGACTGCTTGGCCAATCGAGATTGCAATGAACGTGCAAGTCACCGCGGATATCGTTCGCCTCAACCAAGTGCGGTAATTTTCCAGTTTTGGCGGCCTCAATTTCTCCACCGTCTTCCCGCAATTCCGGCGGAATATTGTCCATGCCCAAAAACCGATAGAACGATTCCTCGTCCTGGAATTTTTTGAGACCTGCCTTCGTTTTGATCCCATACTCCGATAACGAATAGCCATTTTCTTTGGCCAACGTGCGCAAATGGATATTGTGCAGTTTAGAACCGGTGTAGTGCTGCAACAAGCTACCCCAACTTTCCGGCGGTTGAGTTTTCAAATCGATTTGCCTGCCGGAATTATGCGTCATCATCGCTGTATTTTCGCCTGAAGAAACCAGGCGCTTCAGTTGGGGAAAGCGCTGCAATTGTTCAAAAACTTCTTTTGGCCGACGGGTTTTAATCGCAAGGTCAATGTCGCCTATGGTCGAACTATGACGGCGAAGACTACCAAGGTTCTCCACCGCCTCGACTTCCGGAAGAGTGCTTAGATATGCCATCACTTCGCTGGCAATGGCTTCCGCCTCGGACAAAAAAAGGCGGTACTTGGTCGGATGATGACGCAAACTACCCAAAGCCCGTCCCAACTCCGCGATGGTCTTCTCCCCGATGCCGGGAACATTGACTAAATCCCCGTCCTCGACCGCGGCGACAAGTTTTTCCAGCGCAGTCTCAGCAGAGTTAAGTTTTAATTTGGTTGCTAGTTTATGCGCGGTTTTTGGTCCAACGTCTGGCAAGTCCAGCAGAGCAAACATTCCGCCTGGCAAATCATTCATCACCTCATCAAAGTGTTTCACCCGTCCGGTACGAAATAGTTCGTCCAAGTGTTCAATCAAATTGGGACCCAGTCCTGGCACGCGCTCCAGCGCTTTTTCCCGCCACAGGTCATAGAGATCGGCACCGGCGTGATCAATACTTTCGGCAGCACTGGTATAGGCGCGAGTGCGAAAATAATCCCCGGACTTTACTTCATAGGCCGCCGCCACCTCCCGAAACAGTCGAGCAACTTCCTGATTGGTGGGATGCTTACCTAACTTCATGAAACCATTGTATCCAAAAACGCCCTCCGCGAGGAGGGCGTTAATGATTTTGTGGCTATCCCGATAAGCCAGATTCTGTTTAGGTGTTCATTTCTCTAGGCCCGCATCTTTATCACCCGGACCGAAGTCCATAGGGAACGCGTCCAATATGGTGAAGGTCGTCGGTTGCGACAGAGAGGATTGCCCCCGCCCGAAAGCGGTCCGCTTGGCGTTTCACCCGGCGCGACCCGGTTCGTCACTGTGGCTCTAACTGTACCCCCTTGCGAGGGCCCCGGCTTTGGGCCGGCATCCTGCGTTCAGTCGTCTGGACTTTCCTCACCGACCTTGCGGCCGGCGCGAACACTTCGAGATCGCCAACTCATATTATATAGGATTTTTGCCGTTATGTCAGCTTGGAAAAGTCGGAAAAAGGACCCCGGTCCGGCCAGAGTTCCTGGACCACCGAACGAACCGTAATATAGAACGGGATGATCAGCAGCGCGCCCATCACTCCCAGAAGACTAAATCCGGCCAGCATTAGCAAGATCGTGGTTACCGGACGAACGTCGACCGCCTCCTTCATAATTTGAGGTACGATCAAGTTATTTTCCAATTGCTGAACCAGAATCGAAAGCAGTAATACCGCCAAACCCATAAACGGGCTAACTAAGAAGAAGCCGACCAAAATTGCCGGAACCGCCGCGATGGTTGGTCCCAAGTTCGGCAGAATTTCCAGCAATCCGGCCAAGATCGCCAATGGCAAAGCGTACGGAATACCCAACAAGGCCAGTCCGACATAGGTCAACACGCCGATGACAGTCATCAGGGACAATTCGCCCCGCACCCAACTGCCGAGCTGGTGCTGAATGCGCGCCATAATTCGCTTGGCTTTGGCAGCCTGCTCAAGCTTTGACCCGGGCAGGAGCCAAGCGTAAGACAATGCCAGATTATCGAAAGACAATAAAATATAAAAGGTTAGAACCAAAGTCGTCGCGAAAATAAAGACAAAAGAAAAGGTTGAAAAAACTACCTGCAGGACGGCATTGATGGACCCACCGATCTGATTCAACAATGAACTGTAATCGCGGAATGACGAACTTAGGCGGGAAATATCCAAACTGGCAATACCGTCCAGCTGCAGCTCGTTAACCCCGATCAAGCCGGAGATTCTAATGATTAGTTGGGTGGTTTCGGTAACCAGTGGCGGAATAAGTAAGGAGAGAATTACCGACAGAGCCACCAGAATAATGATATAGAGGAAGGTAATCGTCAGCGGCCGGGGAATACGCCTTTTATTGCCCCACTCGACCACCGGACGCATGGCCGAAGCTAAAATCAGACAAACGAAGAAGATCATTACTAGACCGCGCAACTGCCAGGTTAAAAGCAGGGAAAGGAGCAACCCAGCGATGAGGAAAAAAGGCGTTATAATTGACGAGAAACGCGTGCTCATTGCGTTCAGTATACCGTATGTTACAACTCGACATCATCACTATTTTTCCCGAATACTTTGCCTCGGTTTTGACCACCAGTATTCTGGGCAAAGCCCTGGCCGAAAAAAAAGCCGTGGTTAAAGTTCATGACTTGCGGCCGTTTGGCGTCGGCAAACATCAGCTGACCGACGACCGTCCCTATGGCGGCGGTGCGGGAATGGTCATGCTGGTCGAGCCGATCGACCGGATCTTATCCCAACTGCGCTACCAAAAAGGCACCCCTCAAGAGCAAATTTTATTAACTTCGGCCAAAGGAAAACTTTTTACCCAGAGAATGGCCCAAGAACTTAGCCAATTAAATAGGGTTTGCTTAATTTGCGGCCATTATGAGGGTGTAGACGAGCGGGTCGCCCAATATTTGGTTGACGCCGAAATCCGAATTGGTGATTACGTTTTAACCGGCGGCGAACCGGCGGCAGCGGTCATTATTGACGCCCTCGTCCGGTTGCAGCCAGAGGTTTTGGGTAATGCCGCCAGTCTCCAGGGCGAGTCACACGAACAACCCGGAGTTTTGGCTCATCCGCAGTATTCCCGGCCAGCGGATTATAAAGGGTGGTCGGTTCCGGAAATTTTGCTCAGTGGTAATCATCGTCAAATCGAAGATTATCGCCAAGAAAACAGGGGCCAAGCCTAACGACGGCGACGCAACTGCAACTCGGAAGCATCCGGCAGGTCCAGGGCAAAATCGATCGGTGGGAAAGCCAAAGTAAAGCTAGTTGGGTCGGCCGCTTTAATTTCTCCGGACAATTGGTCAAAACGACGATCAATTTCCGAAGTACTTCCCACTACTGCCAGAGGAGAGGGGGAGGGTGTGCCGGCCTGCTGCTGTTCCCGTCCGCGGTTATACATCAGGGTCACCACAAAGAGACCAAACATCACCGGCACGGCGATGAGTAAAATCAACAAAGGTGACCGCCTGCGGGACGGACTGGCCGCAACTGCCGCTTTAACTCGGTCGGTCGGCAAGATCAAAGCCTCCTCAGCAAACCGGGTTTGATCCAATGAGCGGTCGTCGATAACTTCGTTTTCTTGATCGTTTTCGTTCATAAACCCTTGACTATTTCCTTGAGGAACGATTCCGCTTGGCGAATTTGAATGTAGATGGGATCAACTTTAGTTTGGAAAGTCCGGTACGAATCTGCCGAGACGAAAGAACCGGCCGTCTTGCGTTGGGTCGCCAAAATCTCAGCCAAATCATTGCGCGCTTGCTGGAGCAACCGATCGGTCTCCTGCAAACCCCGCAACTTGATCGCCCGGTCGGCGGCGGAAAGATTGGCCGCGTTAACCCAGCCCTCCATATCCTGCCGTAGTACGGAAGCCGTGTCGATCACCGTCTGCAATTCACCAATTTTAATCACTTCTAAAGCACCATAAGCCGCGGTCAGGTACTGCCGTTGACTCTGGTTGAACTGGGTCAAATGGCGATGCACATCGTCCCGGGTATAAAGGGAGGGAATGCGGTCTTTATAAACCGCTAATTCCGCTAAGTTTTCGGCAATTTCGTTTAATACTCGAGTTTTATCGCCAACTTCAACGCCGCGGGTTTGCTGCAGAAAAAGGTGTAAATAGGTGAAATAGGTACTTAGCAATTCCGATCGGGAAAGCAAAAAATCCTTACCCCGCCTGATTGCCTCGTCCTGGGCAGCCAGGGTGTTTAATTGAAAATAGGTCTCGCGAGAAATAACGAATTTCTGTTCGTCGTCGCGGTATTTTTCCACCGTGGCGAAAAATTCCTTCGTGGTGGCTTCCAATAAGCTCGGATCAACCGCGGCCTCGGTCACTTCTTGGGCTCTAACCGCTGGACGCAACCAGACCAGTCCAGCGAAAAAAATAAACAGCGATGCCAACCAGAAGCGTGAAGCGCGCACAATAGAAGTTTAGCAGATTTCCCAACCAAAATGGCTAGGCTTTTTCCGAAGCGAGCGCCTTTTCCCGGGCAAAAACCGTCGCCTCATAGAGCGATTCAAAAGTACCGGTGTCCAACCAACGACCATTGACTTGGGCCACATCCAAAGTACCTTCCTGTAGATACACCATGTTTAAATCGGTGATTTCCAACTCACCTCGGGGCGAAGGCTGAAGATCTTTCGCTTTTTGGATCACTGAGTTGTCGTAAATATACAATCCGGTCACGGCGTAGTTAGATTGCGGGTTCTCCGGTTTTTCGATAATTGAGATCGCTTTATTACTTTTGTCAAACTCCACCACCCCAAAGCGCTCCGGGTCCGGAACTTGCTTGGCAAAGATTCGGGCTCCAGACCGAAATGTCTGGATGGGTTGGGTAAAATCGTCCTCAAAAAGGTTATCGCCGAGAATCATGGTCACGTTGTCGTCGCCGATAAAGTTCTCACCAACCAATGAACGCTTGGGCTAGACCTTCCGGCTTGTCCTGAATTTCATAAGTAAATTTGCAGTCAAAGTCTTTGCCACTGCCCAGCAACTTCAAAAAGTCACCGGCGTGATCAGGAGCCACGATAAACAAAATGTCGCGAATTCCCGCCTGGCGGAGAGTGTTGAGCGGATAATAAACCATCGGCTGGTTGTAGATCGGCAACAACTGCTTGCTGGTCACTTTGGTCAGGGGACGAAGACGAGTACCGGAACCCCCGGCCAGGATAATACCTTTCATCATAGGATTCTAGATTATCACAAAACATTCGGCTGCCAAGGCGTCGCCAGGTTGGCGCGGTTGCCGGAACGCCAAAAATGACCTCTTACCAGACAAGCTTGAGCCAACTCCCCAGCACAATCCCCCCAGTTATTCCAGTCGATGCCACTAAGATTTAATTGCCGCCGTTGCGCCGAGGCGCGAATTTTGGTCGCCGTATCATTTTTACCAGCCAACCATGAACCTACTGGCGTCCGGTCAAGCTCGATCCCATTCTGAGCCCGCAAAACCAACTGGGCACCGTTATTGTTTAGTGATAGTTCGGTCGTGACCCAATCCGGATCGCGCGCTAGCTCCGTGTTGGCGCCGCCGCGGCGGCCAATGATAATCAGACCGTAGGGTTCCAAAAATAGATCTACGTTAACCAGCAGCGTCCCTCCCGCCACGGCGGCGCCCTCAATCTTTAAACCGCGTAAGTTAAAACGCTGGGTCGGTTAAATTGGCCAACTCTAACCATTCGTCAAAATCCAAGCCAAGATCGCCACGAAAACTACCCGCCCACATGATCTCGGAAATCACCACCTCGCCTGGCAGAGTCGGCTTTTCACTCGGCGGCAAAATCACCGGGGCATACTGTCCGCTCGGTTGGCTGGCAAAAAGATTACGGCCACGCCAAGAATACTTGGGTACATTCAACTCGGCCCAGTCGACTAGCTGGCAATCAGCACCATGATCAAGCGGATAGGCCAGTGACGATCGGGAAGTGCACCCCGATACCGGTCGAACCTGACTCGGAGCAGTCGGAGTAAACATCGTGCTCGACACCAACCGATTCCAACCTCGCTCCATACTAGAAATTACACCGGTTTCTCCCCAAGACTCACTGACCGCTAAACTCCGGTCAGGAAAATCATTCGGACGAAAAGCACTGGCCGTTCCCAGAATCACTTGATCCCCAACGCTGGGAAAAAAGACGTCCAACCGCATCGGCTTTTTCTCCGACCAGTAGAGCGCGATCCGATCGCCGTCGCTTGTGAGACTAAATCTCTGTTCACCGGAATAGCTAGCCGTCAACCAAGGTTTTTCCAGATAGGCCGAATAGCTGCTGACCGGAATCTCAATCGCCAACGGCGCCGGACAGGGGACGCTGAGGGCAAAACTGGCTCGCGCTTGATCGGTCGAAGATTCGAATAAAGTGGCTTCCGGCGTTGACTGAGTCGTTACCGCTCCCGCCTCTATTGGATACCCTGACAGGAGACCGCTGCACTCGGCCCCGCTCACCGGTATCTGCCAAG
This sequence comes from Candidatus Woesebacteria bacterium, assembly GCA_963749595.1. Lineage (GTDB taxonomy): Bacteria > Patescibacteriota > Microgenomatia > UBA1400 > UBA1396 > CAVVNJ01. Next base: position 119,987 of record CAVVNJ010000002.1, read on the forward strand.
CCGGGGAACCGATGATAAAACCCGTTTCCTCAATCCGCACCGACTCGGCGAAACCGTGCGCCCGCTGCCAACTCATCAGAAACAGAACCAGAGCGGAAAAGAGGGCGTACCACCACCAGCTACCTAACAAGTTCTCCATAATCCTCACTTTTCAGTCCGTGATCCAGGTCCCGTAGTTCCCATAGGGTAAGGAAAACGAGCGGGAGCATTGCCAGCAGGAAAAACCGCTTTGGCGTCACTAACCAGCTTGGTTGTAACGCCAAAGCGGCGGCGCAAATACCCATCAAGTAAAGCCAGAGACTGATTTTGCTGATCAGGGCAACTTGCTTCATGCTTACTCCGCAATCGATCCGTCCAAGATAAAGCGGACACTGGAGGTTACCTTACCCATTACTTCTTCACCAATCGGGCTCCCAGCCACCAACAGTCCGGCGCCATCCGGATCAACCGGGTAATTGTTCGGTACCTGGTAGGTCAACTCAAAGTGCCGCTTCTGATTGATGTTGATCGTTGAGGCCGGAATCGAAATCGCGCTATCAACTAGCTCACCCAGAGTGTTAAAACCAGTGTTACTGCCATATTGGGAATCAATATCTTTTAGATCCACCTCAACCAACGATTTGACGGCTTCCCAATCCTGATCCCCGGGCGCCACGCGTAGTTTCACCCGCAGCGTTTGATCAGGGGAGGCGTTCCACAGCCAAAACCGCTTTTTCACCGCGGTCATCCCTGGATACATCGTCGACAAGCCCTCAAAACCGATCGCGTTCTGGAAGCTCGCATCGTCCGGCGCCGTCGCTTGCTCCAGGGCTACCTTTAAATTGGGGCTGGCCACACTGAAGGTCATACCTTGCATCTGCGCTTCCGGATAGAAAAGCGCAAAGGCGGTGGTGGCTACCATTCCATACAGAGCCAGCATCGCCCCGGCGCCAACTAACCAACGTTTGGTCATAAACTCCTTTCGTTACTGGAAAAGAGCATGACAGCCAATTCTTACCAAAATCTAACCAAAGATTGTGATAACGATGATTATTCGGTATAATTCGAGGATTGTTTTGGCCCCATCGTATAGTGGCCTAGTACGATGCCCTCTCACGGCATAAACTCCGGTTCAAATCCGGATGGGGTCACTTACTTAATCTCAATGCTTCAGATCTCAGGCATGCTATACTCATTTTATGAATGTTTACTTGAGTAAGCTCCAGAATCAGAGAAGCAAAACCATGTATGAAAAACAGGGTATAAAGTACGTTGGCCTTTTCGGTTCCGTTGCTCGGGGTGAGGAGAGTCAAGATAGCGACGTCGACGTTTTAGTTGATTTCGATAAACCCAGAACTTTATTTGATCTCGCTGATATTCAATTTCATCTTGAGGAGAGCCTGGGTAAAAAGGTAGACCTCGTAACTAGAAAAAGCCTCAAGTCACAGCTTAGGCCCTATATCGAACAAGATCTGATTACCGTTTATGAAAAAAACTGATTCCGTTTACCTCGAAGATATGAAGGCTGCCATCGGCGCTGGCCAAAATTAATTTTGCTGCCTGATATATGGTCGTATAGATTCTTCCAAATAGCACCGTCGATATTGTGCGATAATAACCACCCCGAGCAACTATGAACCAAACCAACATCAGTGAATTCTGGACTTCCTCCGACGGCATCACCGCCAAGTTTACCTGGATTTCCGACGCTAATCTTTCCAACTATACCCCTTACTTTCAGGTACGCGGAATTTGTTTTGATCATCAGGGCCGTATCCTCATCATCAATGAAGGCTCCGGCTGGACCATCCCCGGAGGCACTCCCGAAATTGGGGAATCAGCCGAAGAAACCCTGCGCCGCGAGCTGATTGAAGAAGCCGACGTTGAGCTCTCGCTCTGTCTCCCCTTGGGCGTACAAAAAGTTGACGTGGAGAATAATCCCAATCTCAAAGAAGGGGATCGGTCCTATCAATATCGATTTATTGGTTTGGTCGATAAGATTGCTCCCCAAACGCCGGATCCGGACAATGGTCGGGTTCACGAACGAAAATTTGTGCCTGCTTTGGAAATTACTGATTGGGTGAAGTGGGGAAAAACCGGGGCGGCAATGTTTGCCGAGGCAATTCAGGCTTATCTGGAAATTATTGTCTAATCAGCTCCCTTGCACTCGCTTCCGCCAATACTCTAGTCGTTGCCATGACGGTAGGCGCGAACATAACTGGTCGCCCCGTTATTACGGGTCGGCAATAACCACTGACTATCTTCTCTCAATTTTAAGTAGTCTGCCTTTACCTTTTCCCAATTCTGGAAAGCGGCTAAACCTTGTGGGTGAGTGGCGTAAGAATCTAGTCCGTCGATGGTACGACACACTATAGTCCGTACCGTTTGCTCGCCACTATACCAATCGCGTGGCGTCCATTCCACTTCCATCATTTCCTCTTGATAGACATTGAAAGGAAAAACCGTTCGCAACCAGCGAAAGACAAAATGATCAAAACCCATGGTCTCCCCATCCCAGTTGATGTTGTATGGAGATTGCGGATTATAACTGGCTAAATTAATGCAACCAGCACTGCCAAAATATCCGCGAGTAATCTCCGACCAAGGCTTCCAGGGCGCACCGTGAAACGCCTTGCCTTCCGCCCGGTTATAGTAGGCCACAAAAGGCACCCCATGCAGAGTATTCATGTTGCGGGTAACCCGCAGGCTGTTAATGTGGTATTCAGCGGGGTAGGTAGAACTCGATTGGTAATTGCCACCCAATCCGACCGGAAAATAGGCCACAATCTTATCTTTTTCCAATAACATTCCCTCCGGATAATAACCGTTGAACAGAACGACGATCTGTTTGTCCGGATTTTGGGTATCAGAATTCACCGATAATGGAGTGAAATTCGTTAATTCCTGAAAATCGGCCCGCCGAACAAAGACTTCAAGCTTTCCATCTTCTTTGGTGAAAGGTAAATAAAAACCGTTATCCGGATGAACCCGAACAAATTCAGCGTTATCCGGCAAGATCTCTCCTGAGATTATGGCTCCGGCTAAGATTTCATGCCGCGGGGTAAAGAACGAGTCCTCGGTAGGATGTGCATATACCGCCACGCCGGTTTCTTTCGCCAACAAGTAAACTACCGGGGGCAGAGTCTTCTCTTTGGAGGCTAATTTTTCCGGATCGGGTAACCCACGAAAACCCAATAAAGCCTCGGCACCTAGGGCGGCAGTTATTGTCAAAAAATTGCGACGGCTAAAACGTTCCTGGGAAAATTTCGGCATGTACTAAGGTTACATAATTAAATTAGGAATTGATACTCACAGCTATAATATCCTGGTTCCGGTCGTAAGTCCTGTCATTAGGGTGTTGATCCGTAGGTTCAGCGCAATTCGAAAATATCTTCAATCCCATTCCCAATCAAGCCAGTCCACAGTGTGACCGAAGTCGTAGGAAGCGCGACAGACATTTCTAATCAACTGCAAACAGCGCTCGGTCAATGGTTGGGTAGCAACCAGTTCCCCACCTAAATTTAAAGTGATCGTTTCCTCTACTAGCAGCTGATCATCGGGAAGGTAAGGAACTTCGGTATCACTAGTCAGCTGTTTATGATAAACCACTGTGTCTTGGCAATAAGTCTGACCGATTTTCAAACCTAACAGATTTAAGAGGCTATCGCTATTACACTCGCTGGCGCTAACTCGGGCAACATGCTTACCCTGCTCAACCAGCAAGGCGGGATTTCCCTGGTAACAAACCAGTGGGCTATCGCCGCCAAAGTAGTAAACATGTTGTTGCCGATGTTGATTGACGACGATTTTTTCCAATATCCACTGATCGCTGTTACCAATTCGGTGGGCAATCAATCGTACTGTTTCCACGTCTCTGCTGTGAGGGTAGGCTGTGGTTCCCAACTCCATCATCACATCCAGTCTGGGACGAACCGCCAGGAAGGTGCCAAAAACCAATCCGATCCCGCTATTACCATAATCCTCGGCATAGGTAACAGAGTAAGTGCTAACCATGGTGTTCTCATCGGCGCTAAGGGCCACCTGCCAAACTATGTCGATGTCTCGTTCGGGGACGGCCTCTTCTTCCCGATCATAAAACCAAAAAGGTTCCATCTGATTAGCGACCGCCACGGTATTGTTAATATCGGGAATAGTATAGGTTGGCGCCCCGCATTTTTCCGTTTCCCGCCAGTCACCCATATTCGGATTCCACCGGCTATCCAGCGCTTCACGAGTACAGGCCAAGAGAGAGAAAATCAGCAAACCATCGGCGCAACGGCGGAGCAAGGAACGGGAAATCTCGCTGCGCTTGGTCCAAGCTTCGCCGATTTTTCGCCTCATTTAAATCGATTATACAGACCTGGGAAATTTACCCCTGCCTGAACAGCCAAAAACCAATCGCCATGGCAATCAGCAAAATTACCAGAAAGAAAACGGTCCAAATTATTCCTCTGAGCTGTCCCCAAAACGGATAAGCAATCAATTCGGGTGAAAGAGGAGGGGGTTTGATTGATTTTGGTTGGATTTTTAAGGGAAAAGTTTGCATAGCCATTGGTGACAAGCAGCGTCTGATTTCATTATAATGAATATACTAGCGCTTGCCTATGAACCTGTTGCCAAAATCAGCCGCACGATTATTACTGGGTGGGTTTCTCTCCGGCTTGATTTTCTTTTCTTTCTCTGGCAAGGCGCTAGCGGCCCGCACCATCAATTCCGCTACTTTGAATGGTAGTAGCAGCGTCACTGTGGCGCCCTCTAGCTCAATCACCGCCGGAGTCACCGTGACCACCAGCGGTGGCGGACCAGCCAATGACTGGAACTCAACGTCCTACCAGATCAGCGGACAGGGTACAAACTGTGTCAACCACGCCGATTACACCAACAGCGGCACTTTCAGCGAAAGTTTTGGCGTCACCGCGCCAGCCACTCCCGGCACTTATAATGTCAGTTTTATTGCCTATCAGGATAACAGCTGCGCCACCAGTCCCAGCAATACGGTCACACTGACTGGTGGAATCGTGGTCTCCAGCCCCCCGACCCCAACGCCAACGCCAGCTCCTACGCCCACTCCCACGGTGGCTCCAACTCCGACACCTACTCCAGCTCCTACGCCGACGCCTACCGGGCCAACTCCCACTCCCACTGGACCACCCGGCCCCACACCGACGCCGACGGGTGGAACTACTCCCACTCCGGCACCCGGGGAGACAACACCAATACCCTCTCCTGGTGTTTCTGAGGGGGGCGCACCGGCGGTAGTTCATTCTCCAACCGTGAGTTTAGACTCGTATTCCCCGGATCCGACTAATCGCACTCGACTGGATTTCACCGGCAGCGCTTCTATTGAACAAGGCGGTATCGCGGCCGTGGAGTACTCTCTTACTCAAGGAGCGGAATGGTTTCCGGTGACTCCCGCCGATGGCCGATTCGACAGCCTGTCCGAATCATTTTCTTTCAGCACACCAACTTTGGCTGAAGGAACTTACAATGTTACCGTCCGCGCGCACAGCGCCGCCGGCATTACCACGCCAACCGATTCTTATGCCACCGACACAGTTACGATCATTACCACGCCACCGGCAGTCAACCTGGATTTAATTCAACCCAATCCCACCAAAAATACCCGGCCGACACTAACCGGAACAGCAACCTCCCGTTTGGGAATCATTATGAGAATTGAGATTAGTGTTGATGGGGGTCAAACTTTTCTGCCTGCCCGGAGATCGGGAAGTCGTTTCTCCCTGACGCTAGAAGAACTAGAAGACGGAAATTATGAAATCTTTGCCCGCGCCTTGGATAACGCCGGCAATATTGGCCGTTCGGAGCGCCAAACCCTGATCGTTGATACAATCCCACCGATTATTGGCGGCGGCATCCAAACCTTAGGCCCGCAAATCCTGACTCCCAATCCTGGAGGAAAAATTACCGTGGTCGCCGGAGCTAAAACCACCTTGGCCGTCAGCGGCAAGGGCGGTATCACTGAAGCCGTAGTCAAAGTGGCCGACTCCACTTTTCCACTGCAGCGCTTGCCCAACACCAATCTCTGGAAAGGAAATATCGAATTTGCGTCAGAGGGGGAGTATCCGCTACTGATCGAAGCGATTGATGGCGCCAATAATCAAGTTAGCCGAATCCTGAACACCGTGGTTAGCGAACGGTTTGGTCGGGTCGTAAATCGTGCCGATCAGCAGCCAATACCTGGTGCCACCGTGACTATTTTTACTTGGGAGAACGCCACTCAACAATGGCTGCCTTGGGAAGCCGCTTCTTTTGGCCAGGTAAACCCGCAACTCACGACTAATCAGGGAAACTATAGCTTCATGCTCCCCCCGGGAAAATATTACCTTGAAGCCAAAGTTTCCGGATTTCGCACCCTCCAGAGTGAGTATTTTACTTTCTCCGAAACCACTATCGTTAATCCTGACTTGGAACTGACACCGCTACCAACCATTAACTGGACGCTACCTTTCCTTGGAGACATTCGCCTTAGTTGGCCGCCGTTCTCTCCGCCGAATTCTTTTACTCTACCAATCCGAACTCTAACCGCGACCGAAAGCGCTGATCTCCACCAGCCCAATCCAGCTGATTTGGCCAATACAACTTGGCTTGACTTGACCGGGAAAAAAGTTGCCTTTAATCAGCTGCGCGGGAAAAAAACCATCCTCACTTTCTTGGCTTTCTGGTCCACGCCCTCCCAGGAACAAGCTGCTCAGTTAAATCTGATCTCTGACGAACTAAACGCGGATCAGGCCATCAGTGGTATCGCGCTCCAGGAGGAGATCGCTACTACTCGCGCCTTCTTGAAACGAGGTAGCTATGACTTCCCGGTCTTAGTTGACCCCAATGGATTGAGCGCCGGAATATTCCAGGTTACGCTCCTCCCTTATCACGTGTTTATTGACTCTAACGGAAAAATCGTGGGCAACTATGCTGGTGTTTTGAACAAAAATGAATTGCTGCAAAGGCTGAATAACCTGCCATAATGATCAATAGGAGACCATGCTGCTAACTCTGCTTTTTACCAATACTGCTTTCTTCGCTCTCACGGTTTTCAGTGCGTTTGTGTTTTTAGCCGGCGGGTTACTATTTTTTGATTCCTGGTTGGTTGATCGGTCAAAAGCAAACCTACTCATTCGGGGAATTGGTTTCTGGTTATTAGCCGGTGCCACCGCCTCGCTGGTGTCGGCCGAATACTTAGCCATTTCCTTCCCGATTATCCAGATCGCAAAAGTCGCTGGTTTAGGAATGGTCTTGCTTAGCCTAACTGCCGAACCAATCTTACATGCCCCCAAGAAAAATCAGGCTCCACTCATCATTCCGTTGTGGGCTTGGTCACTAACCCCGGTGATTACCGCCCTCTATCTAATCGTGGCGGCGGCCTTTTTCCGTAAGAGCACCGAAGGAAAGGAGAAACAAATTCAACCGGCCGCCATCGGTTTTCTTTTTCTCGGCTTGGCGGAAGCCCTGAGCATCCGCGGATTTTGGGCTGAGACAACGGTAATTTTTTGGTCCAAATTGCTGGCTGAGTTTGGACCAATTTGGATGGCACAGCAATTTTTGCAGTTGATTGGCGTCGGCATCTTAGCAATATGGATCTGGGGTTACGTTCGCTTCCGCCTAAAACTTCAACTTTTTGTCATGACTATCGCCCTGACCCTGATAATTTTCTTGTCAACCACGGTGTTATTCACTTTTCTTTTGCTCCGTAACTTGGAAGCCGACGCGCTCGACCATTTGAAAACGGATACGGCCGTATTGCAGTATGCCCTCCAAAGCCTGCAAGAACGAACCTTGGCCCAAGCGCAGTCGATTGCCCAAGACAGTGAAATGAAAGCAGCCTTTATCACCCAAGACCGTAGCAAGCTCTCCTCGCTGGCAATCGACATCCTCGCCGTCCACCAAACCAGCACCCTGGCTCTGGCCTCAACTTCCGGTACAGTGGTCGCTCGAGCTGAGGATAGCGAACGAACTAATGACAACATTTCGACTAATCCCATTTTTGTCGCCGCGGCTGCTGGTCAGGAAAAATCCGGCGTGACTTATCAGGAGGGCGTAACCCAACCCGAAATCACCGTTCAGGCCGCTGTTCCAATTCGTTCTGGCAACCGCGCCTCCGGAGAAATCATCGGTGTCGTCCTCACCGGTTTTACGATTGATAGTGCTTTTGTTGATGGAGTTAAAACGGTGACTGGTTTGGACACCACTGTTTTCGGTCAGGACAAGCGGGCGGCGACTACCCTGGTCGCTCCAGACGGAAAATCGCGCTTTGTCGGTACTATCGAAACCAATCAGACGATAAAAGAAAAAGTGCTTGCCAATGGCGAAACCTATATCGGCAGCGCTAATGTTTTAAACCGTCCTTTTTATACTGCTTACGCCCCACTTAAGACCGCCGACAATCAAGTTGTGGGGATGCTATTTGTGGGCAAGCCCCAAAACACGCTCACGGCCGCTGCCCGCCGCTCAATCGATTTAACTTTCCTGGGGAGCCTGGTACTGATGGCCATTTCTCTGATGCCGAGTTTTTTCTTTGCCCGCTTCCTGCAAGAACAGTTAGAGGCTTAGGATTGAATCGTTGATTTGACCTGCGGGACTTCGCGAACGTAACCGGCCAAAACTTCCTTGACTTTCTCGACCACTACTGAGGGTCGGTTCCCGGCCTTAACAATGTAGGCCACGGCCCCCAATTCCAAACCACGATCGGTGTCCTCTTGAGAGGAGCCAAGGTTGGTCAATAAGATCACTGGAATTTTATTGGTCACCGAATTTTTTTTGAGCTCAGTCAAAACTTCTAAACCATTTATTTTGGGCATCATGATGTCAAGCAGCACCACATCTGGTAGAAATTCGGTCACTTTTTTGAGCGCATCAACGCCATCTGAGGAAGTGGCCACGGTAAAACCGTCGTTTTGAAACTTGGTTTGATACATCCGAACTAAAAGTGGATCGTCGTCGACTAATAATATTTTGGCCATAGTTTGAGTCTAGCAAGGAAAAGAAAAAAATCCACCTGACTTAAGGTAAAACTGGTTTTTCACCAGCTTCTTTCACCAACTCGGCTTTGACTAAAGCGGCGGAGGCGGTGCCAGACATGGGCAGGGAAAAGATAAAAGTACTGCCCCGTCCGGGTTCGGAACTAGCCAGCCAAATGTTGCCACCCATTTTTTGGGCAATTCCCAAAGACACATAAAGACCCAAACCCGTACCAGGCGGCCTTTCCTTGACCGAATAAATTTGCTCAAATTTGCCGAATAATTTCGCTTGGTCCGGCTTGGCAATACCAACCCCGGTGTCGGCTATGGCGATCTCAACCAAATCATGAACGGGGGTTATGGTTATGCTTACTCCACCTTGGTCGGTAAATTTCAGGGCATTGCCGATTAGATTATTCAGTACTTGGTCGAATTTATCTTCGTCAGCCTGCGCATCAATCTCCAGCACACTGGCCAGGGTCAAGGAGAGATGTTTTTCCACTGCCAGCGGTTGCAGCATATCGACAATCTTCTGAAGCTTTTGGGACAGTGAAAAATCGCTAAGATTATATTTGAGCTTACCAGCCTCTAATCGAGATAAGCTGAGCATATCGTTAACCAAATGAATCAATCTTTCGCTGGATTCGTTGATATCCTTCAGTGGTTCCGTTAAATTCGGACTGATTTGGCCATATTCTCCCTCCAGCAGCATCGAAATAATTCCGTCGATGGCCGTTAGTGGTGTGCGCAGCTCATGGGATGCTACCGCCACAAACTCATCCTTCAGCCTCTCGGCCTCTTTCAATTTAGTCACGTTCCGAATCACCACTACAGCGCCGACCACTTGCCGGTCGGTACTGGAAACCGGCACGGCGTTGATGGCCACCGGAATTTTTCCACCATCCACCCGTTCGAGGAAATAGTGATTTTCCACCGAAATTTGCTGGCCAGCCAAAGCGTGAGCCACAATGGTTTCTTCAGCCGATTGGTCCTGATCCAGCCGCAGCTTCAGTATCTCTTTGTACGGCCGTCCCAAGGCATCACGTTGGCTGACGCCGGTGAGCGCCGCGCTAGCTACGTTAAACAAAATTATTTTTCCTTGCTGATCCACCGCCATAACACCATCACCAATGCTCTGCACGATTGCCTCCGTCTGCCGCTTCTCCACCAGATTTTGCCAATTTTGAATGGTCAACATTCTTTCCAGCAAAACTTGCCGGGTGATATCTTCTTCCGTAGCGATAAAGCCGATAACTTCACCCGCTTTGTTTTTGAAAGGAGAGATATGCCCGATGACGTAATATAATTCGCCGTTTTTCTTCCGGTTGGTTAATTGTCCGGAAAAGGCCTCTCCGCCCTTCAGCTTAGTCCATAAGTCGCGATAAAACTGTGAGACCATCAGCGCCCCCCACAACCGAGGCGTATTACCAATCATTTCTTCCTTGGTGTAAGCCGTCATAGCTTGGGCCGCTTGATTAACAAACAGAATTTCACCATTCATATTGGTAATCACAATATGCTGCGTAGATTGCTCCATCACCATCAAGCCGACGTTGGTTTCACCAGAAGTAAAGGCATCCAGCTCTTGTTTATTTAGACTGCTGGCTTGGGAAGGGTAGACGTGGTTAAAGGCCATTTGCTCGTCTTTTACCCCATGCAGGCGGAGTGCTGACACCACTTCCTCAACCATGGCCGGTTGGCCGGAGATAAAAAAGGTGGTATCAGCAGGTGTGTCACCCAATAAACTTTTTTCCCAGTCAAAATTACCAATCAAGCGAACAACCGACCGATTAGGTTCGGCGGCAATCGCGGCCAATTTTTCGCCATAAATTGCCCGCTTTTCCGAAGAGTTCAGATGAATTATCGTAACGGGCTGATCGGGAGGAAAAAATCCAGGTGTCTGTAACATGCTGAGAAAAGGGGCTATTCCCGTCCCACCAGCAATCAACGCAATCTTTGGCCGAACCGCTCTTTCCAGGGAGAGAGAAGAACCAAAAGGACCAATAATCTGCACAGTGGTTTGGAGCGTCAGAGCCATTAGGGATTTTTTATATCCTGATTCGCCGCCTTTAAAAATCAAAGAGATTTTACTAGGATCGGTGGCCGGAGACGCAATGGAAAACGCCCGGCGACTACCCTTGGGATCATAAAATTGCATCTGCGGCAAAACTAACCAAAGGTACTGACCAGGGTTAAACTGAAAATCGGCCGCCAAGACCTGAAAGACGAATTCGTATTTGTCCTCCGCCAGCGTTTTTTTCTCCAGCAAAATAGCCGCGAAATTATGGTTCATGAGGTCTAGTGTAGCAATCTCGTCGAAGATAGTCCTCGACCAATCAACCACCAGAGAGGCAGAAGCAAACTAATGCTCAATGGATTAAACAGACCAACCGTCAAAATACCGAGCAAGGACAACAAAAAGATTTTTTCTTTATGCCGAATCAAGCCGCGAATCGCCAAAAATAAAATCGAACTGAAAAAAGTTAATCCGACCAACCCGCCTTGCACCCACCAATCCAAAAATAGATTGTGGCTACTGTCTACGTACTGGTAACGCAATGAGGTGCCAATATTCCGCGCCGCCGATCGTAAACCGATTTCCACGTTGCCAAAACCCCAACCCAAAATCGGTCGCTCCAATCCGGCTTGCCAGGCAGTGCGCCAGACAGCGGGCCGGAAATCAAAGGCTTGGGGTAGTTGGAAAAATGGCAGAGTTAAGCTCAGGAGGAGAAATAGAAGGCCAAACAAAGTTGCCCGCCGCAATCCAAGTTTCGGTTCCAGTCCAAAAATTATCCCCTGAACCAGTCCACCGATTAAAGCCGAACGCGATCCGGAAAGAAAGACAATCAGAACGGTGACAACCAAAAGGAAAAAGGACCAGATCTTTTTGCGGGCGGTTGGGACCCAGCCGGTTAAGGACAGAGGCCACAGAAATAGCGCATAACCTCCCAAGGAGTTGGGTTCTCCGACGGTCCCAACCGCCCGCCCGGAAAGATCGGTTTGACCAAAAATCGCCATGATTAACGTCCCTACCAAAGCCAGGATCGAAAGTCGATTAAGAAAACGCCGCGGAACCTTCGAATCAAGGAGTGTCACGCCTAAAAGTGCCCAGAACGTTAGAACTCCCTGGAGCCGAAAGGGATTGCCAAAAAAAGCAGTGGCTGAGGGAAATAAAACCAAGCTAAGCGCTGATAGTAGCCAGATACTAACCAAAATCGCCCTAACCAATGGAGGCCAGGGGATTTTTACTCGTTGGCGGGACCAAAAATTTGCGGACAGTAGTCCGCCGATTGCCAGCCAAGCCAGCACTACTTTTGGGATTTCATACCACGAGGTACCAAAGGGAAGAACCACGAGACCAAGGCCGATCAATAATATGGGCAGTATTTTTTCCGTCACCAGGAAAAGCGTAACAGAAAGCGCTCAACCAGCCAAGGAAGATCGAAATTAGCGGTTGGACCGGTACCAGCGGAGCAAGACTTTTTGCCAGCGCTCGGGCAACTGATTAAAATTAAAGCTGAGCTTCGGCTGGGAAACTGATACCGTTACCGGGCTGACTGTCGGACGAGGGGTCGGACGAGGGGTGGCGGTAGGCCGGGGCTTGGGGGTCGGTTTGGGGGACGGTTTAGGGGTCGGACGAGGTGAAACCGAGGGGGTAATTGGCCGAGTGATTGGTCCACCGGCGAAGGCCACCATAGGGAGCTGAGTCAGCTCAAAAAAGATAACGGCCAGGATGACTAAGCCGCTGATTAGAACAGAAAGTTGATTTTTCTTCATAGCGAAAAAGGATTGTAGACCTATAATGGCAGAATGTCAACCAGATTCGGATAAATATAAGACCTAGCTTAGGCTAACAGAGGGGATCACTAACTGCAACTGGGCCATTTGTGCCGGCGCATCCAAACCATGGTAGGCTGGACAGTATGAGAGAGAATCGTTGGTTGAATTTTTTCCGCCGCTCCGAACCAGTCAAAACTAGTACTTCCGAGAAAGAAAAAAGCCAAGAATCGCAACGCCTTTGCGTCGTTGAAACTTTACTCTCCATGGCTAATCGGCTTGCCGACATTAATTGGCAGCAGGAACCATATTCCGCGATTAAACAAGAGGCCATCGCCCGCCGAGAAAAGGCCGTGGCGGCACTGAAAACGGAAATCCAGAACCAGGCCCAGCGTGAAAGCGCCCGACTTTTCCAACAACTTTACCCCGGACTTGAGCTGAAACTGCGGACCGAAGCTGACCAAGACGGCACTTTACATGGCACCGGCATTCATTACAAATCCCAAGCCGCCCAGTTGGCTAAACGAGTGATCGCTGAACAATTCGAGCAGCGGTTTAATGTTGGTGACCGACGTAACATTCGCGAGCAGGCCGAATGGTTTTGGGCCGCCTTGGCCCAAGCCACGGGTTTGGATCTAAACGCTAAATTCGTTCGTTTTGATCCCTATCACCCGGCCCAACCAGATGAGTTGGAAGCCATTTTCCACCAACCAAACCAAGAAGCAGGTGTACTCCTGCAGATCGGCATGAGCGGAATTTCAACCGACATAAAAGGCGGAAACGTCGTGAATTTATCCGATAACCACATGTCGCACGTGGTGGCCGCCGGTCCCGATGAGTGGCAAATAATTAGCGAAGGGGCGCTACACGGGCCAGGAAAAAGTCGTCAGCTTTCCCGAAGCAGGTTGAGGTTGTTCATCGGTGAGCTCGCTGTTGGAACGGGAATTTTTACCGCCAGCGACCAAGACGAACCCTGGAACTTGATGCTGGTCACAAAAACATAACGGCTATAATCCTCTCCATGCTTCCTCTTTTGCTTAAAGAAACGACGGGCAATCGGTATACTTTATCCGGCCGGGAAATCAAAGCCTCGGTTGGTGGTCTGATCGAGGACGAGCGGGGACGCTTGTTACTGGTGCGCGCCGCTGATGGCTGGGGCCTACCAGCCGGCACTGGAGGGCGGGGAAATCTATCGCCCAATCTTGGGTTTGGAACATGAAATGATCGAAGAAGTTCAAATCCGGATCGAGAATGCTGATTTATGGGCAGTTTTGGCCCAACTAACCAATAAAACACTGGCGTTAGGACTAATCTACCAGATTACCCGCTATCAAAAATTCGATTGGTTAATGCCCACCGCTCAATTTTTGGCCGAACTTGAGGACTCGGAGTATCGGAAAAGAATGAGCGCCTTGTTGAACGAAGACGTGCTGGAAAGCAGATTCTTTTTCTCCGGCAGAAGTTCAAGCCCTCGTTGCCGGAAAACAACTAAGGAAAGCCAAGTGGAACCGACCGGCGCTAGAGGGTTGGCTACAAAAACGCGATCGCTTCGTGGAAATAATACCTGGCAGTACTAACCATAAATTTCCACGTTTCTTGCTAAATATTCTCGCTCAAGGACTTTTGAGGACGCAGTGAACCACGCCGAAATCCAGCAGTTTCGCCACCGGCTCGTGCAGAGTGAGTTTCGATCGGCTTTAAACCCAGGGGAAATCGCCTATTCTTTGGACACCGAGGTCGTAATGGTTCTTTCGGGACCAACCGCCGCAGAGAATCTGGCTCGGATTGCCAAAGGAATAGAGGTAACAAGAATCATCACGGCAAAAAGACTCGATCACCAGGGGCCGCGACTGGTTCTTAACGGCGAAACCGAACAACTTCCGGCGATGATTGAGCTGGCCAAACAACTCAGTTTTCCAGAAAAATTAGTCTTTACTTTGGACTGCGGACCACTCGGAAATGGCAACACCAAAACCAATTTCACCGCTTTTCAACAAGATCCGCAGTACAGCCTGGTTCGGTCACTGATAGTTGTGACCAGCGATTATCACGTCCCGAGAGTACAACGCACCGCCCAAGCCAACCTGGCCCACAGCATTCGCTTCCAAGTGGTTCCAACTTGCTATTCCCCCCAGAATCTTGATGTCTTCCGAACCATACGCGGAGAAATCAAGCGCATTGAAGCCTATTCGGCGCGGGGCGATATCGCCTATAATTTGCCTGATAGACCTAGCCCAAACGAACACTAAAGTATATACTTGCCCCAATGGACCACTCTGAAGTGCTGCAACCGATTATTGATTTTCTGGACCAGCTTTTGGAAATTGTCGGTCACGAAAGTCAGGAACGGGAACAGGCGGCAGCACTGATTCTCAGCATGATTTCGGAACTGGCGATCGCCACTTTGGTGGCCGCGTTGGCTGAGACTGACCGACCGGCTTTTTTAGACAAGCTGAAAAAAGTTGCCGCTCCGACCGAAATCTGGAAGTTGATCACGGCGGAATTCTCCCCTGATGAGGTGCAGTCGGCTCTTACCTTTGCCAGTCAAGACACGCTGTCTTTTTACCTCCAACAGGTCACGCCTCATCTTTCTCCAGATCAGCTACAAAAACTCGACCAACTAATGCAAAGTACCAGAAACATACTAAAGGATTCACATGCGGCGTGAAGCAGAACCGGAAGTTGAAGTTGCACCCCGAGGCAATCGGGTGGAGGGTCTCTTAAAAACCGTTGGGCGGGAAACCTTGGGCCGATTGCCCAAATACCAAATTCTGGGCGTGCTGCTCGGTTTAGGCTTGACCCATTCCGAAATTTTTGCCGGAAACGAGTGGGCAGCGGCATTTCTGGCTCCACTGGTGGTGTACACCATGGCCGCTTCCAAATTGGAAAAGTATTCGCCGACGGTCCACTTGCGGACAGCCGAGTTCGCTCTTCTGGGCGTCGTGGCCGCCTGGCCAGAAATGGGACTCAAGTTGGAACATGGTACCGTTGAGGCTTTAAAAATAGGACTGCCTTTTCTTAAGGACACCGCCGGAACCGTTTGGGGCGGGCTGGTCGATCTGGCCAAAGCCGCGATCAACGTGCCGAGTGACGCCAAAGACGTTTACGACAATCTGAGCCCTCAGCAACAGGCTCTGATCATGGAAGCTGTAGAAAAAATTGGCCCACCGGCCGCGGTCGGCGGGGTGGCGGCATATATTCTCCGGCGCCTGCGTCGGCGGTCGGATGAAGAGGAATTTAACGGTGATGAAAAGCGTGCCGGAATTATTCGCCGGCTAGCCAGTCTGCCAGTTGACCTGCTCTTTGGCAGCGTCGGCGCGGCCGCTTATACCGGTGAAAAAGTCAAAGAAAAGGGTGGAGCGGGCATTGAATCCGCATTGATCGCCAGCTTGGCGGTAATTGAGTTTTTCCGCAGCATTCGTTCACCCATCGTTCTACAAAGTCCGGTTCGTCGGCGCGATAATGACGATGAGTATTAATTCACGCTTGCGATCGACCACCGAAAAATTAATCACTTGGCCCCTGGTTGGTGACTTTATACGCCTACTTTTGAAAGTGAAAGTGGCCAGTTTTTACTGGCGCGAACCCCTTAAGAATCTCTGGCCGTGGTTGGTTTCTTCTCATGAGATCACGAATCTGACTTACGACCTCACCGAACAGAGTCAACTTTACTTGGCCGTGACCATCGCACAAATTACGGGTGTCAGAGTTGAGCAAATTCAAAAATATTTTCGTGAACTAACCACTGACTCGGCCTTGGAAAAACATCTCCAGCAAAAAATCTCTAAGACTTCGTTGCACCACTGGGCCGATCTGGAAATTCATTACGGTCGACGGATTGGTTGGTACGCTTTTGTACGGGCCCTTAAGCCAAAAGTGGTGGTCGAAACCGGCGTTGACAAGGGTCTGGGCGCCTGCGTTCTGGCCAGCGCCCTACTACGCAACGCCAAGGAGGGCTTTCCGGGGCGCTATTTTGGCACCGACATCGATCCTCAGGCTGGATTATTATTTTCGGACCGCTATGCCGCCACCGGTGTCATTCTTTATGGTGACTCGGTCCAATCGTTGCGTAAATTTGATCAACCTATAGATCTATTCATTAACGATAGCGACCACTCGGCCAATTATGAAGCCAAGGAATACGCCACAATTGCTAATAAGTTAAGTCCGAATGGGGTAATTCTTGGCGACAATGCCCATGCCACGGATAAGCTTCTCCGCTTTTCCCTAAAACAATCGCGCCGATTCACCTTCTGGAAAGAACAACCCAAAGACCACTGGTACCCAGGCGCGGGAATCGGTATTTCTTACCCTTAGGCTTTGGCTTACAATGATTCTATAGTAACGAAAGGATTTTATGGCTGTTTCCTCCACTATGCTGGCGCTCGGCACGAGTGCGCCGGATTTTTCTTTGCCCAACACTGACGGAAAAATGATGTCTCTGGCCAATTTTTCCACCGCCAAAGCACTACTGGTAGTGTTTACCGCCAATCACTGCCCCTTCGCCCAGCACACTGCGCCGGGCATTATCGCCGTCGCTCAAGAATACCAATCGAGAGGTTTGCAAGTAATCGCAATCAGCGCCAGCGATGTGGCCGCCTATCCGGACGATACGCCGGAAAAGATGAAACAACTGGCGCAAGAAAAAAACTATCCTTTCCCATATCTTTACGACCAGTCGCAACAAACCGCCCTGGCCTATACCGCGGCATGCACGCCGGATCTCTTTCTATTCGATCAGGAAAGAAAATTAGTTTACCGCGGCCGCTTTGACGGCAGCAGTCCGGGAAATAACGTGCCCTTGACGGGGGATAGCTTACGCGCCGCTCTCGACCAATTATTATCCGGCCAACCGATTACGATTGAGCAGGTGCCCAGCATTGGCTGCAGCATCAAATGGAAACCGGGCAACGAGCCGGCTTACATGAAGTAAGGAACTTAAAAAAAGAATTGGGCGGGACGGATCTGATCCGTCCCGCCCGCTTCGCTAACTACTTTCCCCGCGCCCAAGCCAAAATACAGGCCGAGACGGCGAAGATTCCGGTGATGATGATTTTCAGCGGTTGTTCGCCGCTATCGACGAAACTCAAGATCACCACGCCGACAATCAGGACCGTCAGCAAGACGGCATCACTATCGGTTGTTACCAGTACTTCGATACGACGAATAATTCGCCGGACAATCATGTGGAACCTCCTGAAGTAGAAAAGCGATGTTCAAGTGCTACCCGCCCTCTGGCCCGAAAGCCGGGGCAAATAGCAAGTGAACAGGTATTATAGGACTAATATCTTGACAAATCAAGCACTGGACGATCGATCTAAACGTCGTTCGTCAGCAGACCGCGGCGCAAGTCGCGGTACCAGCAGACGCGTGAAGCAGTTTCTGCGGATATAGTAAATAAATTTGTGGGAGATCACGGTCAACCTATCTTAGACATAGTAAAACCTCGAGCGAATTCGGATCAAACCTGGGTTGCTTTTGAGAATGGTGGTGTGGCAGAATTTCGCTAGAAAAGGAGAAGATTTTTTCCGAATCAACGCAACAGAGAATGCAACCACAAGTAAAATTACTGGTTACAGCCACCACAGGGCCTCGCCATCTAAATTATCTCCTTTTAAAATCACAAATTAACGCAGCGGTGGGAATTTTTGACCCTTAAAGTCGAAATGACCTTGCTCAATATCCACCGCAAAACTCTTGCCGGGAATTGGTTGCTTGCCATAACCCCCGGGGGTATCGGTAACATAGGTCGGCTGGATTATTCCAGAATGATGATTGCGTAATTCGGTAATAATCTGCCGACCCTCTTCCCAAGGAACCGAAAAGTGTTGCCCCCAATACACTGGATCGTTATCGAAGAGAAGATAACTTTTGATTCCAATTTTGGTCAGTTTCCGGTAAAGTTGGGCTAAAATCTCAGCGTTATTATTAACATCTTTCAACAACACGGTTTGGGAATAGATGTCGGCGCCATTTTTTCTTAATTGCCTGATCACTTGGATTACTTCCTCGCTGATTTCGGCTGGATGGTTGGCATGGAGCATGATCTTGGGATTCTCTAACTGGGCGATCGCTTCATACAGCTCCGGCTTGAAGGCCCGGGGGTTATGAATAGGCAGGCGAGTGCCGATGCGCACCCAATCGATCTGGTCGTTCTTAATCAATTCATTGAGCTTTCCAATAATGTAGTGCAACATTTTTGGTGGCAGCGTCAGGGGATCCCCACCAGAAAGAATCACTTCCCGCACTGATTCGGTGTCACGAACATAATTCAACGCCTGATCGATTTGCTCTTTGGTTAAAGGACGCCTCAATCCCACGTCGCGCCCGCGAGTGCAAAAACGGCAATAAGTGGCACAGCGAAAAGTTGGCGTTAGTAACACCCGATCGGCATACTTATGGATCAGCCCAGGCAGCACTTCATGCTCCGCCTCGTTTAAAGGATCACTAGCAACACCTTGGTAACCGGCTCGCTCGAGTTCGGGTTGAGCGACAAACTGTAAGCGTAGCGCCTTGGCCCACTCCGGATTTTCCTGATCTAATCTCTCGATCCGTTCTCCCATATATTCAGAGAGAACCTCCGGTAAACCACCATGCGGCGGCGCGACTTCCCGACCGCGAGATTTAATTGGTTGCTTAGCTAAACTTTCTTTTGACACAAGCATAGATTTTAGCACTAATCGGGTTGACAATAAACGCTTTCTGTTATGATGGGGCCAGCATGTTACACGACTTTCAATTCGAACCCACTCCCATACCCGGCTTGATCCTGATTCAGCCAAAAATTGCCGAGGATGAACGCGGCTTTTTCCTCGAGGATTATAATCGCCGGACCTTTGCCGAACAGGGTATTGACGTCGAGTTTATTCAGGATAATCACTCACACTCTTCCCGCGGAGTCTTGCGCGGCCTTCATTTTCAACGCGAGCCCATGGCCCAAGACAAATTGGTCCGTGTCGTCTCGGGCGAAGTTTATGACGTGGCAGCGGATCTTCGCGTTGGTTCGCCCCATTACGGTCAGTGGTTTGGAACCCGCCTATCGGCCGAAAATAAACAAATGATGTTCGTTCCCCAGGGCTTTGCTCATGGCTTCCAGGTTCTGAGCCCGACGGTCGATTTTCTCTATAAAGTAAGCAATTATTATTCTCCGGCCCATGAAGCGGGAATCATTTGGAACGATCCGGATCTGGGCATTGATTGGCCAATTTCGGAATCGATTCTCTCCGCCAAAGATCAAGTTCTGCCGCGCCTAAAAGAACTTTAAGCGAAAGGAGGGGGATGAACACCATCCTGCAGTCCCGCAACATTGAGGTCGACGAGACGCTCGAGAAATTCATGAATCAACAGCTAGCTGAGCTGGACCGGCATCATTTTCGGTTGGACAAACTGACGGTCGTTTTGGAGCGGGTTGAGAAGAAGAAAAATGATTCGTTTGCTAACCAGGTCACGCTGATCGCCGACTGGCCAGGGGAGAACGTCGTGGTGGAACGGCACGCCGAGGACCTGAAAGTGGCGTTCGTGGACGCCGTGGAACGGCTGGACCAGGCCTTGCTCAAAGCCAAGGAAAAACGCCGCGATGAAGAGCGTCGGTCGGAAAATCCCGCCTGAAGGTCAAACCTTCCAGAGGTGAGATTCCCAAAGGTCAGACCTTCCTGATAAAATGCCGGAATGGCAACTCGAATTTTAATTATCCGCCACGGTGAAACCATCTGGAACGTTGAGCGGCGAATTCAAGGATCGCAAGACATCGCACTGACTGAACGCGGTCGGCAGCAAGCGCAATTGCTGGCTAAACGACTAAGCGCCGAATCCATCAAGGCGATCTATTCTTCACCGTTAGTGCGCGCTTGGGAGACGGCGGAAACTGTCGCTGCGCATCATACAGGGATCAATCCGATCGCCCAACCAGAATTAGCCGAGTTTAGCTTCGGACCTCATGAGGGCAGAAAACTCGACCAAGTACTGGCCGAAGTTGATGAGGAAAAGTTGAATTTTGACGACGACTACCGAATATCGATCGGAGCCGAACCAAAACAACCGTCAACTGCTTGGGCGCAGACGTTTTTTCCTAACATGGCCGATCGTCATTCCGAACAAACCATCTTACTTTCCACCCATGGCGCCAAAAAAAGACACCTGTTGGACGCGATTTTTCCAGATAAGACTGCCGAATTCTACGGTAGCCACCCAGAAAACTGCTCCCTAACCATTGTCCACTGGCATCCCCAAAACGGTCCCTCCCTGGAACTGCTCTATGATGCCTCACACCTGGAAGGTCAAACCTTCGGTTGAATTTGCTCAAGAAGGTCAAACCTCAATCAGAACCTGTACAATGGAACCCATGGACGAACTTAATCCGCCCCGCCGCCTAAATTTTAAGCGCGTTGTCGTTTCGATCTTCGTTGGCGTTTTGATGTTTATCGTCGGCTTCGGTCTGCGCGCGCTAATGGAAACCTCGTCCCAAAGTTACCAGTTATTATCGCCACGCTCCGAGAAAGTCGAGCCGCCACCCAACCCTTATTCGGCGTACAGTTTAGCGGCATTACGAATTCGGCCCTGACACCTGGTCCGATCACCATTCTCGGCCCGCTGGGCGAACCGCAACCGACCTACCAGTCCTTCTTGGTCTCCTGGAACGTTCCCAACTTGGAAACTAAAAACTTGGATCGGGTGACCGGCCAATTAAATCTTCCCACCGGATCCGGTCCCTATCCGGTGATCGTCATGTTGCGCGGCTACGTGGATCGCGATGAATATCAGACTGGAGTCGGCACCAGAGAACGCCGCCGCCGAATTAGCCAAGTCCGGTTTCGTGACCATTGCTCCCGGATTTTTTGGGCTATGGCGGCAGTGATGCCGAGTCCAGCGACATTTTAATCTCCCGGTTTGCCAGACCAATCACAGTTTTGCAATTGTTGAAAAACCTTGGCCGACTCAATTGGAAATTAAACCCGCAACTAGCAGCGCCATTCAACCGCTCAACGCTCAACTGGTTAATCGCACCATTGACCCCACCCGAATCGGAATCTGGGCGCATAGCAATGGCGGCCAGATTGCCTTATCGGTTTTGGAAATCTACTAGCCGGGTTCTGCCCACGTCTCTCTGGGCTCCCGTCTCGCAACCCTTTCCTTACTCCGTGCTTTATTACAGCAATGAGCTGGCTGATGGCGGAAAATATTTACGCCAGCAACTAGCCAATTTTGAGTTCAGCCTGAACAACGATCCAGTCGACTTTTCTGTCCTTAGTGAACCGGGACGGATCCTCGCACCGATTCAAGTTCATCAGGGCGGACAAGACGAGGCCGTACCGCTTTCCTGGTCGGAAACTTTAGTCGAGAAATTGCGTGACGCAACTGTGGCTGCCCAGCTGTATACTTACCCCTCGGCTGATCACAATCTTCAGCCCGATTGGCAGACCGTGGTCCAGCGCGACCGACAGTTTTTCGCCAAATAGCTGAAAAAGTAGGAGCCCCATGATCGACCCTCGTTATACCGAACTGGCCCGCATTCTGGTGCAGGAATGCATCGCCACCCAGGCGGGTGAACATGTCTGGATTCGAGCCACTTCTCCGGCGGCTTTACCGCTCAGCCGCGAGGTATACAAGCAAGTGGTTCGAGCCGGCGCCCATCCACTTTATGATCTGGCCGACGATCAAGTGGCCCCATTCTTTTACAAATACGCTACGCCCGAACAACTTAACCACCATCCGGACGTAATGGAGTTCATGGCCAATCTGGCCGACAAGACCATTACTATTATCGGCGAGCAGAACAAGCGTGATCTGGCCGGGGCGGATCCCAAAAAACTAATGGAACGATCGCGACTCTTCAAGAGCGTCAAAGACATCATTATGGCGAAACCCTGGGTCCTGACTTACGTGCCCACCTACGGCACGGCCCAGGACGCGAATTTGTCGCTGGAAGAATTTGAGGAATTTTTCTTTGGCGCCACCAACCGCGATTGGCAGGAAGTGGAAACCAAAATGCAACGCCTGGCCGATCGGTTAAAGCAAGCCGACAAATTACGGATCCGCGGATTGAAAACCGACTTAACGATGTCGGTGAAAAGTCGCCATTGGATCGCGGATGACTGGAAAGCCAACATGCCAGGTGGAGAAGTCTTTACTTCGCCGATCGCCGACTCGGTGGAGGGGGAGGTCTATTTCAATTTCCCACTACTGCGCGACGGAAAATTAATGAGGGACATCCACCTGTTCTTTGAACGGGGCCGGGTCGTGAAAGCGGAAGCGAGCGAGAATGAAGAATATTTAAACCATCTGCTGGATACCGATGAGGACGCTCGCCGTCTGGGAGAAATCGCCATCGGCGGTAATCCGGGTATCACCAATTACATGTTGAATATGTTATTCGATGAAAAGATGGAAGGCACGATTCACATGGCCCTAGGCCAAGGGTTTGCCGAATGCGGTGGCGAAACTAGCTCTGCCCTGCATATGGACATCGTCAAAGACATGCGCGCGCCCGGATCACGGATTGAGTTAGACGGCCAAGTTTTTCTGAAAGAAGGCCGGTTTTTGCTATAATCAAGAAAAGCTTGATATAGTTTGCTGATGAAGCTGGCCAGAATCAGATCCACTCTCCGAACTGCACCGCCGCTGCTAGTTTATTTCCTGGAAATCTCGCTCGGCTTAGGGCTAATCGCTATCTCATTCTGGTCCTTTTTGAATCTGCGCGACCGCGTCTTTGCCAACGAATTGGTTAATTTTGATACCAGTCTTTCCTTATGGCTTTATTCGCTCCGCTCACCCATTTTAACCACGCTGATGTCCCTGATTTCATTTTTTGGCCAGGAAGTCGCCATCACTTTGGCAGTCGCCGTCGTCGTCGTGTTCTTAATCAAAAGGCACCAGCGCGAGGCGGTTTTGTTCACTCTGACCCTTGCCGCCGAAGGGATTTTTAATGCCGTGCTCAAAAACTGGATCGAGCGGCCCCGTCCGACTTTCGCCGCGGTCACCGTCATCAACGAGTATAGTTTTCCCTCCGGCCATTCCAGCAACGCTTTCGTTTTCTACGCCCTGGCCGCATATTTTGCTTACCATTTCACGGGCAAGAAAAAACTGTCGTTCGCCATCGCGATTATTTCAGCCTTGATAATTATCCTGGTCGGAGTCAGCCGGGTTTATTTGGGCGTCCATTACCCGACCGACGTCCTAGCTGGCTACCTCGTTGGTTTCTGGTGGTTCCTGACCATGATCGTCCTGGAAAAAACTTTTGTCTTTTTCCGCCTGTTCCGGGAAAATCAAAAGGTTAAGATTTTCGTTGATTCGCTGCGAGTATTCCTGCACTGGTAGGCAAACCCACAACTAAAAAATCTCCCGTCTTTCACGACAGATTTCACGCTTTTAGGAAGATAGGGATCAATTTCCGGATTTTCTGCTTGGTCCAACTTGTACAACATCTTGTACAAGTAGGGGCAAGCTGGAATTGGCCAAAAGAAGATATATGTCCCCAAAATCATGAAGAGAATCGTGAAAAAAGTCAGCGTAACTTAAACCAAGCCAAAAGCAGCAACAGTCCAACTATCGCCAACGCGTAAAACGTTCGCCTGATATCTTTGAAGAAAAACAATCGCTCCGCCTGATCAGCCCGACTTGGCATGCTCGCCGTCTTAATCGGAGTTTTCACGACTGGAACAGTAATTTTTCCGCCCCCTGAAGCTTCTGGCTTCCAGGTATAGCCTACCTGTTCACGCCGCAACTGCGCCCGCTCCTTATCTTCCCTGGTCCGCCGTATCGCCATACTTTGCCCCTATACCTGTTTGTACTCAACCGTTATTATAGTAGGGTTCTATGACTAAGAAACACTTGATCGTTTTTGCACTTGCTACCTACCTAGGCGTCTCCGCCCTCGGTTTTTTTGGTTTCCGGACCCTTTTTCGAACCGCCGGCGTGACTACTCCAGGCGGCAAACCCAGCCGTTTCGCCAAGTTAATTTCTCCGCTGGTGCCCAAAGCCGGTCTGGGAAAAGCCGACGTTAAAGCCGATGCTCCCAAAACCGAGCCCTGCCCGCTTAATGGCCAACTTTACAGCAAAGCCGAACGCGAAGCCTGGGAATCACGCACTCCCTTGGCCATCATGATCGAAAACCATCCTGATGCTCGCCCACAGTCCGGTTTGAATAACGCTGACGTTATCTTCGAGGCCGTAGCTGAGGGCGGAATTACGCGATACATGGGTATATTTTATTGTGGCGCTCAGGCCCAAGACATCATCGTGGCACCGATACGCTCGGCCCGAACCTATTTTATCGACTGGGCTTCCAGCTACCAGGAACCGCTTTATGTCCACGTTGGCGGTGCCAACTTGCCAGGACCTTCTGATGCTCTTGGCCAACTGGATAAGTACAAATGGGTTGGGGCCAACGATCTCAATCAGTTCTCGATTGGTTTCCCCACCTTTGTTCGCAACTACGACCGGATTCAACTTGGCGAGGGCAAGGAACTGGCCACCGAGCATACAATGGAGTCTTCCACCGAGCGGCTCTGGAACTATGGCAAGGACAAGCGCAAGATCACCACCTGGACTGGCAAAGCCAAGTTCACATCCTGGGGTAGCAAAGACGATGCCGCTGATGGCGAGGTAGCCAAGATCACCCACGATTTCTGGGAAGGCTACAAGCAGTTCACCGCCGAGTGGACTTACGATGCCAACAGCAATACCTATCTCCGCTCAACCGGCGGCCAAGGTCACACGGACAACAACACCGGCGAGCAGCTGCGCGCTAAGAACGTCGTCATTCTTTTTGCTACCGAAAAAGGCCCGATCAACGAGAACAAGCACATGCTCTATGGCACGATTGGTAATGGTCAGGCGCTCATTTTCCAAGATGGCAAAGTTGTTAAGGCAACGTGGCAAAAATCCTCGCGCACGGCTCCATTGCAGTTTTTGGTCGGTGGTAAACCAGCCCAATTTAACCGCGGTCAGATCTGGATCTCGGTGGTGGCAACCGGCACCAACATTGAATACTAAAATACTTCAATTTCAGAGAAAGTACGCTATACTGATGCTATGGCTAAGCTCACCGACTTCATCATTTCCAAGGTGCGCGTCAAGATGCTGGAGTTATTCTTCCGCAACCCCAACAACCTGTTCTACGTGCGGCAAATCACTCGGGAAATCGACGAAGAAATTAATGCCGTCCGGCGCGAACTGGAACGAATGTCTGAGACCGGCATGCTAAAAAGCGAAAAACGCGGTAATCGGCTGTATTATTTTCTTAACCGACAGTACGATTTTTATTCCGATTTGCTCCGAATGCTGGCCAAAACCACTGGACTGGGACTGGCAATCAAGAAAAGTCGGCAGGTAATCGGTAATCCAAAATTTGTGATGTTCTCCGGAAAATTTGCCCAGCACCGCAATCGGGCAATGGACGAAGTTGATATTCTGCTGGTCGGCGACATCAAGATGCAGGCCCTGGAACCACTGGTTAAAGAAGAAGAAAAGTCGCGGGGACATGAGATAAATTACACTGTCATGACTCTCGACGAGTTCGAGTTCCGCAAAGCCAGACATGATCCTTTCTTGCAGGAAGTGCTGGCGGGCGGGCCGAATCATGATCCTCGGCGACGAAGATGCACTAGTCGAACGCAAGAGCGAACGGTAAACTACCAGCGTGGCCAAGATTCGTTTCCGCTTATCACTCCGCTTGTCAAGACGAAACTGCAGTTCTTTTTGACGACGGTGCTGCTGGCTGTCGCACTCCTGGTTGCTTTGCCAAACCGGTTCACGATTCCCTGGCCCAAGCCAATCGAAATTACCAAGCTCTCGTTAGATTTTACCCGACATCGGCCTGCCGATTTCGACCAATCAACCGTTGAAAAAGGACTCGATATCGTTGGCGGCACCCAAGTCACTTTGGCAGCCGACATGAAGGATATCCCGGTGAGGAACGCGACAACGCTCTGGCCAGCGTGGAGGAGGTCTTGCGCCGACGAGTGGATCTTTACGGCGTGGCTGAACCGCGTATCCGCAGCTCGGTTTGGGGTGATCAGTACCGGATTCTGGTCGAGTTGCCCGGACTGGACCAGCCGCAGCAGGCCCTACAGCTGATTGGACAGACGGCGCAGCTGTCGTTTCGCGAAATTGAGCCCTCCGTTGCCATTGCCACCGACGCGGCCAACCTAACGCTGGACACGTTTATTCCCACCGGCCTGGGCGGAACGCAGCTGCGCCGCGCTACCGTGCAGTTTAGTCCGACGGGCGAGCCGGTCGTTTCGATCGAATTCAACAGCGAGGGCGCGACGCTCTTCGGCCAGATTACCGAGCGAAACGTCAGCAAACCGCTGGCGATCTTCCTGGATGAACAGCCGGCATCGCTGCCGGTGGTCAACGAAGCCATCCTGGGCGGCACGGCCCAGATTTCCGGCAATTTCACCCTGGAGCAAGCTAAAACCCTGGTCAGCCAACTCAACGCCGGCGCGCTGCCGGTCCCGATCCAAATCGTGGAACAAAAAACCATCGGGCCGTCCCTCGGCCAACAGTCGCTCAATCTCTCGGTGCACGCCGGCTTCATCGGCATCGCGCTGGTGATCCTGTTTATGATTTTGCTCTACGGCTGGGCCGGCTTGATCGCTGATTTCGGCCTGATCGCCTATGGCATCCTCACCGTGGCGCTGTACAAACAAATTCCCGTCACGCTCAGTCTTCCCGGTATCGCCGGACTCTTGCTCTCGATCGGTATGGCGGTGGACGCCAACATTCTCACCTTCGAGCGCATCAAGGAGGAATGGCGGGCGGGCAAATCCTGGCCGGAAGCCTTGCGGCTGGGCTTTGGCCGTTCCTGGGACAGCATTAAGAGCGCCAACTTGGCCACCTTGGCGATCTGTTTTATTCTGTTCAATCCGCTCGACTGGGGTTTTCTCAACACCAGCGGCCCGGTGCGCGGCTTTCGCCCTGACTCTGGCCCTGGGCATCGCGGTTAGCCTCTTCACCGGCGTATTTTACTCCCGGCTGCTGGTGCAACTGTTCCTAGCGCCGACCCAAACGCAGGAGGTTAAATGACCGTTCACTGGATGGCGCGCCGGCGCTGGTACTATTTATTTTCCGGGACCCTAATTCTGTTGGGTTTACTGGCCATTCTCCTGGGCGGACTAAAGCCGGCGCTGGAGTTCACCGGCGGTTCGCAACTGATCGTGCGCGATACCAGTAATCGGATGCGAGGTTGCTTGGCGACGCAGCCAAAAAGCCTCGAAACGAGCAAAGATCGAACGACCGACGATTATTCCCTTGGCCGACAACGAATACGAATTCGATTTGGCAACTTGACCAATCACCCAGAAAGACGGCTTTACTAACCAGCTGGCGGACCAGCTTGCCTGATTCGGAAATCTAAGGAACTGAGTTTTCAGAGCGTCGGTCCGACGATCGGCGGGAGTTGCTGACCAAAACCGGCTACGCCGTCGGTCTGGCGGTGATTGTGATTTTGGCCTATCTCTGGCTACAGTTTAACGATTGGCGCTTTGGTCTGGCCGGCGTTTTGGCCATGCTGCATGACACTTTTATCGTCACCGGCACCTTCGCGGTCCTGGGTTATTTTCTCGGAGTGAAGGTCGACGTGCTGTTCGTGACGGCCTCTGTTAACAATTCTGTCCTTTCTCGGTCCATGACACGATCGTTTTGTTCGACCGCTACCGCGAGCTGCGCCGCACCACGCGCGCCACGGTTTCGGCCGAAGAATTGGCGGATTTGGCGGTGACGCAAACGGTGACACGGTCGTTAAATAATTCATTGACGATTCTGATCATGTTGGCGGCCTTGTTGCTGTTGGGAGGGGAGTCGTTGCGGTGGTTTGCGATGGCGTTATTTGTGGGGACACTGATTGGGACGTACTCAAGTACCTTCACAGCGTTGCCGTTATATGTGGATTTGGTGAAATGGGATAAAAAGTAGTAAACCCAATCGAAGTCTAAAAGACTGCATCATCAAACTATTTCGACCAATTTATCCTGAAAACACAGAATATAAGCCCTAACTGCTTATTCACAGGCTAAAGTACTTCGGGTATTATTCGAGCCATGCGGATCTTACCGGAGAGATTTACCGATTTCATTCAAGAGCATCCCAAGGCTGTAAGGCGCACCGTCATTTTTGGTGTATCGGCATTCCTGATCAATCTTGGTGTTGATCTGAATAACAACGGTCAACCAAAACACGAGATTGCGCCGCAACCGGGACTTCCGACCGAGAATACTGGTGTAGAAACTCCCGCGGTCGAGCTTAAAAAATTACCTGTCTTCTTTCCGGCTGGGTCCTCAGCTCACGAAGAAGCGGCTCCGGAAGCATCGGAAACTCAAAAACCGATATATATATTCCCAGAAGTAAAAGCCTCCAAAGCTGCACAAGAAGAAACAAAATCAGATCAGGTGGAGCCAGCCGCGAAACCGGTAGAAACTCAAGAAAAGAAGACTATATTCCCGACCGGCATGGAAACTTCTCCCGGTTTTAGTTCTTACTTGTTGAATAATCCAATTCACCGGGCTGCTGATCTGGTTAGCTATAAGCAAATGGTCCAAGAAACCTATGCCACCAAAGAACTGGTCAGTGATTTCTTATTCGAACAAGTACTTAACGGCGAATTAGATATTATCCCTGGAAATACCGTCGAAGATTTTGGTCACGGTTTTTCTGAACAGCTCTGGCTGGATTTGGTTCCAATGGAACAACGAATCGATAGCACTTTTACGAGCGAAAGTCTGTCTGCTGCCCGCAATGAATTTGAATTCCAACCCTTAGTCTTTAAAGACGGCGCTTTCGAGCACCCAGGCGCTCTTTGGAATGTTGATCCCGAAACCGGCGTGGAAACTTTTGCTTACGTTGCCGCTGATTACGACAATGCCCAAACCGTAATGGTCTTGGCTGCAGCTGGTCGATTGGAAAACCAGATGGGTTCGGAAGCCTGGAGTCAATTAAGCCAAAACGAAAAAACCACCCAAGCCGTTGATTTGTTCCGCTCTTGGATTTTAGAAACACGAGAGAGTGTTGCTCCTGGAACCCCTCATCGTGTCATTACCGATGAAAATGGCAAAAAACTATTTGAGCTGTATTTCCCTGAGGAAAACGGTTCCTTTGTAACTTGCCGCATTGAAGTTCAACCAGGCCTAGACTCTCGTGATGATCAAGAAGCAGGTAAATTTATCAGGGAAAAAGTAAAAATTAAATTCCAGCCAAAAAATAATCTCCAGGCAAATTTCTTTGAACTGAGCCGCAATGGCGATTTTTTGCCTATAATTATTTTTGATCCGGCGACTGGTCAAACGCGAGTTGAAATGTGGGATCTGTCTACCGGATTCAAATTTATTCCTGATGGTTGGCAAGCTCCTGACGGTCCGTTTGAAGAGAGCGATCTGGTGATGCCGATGGATTCCTGCGGCGTTGATCAACCGTCAGTTGCACCGATAACTCCTCAACCTACTCCCGGTCAGCCACCAATAATTCCGCCGCCACCTGAAACCTGCGAGGAACGCGGTGATTGTCCTCCTCCACCACCCAAGACACCAGAAAAACCAAAAGGAGATGGTGTAAACCCAGACGGTGAAGATGAAATATTACCCGGTGGCGGCCTAATTGAAGGTGAAGATAATCCTCCACCTACTGGATCAGGATACTAAATATGAATATTTTTCAAACCCTACTCAGAGTTTCCAAAAAAGCAGCCGCAATCACTTCATTGTCTTTATTAGTGTTGGCCCTTTTAACCGTTGGTGGGATTCTACATTTCCGTTCCAGAGCTGCGGCAACAACGCAGCCAACTCTCGTTGTTGGAATGAAAAAAGTTGGTGACAGTTCCTATACCAATACCCTTAATCTAAATGTTGGTGATCGGGCTCGATTTAAAGTCGCGGTGATCAACGGAACTGAGGGGAATGTGATCAACAATCTTCACTTCTTTTCCGTGTTCGGTCACGACGGAGTTTACACCTGGATTAAAGCCGACAATCTAGACAAAGTTGGTGTACCACGTGTCTTATGGACCGTTCCTGATAGCGCCAAGGTTCGATACATTCCCAATTCGACTTACTACGAAACCAACGTCAGTGGTTCTTGGGTCGGCTCAATCCAGCCTGATTATCAGGGTGACAGCATGCTCTTTATTGATGACTCGCATGACGGCATCGGCTTCCATAAACACAATCTCACCGGTGGAACCAACTATCAATATGTCGCTTACTTTGATGTCGAGGTTGTCGAAGGTAATAATCCAGTCTTCAATAACCATTCAGAGGATCAACCCACTTTCCAGGTCCGCAAACAAGGAGACAGCGATTGGAAAACCTCACTCAGCGGCTTCGCGCCCAATGACATTCTCGAGTTCAAGCTCTACGCTCACAACAACACTCGCGGTACCTTGGCCCATGACGTTCGTGTCGGCTTAACCAACTGGACTGCCACGGAAACCGAGCACCTCACTTTGACCGGTTTCGTCAAAGCCAACAATGCCACCACCAAGCAAAATAACGTCACCATTAATGACGACCAACCCTTCACCTTGGACTACATCGAGGGCTCTACTCGTTTCCAAGGTCGGCCGACTCTAGGTGCCGATCCCTTTGACACTAATGCCGTCCAAGCCGATGGAGTAATTGCACCCAACGGAATCCAAATCGGTTCGATTGGCGACATGGAAGGCTGCTGGGACTTCTTAATGACCGTACGTTTCCAGGCTAAAGTCGAGGCTATTCCTACGCCGACACCAACTCCAACCCCCACTCCTACGCCGACTCCTACTCCCACACCAACTCCGACGCCAACCCCTACGCCGACACCCACGCCTACGCCTACCCCTACCCCTACCCCTACCCCCACACCCACTCCAACCCCCACTCCTACGCCGACTCCTACTCCCACACCAACTCCGACGCCAACCCCTACGCCGACACCAACCCCTGAGTACACCGGCTTTGTCATCGAAAAATACGAAGACACTGACGGCGACGGCTCTCGCGACAACAACGAAAACGGCTTGAGCTGGGAATTCGAATGGGACTTGAATCACGACGAAAACTGGCGCAACTACGTGACCTACTCGGAAAGTAATGGGCGTGGTGGAACCGTCGGTAACCTACACCAAGACGACGTGGTCCGCGTTCGTGAAAAAGGTAAGGACGGCTGGAAAGCCACCACCAGCACCGAAGTGACCCTCACCATGCAAAAGAACGAGATCAAGATGGCGGTGTTTGGCAACCGTTTGACCAAACCCACTACTACTCCGAGCAGCCAACCGCCGGAAGAACTGCCGGAAACCGGCACTGACAGTGTGCCAGGCTTGATGACCGCCTTCGGCTTGGGCTGGCTGGGACTGGGTCTTAAGCTACTCAGCCGCCGCCTGCGCCTCTGAAAGGTCTGACTTTGAAAAGTACTACGCCTGGAAGGTTAAACCTTTATCTGAGGGATTTCCCCAGTCTGGAAACCGGCTGGTTTTACAGCGAACTCAAAATTAACCCCGCGGTTCGTTCCTGGAAGCGGCAAAAACGCACCGAGCCGGTCGTCTGGCTAGATTTAACGGCTTTACGCCAACAGAGGCTTGAATCCGCCCAAGCGCTGGTTATCACCACCACCGCTAATCAGTTAGCCGCCCACCCACTGGCACATCTAGCCTTGCCAGTAATTGCTTGGCCGCAAATTACCCTCGCGCTTTCCCTACCGGAAGTGCCGCTTCCGAACAAAAAAGTGGTTGCCCAAACCTTGGATTGGACCAGCCGGTTTTCGTTGGCTTTCGCCGTGGCCTTGGCTCTGCTTTTTGCCGGTCCGATCGCGATTTTAGAGACCCAATCCTTAGTTGGCCGCGCCATCAGGAATATAAACCCGGTTGAACAATCAGTGACCGAGGCACCGGAACCAACCATTGCTCCCGACCCCACGCCCAATATTACCAGTCCAAAAGATATTTTTTCCATTTCTTTCCCTGATTTGGGCATTGAAAGCACCATTACACCGAACGTCAACTCCGCTGACGCCAAAGCTTACCGCACGGCACTAAAAGAGGGGATTGCCCATGCCGCCGGCACCGGTCTGCCGGGGCAATTAGACGTTAATCACACCATCTACCTCTTTGCTCACTCCACCGATGGAACCTGGAATATTGACCGCTACAACGCCCAATTTTATGCCCTTAAAGACGCTGAGCCGGGCCAGATCATTACCGTTCGGTTTTGGGGTGAGGATTTTCGCTACCGCATCACGGATAAACAGATCGTCGCCGCCGATGATACGATCTGGCTGCAACCCCAGTTCGAGTCTGAAAAATTGGTCCTGCAGACCTGTTATCCTCCAGGAACCACTTGGAAAAGATTGCTCGTGATCGCCGAACCGGTGCCTATTGAATAATGTGCTATATTTTCAAAGGAGGAGAGTGATATGCCTAGAACCATTGAACAACCACCCATTCCTGATGAAATCGAAAACATTTTTGCCCGTTACTACAATTATTTTGGTGATATTGCCCTAACCGAAGGCTATATTCGGGCCGTTGAAGCCGGTCACATTGCCCTGCGCGAGTCGGTCGATTTGGATATCGCCGATAAATCCAGGGATCAAAAAACCAAGCGATTAAAGCAAAAAATGACCAAAGAGCGCGGTCTAGAATTTACTCCGGAGATAGATACCTTGTTTGAAGCTTATCTGGAACAAGTCATTACTCAGCTGCTGCCAGGTGTTGGTCGAATTCTGAGCATTGGTGAGCCAAAAACGCGTTAGTGCCTCGTCACCTCACAATAACTGTGTTATAATTTCCCAGTGCTAGTCGGGCGCAAGCCCTTCTTCAGCTAAGACATGTCTAAGCCGAGAAACTAGCACACTCAAGAGCGTCCATCCGGACGCTTTTTAGTTTTAGTTCTTGAACGCTTTTTGTGTGGCATAACACTCAAAAAATGCAATTTCCCATTGCCAATTTTTTCAAGTATTACCCTTATCTCGACCCCTGATTCAGTCTCACAGACTAATTGATAGCGAACCGTTTCTTTCCATTTGCCTTTTATCTTTCTTCGAACGACCCGGGTATCGGAGACTTGCCGGCAGTGAGCAATAACATATGGCACGTGCGTAAAACATTTAAGCTTTAAATATTGTTCGCTAATTTTCCGCGGGGCTCGATTCGACTCATAGATCAAATGCATGAATCCTTCGGAAGTAAAGCTTACTTCTTCCGATAGAATCGGGCAATATAGTGGGGCAAGTTTTTTGAATTCAGATTTTACCTGGTGTTTAATTTTTTGAATAGCCGACATACAACCGCAATTATTAAGCTATCATAATCCCGAATAATAGGCAAATATATCTTTATGTTTCAGGCCCATAGTTTCAGAGTAAACGACATTGACCAGTCCCCAGATGACCAGTACAATACCCCTCCATGCCCAGGTAATTGGGCTAAGAAAGGTTTACCATGACCGATCCCAACCAGGTTGTCCAGATGACCCAGCCGGGATATGACGAGATTCTCGCCGAGCTCAAAGAGCTCAAGGAAGTAAAAATTCCGGCGGCGATCGATCGCGTGGCCCAAGCCCGTTCTTACGGCGACCTCTCTGAAAACTCCGAATATCATGCCGCTCGTGAAGATTTGGCCGTACTTAATGGCCGTTTGGAAGAAATCGAGTACCTTCTCCAGCGGGTCCAAGTCGTCAAGGCCAATGGCTCCAAGACTGTTGGCGTTGGTTCCAAAGTCGTCGTCAAGGTCGCCGGCAAGGAACCGGAGCACGTTTTCCACGTGGTGGGCGAATGGGAAGCCGATCCGGCCGAGAAAAAAATCTCGGAAAAATCTCCTTTGGGTCAAGCCTTAAGCGGCAAGAAAAAGGGCGATCAAGTTGAGTTTGAAGCCCCGGCCGGCAAAGTGATTTACCACATCCAAGACGTCAAATAAAGCCTGGGCTGTGGTACAATCTCACAATGGAAAAAAAGACCAAGTCGACCACCAAAAAAGCTGCCGTCAAGTCGGCCGCGGCGGAAAATAAGACCGCCGAGCTGATCGTTCCCAGCCACACCTTTGCCCTGACTATTAAGCACGCCGACACCGCCGCGGCCCGCCAACGAGCGCTGCAACGGGCCCAGCAATCGGTCAAAATCGACGGCTTCCGTCAGGGGAAAGTCCCGCTCAAACTAGTCGAAGAGCGGATCGGCAGCCAAGGTTTGCTGGAGTTGATGGTCGACGACCTATTACCGAAAGCCTACCGCGCTTACCTGGAAGAAAACAAACTCCAACCCCTGACTGACCCGGAAGTGAAGCCCAAATCTCTGGAAGAGGGGAAAGACTGGGAATTTGAAATCGCCATCGCGGTGGCCCCGGAATTAACCCTGGGCGATTACGCTGCCATCGTCAAGGCCACTCCGGTTCCGGAGCACGGCGAACATGATGGTCATGATCACAGCGCCGAGGAATTAAAACAAATCCAACTGCAGGCCATTCTGGGCGAATTGCTGAAGAATATTCCGGTTAAAGTTCCGGAGCTACTACTCCGCAAGGAAACCGAACACCGCCTCCACCAAATCGCTCACCAACTCGAGCGCGTTAACCTTTCCCTTGAAGATTATTTAAAAAACATCAATAAGACCCAGGAAGAACTGCAACAAGAATATGCCATCAGCACGATGGCTTCGTTGCAAGTCGAGTTGCTTCTGGCCGCGATCATTAAAACAGCTGATTTAAAAGTCGAAACGGCCGAACTGGAAGCCCTGATTAAAGCTCGTCTGGCCAACCGCAAACCGGAAGAGAAGCTGACTCGTGAGGAATTAAACTATCTCCACTCGGCTCTTCTTAAGCAAAAAGCCATTGATCATCTTTTGAGCTTGTAATTTAGCCAACTTTTTGCTCTAATAGCTTAACGCTTCACTGTCCGAGGTGTATCTTGAAAATATAGGTTGTTTCGGTTATACTTCGGAATCAATGAGCGGACAAAACATGAAAGGCGCTACGCCAAACCGGCAGAACGTGACCCAGCCTCCCAAAGCTGAGGCTGGTTCTGTGGGTGGTCAGTTTGACAACGGCTCCCTTACCGCCGAACAATTGGCTGCCGCCGGGCTACTTGATCCCTCTCTGACTAACCCTCAAAATCGTGAAACTGGCGCTAATGAGCCAAAGGAAACCATTAACGCTCGGGAACAATTCCGAACCCTTTTCTCCACTCCCGCTGAGGCTGGGCGACAAGTCGGCCTGAACGGTATTATTTTTGACCGCTCCGAAGATGACCGGAAAAAGTCACTCGATCAACGAAATCAAGAAGTCCAGAAGATTGCTCAAGCCCAGGCTGAACAAGCTCGAACAACCAGCCGGCGTGATCCTGCTACGGAGCAAGAGATTCAACAGCTGACCAAAGAGGCTCGCAAGCAAAGTCGACGCAATAATGCCGCCACCCTGGCCGCCGGGAGAGCCCAAACTCTCAGTCTACAATCCGAACAGACCATTAATAACAAAGATAAGAGCACCACGCCACTGCTACGAAGAATGATTGGCGATATGCTCCAATCGGCCAGACGCAAGAAACAGCTGGAAG
Organism: Candidatus Woesebacteria bacterium; assembly: GCA_963749595.1. Taxonomy (GTDB): domain Bacteria; phylum Patescibacteriota; class Microgenomatia; order UBA1400; family UBA1396; genus CAVVNJ01. The sequence goes on from CAVVNJ010000002.1 coordinate 156,219, forward strand.
CTCATCAGATACAGGCCGAACGCCAGAACAAGAAGAAGGCGGCTTCCGGCATGGAAGGCAACGCTGATAAGAAATCCAGCGCGATTGCGGAAATGCGGTCGCAAGGTTCCACCGAAGATCAGAGCGGGGACAGCGAATAACGCTTTTTCCCGTGGTAAAATACAACCTCTTGAGTCTATAGCTCAGTTGGTAGAGCGCTTCGTTGACATCGAAGAGGTCACAGGTTCGAGTCCTGTTAGACTCACTTTACTGGTTGTATACTGCTCCCATGGCCCTCACTCCTCCCGACACCACCGAAGACACCCAAGTTAATCCGCCCGTTCCCGCTCGAACCATTTACAATGCCGGTTACGGCGAAATCGCAGCCAAAAGTTTCGTGGCCGGCCTGGCCCTGGGCTTGGGAAAAACCGTCGCCAGCTTGGTTTTTTGGGGCATTATCTTCGTCCTCTCAATCCAGTTAATTCAGCCCTTGATCGCGCCCCTCATCACTCAATTCCAACAGTTCAGTCTTTTAATTCCTAAAACCGGACAATCCTCTGGTCAGCCGAGCATTGAGAGCATTTTCCAGCAATTTCAGCCGCGCCCTACTGTCAATCCGTAACGTGCTATACTTGGCCCGTGTTAAGTGGTTTTAAACCTACCAGCTCGACTATTTTGGGGAACGCCTAATTTTTTGGCGTCTTCCCCCCCCCAGGCCAAATCGGCCCCCAACCTCACCCGTAAACCGTTTATAATCGAGACAAGTCTCGGAAAGAAAATATGCAAAATCAAGAATCATTGAATAATCTGCGGCACTCCGCCGCCCACTTATTGGCTGCGGCCGTTAAGGCAATCTGGCCGGACGCCAAACTGACTTTGGGACCGGCGATTGAGGACGGCTTTTACTACGATATTGAGTTCAGCCAGCCGATCAGCGAACATGATTTTCCCCAAATCGAAGCCAAGATGAGAGAAATTTTGCCGTCGTGGCGGGAATTTCAACGAGTCGAGTTGAGCCCGGAAGAAGCGCGGCAGGAGTTTGCCGGCAATCCCTTCAAACTCGAGCTGATCGAGGAAATCATCGGGCGAGGGGAGCCGGTAACGGTTTTCCAGTCCGGCGATTTTCGTGACCTTTGCCGGGGCGGACACATTGACAATCCGGCCGAGGACCTCAAGCATTTCAAGTTGCTCAGCGTGGCCGGGGCCTATTGGCGCGGTGATGAAAATAATCCTATGTTAACGCGTATTTACGGCACGATCTGGCCATCGGCCGCCGAACTGGAAGATTACTTGAATCGGCTGGAAGAGGCGAGAAAACGGGACCACCGCAAACTTGGCCGGGAACTGGAACTGTTCGCTTTTTCCAACGAGGTCGGTTCCGGTTTGACGCTCTGGCTGCCCAACGGCGCCGTTATCCGCCGGGAAATTGAAGATTTCATGGTTAAAGAACAGACCAAGATGGGCTACAAACACGTTTATAGTCCGCACATTGGTCAAAAATCGTTATGGGAAAAAAGCGGTCACTGGGATCTTTATCGCGAAAAAATGTACTCCCCGATGGATGTCGATGGCACGGAGTACCTGGTCAAACCAATGACTTGCCCGATGCACATCCAGTCCTTCCAGTTCAAGCCCCATTCTTACCGGGAACTGCCCATCCGTATCGCCGAGGTCGCATCGGTTTACCGCTATGAGCAATCCGGCGAACTGAGCGGCTTACTGCGGGTGCGTTCCTTTACCCAAGACGACGCCCACATTTTCTGCACGCCGGATCAGGCAGTAGGCGAGTTCTTGTCGGTCTTCAAGTTCATCCAGAAACTGTATGCCGCTTTTGGCTTCAGCAACTACCGTGTCCGCTTGGGCGTGCGTTCCAAGAGCGAGAAGTATCTCGGCGATGATGAGCTCTGGGAGAAAGCCGAAGAGAAGGCCATCGAGGCTCTCAAGGAAGTGGGTGCCGATTACTCGATCTCGGAAGGCGACGCCGCTTTCTACGGCCCGAAAGCCGATTTTCTCATCAAGGACGCTCTTGGTCGGGAATGGCAATGCGGCACGGTGCAGATCGACTTCATGCTCCCAGAACGCTTTGGCTTAAAGTACGTCGACCAGGACGGGCAAGAAAAAGTGCCGGTCATGGTTCACCGCGCGCCGCTAGGATCGCTGGAAAGATTCCTCGCCATTTTGATCGAACATTATGGTGGCGCTTTTCCACTGTGGTTAAGCCCGATCCAAGCGGTAGTCATCCCGATCAGCCAAGACCAAAGCGAATATGCCCAGACAATCGCCGCCGGTCTGCTGGAGCAGGGGATCAGGGTAGAGAACTGGAACGAGGCCGAAAGCATGCAGAACCGCATCCGCAAGGCGGAAGGTCAAAAAATTCCCTATATGCTGATTGTTGGTAAGAAGGAAGTGGCGGACCAGACGGTTTCGGTCCGAGCGCGAAAAAATCGCGAGATGAAAGTCGTGACTCTTCTGGAGCTGATCGGACAGTTACAGCAAGAAATTACCAACCGATCCCTCTGATCAGTCACGCCTTCGCAGCTTGACCAAGATATGTTTGGAACTATCAGGATCGGTAATAATGTTAAGATTTCCAGCCGCTTTAGCTAAGATCACAAAGCTCTTTTTTGGCTGATTTTTGACAACCTCTTCCATCACTTTATCGGTACTCAATACGAACATAAAAGAGTTGTCTTGCTGTTCCGGCGAGCCAGACTCCATTTCAGCCGATATTTTATGGGAAAGTTCCCGGATCTGCTGATCGACAGCTGGCGTAATTGGAAAAATCAGCTCGTATTCAACCGTAATTTCCGTCTCTTTTTTCGGTGAGGAATCAGGGGTTCGCTTCATGTCCGCATCATACCAATGGTTAATGTTATAATTCCAGGGTAAATAACCAAGGAGGGGACGATTCGATTTCGACCGCGTAAACCAAAACCACATGATCAACGAACGCAAATTCGTTATGTCATGAATGAAATGATCACCGCACCCCAAGTACGGGTGATTGATCAATTCGGCAAACAAGTTGGTGTTCTCAGCACCTCGGAAGCTTTGGCTCAGGCCGAGTCCGAAGGTAAGGACCTGATTTTGATTGCCGATAAAGCCGTGCCGCCGGTCGCCAAACTGATCGAGTTGTCCAAATTCCGCTACCAAGAACAACAGAAAAAACAGGAAGAAGCCAAGAAGACCAGCAAAGGCAGTGAGATGAAAGAGCTGCGTTTGACGCCGTTCATTGCTGCTGGAGATCTGGAAGCGCGGATCGCCCGGGCTCGCGAATTTTTAGAGGATGGCAATAAAGTTCGTCTTCAAGTCAAATTCAAGGGCCGCGAAGTAACTAAGCCTGAATTCGGCCAACAAGTTTTAAAGCGAATTTTTGTCGCGGTGGAAGATGTCGGCAAAGTCGAGATTCCGCCCAAGTTGACCGGTAAATTCATGTCCGCCCAGTTGATGCCAGGCGGCAAGAAGAAACTGGCCGAGCCGAAAGCAGCAGAGTCTTAAATTTTCAGGTACTAGTTGGCGAAATGGCAGTTGTTTGTTATAATTCCCTTTCGTAGGAATCCTATGGCTACTAAATTCAAACATAAGACCCGCAAAACGGTCGTCAAGCGCTTCAAAATTACCGGCACCGGTAAAGTGATGCGCCGCTCCCAGAACATGCGTCACCTGCGCCGCAAGAAGTCCAAATCCTTGCAACGCAAGTACGCCATCCCGGTTGAAGTAAAAGGCGAATGGGCCAAGAAGATCAAACAAATGTTAGGAATCGCTTAAAAACCGCAAGGGGATTTTCCCCAAAGGGGATAATCCCCGCTTCAAAAAAGGAATTATGTCCAGAGTTAAAACCGGCACCACCCGCCACGCCCGCCACAAAAAAGTCCTTGGTCTGACCAAGGGCTACCGCATGACTAAGAATCGGCTGTATAAAGTCGCCCACGAAGCGATGATGCACGCCGGTGCGTACGCTTACATTGGCCGCAAGAACCGCAAGCGCGATTTTCGTTCCCTGTGGATTGCCCGTATTAGCGCCGCCGTCAAGGCCGTCGCTGTCCAATTGAACTATTCCCGTTTCATGAACCAGCTCAAGAAAGCCAACATCCAGCTCGACCGCAAGATGCTGGCTGACTTAGCCGTGCATGACATGGAAGCTTTTAGCGAGGTGGTCAAGGCCGCCGAGCAAAAAACCAAGTAAGCCCGGCAACCAAGACCACCAGAAGCCCCTCGCTCCGCGCGGGGTTTTTTGTATCAGGAAAGGTATAATGAGGGACATCGCTATGAACATCGACCAATATAAAACGGAACTAAAAAAAATATCTCTCATGCTGGAAAATCCCCAGTATCACCCGACCCCCGTATTTCGGTCGGAGATTAACGGATTGTTGAAACAACTGCCGATATCGGAAGTTGATAAAAATGACAGAAAAGAAGCGGGCGAAGAATTTAAGAAATTACAGGAAAGCATCAGTGCCTACTTCGCAACAGCGGACCAAGTCGAGTCGGCTTGGCTCGACCCAACCTTGCCTGCATACGATTATCGAGTTGAACCCAGTCATCAGGAACCTGGCCGCCAGCATCCGATTTCGCAGGCAATTCGTGACATTACCCGGATCTTTGAGCGCATTGGCTTCACTCGAGTGCGTTATCCGGAAGTTGACTGGGATTTCTATGCCTTTGAGGCCCTAAACATGCCCAAAAACCATCCCGCCCGCGACGAATGGGAAACTTTCTTCGTTGAACGGCCGACCGATCCAGAGAAGGGTAAAGTCATTCTCACCCCGCACACCTCCAATGGCCAAGTGCGGGAAATGGAACGGCTCAACCATCAGCCGCCGATCCGGATGATTAACATCGCCCGCTGTTACCGCCGCCAACAGGACGTTACCCATACCCAGATGTTCCATCAATTCGAGGGATTGGCCGTTGATCGCGGGATTAATATTCAACACTTGAAAGGCACAATCGACCATTTTGCTCGCGAATTTTATGGCCCTGGCACACGCTCGCGGATCCGCCCGTTCCATTTCCAGTTCACCGAGCCTTCCTTTGAAGTCGACTTTTCCTGCACGATTTGCGGCGGGACCGGCATCGTTTCAGCTGGTGAAAAGAGTGAAAAGTGCCGCTTCTGTAAGTCCGGCTGGCATGAGGTCGGCGGGGCGGGAATGGTCCATCCCAACGTCCTGCGCGCCGGGGGCATTGATCCGGACGAATATACTGGTTTTGCTTTTGGCTGGGGGATAGAGCGTACTTACGCTCTGCAGCGCGATCTGCACTTGGACGACATTCGTCATCTCTACAGCGGGGACCTGCGTTTCTTAGGACAATTCTAGGAGCATTATGAACATACTTATTCCTCATTCCTGGCTATTAGAACACCTTGAAACCGCAGCGACTCCGGAAGAGATCCAACGGATGCTGTCGTTGTGCGGTCCCTCAGTGGAGCGGATCAACGACGTTGAAGGCGAACCGGTTTACGACATCGAAATTACCACTAATCGCGTGGATAGTTTTTCGGTGCGGGGCATTGCCCGCGAGGCGGCGGTGATTTTGCCTCAATTCGGGGTTGGGGCCAAACTCCGACCGTTAGAATCCAAACCGGTCAAAGCTGCGGGTCAGACTCAGCCCTTACCAAAGATTGATAACGATCCACAGCTGAACCGGCGGATATTGATGGTGCTGCTGTCGGACGTCAAGCATACTCCTACCCCGGACTGGATGGCCAAGAGATTGCGTCAAATCGGTCAAAATGTTCATGACAGCGTGATCGACATTACCAACTACATCACCCACGAACTGGGTCACCCTTGCCACGCTTTTGATTACGACAAGATCCTGTCTCTTGGCGGTGAAATCATCGTGAAAACCGCCGAAGCCGGAATGCCATTCACTACTCTCGATGGCGTATCCTATACCACAGTCGGTGGAGAGGTGGTTTTAGTCAATCCGGCTGGCGAGATTATCGATTTGCCAGGCATTAAGGGTACCGCCAATAGTGCCGTCGACGGCTCGACCGACAAAGTCTTATTCTTTATCGAGTCAATCCAGCCAGAAAAAATCCGTTTCGCCTCCATGACTCATGCTATTCGCACGGTGGCCGCCCAGATTAACGAGAAAAACATTGATCCCGAGTTGGCTGATGCGGTTCTTGGTCGGGGTATTGAACTTTACCGCGATCTTTGCGGGGCTAAAGTCGCCAGTCAGGTTTTCGACGAATTCCCTGGACAGTTGGCTCCTAAACCAATCGTTTTGCCCTTGAACCGGGTAGCCGATTATCTGGGGATTGAGCTGCCAGTGGAGGTAATCGAGCGCATCTTGACTGACCTCGGATGCCGGGTGGCCAACCAGAAAAAAACCCTGGAAGTCATTCCGCCGACGTACCGGCCAGATCTGACCATTCCGGCTGATTTGATCGAAGAAGTGGCCCGGATTTACGGCTATCATAACCTCCCCAGTGTTCTGCTGGATACCGCCGTCCCAACCGCCTATCCAGAGAGCATTAGCTTCCCCCTAGAAGAGCGCACCCAGCAGCTATTGGCTGACTTGGGCTACCAGGAACTGTTTACCTATTCGTTGGTCAGCGAAGAGCTGGCGCGGCGGGGAGAAGCGGATCTAAAGCGAACCCTAAAACTGCGAAATCCACTAACCACTGACCAGGAATATCTCCGCCGCGCCATCTTGCCATCCCACGTCGAGGCTCTCGCCAAGCAACTGCCACAAACCACCATTAAGGGTAGCTTCGAGCTGGCTAACGTCTATTGGTCAGAGGGAGAGGGGCTGCCGGATGAACACTTGGTTCTGGCAATTCTGGACCGGGATTTACGCTCGCTGCGCCAAACGATCGAAACCCTTTTAAACCGGATGTATATCCAAGGGGTTAAGTTTGAGCTGGCCGAAGATAATACGAAGAAAGATGGACAGATTGCACCTTTTTATCAGTCGTCTGCAGTTATCACTCATCATGATAGAGTGCTAGGATTGATCGGCCATCTGGAAAATGGCCTGGCCGGTGCCGAATTAATCTGGCGGGAAATATTGGCTCTGGCCAGACGCACACCACACTATCAAGGGGTGCCAACCACCGCCCCTTACTTCGAAGATCTGACCCTAGAAGTACCTGAGGGGACACCGATCGGCCAGGTGCAGGAACGAATTCTTGGCGCTTCGGACGTGATCCGCCAGGCTGCCTTGATTAGCCAATATCAGCATCACTGGACTTTCCGGCTGCAATACTGGGATTATCGCCACCAACTGGATGCTGACCAAGCCAAAAAGTTACGCGACCGAGTTTTAGCGGCCCTGGCCAAACTAGGTGTTAGTCTGGCAAAATAAGACCATGCTGCTCACTAGAGTAATTGGTTCGGGAAAAGAAGCGATCGTTTGCCTACACGGCTGGTCCTCGATTTTTGATTCGGCTCCGGAATTTCTTGAGAAACTGGGGCGACATTTCCAGCTCGTTTTAGTTTATCTGCCCGGTTACTCCGGCCAGCCGGATGATCTTCAAACCGAGTCGGTCGACTGGCTGCTGTCGGAAATAGCTGCCACACTGGAGTCACGAGGTTTCACGCGTTTTCACCTCCTGGGACATTCAATGGGCGCCCAGTTTGCCGTTCAATTTGCCGAGCGCTATCCGGACAGAATCGACAAGTTGATCCTGGTTGGGGCTCGGACCCCGGAAAAACGGAACGAGCTTTCCGCCTGGTGGTCGAACCTACCAGGAATTACCAGGCTAGTCCGCTCAATCCTGCCACTTGAATATCGAGTCGTCAATCGGGCCTTCGCCTATGCGCAGCAGCTAACGCCTGGCAGAGAAATAAAAACCTTTCAGCCGATCAATGTGTCGGTGCACGGAGCTTTCGACACCCTGATTGCCAATATCCGGCAGTACAGCGATCCTTTCCAAACCAAACAACCCACTCTATATATCTACGGCGAAAATGATCGAATGCGGCCGGATTATTGGCCTAAAAACAAAATGCTTTATCTGGTCAAGGAGGCTGGACACTGGGTCTTCACCGCCCAGCCGGGACTACTGGCGGAAAAAATTCAGCAATTTCTGAATTAGTTTATTCCGGTCCGGTCGAAAACATCGCCCAGACGCGCTGCGAACGACTGTAGGGGATAATCTTGTCTCCACCGCTTGGTAAACGGGCAAACTGGTGGCTTGGTTCCGGTTGATCGGCCTCTCGCTGTGCCCGTTCAACTAATAACTCATTGATTGCTTCCAGCAACCACGGTTGGAACTTGATGGCCCGTTCTAAACCCCGACCCAAATCGGCCGGCAATATCAGGGTCAGGCGGGTTGGAACATAGCTGCCGCGCGTGGACCAGGCTCCATCGGCCTCCAAAACTAAAGTCATGACCTGCTGACGGCCCGAGTCGTCACGCTGCGCAATCGTTTGGTACAACGCCCGTAACTTGGCTTTCTTTTCGGAAGGCAGGTCTTCTCGCGCAATCAACACTTCGAGGTCCGGCAAGGAATCAATCGAGGTTAGAATAACCGAGGATTTTTCCGGCCGAACTACCCAGGCGTTCCGAGTGAGGATCGGCTCCAGTCTGGCCAAAGGGAGTCGGAAGTTGTGATCGGGAATATTCAGCTCAGCCGCAGGCTCACTAGCAAAAGTAATCCAGTTATCGCCGACGCCCCGCCCCTCGGCGTCAAACCACTTGCCATAATTAACGACTAGTCCTTCTTTGAGAATCCAGTGAACGAAATCTCCCGCGGCTTGTTTCAGCTCGGGATTTTGGGAAACTTTTTTCTCATTTGGGCGACGGGTAGGGGCGAAAATCCGATGCTCGACGTGGTGATTCGGCCGATCAACGGTGAGATTATAGCGGCGCAAATTATCGATGGCTTGCTCCGGAATTTCCGGGCCGGAAAGACGACTCTCTTTTGGTCGCGATCGACGGTTGAACAAAGAAAGCATAAGAAAATTATACTGGAATCTGCGGACAAACTAAATATTACCCGCATCAAGCAATCAAGGAATTAGGAACCTAATCAGACGTCGGGGTGGGAGTAGGAGTGGGCATAGGTGTTGGGGTTGGGGTAGGGGAGGGAACTGGCGTTGGGGTAGGTTCGAACCATTCCGCCCCGCCGGTACCGATATGGACGTCACCGGTCTTGCCCTCTTTGCCGTCCGCCCGAATCGCTTTGGCGTAAACGTGTAGCGTCCCGCGGTAGGTTAAGCGTCGTGTTGTATGGCTTGTCGCGCAGGGTTTCACGCAACGAATCCGTTAACGTAGATTTCTACCCGATCGATTTTTTCCTCCGAAACGGTTTCTATCTTCCACCGCAATATTTTCCTCACTGTAAGTCTTCTCGTTCTCCGGTTTTTCATCAGCACCACTCACCTCATCCGGCGACTCACAAAAATCCTTAGGGGCTTGGTAGCGATCGCGATCGGCTGTCCACCAAGCCAGGCGTCGATACCTTCCTGCCAGCGATTACGGCCGTCCTGACTGATCGGGTCACTTTCGAACAAATTAATGAAGACCTTTTCTTCCCAGTTGCCGCGTTGGACGTCGACCGCGGTCGCCAGTTTGTTTTGACCTTTGCAAAGCCGAACTTTCTGATGAATCGGGTCCGGTCCGGTCGGCAGAGTGCCCTTGATGGACCAGTCTTCGCGTGATTCTAATTCGTCGTGGGCCGGCCAACCGGAAATTACTGTCCACCCGTACCTTTTCCACCCCTCCGGAACCGGCCACGGCTCGGTGGAGCGGCCGCTGGCGATCGCTTCCAGGAATAACCGCCGCCAGATCGGTGAAGCGCCAGAGATACCGGAAGCTACCCGGGTCATAGGGGTAGTTGTCGTTATTACCTACCCAGACACCGATGATCGTGGACTGGCTCCAGCCAACCGCCCAGTTGTCGCGTCGGTCGTTGGTGGTACCGGTTTTAACCGCGATCGGTCGGTTTTGGATATTTAACTGCGAACCGCGCCCAAAAGCGCCTAAACGTGCCTCGTCGTCGGAAAGAATCGAGTTGATGAGGATAGGTCAATTCCGGAGTCAATACTTGGCGGCCATTTACCCTGCGCTGCTTAAACAACACGTTTGCCCTCCGAGTCTTTAACCTCCAAAATCGCTACCGGCTCAACCCGGTGACCCTGGTTAGCAAAAGCACTGTAGGCGGTGACGCTGTCGATTAGCTTACTTCCGCGCCACCCAAGGTTACCGAGAGACCAAAACGACGTTGATTCTCGGCCGTCGGCTCAAGGGTCGTAAAACCCAGATCAAAGGCCGTTTCCAACATATTGGTCAAGCCGGTCTTGGCCAGAAGCTTGACCGCGAGGACGTTATTCGACTCCGCCAAACCACGGCGAAGCGGCATTGGACCGCGGAACTTGCCATCGTAGTTTTTCGGTTCGTAGGCATCGACTTGGTCGTTCGGCGCAAAAACCGTGAAGGAATCAATCAACATACTGGCCGGCGTGTAACCTTGCTTGAGTGCGGTAACATAAGTCACCGGCTTGATCGAAGAACCAGGTTGACGCAGACCATCGGTCACGACATTAAATTGGCCAGGGATGTCGTCGGCAAAATAATCCTTGCTGCCGACCATGGTTAGAATTTCACCATTGCGCGGATCCATCGCCATCGCCGCGCCGTTAGTGATGTGATAATTTTCGACCACTTTGTCAATCTCTTCCTTGATGATCCGCTGACTGGCGTCTTGGAACGGCAAATCCAAAGTCGTGGTAACGGTAAGACCGCCTTTTTCCACTGTTTCCGCTCCGAATAACTTCTCCAGTTGGTCCTGAACATAGAAGACGAAGTGAGGCGCCTTGATCGATACCGAGGGTTTGGCGAAAGTGATCAAATCCAATTGAGTCAGGGCTTCCTTTTCCAGCTCGGTAGAAATATAGCCGTCCTCACGCATGCGCCGGAGCACGCCCTCGGTCCGCAGTTTCCATAGAACCGTCCCCTCGGCGTTGGTGCGACCCAAGAACGGGGAGTAAGCGGTGGGCCGCTGCGGCAGACCGGCCAAAATGGCTGATTCAACCAGCGTTAAATCGGCGACATTTTTGTTGAAATAAACTTGCGTTGCCGCCCCAATCCCGACCGCCGTCCCGCCATAGGGAGCTTCATTCAGATACATCTGCAAGATTTCGTCTTTCGTAAATTGTCGTTCGATCTCCAGAGCCAGAATAAATTCGCGTAACTTCCGGGTAATGGTTCGCTCATTGGAAAGCAGGGCATTCTTTACTAGTTGCTGGGTTAAGGTGGAACCACCGATCAGGCGTCGTTTGGTGATCAAATTCCAGGCAATCCGGAATGGCGTGAGTGGGTCAAAACCGCCATGCCGGTAAAAATCTTTATCCTCAATGGACACCGTGGCCTGTTTTAAGTATTCCGGAACTTGGCCGATTTGGATCGGCAAGCGACGTTCGGAGTTGAACACGTCGTACAACACGTCGCCATGGCGATCGGTAATCTTAGTGCTAAAACCCTGCGTCCGCCGAACCCCGCCGGGATCGGGAAGATCGCTGGCTACCCAGGCCACCAAGACATAAAGAGCAAAATACCGGCGATCATCCCGCCCACGATGAGGACCGCCAACCAGCGTATTAAACGAGCCCGGGTCAGATTGCCGCGGCGCGGCGCCATGGTACGTTTAGCCCAACGGGCGTGAAATCTCACTCGGCGCCGCGCCGCGGGAAAAAGACGACGAATCCAAGCCAAGGCCGACGCGCAAAGACCACATACGCTTATAGTATATCGGAATGCGTTACAATGCCGAGAGGAGAAATTCTTGATCTGGGATCAGCACGTCACATCCATTCCAGGCGTCGGACCCAAACGGGGCCAATTGCTGGTGGAGATGGGCATCCGCACCGTCGGTCGATTTGGCCCTGACCTTTACCGTTTCGCTATCTCGACGCGTCCCAGCATCACCCTCATTGCCCACCTCCAACCCAATGAATTTGTCACTATTCACGCTGAGGTACTAACCTCCCGCCTGATTCGCACCCGGTCACGGCAGGAAATCGTGGTTGCCACCGTCGCCGACGCCAGCCGGCAAGATGAACCTGACTTTCTTCCATCAACCCTACGTCATCAAGAAATTGATCGATGGCGAGTCGGTCGCTCTAATGGGTAAAACATCGGTTTATCAGAATAAATTGACCCTGATTAATCCGACGGTCGAAGGCCTGGTCGCGCACGGAGACGATTCACACCGGCCGAATCGTGCCGATTTATCACCAGCACGAAACTCTCCGTACCACTTGGCTTCGCCAGACGCTGTTTACGCTGCTCAAAGCCGCCCTGCCGGAGGTTCCCGAACCGCTGCCGGAAGAAATTCTGGCCGAAGAAGGCCTATGCACTTTCGCGACGCTCTCTGGCAGGCCCATTTTCCGGATTCCAACGGAGCAGGCGGATCAGGCGCGGCGACGGCTGGCTTTCGCTGAGCTGTGGGATGTTTTCGCGCAGCTTCGCCGGCAAGATGCAGAAAACCGTCGCCAATCCGCCGCCGCCGCGCTGCCACCAGATCTGATGAGTAGTTTCTGGCCCCGTTTTACCGCCGCTTTGTCCGTCAACTTAACCGCCTCCCAAATCCAGGCCTGCCAGGATCTACTCCGCGTGCTTTCCCAACCTCACCCCAGTTTTCATTTAATCCAAGGCGAAGTTGGTAGCGGCAAAACGTATGTCGCCGCTTTTGCCCTCACCGCCATCGCTCAAACCGGCGCCCAGGCCCTTTATCTGGCGCCGACCGCGATTTTGGCGCAGCAACACCTGGCCACAATCGAGCCGATTGCCCAGCAGCTAGGCTTGACCGCCGCCCTCTGGACCGCCCAACAAAAGACTCAGCCCCAAGCCAATATCTTGATTGGTACCCACGCCTTAATTTTCGACCCGGATCGCTTTCAACCCGGCATAGTGGTGGTGGACGAGGAGCATCGGTTTGGCGTGCGCCAGCGTGGCCGCTACTGGGAAAAAAGTCCCAAACCGCACCTCATCTCCTTAACCGCCACGCCCATTCCCCGCACGCTGGCGCACGCCATCTACGGTCAACAAGCAGTTTCGCACTTGGACTTGATTCCCGGAAAAGAAAAACGAACTATCACCCGCGTCTTCACATCTGATCGCCTGGACCGACACTTCTCCTGGCTTGCCGAGCAAATCGAATTGCAAGCTCAAATCTTTATCGTGGCCCCCTTCATTAGTGCCTCGGAGGCGGAAGGCCTGGCTGAGGTCTATGACGCGGAGTCTCTCTATGAAAGAGTAAAAAGTGAGCTCCCAGAGGCTCGTATTGCCTTGCTCACTGGTGAGACCAAGCCCCAGACCAAACAATCAGTATTAAAAAAAATGTTGGCGCGGGAAATTGATATTTTGGTGGCCACACCAGTCGTTGAGGTGGGCATTGATATTCCCACGGCCAGCATTATTACCATTTTTAGCGCCGAGCGCTTTGGTTTAGCTCAGCTCCACCAACTGCGCGGTCGCGTTGGCCGGGCCGGACAGGAAAGCTGGTGTTTTCTGGTGCCATCACCAGGCGTGCCAATTAACGGCCGCCTCAAACAACTGGAGACCTTGACCGACGGCAGTCAATTGGCTGAGTTCGATCTGAAAAACCGCGGGGTGGGGGAATTCTTGGGCACCAGGCAATCCGGTTGGGATACGCTGCGAACCGCGGATTGGTTGGATTTTAAATTAATCGAACAAGTAAAAAGGATTCAGGAAAAAGTTTTCCCCAAAACCACTGTCTAATGATTTCACAATCCTCTTCACGAGTTTGGGATCTATATCTCTCCAGCGTTTTGCCTCCCAAACTGTCCCCTCCGGAGGCCTCTAATTACCCCTAAAAGTGACCCTAAACAGGTCCTTAATCAGACCTTACGGGCAGAAGGGGTCCAGTACTGGGTTAGTTTGAGTCCATCCGGGCAAACAAGGGGTAATCTGGGGACCAATCGACTACTTAAAAACCAAAGATGCTGTGAGAATGAGCTTGATTGCGTAGTGGTCGATAGATAGTTGGTGCTAAAGCTAATCGAACTCGAAAGTAATTGGAATCCATTCGCCAATTCTTGACCCTGATTTGCCCACTCTGGCCAAAGATGGACCACTGGTGGACCCTATCTGCCCAAAAGTCCCTAGAGTAACCACAAACCGGTTAGTTTAGGGAGCAGTTTAAGGTTACTTGAAGGGGTAATTTAGGAGGCAAAACGCTGGGAGGGTATAGATTATCTGACGGGCGGATATCGCTGTTTTCATGCGTTAATAAACCCATAACCATCGGCTGTCTTTTCCGACAGAAGATGATACAATCGAAGCTTCGACCAATCAAGGAAAAAGGAACTAACATGGCCGCACTACCAAAACGCAGAATTTCTACCGGACGCTCCGGTCGTCGTCGTAAAAACATTGCCCTGGCGATTAATCCGGCCAATAAATACGTCACCAGTCGCGAACGCAAAGCCACCAAGCGCGGTACCTCTTCTGAAGCCTAAGTCCTTGTGCTACGCTGCCCCTAACTATGCCGTCCGAGAACAATCTCCATGTTTTGCGTTTAAAACGCGTTGAGCAGTTATTCGCCTGGAGTTTCCAACCAGACAATAGCCATCTCCCCCAATTTGCCGAAGTGGCGAACATTTTGGCTCACCAAGACGAAATTGACACGATTATCATGAAATTCGCGCCGAAACGCTCCCTGGACCAGTTCGATAAAGTCGGTCTTGCAATCCTCCGCCAAGCTCTGTATGAATTGATGTACACCAATACGCCCCCGGCCGTGGCTATCGATGAGGCCATCGAGATCGCGAAATCCCTCGCTGATCCGTCCTCGGCGGGTTTCATTCATGGCGTATTGGCCTCATTTACAGACCAGCGGAAAGAAGGGACTGCCCATGACCAGGGAACAAACAACCAAACAGATCATTGAATTGATCTCGGAGATTTACGGTATTGATCCAGATGATCTCTCACCCAACTCCAATCTCATTGAAGACGTGGATATTAAAGGCAATCTGGACGAGTTTGTCCGTTTTGTTCACCGCTTGAACCGCCTCTTTGAAATTGATCTCCAGCCGCGCGACATAAACGTTGAAGATGAAGATGGTGTCCAAACTATTTCCGACCTGGTTTTTCTGGTCGAAGACGCCATGTTGGGATAAAACTATGACGCCAACCACCTATACAACTCTTGTTCCTGAACTGGCGGATCTGCCGGCCAGCTTGTTGGAGCAAGCCTTCACCCACCGCTCGCTGTGTGCCCGGGATGTGGAGCACTGCGAGACTAACGAGAGACTGGAGTTCTTAGGTGACGCGGTGGTGGAGCTGGGTGTTTCGGAATACTTGTTTGAAACTTTTCCCAAGCTGGACGAAGGTACTCTAACCCGGTACCGCTCGGCCATGGTTCGCACCGAGTCACTGGCCAGCATGGCCGTTGAACTGCAGTTAGGTGAGCATCTCCTCATGAGCGTGGGCGAAGCCCAAACCGGTGGCGCTCAGTCGGTATCTACCTTAGCTAATACGTTCGAGGCCGTAATCGGAGCGCTCTATCTGGGCAAGGGCTATCCGGCCGCGAAAAAATTTCTCAGAAAATACCTAGTGCCCCACTTTTCCGAATTTGTTTCCGAACGCGACGCCAAAGATCCCAAGACTTTGTTGCAAGAAAAGGTCCAGGCTCTGGGCAAAGCGGCACCAACCTATGACACGGTCAAGGCCGAGGGACCGGATCACGCCAAAACCTTTACAGTTTCGGTCCAAGTCGAGGGTTGGGAGACTTTATCCGGTCAAGGCGCCAGTAAACAAAAGGCCCAACAAGCGGCCGCAGAGCAGGCTTTGAAGAAATACTTCTCAGATGCGGTATAAACTGTTATAATTCCTCCCTATGCTTAGAATTAAACTTTCACGCGTTGGTAAAAAGGGACAACCGTCCTACCGGATTGTGGTCACTGAACAGCGCGACAAACGCGACGGACAGTATGTAACCCAAGTTGGTTTTTATAATCCATCAGCCACACCTAAAGATATTCGTTTTGAAAAAGACCTTTACGAGCAGTGGCTGAAAAAGGGCGCCCAGCCTACCGATACCGTCGCGGCTTTATACCAGAAATTCACGGCTTAACGCCAGGGAGACACATGCGCAACCTGATTGAATTTATTCTCCTGCATATTGTGTTAAATCCCGATGCAGTGGCGGTTACTGAAGAAGAGATTGAAGGACGCTTTGTCTACACGATTTCGGTCCATCCGGATGATGTCGGCCGGGTAATTGGTCGCAACGGCCGGACGATCGACGCTATTCGTTCCCTCGCCAAAGTACGAGCCATGAAAGACGGCATTGCCGTGCAGGTCAAAGTCGCCAGCGAACCGCTGCCGGTTGCCGAATAATATTTTCACCATCATTTCTAAAGAAGAACCTCTGCCTGGGGAGTTTCCTCAGGGATAGCGGTCGGCTGGACCGTTGGCTGGGCAGTGGGCGCCGTAGCAGGGGTAGGGTTGGGGACAACGGCCGACCCAGATTGAAGACCAAACAAATCTTGATTCAAAAAATTTGACGGCGGCACCGTGGTGTCTACCGTGGTGGACAGGCGGAACTGTGACGCCAGAATCTTTTCCAACGTTGATAGCTGAGCCGGGGTTAGCGACGTAGCCGTTTGCCGGGCCAGTTCTTTAGCATCTCAGCTGAGAATAATAGCTATGGATACTAAGATTAGCCACATAGTTGGTCGTGGGTGCGGCAAATCCAGCGACTCGACTCTCTGGATTGAGACTGATTTCCACTACTTCCATCAGAGGCAAAGCCTGCTCAATTAGGGCCAAGGCCTGCTGAATCTCGGAAAACTCGCCAACCATGTCTACTGATATGGTTAAAGTTTCCGCTTTCACCGCTTGCGTTTCCCGACTGCGAGCTGATTGCCGGGAAGCCGCTACTGCTCCCTGGGTAGAAATCAGTCCAGGGCTAAGATCGAATTTTCCTAAACTGACGCCGGACTCGGTGGCAATTGATTCCAGGGTCTGCAAGACTACCAAAGGCTGCTTGCCCAAAGGCAAAGCTAAGCCCACTTGGTTAAACTTCGCTTGATCTTCAGGCTTGATTTCGTTTAGCAAGGCAGCCCGCTGACGAATCTTCTCTAAGGATTGGCGCTCACGTCCAATATCTGATTGAATAACTCGATTGCGATTCCAAAGCGGTAAAAAAACCAAGAGCAAAAGCAGTACGCTAACCGCGAATAGAGTGGCGCCAATTAACAAACCACGGCGCTGTACCCACAACTGGCTGCGCAGGCGCTGCAGATCAAGTTCGGCCACTTTGACTCCTTGTCTCTTGACTGCTCGCTAGTCTAACTTTCGCTTCAATGGTATAAACTTGCTCCTCATTGCGCCGAACGTCGCTAAGTTGAAGATCAGTAAATTGTGGGCGAATGTCCGGCTCCCGCAAACGTTCGATAAAATTTTCCACGGCCAGAACATTTTGTGCCTGGACCCGAAACGTTAATTCCTGCTTGCTATCATCATAACTGACCCGGTCAAAAGTTAATTCCGAAGTGGCCATTTGACTAAGGAAAGAAAGTGCCCGGCCCTGCGACCCCCGACCTTCCAGCAAAGCCTTAAGGATATTTAGCCGGGTAGAGTAGAGAAGATAGGCGGCTTCGTTGGCGGATTGCTGATTAACTACCGCCTGAGCCGTACGCTGCTCTCGGATGGTCTGACTAAGTTGACGAAGTAGAAGCTGTTGGTAGACAGCCGTGACTAGGGTTATTAAAACTGATATCACCGCCACCGTAATCGCAACCAGCAAAATGCGCCGGTCCAGCTGTTGGGTACGAACTACCTGCTGTCGGCGTCGACGGAGAAAGTTGACGGAAACGGCAGCCATAGCTCGCTAATCCTCTTTCAGGAGCAGCCCAGCCGCCACGATAAAGCGACTGTCCTGCGCGATTGGTTCTTTAAAGGTAAAACCCTCCAGCCGATTCAGTTCGACAGGCACCAATTCAATCGAAAGCACTTGGGACAAATGTGGAAGTAGCTCCGGCAAATAGACTGACCCGCCGGAAACATAAACCCGACCAATCGTTTCGCCGGGATGTTGGGCACTGAAAAATCGCAAAGCCTTTTGTGCCTCCTGAGCCAGGGAATCGACAATCGGCAAGAGCGCCCCGTGACTCGTCCCTCAAGCTGTTGAGCCTGAAGACCATAAGTACGCTTATATTCCTCGGCGCGGGCGGCATCCAATCCCACCCCGCGCTCAATCGCCCGGGAAAAAAGTACGCCACCGGTTGGCACGGCCTGGGAGAAATTAAGATTGCCTCGCCAAATCAACGTAATAGAGGAAGAAAGCGCCCCAAGATGAATCAACGCCACATTCTCCTCAGGGGTCATTATTTTGGCCAATACCCTCAATTGGGCCAGGGTATCGGTTTCCATTGTCGTCACGTTCAGACCCACGTCGAGTAGTAAATCCGCCAGGTCTGAGACGTATTTTTTTTGGGCCCCCAGCAATAAAACGTCCATATTCTGTACTGGATCTTTAGGTTGGCTGCGCCGCAAAACCGTGTATTCATAATCCATCTGATCGAGCGGGATGGGAATGTGTTGTTCGACTTGCCACTGAATGGCCGAGGCTAGTTCGGCGTCCGACAAAATCGGCATCGTCACTACTTTGGTCACCACCATGGACTCAGCCAGGCTAACTCGAACATTGGTAGTTGGTAATAGCAATACATTGA
>CAVVNJ010000003.1:0-188675 GCA_963749595.1 Candidatus Woesebacteria bacterium
GCCACGTATTGCTTTTTTGACGAGCGCGGCATGGAGGTTTTTTTGCGAGGTTTACTGCGCATTATTCTGGGGCCGGGATTTTTGCTCAAACCCAAGGTTTGGTTGGGGTTGCCGACTCGAACCACGCCTTTTATGCGCGAGATCTGGACCAATGCCTTGTTGGCCGCCGGCTCAAGAGAGGTAATCCTGGTTCATCCCTTGCTTGCTATCGCCGCCGGGGCGAATGTGCCTTATGATTCGTCGCACGGCTATTTGATCGGAGAAATAGAGACCGAAGGGGTATCGTTAGGTTTGGTGGCTTTTGGGCACGTACAGCAGGAGGTTTGGCGGCCTTTTCCGCCAGGCGAGGAGACGACGGAGTCGGCGCAATGGAAAACCCTGCGCGACGCTTGGGAAGAACTGATACCACGCATTCCGGCGGAGTTCTTGAGTTCCTTGTTGCTTGAGGGCGGGGTGATGGCGGTGCCAGAAGATTCAGCCGAAACGGCTCGGACTTTAGCCCAAGAGCTCGGTTTGCCGGTAGTATTAATTGAGCGGGCGACCAAGATTGTTGGCTTACGTCGAATGGCTAGGAGAAGAGAATGAACCAGGTTTTGCACGAGATCATCAGGAAGGTCAGACCTTCCAGAGAAAACTTTAGTGAAGGTCTGACCTTAGATAAAATAACCTCTGGAAGGTCTGACCTTCCAGGCCTGGGGCATCCGGGCCTGGAGTTGGTTTTCACCCCCAATCCGGAGCAATGTGTGTTGGCCGTCGAATCGGAAGAGTTTCGCCGGTGTCTACTGAGTGGCGACGTGTTGCTGCCGGATGGGATCGGTCTGGTCCTGGCAGCCAGGCTGTCCGGAAAGCCAGTGGAGCGGCAAACCGGCATCGCAACCCTGGAGGCCTGGCTCGAGAAAGCTAAGGCGGGAAAAATTCCCACTTTGCTTTTGGGCGGCCGCGACGGGGTGGCCGAAGCGCTAGCCCATTGGTACGATCCGGAAGGGCAGTGGTGTTGGGGTCGCCGGGTCACGTTAACGTCGCGGCCGCGGCTGATCCGGAGTATCAATCGAGCATCGAAAAGAAGAGGGTGAGAAATTTTCGCTTGATCCGGGACACCGCCGCCCAAGGCGGTATTTGTCGCTTTCGGCGCTCCTTGGCAGGAGCAGTGGCTGTGCCGTCATCGGGACGAAGCTGGAAAAACTCGGCGTGAAGACAGGCCATGGTCTGTGGCGGCGCGTTTGATTATCTGGCCGGTAGAGTCAAACGGGCGCCCGGATTGGCTGCAGGCGGTCGGACTCGAATGGCTTTACCGACTCTGGCAAGAACCCTGGCGTTGGCGCCGGCAACTCAAGCTCATCAAGTTCATCGCCCTGATGTTCGAATAATTCGGGGAAAATTTCGACGACCGTAAATTAAGACAGGGCGTCTTCGCGGGCGGAGGGGTCAATGCCGAGCAGCCAAAGCACGGCTTCCTTGCGGTAGCGCCGATCGCCGCGGGAATTAATGCGGATGGCCGGCAGTTTGCCGCGTTTGCCCCAGCGCTTGACCGTGAGCGGGGAGACGCGCAGTAGTTGAGCCACCTCGCGAACCGTCAGCAAGTCGGGCAAATTATTAATATCCAATTTCATTTCTTCGGCCATGGCGCTCCTCTACTATCTCAAAGTTAGTCTCAGCGTAGCAGAGAGGAGAAAACCATGTCAATGGGCGAGGTCGACTTTGGCAGGCAACCTCTCGCCAGATCCGAAAGGGGCCGCGCTTGCGCGCGGCCCCAATCGATACCATTTTGTAGCGGGGATCATCTCTCGAGAAAGATCCCCTTACGGTATTTACTTCAGCTCAACGGCAGCGCCGGCCTCTTCCAAGACCTTTTTGGCGTTATCGGCGACGTCTTTCTTGACGCCTTCGAGCATGACTTTGGGAGCGGACTCCACGAAGGCTTTAGCTTCGGCCAAACCGAGGTCAGGCTTCAGCGTGCGGACCGCTTTAATGACAGCGATCTTGTTGGCACCGGCACCAGCCAGCACCACGTCGAATTCGGTTTTCTCTTCCGCGGCCGCGGCAGCGGGAGCGCCAGCAGCAGCACCAGCCATCATGACCGGAGCGGCCGAGACGCCGAATTCTTCTTCCAGAGCCTTAACCAGCTCGGAAACTTCCATCAGGGAAAGCTTTTTAACAGCTTCAACGACGGACTGAACGGATTCAGACATTTTTTCTCCTTTTTTTCTTTGTAACGCTTGTTACCTATTTTGTAGCGGGGATCAGTCTCTTCGAGAAAGATCCCCTTACGATCTTTATTTCTTCGCAATCGCGTTTAATACTCGCACTAGCGATCCAGGCACGGCCTCGACCACGTTGCGCAGACCGTAGGCCGGTCCCTGAAGACGCTGCAGTAGCATCACCACCAGTTCGGCTCGTCCCGGCACCTTGGACAGAGCCTTGATCTCGTCAAGACCGAGCAGTTTATTTTCCAACCAGCCACCTTTGAGTTCCGGCACCTCGTTTTCCTGCGCGAACTTAGTCAGGGCCTTGAGAGCCGAGACTTCGTCTTCATAGGAAAACAGGGTCAAAAGTTGGTCCTGAAGCATCTCATCCAGGCCAGCGGGCTTGCCGAGGGCTAAGTTGAGCAGGCGGTTCTTAGTGATCAAAATTTCACCGCCGGCGGCTTTGACTTCGCGGCGCAGCTTGGTCTGCTGGGCGGAGTTCAGGCCGGTGTACTTGGCAAACGTGACCGATTTAGCCTTGGACAGCTTGTCCTTCAAGGTTTCAACGGCAGCAATTTTTGCTTGACTTGGCATAATTCCTTTCGGTAGCGGGGATTAATCTTACGAGAAAAATCCCCTTACGCTTTTTTAGGCAGACATTGGACGAGAAAGGAAAAAAGTTCGCATTTAGCGACTAAATTCTCTCCTCGGCACAATGTCGGTGCTTTCTTTGGATCGAGGTTGTAGTTTACCAGAAAATTGCCGAAATGCAAATTAAAAGGGGAGAACCATGTTACCGAAAAAAGCTATCGCGGACGTAAGAGCAGGAACTCCGCTTTTCCGTCCAAAAACTTCACAGTCTCGAGCAATTCAAAATTTGGAGGAATGGCGCAATCGGGCAAGGTGACGTAGTAGTGCGTTGGGTCGGTATCGGCCGAGTCGATCGGACAAGAGTCTTCGTGGAAAGTATAGAAGTCGAGCATGGTCCATTGTTTGGCCCCAGCGTCGATGTCGGCGTGGGCCAGGCGTTTAGTCGCAGAATTCTGGTAAACCGCCGGCGGGATTTGGCGGTAGAACAGGAAAAAGATGTACGGTTCGCCCTCGCGGTTGGTCATGGTGATCCGGGTCGCGTCGGCATATTTCGTATCCATTAAGTCGACTAGCGTTTCATAACCCGACTGCCGGAACCAGGGTTGGTGAACCTGGGCCAGAACGCTGTAATGAAACCAGAATTTCCAGAGATTGAAGATAATGGCCAAAGCGAAGAAGCACAGGACGACGGCGCGGATGATTGATCGAGGGGGCAGGTCCCGGGTCAAGTTATGGAGTACTTGCCAAGCTAAATCGATGCCGAAAGCGATGAAAGTGGCCACCGGCACCAGAAGAAAAACCGTCCGGTAGGTGTGCGGAATTTCGGCGGTGGTTAGGGCAGCGGGCAGGGGAGCAACCAGCAGCCAAAATAACAGCCAACGGTGGACCGGTTCCCACCGGCGAATGGCAGCATAAAGTCCGAGCAGGAAAAACGGCAGGAAAATAAACAAAAATTGACCGGTCTCGGGAATTTCTACGCGGGGCGGTTGCGCTCCACCCAGGAAAAGGTAACGGAGAGAGGAATTTTTGAGATAACTGTTGGTAAAACTAAAAACCCAGTCAGTCGGCTTGTTCTGCATGATCCGGGCGAGCGCCATTGGGGCAGCCAGAGGGGCTTGGGTGGCTTCCCGAATCAACTCCTCGCGTTTGGCCACGTTGCCCAGGTCGGAAAAGACGCTGATTTGTTGAAAGCGGGCAGAACTGGCGGTAAGCGAGAGACCGACGCCAACCAGCCAGATCAGGGTTAAGCCGATAATTAAACCGAGAACTCGCGGTGATTTCTTGGCCGGCCGATGAAGAAAATACCAACTCAGCGGTATCAATGCCGCGATCAAGCGGGCGGAGTGGTAGGTAAAAAGGGTGGCAATGAGTAAGGACGATCCTGCCAGGCGTGAGAGTGAGAGAGGACGATCCTCAAGCAGGACGATCCCCACCACCGTTAACCACAACGCCACGCCAGCTTCGACGGCGGTGCGGGAAATCTCGATATGCCATGGGGAAATAGCAATAATCAGGGCGGTTAGGAGAGGAATTAGGCTCGATTTAGTGCGGGAACGCAACATCAGCCAGGTAGCTAGGGGCAGTAGCGACCCAAATAGTGCGGCTGGCAAACGGGCAGTCATCTCCGATAGACCAAGCAGGGCGATCCCGGGAATCGTTAGGTAAGCGTAAAGGGCGGGTTTCCAGTCGTCGAAACTGCGCAGGGTCAGTGGTAGCCAGCGGCTCCACTCGTCGCGGCCGGTGGTGAGAAGGCTCCAGCCGTTGTAGCCCAGCCCGGCTTCGTCCATGAAAAAAGCTAGTGGTATTTGGCCGAGCCGGTAAAACCGCAGCCAGGCGGCGAGCAGTGTGATGGCCGCGATCCAGAAGATCGGTGAACGAAGCCAGTTTCGAATCTGAGTCATATGCGACCCTGGCAGTAAGTCTTCCAAACGGAAGCTTCATTCCGCATGGAGTCGATGTGGTAGATATTCGTCATGACATGTTCACCGTTTTGGTTGCGAATCTCGACGGTTGGTTGGAAATTGCGCAGACTCGGTTCGAGAGTAATGATTGCCAAGCGGTTGGGTGATTCTGCTGCGCAGATTAGATTGGGAAATTCGGTCAATCTAATTTTGCCCAGGTGGATATTCGGGCCAATTGCTGTTGGGCGGCGGAAACCAAGCTCATCGATCGTGGGGAGTAAGTCGATTTTCTGATAATCTTGCGGCGGAATTTGGTTCCAAAAGGCCCAGAAGATGTGGGGTTCAGGGATGACGTCGTCAACGTAAACGGCATAGCCATCTTGGCGCAGGCGCTCGATTTGCCGGCCGATTTCTTGCCCCTGAGACAGCCAATTTTGGCTGTGGCCGAAGGTATTGGCCAGGTAGAGCGGGGCGGCGGCCAGGAAAAGGAAAAGCGTCAGCGCGGCTGCAGCCGATGGGAGTTTGCCACGCCAGGACGGAGGCAAGTAGTCAGCCGCCGCCCGCCCACCCAGGACGATCAGCAACAAAACGAACGGGTAATGCGGGGTCAAGCGGAAAGCCTGCGGTTCGGCGGTCAGGACCGAAGGCAAAACGGACGTCGACCAGCCCAGCAGCAAGGCGAGATATTTGCGCCAGTCGCGCAAGGCCATGAGCAATCCGAGAGCGTAAAAAGGGAGAAGAAAAACGAATAATGATCCAGTTTGGAGGGGATTGCGGTAGCGCTCCAAATCGCCGGCGAAAAAAACAAACTGCGGACTGAGGTGGTTCAACCAGGAACGAGCGACAAGAATCGCGGGAACGGTGGCTTGATTCCAGAGTCCGGCGCAAAGATAACGCAGGCCGGGGAGGGGATAGGTTGCCTGGACCAAATGGCAGTTGTTGCGCCACTCGGTTTGCGGCGCGCGGCTGACCTGCGGACGGAAAATGCCGATCTGGCTCAGCCGCGCGCCGCTGCCGCCAAAAACAAATCCGGGTAAAACCAGGGCGAGCGTCAAAAGCGCCACCAGGATCGAACGAAAAATAATCGGTTTTTTCTCCCGGAGCAGGAGATCGGACCCGAAAATAATCGCCAGCCAGATCACGATGAATAGCCGATAGGCGATATAGGTGTAACTGGCCAATCCCCAGGCGATCGCGGTTGCCGCCAGCCACAAACAACGGTGTCGCGGTTTGAGTCGAGACTCCCTGGACCATTCCCAAGTCGCCAGGCCGAGAAAAAAGAACATTAAAGCCAAATTAGATTCCAGAGCCATCCGACTAAGATGGACCATCCAGGGTGCAAAAGCCGTGATGGCCGCGGCAGCGAGTGCCCAGGACCGTTCGCGCGTCTTCAGCCAAACCCAGAAAGCTGCCAACCCGACGGTCAAAGTTCCGGCTAGGGCTGATAGCCAACGCACTTGCTCGAGTTGCCCGCCGACCAGTTTGAACCAGATTGCTAATAGGTAGATATAAACCGGTTGCTTGGCGTCGCCGAAAGCGGAAAAAACCAGGGGAAGCCGTTGTCCCCATTCGTCGCGGCCGGTTTGGGTAATGCTCCAGGCATTATAAGCCAGGCTGGCTTCATCCTGGGTCAACAGGGGTGGGAAATGATCAATTTCGATAAAACGGACGAGGGCGGCAAGAAAAAAAACTATGCCAAAATATAACCACCAGCGCCATTGCTTCACTATTTCATTGTAACCGATCAGGTGGCTCCAAAGTATCTTCCTCCCAAAAAGGTTCTGTCAGTAACTGTCACCGATGGCAGTCACTGCCAAATGATTTTTAGCAGGAAGTGTGTTTTTAGTCCTGGTGCGACAATATTTCCGCCGTCAAGCCGCAGTGGTCGCTGACTCCGGTATGGACCCGGACGTTTTCGACGCGGTAATCGGGTGTGCTGAAAATCCCGTCGACGACAAGTTGCAGGTCGCCGGCATAGTGGAGCGTGCCGTCGATCGTGGACTTCACCTCCGGCGGGACATTATCCCGATATTTTGCTTCCAGCATGGACCAGGCCTCTTTCCCGCGCGCAGCATTAAAATCGCCGCAAAGAATCAAACTAGGGTAAGGCTCGAGTATTTTAAGCAGGGCCAGAGTGTCGCGCCGTTGCTCGGGAGTGATATCACCGTCCGGGGTGCGGGTATGGTGGACTACGGCAACGCGGAAGATTTGTTCTTCATTTTCCACCTCGACTACCAGCACGGCACGAAGGGGACTATTAGGCTCGACTAGTTCAGACAGCTGACCAAGTTGGCCGCGATAGGCTTTAACCTCGATCAGTCGGATTGGCCAGCGGGAAAGAACGGCGATACCCCAGTCGCCCAGAGTTTGAGCTCGAAAGGGATTTTCCTGGCTGATATGCAGTAGGGGCACGAATTGCTGCGCAAAGTAGCCAAGTTTGGCAAACTCCGGCAAGCTAACGCGGAAACATTCCTGGACGCACAACACGTCTGGTTTTTCCCGCTCGATCCAGGTTAGTTGATCCGGAAGATGCTTCGTTCCCTCAAGATTCAAGGTCGCCAGCTTCATAGGAATCAATCCTACCACATCTGACCCCAGGAGGAACCAATCCTGTTTAGGCGAACTGCACTTTGATGCCCGGGCTCATGGTTCCAGCCAACGTCACCTTCAACATACTGTTGGGCGGCATGGCCTCAAGCAGGGCGCTCAAGTTGCCAGCGAGCTCTTCACTCGGCTGGCTGATTTTGCCCAGGCGAATGTGCATCAGGGGAGCTTTTTTCTCCGGCTTGATGCT
Source organism: Candidatus Woesebacteria bacterium (assembly GCA_963749595.1). Taxonomy (GTDB): domain Bacteria; phylum Patescibacteriota; class Microgenomatia; order UBA1400; family UBA1396; genus CAVVNJ01. The sequence continues at coordinate 7,470 of CAVVNJ010000003.1, forward strand.
GATCGCGCCACCCTGCAGCTGCTTGATCTTGGCTTCCGGATCAGTCGTCACGGTGCCGTTTTTGGGATTGGGCATCAAGCCCTTGGGTCCCAGCAAACGGGCAAACTTGGCCAGCTTCGGCATTTTGTCCGGAGTCGTGATCAGAACATCAAACTCGATTTTGCCTTCCGCCAAATCGGCTAAAACTTGATCATCGGCAATGGCGATCCGTACGGTTTTACCGGTTGAGAAGGGGAGGGTCACGTCAAAGGGCTTGATTTCGCGCTTCAGATTGATGTGGACCGTGGCGGTGCCGTCAAACTTGGAGTAGTTGGTGGTCTTGAGTAAATCGACGGCTTGACTCACCGGGTAGGCGATGGTGCGGTCGACCATGCTACGGGCGGAAATGTATTTTTGTCCGCGGATGCGGCCCTTTTTCTTGGCGACGACCGGGGCGGCTTCAAGTTCACGCGCCTTCAACGTTTTCTTCGTGGTTTCGGTTGACTCGATCTCAGATTCAATGATTGGGTTTTCCAGGATTTCGGGTTCGTGGTTTGGTTCAATTTGTTGGCCATGTTACTCCTGTACCTTCACGCCCATGCTGCGGGCGGTTCCCACGACCATACTTTCCATCGCTTCGAGCGAGTTGGCGTTGGTATCGGGTAATTTTTGCTCGGCAATCTGGCGGACTTGTTCCTTGGTTAAGGTGCCGGAAACTACTTTTCCGGGGGTGGCAGTACCGGCCTTGAGATTGAGTTCCTTCATGATCATGGCCGAAACGGGGGCCAGCTTGAGCACGAAAGTGAACGAGCGATCCTCGTAAACCGTGATCAGGGCCGGAATGACCTCGCCCCGCCGGTCTTTAGTTTTTTCGTTGTACTGAGTGCAGAACTCCATGATATTGATACCGGCTTGTCCCAGAATAGGACCGACCGGCGGGGCCGGATTAGCGGCGCCACCACGGAGATTCAGCTTAAGAACGGCTTTCACCTTCTTGGCCATATTTTTCCTTTTTTTGAAGAAACCAACCCAAAATCGTTTCTCGTTTTTCTTTATATGAGAACGTAAAAACTCGAAAACGAATCAAAATTGTGGCTAGGCGGGTCACTGGCTCGGTCACGATCGATAATTATTTTCGCGTTTACGCTCCTTCAGGCGTTTATTCCGAAGTGGGCGTAGTATACCATATTTTTACCATGCAGAGAAGATCGGCCCCGATCACTGGAGTTTATTGATGAGGAGAGAACGGTAGCAGATTTTCGTTGGTGGCAAAGGATTTGGTAAGCAACCTAAAGGATCCGGAAACCAAAAATCGCATCACAGACTCTATCTCCAGTGGTTGCCGGAAATTATTGTCATTCGCAAAGAAGATTTAGAGGAAACAACCAGGCTATGGGAGAGAACAGCTCTGGAATTGCGGCCATAGATCTTGGTGCCAGGGAAAATGATCAATCTTAACCGATACGTTGCTTTGTTAGAATTTCTTATTCTCTACACCTCGACAAGGCAGAGATTAAACCACCGCAAACATGGTAGGTGCAGCAATCAAAGATCTTTATTGAAGGGCGATTTATTGGTTTCTGGAGTTCAGCGCGGAGGATGTTACAGGACTAATGGATAAACCGGGAAAATAAAGAGCTAATGCACCTTGGGATGTCGCAATGGATGAGGTCCGACTAAAACCCTTCGTGCGATGTTTGAGTCTGGTCATGGCTGGACGAGCGCGGTGGGTTGTTAATCGACTACCCCTTAGACCGCCGAAGCTCGAGAAATAATGGTCGGGCGCTATCAAAAAATGAGATGGTACAGGAATATATTTTGGCGGAGTGATGATGCCCTTTACTCGATCGCCAAGGAAAAACCCACAAGGCGGTACTGGTTTTTTCGGATACCGATCGCTCGGTTCTGGAACATGAGCTGGCGCATCGTGATAACCCCGGGGTCACTTTGGGACCGATGGGCAATGGTATTAATGAGCCCTTAACTGATTTAAAAGCCTCAGAGCGTTTTGGGAGGGGTGAGTACCACGCTCGATATCAAAGCGAGGCCAAAGCATTGCTGGCATTGGGCCCGAAACTGGTTAGGCGGCTGCTTGAACGCTACCAAGATGACGACTTGGAGAAAGCCAAAGCACTAGCCTATGAGTTGATTAATAATCTTGGGCTGGAAAAATATTTGGCGCTTTATCGGCATGCAGCCCCACCGTGGCGAATTTACCGATGAGCTCCGCAGACGTGGCTATCTACCAACCAAAGAGGTGATCGGCTTATTGGAACAATGATTACTTAAAGCTTGGACACCTGCAGGAAATCGAGTTCCACCGGCGTTTCGCGGCCAAAGATGGAAACCAGAACCGTGACCTTGCCCTTGCCTTCGTCGATTGCAGTCGACCGAACCGATGAAGTCCGCGAACGGACCTTCCACGATCTTGACGGCTTCGCCGACGGAGAAGTTGGCTTTGTAGCTGGCTGCGCCTTGGGCCATGAATTTCTGGATGGCTTCGACTTCGTGCTTGGGCAGAGGAGTAGGCTTGGTGCCCATGCCGACAAAACCGGTCACGCCTTGGGTGGTGCGGACGCACAGCCAGGACTCGTCGGTCAGAGCCAAACGGATCAGGATGTAGCCCGGGAAAATCTTTTCCTTGACGGCGCGCTTTTGGCCGCGTCGGATCTGGATTTTTTCTTGGGTAGGGATGAGGACTTCGTAGATGAAAGTTGAGCAGAGCCCATGGTCTCGACGCGTTGTTTGAGGGTTTGGGCAACCTTGTTTTCGTGGCCGGAGTAGGTGTGGACGACGTACCACTTGGCGCGGCGCTTGGTCTTTTCCTCTTCGCTTAATTCCGAAATAATAACGTGGCTGGTGGATTTAGCCACGGTTTCTTGCACTTCCGGAACCGGAGTGTCTTGCGCGATGGTTTGAGCTTGTCGTCTGCCATGTTTTTCCTTTACGATTTATATGCCCAGCACGAGCCCCATGATCCGGCTGAAAACCAGATCGAGACCGGCGATGATCAGGGTTGAAACGGCCACCACCGCAACCACAATACCGGTGAGGGTACGGGTCGTTTTACGGGTCGGCCAGGAGACTTTTTTCATCTCCTCAACTACGCCGCGGGGGTATGCCCGGAGCTCTGACCAAATCGCCTGCAGGTTCATGAGGGGATATTGTATCACAGGGCGGAGGCTGCCGGTTGTTTTAGCGATATGACTCTGAGGGGAGGGAGAGATAGTATTCACCCACCATGATAATAGTGCCTTTTTCAATTTCGGCGGCAACCAAGTCTCGTACCTGATTGTAACTCGCCTTAGTGCCGGTTCTAAGGCCAATCTGACGATTTAGTTCACCAAAATCCAATTTGCCATATTCTTTGAGTAATTCAAAAATTGCCGCGACAACGGATTCCAGATCTTTGGGTGTTGGCTGGAGGAGTTCGATGGTTTTTTTACGGAGAAAAGCGGTTAAACATACTTTTTTTCCAGTTTATCAGATCGGTTCCGGAAGTATTGACCCTTTAGTCAAAATATAGGTCAACTTTGCGGGAATATTCATTATAAGGTTGGGAAGGTCAGACCTTACTCGAGAAAAAACCAATCTGTTATACTGGCTTCCTATGCCACAGAAAGTCCGTAAGGCCGTCATTCCGGCCGCCGGGTTCGGTACCCGTTTTCTCCCTCAAACCAAGGCGATGCCTAAAGAGATGCTCCCGATCGTCGACAAGCCGGTGATCCAGATCGTGGTCGAGGAGCTGGTCGAGGCCGGCATTACCGAGGTCATTATCGTGACCGGTTACCACAAGCGCTCGATCGAGGATCATTTTGACCACAATTTCGAGCTCGAACATGAACTGGAGCGAGCGGGCAAGACGAGTTATCTCGAAGAGTTGCTGCGCATCAACAACCTGGCCAACTTCTATTACATCCGCCAGAAGGGACCCAAGGGCAACGCCACGCCGATTTTGAACGCCCGCGAGATTATCGGCGACGAACCGTTCGTGGTGTTCTGGGGCGACGATTTCATCAAGGCCGAACCGTCGCGGGCCAAACAACTGATTGCGGCCTACGAAAAATATGGCACGACAATTTTAGGCGGAATTACTGCTTCTAAGGACGAGGACTATGCCCGCTACGGTTTTGCCGCCGGCGAGAAAATGAGTGATGGGGTAATTAAGGTCACGGATTTGATCGAAAAGCCCGGCAAAGAAAAAGCGCCGTCCGATTTGGCGATCGTTTCCGGCCAGGTTTACAACCCGGACATTTTTGACGCGATCGAGGAGGCCAACCGCCGCCGCAAAGACGGCGAGGAGCTAGTCTATATTGACGCGATCAACGTCCTGCGCGAGCGCGGCCAGCAGGTGCACGCTTTGCCGGTCGAAGGTGGCGTCTATTATGATTGTGGCAACGTCTTGGAGTACCTCAAAACCGTCATCTCGATGGGATTGCAGGAGCCGAAAGTTGGCGACAACCTGAAGAAGTGGCTCAAGCAGCTCGACCGTTAAAAAAGCACTTGAAAAGTACTATAATCGGCCTTATAATGGGTCGATATGAGTACGGATGTCACCCAAATCAAAGTAACTCTTCCCGACCCGTTGTTCGACTATGCCAGCAGCAGGGCGGGTAAATTCGGTCTAACCTTATCATCCTATGTAAAAAACCTGATTCTCAATGACGTTAAAAACATGGACTACCCTGTGTATCGGGCCTCGGCTCAAGTTGAGGAGTCTTATCGAACGGCCCTTCAGGAGAGGGATCAGGCGCTCGAAGTTGCCGACGTGGACGAGTACTTTAAGACTCTATGAAGCGATTAGTATTCAGTCCGTTATTTCAAAAAAAATTGAGATTGATCAACCATCGTGACCAAAAATTAAGTCTCAAGATCCAAAAACAGCTCAAATTATTTCAAGTCGATCCGCGCCATCCATCGCTTAGACGGCACAAGTTAAAAGGGGAATTAAAGAACGTTTGGAGTCTGTCGATCGACCGTGGTTTCCGGTTGTTGTTTGTCGAAGATGAGGAATATTACTTTTTCGATCTGGGCGAACATGGCGAGATTTACCAGTAGTTTTCGATTTGTATTTATTGTCTTCTTGATATCCTATGATATATTTTCTGCATGAGATTCCGGAAAAAGAAAGAACTCACGATTATCCAGCGGATCGAGTTCGAAAAGAGGCAGGATCAAGAGCGCAAGCGTCAACTGGCAGCGGATTTGCTCGCTCCAGCCAGTGAGGCGTTAGAACAGTTACGGCACGAGCTCAAGAAAAGCGGTTACCAGGTCTCGAAATCTAATCATTTTAACGTGCCTTTTGATGAGGAGCATAGTAGTTATTATTGTAGTTTCGAGGCTAGAAAACCAGGATTGTTGCCGGTTGATTTCCTGGCCTGGGTTGAGCTTCAGGGAGACTCTCCAGTCGGCGATGTCGAAGTTGCCTTAACCGCCTGGACTAGTCACGGTTCCAAATACATCTTGAATAAAAGTATCGCAGAAGTGCCGGTTTGGCAGATTAAGCAGTATTTCTACGAAGGCATACGGTCTTGGCTTAATGACTCTCGGCGCTAAGTCGTCCATGAAGTAGTTGTATTTATTATTTTCCGCGTTTACAATCCCTGTATTGTCACGAGAGGTGGCGAGGCGCTCGTCCTTTGACCCACCCGGCAACCGAGTCGTTTTTGGACGACCGCGGTGCCCCCGAGCCCGCAGGGCGGCGACAAGCCTTCGGTAAGAAAGGAAAAATATGACTCAATTTTGGGCGGCCGAATCGGTGTGCGCCGGACATCCGGATAAGATTTGCGATCAGGTTTCCGACGCGATCGTTGACGCGGCGCTCCGTTTGGACCCCAAGGCCAGGGTGGCCGTTGAGACATTGGCGACAGCTGACCAGTTAGTGCTGGCTGGCGAGGTGACTGTTCCCGGTCAACTGGATTTTGAGGCGATCGCCAGGAAGACGGTGCACGAATTGGGTTATACCGATCCACGTGGCGGTTTTACCTGGGAGTCACCGGTATTATTACGTGTTCATGCCCAAAGCCCGGATATTTCCCAGGGGGTCGATGATGGCGGGGCGGGGGACCAGGGCATCATGTTTGGTTACGCGGTCAATGAAACTCCGGAACTGATGCCTTTGCCGATCGCTCTAGCCCATCGCTTGGCGGAAAAACTCGATCAGGTCAAGGAAAAAGAATTATCCTACCTGCGGCCGGATGGTAAAACCGAGGTGCTGGTGCGCTATGAGGACGGCCGGCCAGTAGCGGTGGAGAAAGTTGTGATCGCCGTGCCGCACGATCAGGCGGTCAAGCCGGAACAGGTCAAGTCGGATTTAATCGAACAGGTTATTGCCCCGGTGCTGAAGCAATATGGATATTCCGTCCCTGAGCCGGACGAAATCATCATTAACGGCACCGGGCGTTGGGAGTGGGGCGGTCCGGCATCGGACACCGGCGTAACGGGGAGAAAAATTGTGGTTGATAGTTATGGACACGCGGCGCGGGTCGGCGGCGGAGCGTTCTCCGGTAAAGATCCGACCAAGGTGGACCGCTCCGCCGCCTACGCGGCCCGTTATCTGGCCAAGAACATCGTGGTTGCGGGTTTGGCCGACCGCTGTGAGGTTCACCTGAGTTACGTCATCGGCCGTCGGGACCCTTTAGCGGTCGAGATTGAAACCTTTGGCACCGGGAAAAAATCAGCTGGGGAAATTCGAGATTACGCCCGGCGCTTGCTCGACTTGTCGGTGCCGGGAATTTTATCCGGACTCAATCTGCGCCAACCAATCTATCGCGAGTCGGCTCGTTACGGCCACTTTGGCCGGTCTGGATTCCCATGGGAAGCTGTGGTAATCTGAGACTGACCCGTCAGAACGATGTTGAGGTATTCATTCCTCGATACTTTGCTTACGGGAGGAGCCGTGTTCTTCTCTTCGGAGTCTGAACCGTCCACCCACCTGGTCTTTCCGGGGGCAATGCACTCAACATCCTGACGGGCCGTTTTTTCCTGAAGGTCTGACCTTCTCGGGAAAAATCCCAGGAAGGTCAGACCTTTGCCTGGAATCTGATATAATTCAAGCTTGTTTGCCTTCGTAGCTCAGTTGGTAGAGCGCGTTCTTGGTAAGAACGAGGTCTTGGGTCCAAATCCCAACGAAGGCTCAGTTAATCACCATTAAGGAAGCACAGAAAATCCCGATCTCGCTCTGGCAATGACTTATCGATCAGCAACTTCCGGTTTGGATCAAATTTAATCCGCTGTAAATGTTCTTGGATGCCAAAGTAGAGAATCGCCAGAGTGAGGACCAGCGCGCCCTCGACCACCCGATACTCTCGCGTGGTTTGTCTGGCAAGAGTCCAGGCTTCCGCCATGGTAAGGTGCGAGGTATCCTGCGGCACCGGGTTCAAGCCGTAGGTAGTACCAAACGCGATCAGCTGATAAATCAAAGGCAAGGGCAGCGGCAATGCTGCCGGTCGCAAATCATGCCACCATGATCTGATGTGGTCAGAATGTTTTTCGAGGTACTCGCGCGCCATAATCTGTTTTAGAGCAATTCGATCTTAATTTCCGGAAATTTTGCCAAGCGCCGGTCGTTAGTAATAAACACATCGGCTTGACAGTGAAGCGCGGTCGCGAGCTGAATTGAGTCTGGTATCTGAAAGCGATAGTTTCTTCGGATCCTCGCCGCCAGATTGGCGATTTCAAAACCAAGATCAAAGATTTTGAGGTTAGGTGTTTCTAATAATAAATCCAGCAATAATTGAGCCTGTTCCCCCGAATCGCTCAGGGATAATAACTCGATCTGAGTAATGATGCTAGTGATGGCCCGATTTTGATTGGTGGCGAGTTGGGAAAAGATCTTCTTAACCTTAGGACTGTGCTGATTTTCGCCTTCAAAAAAATAAATAAAAATATTAGTGTCAAGAAATAATAATTGGCTTTTACTCATCCCACTCTTTTCTCATTTGCTTCAGACGATCTAGGGGTGAAGTATTTTTCCATGCCTCTCTCATGATGCCGTAGCCACGCTCCAACCAACTCGAGTCTGAAACCTTAATAGTGACTGTATTCTTATCGAGAAAATAAACCGACACGACCTTGCCGGGTTTAAGTCCAGCAATTTTTTGTCGAAGTTCTTTAGGAATGACAATCTGGTTTTTTGTTCCGACGGTTATTTGCGGCATAGTATGTCATTTTTACCATTATTTGACATACAATTCAATCTTAACCTGGCAAAATCAATCTCGCCAGCCAGGAGATCGCGCCCTGAAGAATGATGACCCCCGGTCCGACCAGATAATTTATCGGCGCCGCTCCGCCAGCCAGGGGCAGAATTAGCAGTAACAAAATAAAGATACCGTAACGATTCAGGGTTTGATCAAACTCGATCGCCAAATCACGCGGTAAGAACGCCGCCAAAACTTTACCACCATCGAGCGGGTGGATCGGAATTAAGTTGAACACCGCTAAAACCAAATTTAGCTGGATGAGGATTCCCGGAATTGGCAAAAACGGTTGGGCCAGGGTCAAGAAGAATGCCAGGGCGATGTTTGAAAGTGGACCGGCTACCGAGATAATGGCGGCGTCACGACGAGGCGAGCGAAGGTTGTAGGGATCAAAAATAACCGGCTTGCCCCAGCCAAAGCCAAAAAGCAGCAGAAACACCGTCCCCATTGGATCCAAGTGCTGCAGGGGATTAAGCGATAGTCGTCCCTGCGAGCGGGGAGTGGGATCGCCCAACTTATCAGCGGCCAAAGCGTGACAGAATTCATGGAGCGTTAACGACAAAATCAATCCGCCGACTAAAACCAGAAAAACCAAGGGATTGGAGAGTAAAATATTGATCAGCACTCCGCCATTCTAGCAGATGTGATATACTACCACCTCGACTAATAAGGAATTCTATGGCCAGAATCTACAGCATTGTGAAGAAAAACTCGGCTCAGCATCAGGCTGCGGTTAAAACTGCCGGAAAAGCCGGTGTGGTCGCCCTCGGCGGCACACATGTTATCGTGCCTTCCGAGCGATCGGTCAGTTACGGCAACGTGGTTTCGCACGCGAAAAACCGGACTGCCCATCGTCGCTTGTCGAACGTACGGGTAATTCACTTATTGGTTGATGGGGTACGCAAGGCGATTCGCCTTCCGGCTAGCCAAGTCCGTACTTTTAAGAAGTTGACTGCTCCCAAGGCTGAGTAGAAGCCGACTTTTCGGCGACCATCGCTGATAGACCGCTGCTGATCAACGAGTTTAAACTTACTCCCTCTCTTTTAGCCTGATAGACAAGGTGGCGATGAACGGATTTCGGCAGACGAATATTTAGTTTGCCGCTGAAGTCGCATTGAATGGTTCAGGAATGGCGATCTTCTCTTCTAAGGCAGTTTTAATCCAGGATTTTTTGGCGTCCTCGATTAGATTTAGGGTTTTCGATTTAGTGTCGCCTTCGGTAATACAGCCCGGCAGTTCTTCAATTTCCGCAAAATAAGTTCCGTCCTGATTCTCGCGAAGGCGAATCGAGTAGTCGAGATTAAGGTAATACTTAAGATTTTTCATAGCTCTTTCTCCAAAATTTCTGTTACTTGTTTTACATACACCTCCCTAACGAAGGGCCGTTTATAGGGCACGGTAAGAATGTATTTGTCTTTGACATAAGTATAGTGACTACTACCCGAACCAGGTTGCCGACAACTAAAACCAAGGCCGCGTAGAACTAGTACTAATTCTCAAGTAGAAATGGCGCTCTCACCCTCGAATTGCGATCGGTCGATCAGCAATTTACCTGACGAATCGAGGTGAGCGGCCAGAATTTTTTGGCGAACATTCGCCTTACCTTTATATTCCGGAACGATAGTCCAAATTCCAGGCCAGGGCGAGAGGGCGCGGACAGCGCGTTCGAGGAGGGCGGCTAGAGTCGTCATCGGCTGCTTTTCCAGCACTTCCCGAAGAATGGGACTCAGTGACTCGAGGTCGCTAATGGCCGGAGAAATCCCTCCCCGTGCCGCTTGCAGTAGCGAATACGAAATATACCCATCTTGGCGAGAAAATCTTTTCGCAACAATCAAATCATGTTTAGAAATTTGCGGTTTTTCCCATTGGCTGGCAGCGTAGTCGATTAGAGTGGAGGGTAATTGGTCAGCCGCGAGGGCAAAGGCTTTTTGGTAGTAGCTCTCGGCAGTTTCGGTGGGCGTAATGGCAAAAGGAAGACGCGTAATAATCGGCCCTTCGTCAAAGCCTTCGGTCATTTTCATAATATCGACCGCCGATTGGGTGTCGCCGTAAAGCAAAGCGTACTGGCCGGGCGAGCTCCCGCGGTACTGGGGAAGGTCCGAGGGGTGGACGTTGATCGGGGCCAGGTTTGGCAGTTCCAACAGCCAGGCTGGAACTAGATAGCCAAAGTCAACGACGAGCAGAAAATCTACCTGATTAGCGGTCGAAAGGAATTCCCGCAATGGAGTGAGTGATTTTTCAACCGGAAAAATTGTCAGGCGATTTTCCCGAGCCCAGTTTTCGAGCGGGTTGGGGGTAAGAATTTGCTTTCTGCCGATTGGTTTGGGTGAGGGGGTAACCACCCAAGCAATTTGAAACCGCGGATCTTGCCGCAATTGCTCAACCACCTGAACCGTTCGCTGCGTGGTGCCGCACACTCCAATCTGGAAGGTCTGACCTTCGGTGGAGTTTTCTCTGGAAGGTCTGACCTTCATAGGCTTTTTGCCACCTGGGGATCGACCTCGATTAGTCGGTGTTTTTCTTCCTGATAGAGAGGGTGGCCCTGCTGTAAAACGTGATCGGTAAAGAGAATACCGTCAAGGTGGTCGAGTTCGTGCTGCACCACGCGCGCCGGAAAATCAAAGAAAGTTTCATTATGCCTGGGGGAGAGTTCACCGTTTTCGTCAATTAATTGATACTCCAGAGTGACCCACTCCGAACGCCAAACCGGACCGTATAGGTGGGGAATGGAGAGGCAGCCCTCCAAGTCTGGGTCGCGCGGGTTGATGCCCAGGACCAGTTTGTCGGAGCGGTCGCTCAGGCGCGGATTAATAAAGGTGCGCAAGACCAAGTTGTCGGAACGGCTGGATTCCAGTTGAGTCGCGAAAACGCGCCAAGAAGTATTGATTTGCGGGGCGGCCAACCCGACGCCCGGCGGATTATCGGTATCGGCCAGAGTAGCGGCCAAAGTTTTAATCAAGTGGCGGATGGAGTCGTCGGCCCGTTCGATCGGTTGAGCAGTTTGACGCAGCGCAGCATGCGGAGCGATGACGATTTTGGCCGTTTTCATAAGGGTATTATAAGCTAAGGTTGCTTAGCCGATTGGGTGGCGATTTTTTGTTGGAACTGTTCATATTCTTGTTTGGCCTGTTCATAATTTGGCTTCATGGTAATGGCGCTTTCGAAAGCGGCGCGGGCTTCTTCGAATCTTTCCAGATTAGAGAGGAGAACCGCGCGGTTAAACTGAATTTTCGGATCGGTAGGAGCTAACCGCGCCGCCTGATCCAGGGCTTCGAGAGCCAAGTTATAAAAACTGGGATTGAGAGTGGCTAAATATAAGTAAACCTTGGCCCGGGATTTCCAAAGGCTGAGATGGACCGGATTTAAGGAGACCGCCTGGTCGGAGGCGGCGGCGGCCTCGTTGGCCAGCTGGGCAGCGAGGGTGGCATCGGTTGGTCCGGCTGCCGCCGCTAATCCCGCCAGGAAAACCGAACTTTCATCCCAGAAAAGAGCTTCGTTAGGCGCGCGGGTAGTCAGGGCCGAAAATTCCTGATAGGCGGCTAGAGATTGGCCGAGCGCAACCTGGCGCTTGGCTGAAGCCAACAATCGATCATTATCCCAACTACGCCAGACTAACCAGATCGCCGCCAAAGTGAAAAAACACACTAAAGCTTGTCCCAGTACTGCGGTATCCAGTTCAAACTCTAGCTCGGTCGATTGACCGGCGTGAGGGCGGGGATGCTTAGCAGCTGGTTTTAACTCAGGATCGCCCGCCCGCTCCTCGATAAAGACGAGGGCTGGTAAGAGAAAAAACAACACTCCCACCATTACGGTCGAAAAACCAAAAAAATTGGAAACAGCTAGAGCTGTATAGCCCGACAATACCGCGGTAGCCAATAAGGAGGAGCGGCGAAAAAGCCGAAACATCACTGATCCCATCAGCCAAAACAGGGCGGCCAATCCCACCGCACCGGTGGTGGCGAGCGCATTAAGAAATTCGTTGTGCGCCTTGTTGTAAAGAAAATCCCACTCGGAAACTAAGTTGTGCTCCATAGGCCGATCCTGGTAATAGCTGTAAGCGAAAGTTTCCACGCCGGAACCAAAGATTGGGTAGCGGCGCCAGACTGCCAAAGCGCCCTGCCAGACAATGCGCCGAATTTCGCCGGAGTTGGTGCCGCCGCTGTCGAGCACTGTGCCGGAAGGGGGAGCGACTTCCGCGGTCGCGACCGGAACTGGAGTGGAGATTGAACTTTTGCTGGTGAGATATTTGGTGACCGACGGAGTGAACGGGGTTCCAAAGACCAAAGTCAAAATCAACATTGATCCCAGGGACAGAGTGGCGATTTTGGTCCCCACCATCACCGGCAGACGAATTTTTTCCCAGGTTGTCTGATCACCAAATCGGATTGCTCGCCAAATTGAGTGGAGTAATCCTGAGGCGCTGAGTCGATGCAGACCGAAAAAACCTATTCCGACTAGCAATCCCAGGAATCCCGAGCGCGATCCGGTAAACAGTAGTACCGCATAAAAAATCGGCACCATGGCGGCGCTCAACCAGCGTTCCCATTTAGATAGGCTAGTTTGCCGCAGCCAGATTGCCAGCGGCAACATCAGAAGAAGGTAAGCGGCCAGCCAGTTGGGTTGACCAAAGGTGCCGAAAACGCGGGTTTGAACGTCCTGAACCCAGCAACTGACGGAAAATTCCCCGGTAATTAGGACGCAACTTGGTGAAATGCCAAAATGTTCCGGCAGAGCATAAAGCGCCGCCCCCAAACCTGACCAGACCAAAGAGCGGATCAACGGCCGGAGATCGGGACGGCGGAGGTTGCTGGCGGCGGCAAAATAGAGCAAGAGGTAGCTAAGACTTGATAGCAATCCGCCGTGAAAGCGAGAATAATAGCCAAAAATACTGGTCGCCGGGTGAATCGAAGTAAGAGTGGACAGCACCTGACTAAGCAAAAAGAAGATCAGCGGAAAGAAGAGGGGAGTTTTTTGAAAGATCAATCTTTTTTCACGCAACATCCGAATGATCCAAGCTCCGGCAATCAAGGCGGTGTAGACATAAATCAACATCATTTTGTTAAATTCGAAAAGCTCGTCGTTGATGGCGGTGAATGCAAACGGAACGGTAATGACCAGAGCGTGGAAAACCCACACGATAAGGCGGCGCATGTCGCCAGATTAACAAATCAGGGGAAGTTTGTACAATGAAGGATATGATTATTTCCGTGGGCGGAGCTTATGTGCGAGTTTGGCGTCCCGGTCGTGGTTTGGCAGTCGAGTTGCCGGCTGCAGCGGTGGTCGATAAAGAGGGACAGATCATTGCTCTGGGTGAAGAGGCAGCGGGCCGGGAGGGAAAATTGTCAGACGAAATGGCTTTTTGGCGTCCATTTTGGGCTGATCGTATCACACACCGCTATTTGCTGCGGGAAATATTAAGACTGGCTTTAGAACAGTCTCAAGCGAGCGGCGATTGGTGGGAGCGCTGGCGAGTTACTCTATTATTGCCTCCCAACATCCCTCCTTTACACGCGACGTGGTTGGAAAAAACCCTTCGTGAAGTCGGTGTGGGATGGATCGAGCACTTTGATCCTTTAGCCACTTTGGTCAAATCACAGGTCGGCCGATCTAAGACCGTGCCGATCATGGGCGTAGTTGACTGGGGCTTTTCACAGCTGAGAGTCGTAATTTATTCCGGTGAAACGGTTTTATGTCTGGCGAGTGCTCCTCACTTGAGCTTGAGCGAATTTTGCCGACAACTGATTGCTGCCGAACGAAAGGACAGCCGACGTTCTTTTCCACTGGCCAGTCTATATAGTCAACAATGGGGGGTGACGCACGTAGCTTACGATGAACGGTCGGCCCGTCCGGTAGTGGGGACTTTGAATAACAAAATTTTGACTCAGACAAGGCAAGCGTTTGCGGAAGAGGCGCTTAAGTTGATGGCAAAGCTGGTAAGAGATTTGAATCCCGAACAGGCGGCCTTTTTCCGGCAGCAGGGCTGGCTGGTAGTTGGCGGGGGAGCGGAGTTGGTCGGATCGGTTGAGACTTGGGCGGAAACTTTAGGGGTGCCAGTCCGCGTTGCGGCTAATGCGCCCTACGCTACGCTGCAAGGGGCGAAAAAATGATGTCGATTGAATCACCTTCGTTCTTTTCTCCGTTGGGGACTGATTATTGGCAGTGGTCTATTCTTCTTAGTATTACAACAGGGTGGTCTCGATGCCCGATTGCGCCAGACAATTTTTTGGTCCTGCAACCAGGCCTGGCGGCGGCAAGAACTTCGCGGGAATCTTTTCAAGCGTGGAAAAATATGGCGGCGTTTGTCCGTCAAGGTGGCGAGCGTTTGGCCGCCGCCGAAAAAGAGTTGGCCACTAATCGGATTCAAGGATCTCATCTGGTGGATTTGGAAAAGGAGAATTTGCTACTTCGCGCCGAGTTGGGACGTCAGAATGATGAGCAGGCAGTTTTTCGGTTTTACGGCGGCGGCGGGGAGTGGTTTATCGATGGTGGGTGCCAACATGGAATTCACTCCGAAACACCGGTTTATTTTCAGGGCAGCTTAGTGGGGCAAGTTACTCATAGCGAACCCGGATTTAGTGAAGTCCGTACTATTTTGGGCCAGGACTTTCGTCAACCGGTAAAGATTGGTACTGCATCGGCCAGGGGTTTATTACAGAATTCCCGCGGCGTAACCGAAGTCGTGGCTTTGTCGCTTCGCTCAGGAGTTCAATCAGGCGATCTGGTTTTAACCCAAGGGTTGGGGGCCATACCACCCGACAAACCGATAGGAACGGTACGGCAAGTGGCGGCTGATGCCGCGACCGGATCCATGACCGTGGAAGTTGATCCTTTGTTTATACCGGCGCAGATTGATTGGGTTACCGTGCAGCTAGGTGTGAAGGAGCAGTCATGTTCGGACTAATTCCCGGTCTCCACCCCCGATGGGGGAGGTTTGGCCTAGTAGTTGGCATGTGGCTTCTTCTTCCGGCTGCGGTTCTGTTTGGTTGGCCGGTGCTTTTCTGGTGGATGGTTCGGGTGCTTAGCCGGTCAGCTCAACCCTGGTTTGCGGCAATCTTGGTGATTGTATTTGGTTTGCAGGTTGATGTCTTGGCCCAACATCCATTGGGTATCAATGTGATTCTGTTGGGGCGCGGCCTTGGTTTGGTTGGAACTGTGGGCACCCGAATCTCGCGGTTGGCGGCGTTGGGTGGGAGATATTATTTTTGGTGGTTTGTTTGCGGCATTTTTCTACTGGCCGGTCAATTTATTCCCGATTGATCGGTGGTTCGGCAGGTGATGGCTTTAGTGGTGGTTAATGGTTGGGAAGCAGGATCGGTGCTATGGTGGCAGCGCAGAAAATAAGACTCGGTATTTTTAGGATGGTGGCCGATTTTCGCGGTGACTTTGGTCGCGCGCGCACGGTTTGGGTACAAGGCGTCGGCAGGGTCGCCAATATGCCTCTTTAGCCGAACGCAATCGGATTTTTCGGCAAACCGTGCGCGCGCCTCGGGGCTTGATTATTGATCGACAGGGTGAAGTTCTGGCCGAAAACCGGCTGCAATATACCGAGGTTTATGAGGAGGGGCGCCAATCGCAGGAACGATTGATTACGGCGGAGGAAGCCATGCCGCTTTTAGCGACGGCACCGGCTCAGATTCGCACGAGCTATGCCCGCGTTTACCCATTGGGACCATGACTTCCCATTTAGTCGGCTACGCTCAGCAACCGCAGCAGTCGAGTGAGGTAGTGATTGGTCGGACCGGTATAGAAAGGCTAAAGCAAGCCGAATTGGCTGGACAGGACGGTACGATTCTCTACGAGCGGAATGCCCTTGGGAAAGCCACTCGAGTTTTGGCCCAACATTTGCCTCAGGTTGGCCAGCCCTTGGCTTTGACCATTGACGCTGAATTATCGGCAGCGGCCTTTGCGGCGCTTGGTCCGCGGCGCGGGGCGGTAGTGGTGTCGGTACCTCAGACGGGTGAAGTGCTTGGCAATGGTTAGTAAGCCCAGTTTTTTGCCGGAAACTAATCCGTCCCGCGCCGCGCTGGACCAATGGGCGGAAGATATTCAGCAGCAGCTGGTGGCACCCAGCTTGTCCGCAGCGCTCGATTTTCCCAACAATCCTTTTCTTTTTCGCCCGATGGCGGCAACCTATCCACCTGGTTCGATTTTTAAAATCGTCACCGCCCTGGCCGGACTGGAATATAAGGCGATTGATGAACGCACTAAAGTGCGGGATGAGGGGGTTTTAAAAGTCGGTGATTTCGAATATGCCAACTGGTATTGGCGCCAGTATGGTCGGATGGAGGGGGAAATTTCTATCGTGCGCGCTCTTGCCCGCAGCAACGACACTTTTTTTTATAAAGTGGCCGAGTGGCTCGGTCCCGAGCGATTGGCGCAGTTTGCCCGACATTTTTCCCTCGGTGTGCCAACACAGCAGATTTTTCCCGGTGAGCGCGAGGGGATTATTCCCGATCCCAACTGGAAGCAACGGAAGTTTGGTGAAAAGTGGTATTTGGGTAATACTTATCATATGGGTATCGGTCAGGGTGATGTTCTGGTAACGCCAATCCAGTTGCAGACTCTCATGACCACGGTGGCTACTCGGGGCCGCAAATGCGAACCAAAAATTTTATTGGCCGAAGCCGACCATTGCTCCGAGGTGTCGTTGGAGACGGAGTCATTGGCACTAGTGGTCCGTGGTTTGCGCCAGGTTTGTAGCTCCGGTGGTACCGGTTATCCGTTTTTTGATACTCCTTATGACGTGATGTGTAAAACCGGAACCGCTGAGTTTGGTCAGGAAGATGACCAGGGCCATCGCCAACACACGCCTGGTTTACGGCGGCGGTCAGTCGACAGGAAAGACAGGATCCGGAGAACGCCGGAGTTTACGGCTGATCTTGGTAATTACCGTGTTAGTTGAGTCTGATGAAGAGCAACCGTACCGGAAGGTTCGACCGACGCGGCGCCGGTCGGCGCGAGATTGTCGATTGGTGGATGGAGCACCGCTAGATTAATCATTCACTCCAACGTTGTCGCCAATCCTCCAGTGCCCAACGTGAAACAGTAGCGATTTAAACAATTACCGAATTGTTACCGCTGTCAGTTTAATGGAGCCCTTTTAATTTACTTATCGCAGTATTTATCTCGACAGAAATGCCCCACGGATCTCACTCGAGGATATAATCAAGCAAAAAATTGTTGTCGATTAAGCTAAAAATCAATTATCGGTAAGCCTTTGGTTAGATTTGTTTGCTAAGTTGCGAGCATGACTAATCGATTTTCTCCGCGCGATCTAGTGATTACCTTAAAGGGCGCCTTCGAAGCATCGAACTGGACTGCATACTTAGTCGGACGGATAGCCGAGCAAGCTCGGAGACGGAAGAAACGGTAATCTGGTGGAGTGAAGCCGACGAGCACGAGTGGTTTGAGTTTTTTCAAGCAATCTTGAGCGACGGTTGGGAGAGAAACAGGCCCAGCGGGAGTGGGAACGATTAATTTATTTCTGGCTCGGAACATCGAAGGTATCAGTCACTCGCGACCAATCGGAAATTTGGCGGGACAAAACGAGGAATTAAAGCGACAAGGGCATTCAGGCTACCACTTTTTTGGATCCACGATTATCCGCCGGAATTTATCGAAATCGATGAGCCGCCAACCGTGCTTTGGAGCACTCAACCGCTCGCAAGAATTAGCACCGCATCGATTGGCCGTGGTCGGCTCGCGAACATGACCACCCACGGAGCCCGATCCACTCGCGACCTGGTCGGGGAATTGGCCGGCAACCTATGGTTTTGGCATTGTTTCTGGTTGCGCTCGCGGCATTGACTGGGTGGCGCACGCGACGGCGATGAAAGCCGGAGGCCAGACGATCGGCGTATTGGGCTGTGGAATTGAGAGAATGCCTTTTATTGTCGCGAGCTGGCGCGAAATCCGCAAGTGGTCTGGATTTCCGAGTTCTCGCCCCAGGTCTGAGGGCGCTCAAATGGCATTTCCCTTTCCGCAACCGGGTGATTGCCGCCTGGCCTAGGGGTGCTGGTGATTGAGGGCGGCCCGCATAGCGGCACGATAATCACCGCCAACGCCGCGATCGAGTTAGACCGAAAAGTAATGGTGCTTTCCGCCTCTGGCTACAACAAAAATACTGAAGTATTGCAGAAGTTTTCCGAGCGATGATGCGGTCCAGATTGTGGTGACGTGGAAAATATTCTCGATTATTTGGAGATTGCCGCATCGCGGGAAGCGCGCGCGTCGGTTCTTCTCAATCTGGCCGAAAACATAAACCGAGAAACATTTTTTTGCGACAATTACTGGCCACGGTGGCCGTGTCCTGACTCTTCGCTGTAGATTCCTGATTGCATTGACTACGAAACCTGGGAGAATACCCGTTTTGAGCTCGAGGCCCGCGGCGTTATTACGCAGCGTCTGGGTACCTGTGAGCTCGCCGGTATGGTACAGTCTTAGTTTATGAACCTCGTAATTGTTGAATCGCCGACCAAAGCCAAGAAATTGTCCCAGTATCTCGGGGCCGATTTTGTGGTGGAGGCTTCGCGCGGCCATGTGCGCGATTTGCCGAAATCCAAATTGGGCGTGGACATTGAGAAGGATTTTGCGCCGACTTATCAACCGATTCGCGGTTCGGGGCCGATTATTAAAAAGTTAGCCGGACTTGGCGAAAAAAGCCGATCATATTTATCTCGCCACTGACCCGGACCGGGAAGGGGAGGCGATTTCCTGGCATCTGTTGGAGTCCTGGGAAAACAAGAAAGTTGTCCGAGAAGGCGGAGCGCGCCGTATTCCATGAGATTACCAAAGATGCGGTGCTAGCGGCGATCGCCCACCCGCAGAAGCTGAACGTGGATCTTATTGATGCCCAACAGGCGCGCCGTGTTTTAGATCGCTTGGTGGGTTACAAGATGTCACCGGTGCTCTGGAAGAAGGTCCGCCGCGGTTTGTCAGCCGGCCGGGTACAGTCGGTGGCGTTGCGATTGATCGTGGAGCGCGAGTTGGAAATCGAGGCCTTCAAACCGGAAGAGTACTGGGAGGTAGACGTTGAACTTTCTGCCGAGAAGGGCAAGTTCCTGGCCAGGGTAGTCGAGCTTGGTGGCCAGGCTTACGAACCCCACAGCCAAAAAGACGTCGACGGAGTGACTAACTGGGCTAAAGAAGCGGTCTATTCAGTCCGGGACATTGAGAAAAAGCAACGTACTCGCCGGGCTTTGTCGCCGTTTACGACCTCGACTTTGCAGCAGGCGGCGGCGAACCGACTGGGCTATAGCGCCCGGCGCACGATGCAGCTGGCGCAGCAATTGTATGAAGAGGGATTTATTACTTACCACCGTACCGACTCCACCGCGTTGTCTAGTCAGGCAATCAGTATCGCCCGCGACTATATTTCCCGGGAGTTTGGCGCCAAGTATCTGCCGGAAAAACCGAACCTTTATCGCCACCAAAAGCAAAAATGCCCAGGAAGCTCATGAAGCGATCCGCGCTACCAGCGATCAATCCGCGGTTGAAGAAAACGGCAAGTTTACCGCGCCGCACGTCAAGCTTTATGATCTGATTTTCCGCCGCTTTATGGCCAGCCAAATGAATGCGGCCGTTTACGATCAGACTACCATTACCGCCAAGGGTGAAAAAGGACAAAATTCCCTGGCCGCCCGCGTGACCGGATCGGTGATCACCTTCGACGGTTGGATGAAGCTTTTTCCCGGCGGCGAAGACGTTATTTTGCCGGAAGTGGCGGTCGGGGACAAGCTTGACCTGCTCGATTTATTGACGGCGCAAAAGTTCACCCAGCCGCCGCCGCGCTTCAACGATGCCTCATTAGTTAAAGAGCTGGAGAAGCGGGGGATCGGCCGACCGAGCACTTACGCCTCGATTATTTCCGTCATTATCGACCGTAGCTACGTTGAGCGGGTAAACAAAGCCTTTGCACCGACGCCGATCGGACGGACCGTTGATACCTTTTTAGTGAAGAATTTTCCCCGAGATTTTGGATTATGACTTTACCGCCCACATGGAAGACGATCTGGACGAGATCGCGCTCGGCCACAAAAAATGGACCAAGGTGTTGGCGGATTTTTACGGACCGTTCGAGAAAAAGTTGATCGAGGTGGAAAAGACGGCCGAGCGCGCGCCGATTCCGATCGAACCGTTGGACAAGCCCTGTCCCAAGTGCGGCGTTTCCGCAGAAGAATTTGCCAAATTGGCGGAGCAGCACCAGACTCTGGTCGACCTCTGACCGCCGGCGGAAAAGAGGCTTACCGAGCCGCGAGAACACGAGCAGGGCGAGTTAATTATTCGCACCGGTCGTTTCGGCAAGTTCATTTCCTGTACTCGTTATCCCGATTGCGACTTCACCGATAAGTATCCTCGAGACGATCGACATGCCTTGTCCCAAATGCGGCGAAGGCGAGGTGGTGGTCAAGCGGACCAAGACCGGCCGGAATTTTTATGGTTGTTCGCGCTATCCGGAATGTGACTTCGCCAGTTGGAGCAAACCCGGCGTCAAAAAAGAGAAAATTGGGCGAGCAAGACAGAGGTTGGGGCCGAATGATGTATTCGGACGTTGATTTGCGGGCGGCGATCGAAATGGGCGAGCTTAGGGTCAAGCCTTTGTGGAGCAACATATCTCCGGCGCGACCATCGATTTGACTTTGCACGACACTTTTTTAGTTTTTCGCAATACCAGCGTGACCCATATTGACGTGCGCGAGCCGTTCGACGTTACGGAAAAAGTGAAGGTCAAGGCCAGCGATCAAATCTTTCGTGATTCATCCGGGCGAGTTCGTCTTGGGCAGTACGGCCGAAATTGTTACCTTGGCGCCGAGCATCAGCGGCATCATTGAGGGCCGTTCCAGCCTGGGCCGGATCGGCCTCATCGTCCACGCGACCGCCTCGATGGTCAAACCGGGATTTGCCGGTTATCTGACGCTTGGAGATGACCAACATCAGCAAATTGCCGATTAAGTTATACGCTGGCATGCGCATCGCTCAACTGGCGATGATGGCGCTGCGAACACCCTCGTCCCAAGCCGTACACTACCGACAATAAGTATCAGAACCAAGACACGCCCAATCCGTCGAAAATCTGGAAGGACTTTGAATGAACATGAAGTTTAAGTTATTCGATCCGTCGTTGCCGCCACCGAAATACCAGACCAAGGGTGCGGTGGCTTTTGATTTGGCGGCCCGGGAAGAAACGATTATTCCGCCCGGAGAAGTCAAGTTGGTACCGCTTAAATATCGCGATCGAGTTGCCTCCGCGATCATTGGGCGCTGCTGGCGGCGCGGTCCTCGCTGCATAAAAAGGGCTTGATGCTGGCCAACGGGATCGGAGTGGGAGACGCGGATTATTGCGGCGATAACGACGAGTACCGCGCCGCGCTCTACAACCGGACGGCATCAGCCGGTAACGGTGGAAAAAGGGGAGCGGGTAGTGCAGATGCTGATCTTGCCCTATGCTCGAGTCGATCTGGAGAGTGGTTGAACATCTGGGCAATGCGATCGCGGCGGGTTTGGCAGCTACCGGCCGTTGAAGGTCAGACCTTCCAGAGGTGAGTGCGTCCAAGGTTAGTCCCTCAAATTCCTTGCAAAAACTTCTGGTAAAAAAACTTTTGTCGGATGTGCTCACGCTCTTCACCATTTGTTGTTTTTTGATGTAGTTGACTCTAATTTCTCCAACATTTAGCGATTCGATTGTGGCAAAACGCAACATCGGTAGTGTATTGGAGTGACCAGAAATTACCAGACGTACCCAATCAATATTCACAGCCTGGATTACCTCCGGTATCTGCAGAAGTTGTTTTATCAGGATCGCCCGGTTCTGGAAGCGCATAATCCAAAATATTGCTGCCTTCTTGGGTTTTTTAATTCCGGCGAGATCGAAGAACTTAATGGGCATACGTCTGACGGCATGACTTTGGAAAAGTATCGCGAACAGGAGATTGCGGATATCGCCATCTTTGCCCTTGGCATCTTGCGCAAGATAGGGGATTGCCTCGACAGACAATTGGCTCAAGGATTTTGTCAGCAGAGAGCACTTGAGTTTTTCTGATGGCGGTTGGAATGATCCGATTAAATTCGATCAAGATCGGGAGAGCAAATACTTGGCACTCAAAACCGGTTAGAAAGCCAAGCTGGTGCTCTAGCCTCTATCGATTTTAAAGGACAAGTCGACGCCAATTCGCTTTTACCTGAATTACGCGAAATCATGAGCCAGCATCTAGATCAAATTATGGGTCTGACCTGGAGCTTATTCTCCCTATTAGAAGTAAATCCACATGAGGCAATCATTGAAAAAGACGGTCGCAACGTCGTCAAATATGACGCTAAAGAATTTCAACACAGTCAACGGGAGAGTTTGCCAAGTTATTGGTACCACTGGACTTTGAAGAGATTGTCCGGAGAGAAATATCAACGACTCGAGGGTTATGCTTTTGCGAAGAAGAAAATCAATCGTTGGTTTGGGCAGAGAAAACTTAATCAAGAATTTTACGCTGACTATCGATAAGGTTTTGGCATCGGTACAGTGATATAGTTAGAGAGGGGCAAGATGGATCAACGCGACGAAGGACAAGGCTGGCTAATCTCTTTTGAAGGTGGCGAGGGGGCCGGCAAGACCGTCCAAATCAAACGTCTCCGCGACCGCTTGTTTTCTTGTGGCAAAGAAGTCGTCGCCCTGCGTGAGCCTGGCGGGACCGTCATTTCCGAGCAGATCCGCGAGGTCGTTCTGTCCGCCAAAAATATCGGCATCGCTTACACCGCGGAAGTGCTGTTGTTTCAGGCGGCTCGGGCACAGTTGTATCGCGAGATTGTGCTGCCAAGCTTGAAGTCCGGCAAAGTGGTCCTGATGGATCGTACGCGCGATTCTTCCGTGGTTTACCAGGGCATGGTGCGTGGTTTTGGGGTCGACTTAATCGAGCAATTAAACGACATTTCCACGGCTAATACTTATCCGGACGTCACATTCTTGTTGGACGTTGCTCCGGAAATTGGCCTGAAGCGGCGGATTGACGCCGGTGATGCCAATCGGCTGGAAATGGAGAAACTAGATTTTCACGAGCAGGTCCGCCAAGGTTATTTGCAAATAGCGGAGCAGGATAATCGTGATCGCTGGCAAATTATTGATGCTTCCCGCTCCATTGAAGATATTGAGGAAGATGTCTGGGAGGAAATCCAAGCGCGGGGAGTGTGCGCGTGAGGCGCGTTGGCGCGCATCTTTCGATTGCCGGGGCGCTGACCAACGCGGTTGATTCGGCCGTAAAAATTGAGGCCAATTGTCTGCAAATTTTTTCCGGTTCGCCACGGAGCTGGGCGCGCAAGCCGCTGAATCCGACCGAGCTGACTGGCTTCAAAAAATATGCCTATGACCATGACATTCGGCCAATCTTCGTTCACGCCTTGTACTTAATCAATCTTGGCAGCAGAAATAAAGAACTTGTTCAAAAATCGGTAAATGCACTGATTTATGACCTAAAGTTTGGGCAATATTTCGCTTGCGCCGGGGTGGTGGTTCATTTGGGCTCCCTCCTGGTAGGCGATTGGCCGGCTAGCAGGGAAAAGATCGCAGTGCTAATTAGGCAAATAATCGACGAAGCCGGTTCCAACGTGCCGTTGTTGTTAGAAAACTCGGCCGGACAGAAAGGAAAACTTTGTTCCGATTTGGGCGAGATCCGCTGGTTATTGGACGCCGTTGATCGGCCAACGCTGGGTTGGTGTTACGACGTTTGTCACGGCTGGGCAGCGGGTTATTCGATTGGCGATGATGGCGGTGAGCGAGATTTATTGGCCGAGCTAGATCGACTGGAATTGTGGGACACCCTGAAATGTATTCACGCTAATGATTCGCGCGATACTTTTGGCAGCCACCGCGACCGGCACGACAACGTTGGCCGCGGCAATGTTCCGGCCGAAAGTTTTCAGAAGTTACTGCACCACCCTCGGGCGAAATCGATTTCCCTGATTACCGAAGCACCCGGACTTGATGGCAAGGGTCCGGACGCTTTCAACGTGGCCGCCCTCCGGCGCTTTTCCGTTTGAGGATCGGATGGCCGTATAATCGAGCCATGGCGATTCGCTTTGACGGAAAATTGTTTGCCCAAAATAAACTCGATCGCGTGGCGGAGCGGGTGACTCAGTGGCGGTTACATCACGATCGTCCGCCCAAACTAGTTTCGATCTTCCCTTATGAGGACCATTCCAGCGTGACCTACACTAAACTCAAGCAGAGAGATGCTGAGTCAGTCGGAATGGTTTATGAGGCTTTGCCATTATCTTTGCGCGCGCCGCGGGGGGACTGGCTAAAGGCCGTCCACGCCGCGGCGCGCAACCGCAACGTTGACGGATTGCTGGTTCAAAAACCCTCCGCCGAACGTTTTCTGGCGGTCCATGGCGGCCAATATGAACAATTTTCCAACTGGTGGTCCGGCATTGCCGAAAGTATTCCGCCTGGCAAGGACGTCGACTGCCTAGCACCACTGTCGCTATTTCGCTTAGAACAATTATCTGAACAAATCCGCTCGGGACGCCAGCTGGTTCACGACAATCTCGACGCTTATATTTTTCCCGCCACCGCCCAGGCCGTGATCGACATCGCGCTCGACCTTAGCTGGAGTCTGGAAGCCCTGCGCCAAAAAAAGGTGGTGGTGATCGGCCGCTCCGTGATTGTCGGAAAACCGGCCAGTTATGGTTTCCACCTATTAGGAGTCGACTGTGACTTAATTTCTTCCCAAAGCGATTTGGAAAAAATCCTTCCCGCCGCCGATATTATTGTCTCGGCTTCTGGTCGAGCGAGTTTGGTGTCGGCTGATTGGGTTAAACCTGGTTCTATCCTAATCGACGTCGGTGCGCCGTTGCCGGAATTCTCGCCCGCCGCCATTGATAGATCGAGCGCCTGGACTCCCGTTCCAGGTGGGGTTGGGCCGGTGACGCGCGCTTGTCTGTTAGAAAATCTCTTCAAATTACAAAAACCGGGTATCTGACATATAATAAGAAAAATCCTGGGAAAGGGAATTATGGCGAGCGGTCAAGGGTTGAAGTACCATCGGATCCTCTTAAAAATTTCGGGCGAATCGTTAGCCGGCGACAAAGAGAGCGGCCTCGATCCGAGTTTTATTCAATATATCGCCAAAGAAATTGTCCAAGTGGTGAAGGCGGGAGTGCAGGTGGCGCTAGTGCCCGGTGGTGGCAACTTGATGCGGGGGGCGGCCGCCAGCGCCGATGGCAAGATGGACCGGGCTACAGCCGACTATATGGGCATGTTGGCCACGGTATTCAACGGCCTGGCGCTGCAAGACGCGCTGGAGACTTCCGGCCTGGACACGCGACTAATGAGTGCGATTCACATGATGGAGGTCGCCGAGCCGTTTATTCGCCGCCGCGCCATTCGCCACCTGGAAAAGGGGAGATTGGTAATTTTAGGTGCCGGTACCGGCTTGCCTTACGTGACCACGGATACCGGCGCGGCGTTGCGTGGTCTGGAGTTGAAATGCGACGCCATTCTCAAAGCGACCAAAGTCGACGGTGTTTACACCGAGGATCCGGTCAAGAATCCCAAGGCGACATTGCTGAAAGATGTGTCTTTCCGCGAAGCGCTGACCAACGACAAAATCAAGATTATGGACGACTCAGCGATTGCCTTGTGCCGGGATAGCAATGTCCACATTGTGGTCTTTAACGTTTACACGCCGGGAAATCTGCTGAAAGTCGTGCGGGGCGAGAAGATCGGGACGATCGTTTCTTAACGTAAGATCTCGTTCACAATTTGCGGCCAGGTTTTCGCGTGACGGTTGTGCCGCGTTCTTTCCGTTTTGATTAGGCGCGCCTTAATCTGGGGAAAGTTATATTTTTGGATTAAATTAAACAACAGTTCCGAATCATCAATCATCAGCATGATGACATCGTAGTAATGGGCTAGATCCAATAACACATCGATTTTCCATTCGGCGTCAGCGTTGTAGAGACCAGGACTAGCGATGACGGTGCGGTCTGGGAATCCAGAGGTGACAATCTCATTATGGGTTAGTTGTTCTAAGTGGCTTGGCCGAGCGGTTAAGTAGAGCAGAACATGTGGGGCTAGCGTCTCCAGCGCCTCCCGCGCTCCGGAAACTGGCCTCATTTCAGTATTAAACTTTCGGTTGAAAATCATTTCTGTCTGTAAAAAATGAAGATCTTCTTTGCCAAAAATGGGCAGGTAAATTTTATGACCGTGGCGGGAAAAATTAGCAAAGGACGGCAGAGCCTCGGGCGAGACGCCATAAACCTGAATCGCAATTTTATTGAGCTGTTCATAGGAGCGACGACGAGAATCAAAGACCGTCTCATCAACGTCAACGGCCAGCTTGATTCCGGTTTGTTCTTTCTGATTAAATTTCATCGGAGTTCACCTGGGTCGATTACCGAAGCAAGTCTTCAACAATTTCCGGCCAGGTCATGGCATCAGGATGGTTGGGGGTGTTGGGCCCTTTGAACAAACGGGACTTCACCGCGGGAAGGTCAAAGCTGTGGATGGCGCGATGTAGGGCGAAAGAATTATCAATTATTACCATGGTGGCTTCATGGTGCCAAGCTAAGTCATTAAGTACGCTGATTTTCCAGACGGGTGGGGGATTAAATTCATTCGGGCTGGCAATAACTGGTCGATTGGGAAAATTATTGCGTTGCAAATCAGCGTGGGTGACATCCCGCAAATGTCTCGGTCGAGCGGTCAGATAGAATAAAACGTGTGGAGCCAAAGCAGCCATAGCCTCCTGGGCACCCGGAACTGGCTCCATAGTAGCGTTGAATTTCCGACTTTGGATCATCTGATCCTGCAGAAAAAAGAAATTTTCTCCAAGGGTAGGTTTGTAAACCTTGGGACCTTGTTGACAAAAAGCGACATAAGAAGGCAAACGTTTGGCTTCTGCGCCATAGACTTGGGTAGCAATCTTATTTAGCTGTTCCCAAGTGCGGCGGAGACTATTGACCAGAGTTTCGTCAACGTCGACAACCAGCCAGCGGGGTCCGGTTCCAGTCTCGATCGGTCTCATCTTTTTCATACCGCGGAATTATAGGATAGTTTGATTTGAGTGTCAAGTGTGATATACTACCGCTCGGTAAAAACTTACACCTCGCGGCGCAACCTTGCCGTTAACGGTAAATCGCGGGGGAGGGCCCAAAAGGCAAGAAAAAGGAGCAGTATGGCGGAGAAAACGTCCAAAATACTCAGGTTGATTTAAAAGCGTTATTGGAAGCCGGCGTCCATTTCGGACACCAGGCTCAGCGCTGGAATCCCAAGATGCGCCAGTATATTTACGACGCTCGCGACGGGGTCCATATTTTCGATTTGGTCAAGACGGCAGAGCAGCTGGAGCAGGCCATGAACTTTGCCCGCGAATTGGGCAAGCAGGGCAAAACCCTGGTTTTTGTCGGTACCAAGCGCCAAGCCGGCGATATCGTCAAAGAAGCCGCCCAATCGGTTGGCGCCATGTACATCACCACCCGTTGGCTCGGTGGTCTGATCACCAACTGGGAACAGGTCAGCAAGTCGATCCGCAAGATGAACGACATTAAAAAGGGTTTGGCCGAGGGCAAATATCGACCAGTACACCAAGTACGAACGCACCCAGCTGCAAAAAACGGCCGATCGTTTGTCTCGCTTTTTTGAAGGCGTCGCTGAATTAAACCGCATTCCGGACGCGATCTTTGTCGTTGACGTTTCCGAGGAATCGGTGGCAATTAAGGAAGCCAAGACCGTCGGTGTGCCGATTATTGCCGTGGTGGACAGCAACGGCAATCCGGAAGATATTAACTTTGTCATTCCGGGTAACGACGACGCCGTGTCCTCGATTAAGATCCTGACTGACCTGGTCGCGCAGGCTTACGGTGAGGGCAAGAAATTGGGGAGCAAGTAATATGGCGGTCACGATGGATCAAGTCAAGCAACTGCGCGAAGAAACCGGTGCCGGCATCATGGACGCCAAGCACGCGTTGGAAGAAGCCAACGGTGATCTCGATCGGGCCCGCCAATTGGTGAAAGAACGTGGCTTCACCAAAGCGGAGAAGAAAGCCGATCGCGAGACCAACGAGGGTTTCGTGGGTGTTTACGTCCACACCAACGGTAAGTTGGCCGCCATGGTGACGTTGCTCTGTGAAACGGATTTCGTGGCCCGTAATGATGAATTCCGCACCCTCGCCAAGGAACTGGCAATGCAGGTGGCCAGCATGGAACCGGCTAACGTCGAAGAACTTTACGAGCAGGAATACTATCCGCGACGGTCGCAATATTCGCGACATGGTGAAGGGTCTTTCCGGAAAGGTCGGGGAGAATATTACTGGTCGGCGAGTTTCGTTTGTTGCGGATCTAGGTTCGGTAATATTCTACCGAGGCGGAAATTTTTTCTTCACCCCAATCAAAAGGCTTGAGAAATTCATGGCCGCGGCGATCAAAGAAGCAGAGCAGGCGGTCGAAGAAGGGCGGTAAATATGATTTTCACGTTCCGCTTCACGAGTTTGGGGATCTATATCCTCCCGGCAATTTGCGCCCGAAATGATCCGTAAATGTTTCGGAGATGTTCCCTTAATGTTCCTCCATTGGTCCTGGTTTGGCCCTGGTTGGTCGAATAAGGATCTTTTAGGTACCTTTAGTGTGCCGACTTTAAATCGGGGACTTTATGCGGACCTTTTACGGACCATCAATTTCAGAGATTTCGATCTGGACTCAAACAGTCCCCAAAAAGTCCCTAGTTTTAAGTTGGCACCGAAATGGCTCAGAAAGAGTCCCTAAATTACCATTCTGGACGTAAACGGTCCCTGAATGTTCCTCCCAACGGATCTTCCCTGTGCCATTACCCACCCATTTTGGGCGCAAGTTGGCGGGAAGATATATGTTCCCAGCCATAAACTCGACTACAAAATGGGAGAGATGTTGTTTAAGAGGGTGGAGCAAGTTTACTTTTTCGGGGACTTCCGATTTACCCAGGCGACGATGGCCATGATGATGAGCCAGACCCACCAGAATACGGGCAGATTTTGTGCTGGGTAGAGCCGATCGATTAAGAGTTGAGCCGTTTCCGCCGGTAGGAGAGCGACCATTCCCAAGGCATAAGTCTTCCCGAACCGCAAGCGGGTGCCAGCAAAATAAAAGAACGCCTGCGCGACCCAGGAATAAAAAATCAGTCCGATTAATCTGGCGGCCAGCAACCCAACCCAAGAGAAAAGGAAATGGGAAATAATTAAGGATTGTCCAATGACGGCCAGTATTTTTCTGATTTGATCGTCAAAGTTAGGTAGATCGTTTTTGGTCAGTCGCCAATTTTGGTCGCCCAGTATTTCAGTGAGGGGGACGGTTGACTCGGCGATCAGGTTCTCACTAGTAATAAATAGCAGGCTGTCATGGGGATTTTCCGGCGGCTGGCGGGTGTCAAGGCGGAGGAAGTTGGTCGGAAATCCCGGTCGATTCGTCAGCGGAGCGGGGTAGGGGAGAATGATTACTTGTTCCGGATCAAGCTGGAGTTTTCCCGATTGATATTCAGCGTTAAGATTTTCCGGCCAATTTTGTTTGATCTTTTCCCAAGATCGTTGCCAGTCATTTTGCCAGGAGGGGAGGGTCCGCCAACCGAAATCGACGGTAGTGGCCAAAGAGAAAAGCGCATAAATGACCCACAAGCAAAAGGCAACCAACCAACGGGACAGCTTGAGGGTTTCCGGATAAGCGGCAACGTCAGATAAAGCCGCCCAGTACAGGCGAATCGGGAAGAATAATCGGGTAAGCAAACGGACATGGCTTTCCCATTGTAACCCGGACGTGTAAAATAGGGGAAACGGAGGACCGAAGATGTATCTGGATGATTTTCGCGAGAAAGCCCAAAAAATTATCGAACATCTGAAAGAGGAGCTTCGCGCCATTCGGACCGGTCGGGCCCAACCGTCGCTGATTGAAAACTTAAACGTGCTGGTGACCGCTTATGGCGGTGCCTCAATGCAGTTGCGCGAACTGGCCGCGATCGCCGCTCCGGATGCTTCCTTACTCACGGTGCAGGCCTATGATCCTGGTGTCATTACGGATATTGAGAAAGCCATCCAGATCTCTAACTTGGGTTTGAATCCGGTGGTCGACCAGCAGTTGATCAGACTGTCTTTGCCGCCCCTGACCGAGGAACGTCGTCAGCAATTGGCCAAGCTGGTCGATCAGAAGATTGAAGAAGCCCACGTGGCAGTTCGTAATCAACGGTCTGATTCCAAAAAAGACATCGAGGGACAGAAAGACGAAGCCGGGATCAGCGAGGACGATATTTCCCGCGAGCGCGACGAGCTGCAGAAGATTGTCGAGGAGTTTAACGTGGTTATCGAACAGATTGGTGAAGATAAAAAAGCGGAACTAAAACAAGTTTAGGTAAGCAGGCATGATCATTGGCACGATACTGTGGTTTTTGCTGATTTTGTCTTTTCTGGTGGTGATCCACGAGCTGGGTCATTTCTTGGCGGCCAAACGAGTCGGCGTTCATGTGCCGGAGTTCGGTTTGGGCTATCCGCCGCGGTTGCGGCCGCTATTTAAAAAGTGGGGAACGGTTTTCTCTCTTAACGCGATTCCTATTGGCGGGTTTGTGCAGCTCTATGGAGACGACGCCGAACAGATGGCGGGGAAAAGCGAGATCGGTATTCCGGAGGAGCAGATGTTTGCCCGAAAAACCCAGGTCGAGCGCCTGTTTATTATTTTGGCCGGCGTGGTCGTGAATTTTGTTTTTGGAGTTGTGGCTTTCGCTTTGTTGTTTTCCTTTGTTGGTATCCCGACCCCTCGGGGTTTTACTGAGATCACCGAGGTGACTGAGTCGTCCCCAGCCCAAAAAAATGGGCTCCAAGCTGGTGACCGGGTGATTAGTTTTACTTTTGGCGAGGAGACTGAAATGATTGCTACCTCGCAACAGTTAATCGATTTAATCGGGCTTCATCCCGGCGACACGGTCAATCTCACCGTTCAGCGGGCTGAGCAGGAGTTGGATTTTTCCGTCCAGTTGCGGTCCGAGAAGCCGGAGAAAGACGGTTTATTGGGAGTCGGCTTGAACGATACCGAATTTAAATTTTATCCCTGGTGGCAGATGCCGCTGCGCGGAGCTTGGCAGGGACTGCAGGACTCGTTGGTTTTGGGCCGCTTGGTATTACTATCGCTCGGCGACATGGTTGGCCGATTGTTGATTCGGGGAGAAATTCCGAAAGATATTACCGGTCCGGTGGGTATTGTTGATCAAGCGATTCAGACGGGAATTTTGAAACAGGGGATTACCGGCGCGTTATATTTTGCCGGCCAGTTATCGGTGAATTTAGCGATCATGAATCTTTTGCCCATTCCGGCTCTGGACGGAGGACGGGCCATTTTTGTACTGCTGGAGCGTATTTTAGGCCGCTCCCGAAGAGTGCGGTGGGAACAAAAGGCCAATTTAGTTGGCTTTATTTTCCTATTGTCGCTTATACTGTTAGTGACCGCCAAGGACATTATTAATCTTTTCCGGCCCTAATATGATTGATGTGACGCTTTTTTTCCAAGCCGACCAATGGCGGTGGAGTGGCGCGCCATTAGCGGCGGCCGAGGAATTGTCTTGGGAGAGCGGCCAGTATCCGAATGATGAACAATGGGTCCGGATACACCGACCAAAGCAGCCGATCAATCAATTGACCCTGCTGGCGGGTTTCCAAGATCAGGAGCCGTTGGATCGGCAAGTAATGCGTTTATTCATTTTGCTGGAGGCCGCGCGCCGGGCGGCAGAGTCTATTCATCTCTTTATTCCTTATTTTCCCTACAGTTTGCAGGAGCGTGATGTGCGCGGGGGGGATGCCGCCGCGGCGCGCGTTATGCTGCGGGCTATCGAATCCCTGGGCGTCGATAAAGTAACGGTGGTGGACATCCATAGTCCGCAGTTTATGGCCGAGTGGAAGATTCCTACCGTTCAATTAAGTGCCAACCGCTTGTTGGCGGATAAAATCCAAGCAATTTTGCCAAGCGCGAATTTGGCTGTGGTCGCACCGGACAAAGGAGCGGTGGCGCGAGCCAATTCCCTGGGCGAGTTTCTCCACGCCCCGGTTTATATTTTGAAAAAAGAACGGCACGGACCGGGAGAGGTTGAGCTTCATGGCGATTTGGCTACTTGTCCGGCCAAGCACCTGCTGCTGGTGGATGACATGATCAATACCGGTGGGACTCTGGCCGGTGCCGCCCGGATCGTGAAAGAACAGTGCGGCGCCGAAGTTTCAGTGGCGGCTACCCATCCTCTTTGTGCCGGCAAAGCGATTGAGAAGTTGCGCGCTGCCGGGGTTGGGGAGATTTTTGTAACGAATTCGTATCTTTCCTGGCCGCTGAGACCGGAAGCTAACATTGCCCAGCTCCAGATTGCCGACGTCGGTTTGCTGTCGGTCTAATTAAAACGGATTTGACACTTGAATTTCGGAATATCGCCTCAGATGACGGATGTTATCGGTGGCGATTTCGGTAATGTGATTGGTTATTGCTGTGGCTACCAAATAGGCGTCGAAAGTTTCCGCTCCGCTGACGCGGTATTTCCCGATTAACTCCAAAGCCAAATCGAGAGTTTCCCAGGTTGGAGAAATGATTTTAGCCTGATCGGTAATTTCCCGAATCGCCTTGATGGCTAGTTTTGTGGAGAACGGTTTGGGAAAATTAGGATGGGTAAGAATTCGCAAACTTTCCAAAATGTTTTGTTGGGCGAAGATTAGTTTTTTTTGCGATTGAAGAAAGTCCTGGGCCGCTTGGTTCTTAGGTGAATCGCTGTTAAGGGAATAGATCAGAATATTAGAATCGATCAGCATAAATTTTTTCCCGATCTAGATTATCCAATGGCCGACCAAGACTGCGGCTCTGAAAAACTATTTTTCGCGCCTTTTGGCGGCTACCATTTCTGAGATAATCTTCTAGTGCCTTACCAAGTAAGTCTTGGAAAGAAATATCTAGCTCCAAAGCTTTAGCGGTAGCCGTTTTCTTTAAAGCTGGATGAAGTCGAACTGTGGTGCGTAATAATTGCATAACTGCAGGTTAGCATATTTATGTCAATATGTCAACTTTATCGATTCGATCAGCCGGTATGAATCCGTGATCCGCGTTTGCAGGGCTTGATCGTTTTCTGCCCGTTCAAGTATTTGCTGCCAAGCTTTTTGGGCTGAGTTGTTACTTCCGGAAAACATCACCATATCGACACCGGCCATAATTGCCGAAACCGCAAACTCAACCGGATCATACTGCCGACGCACCGCCCGCATCTGGACGTCGTCGGTCAGTAACACGCCGGAGAATTTTAATTCCCGCCGAATAAAGTCGATTACCTTGGGAGAGATGGGAGCCGGGTAGTCGGGATCAATATTGTCGATCACGATCGGGGAGACCATCAGAACCGGTGCGTGCGCCAGCGCAAGTCGGAAAATTTCGATTTCTTCATTGGATAGGTTTTTGTGCGGAATCGATTGCTCAACATCACCTGGTAAATCACCATAGGAGGGAAAATGTTTGACTACGGGCGTCACGCCGCCGGATTGGTAGCCCGCCACCATTGCGGTTCCCAACTCGCCCCAGCGGTCGGTAAAAGCGCGGTTTTTCATTCCGGCGTGACGCCCGTCAGCCTGATCAACAACCGGCGACAGCACCATCGTAATGCCCAGTTTGCGTAAATGCTCCGCCCGCAATTTAGCGATCGCAAAAGCCTGTTCGGCTGAGTTTAGTTGCGGCTGGCCCAGTGTAGCAGTCGGATCGGAGAGGACGCGGGAGACGACGCCGCCTTCCTGATCGATCGCAATCCAGGCTAGATGGTTGGTGCTGGCGCTTAGACTGGCCGTTAATTGTCGCAATTGCTCATCGCTGTCGATATTGTGAGCAAATAACACGTAGTTGTTCCAGGGAGGCGAATCGGGATTTGCCGAGGTGGTTTTTTCCGGAATACCAACCATAAATAGGGCCGCTACTTGATCGCTGAGCAGTGGCAGCTCAATTTGGGAGGGATTTTGACTCGCCAAAAATCCCGCTAAAAGATAAATAATGGGCAGTAGTAAAGGGCGGGTTAGGTCGAACAAATAACAACATCATAGCGGAAAAGTGTTATTCTGGTTCGAAATGGTAAAGAAAAAAAACTTCAAATTTCCAACTAAACGTTGGCTGCAGATAGCGATGCTGTTTTTTCTTTTGGCAATGATCCCAATCGGTGTCTGGTTGGCTCAAAGAGCTCAAGAAGTAAGAGGGCAAGCCTACGAAAGTACGTCTGGTCTGCCTTCGTCTATTTCGAGTGGGTGTTGCGACAGTGACGGACAATGTCAGGGCTGGTTTGGACTAGCATCGACTTGTTCGCAAGGTAACGGCGCTTGTGCTTCGGCTAAACAATGTAAGGGCGGGCAAACTCCTTGTGGAGAAACTTGTAAAGCTACGGACTGTGGCCGAAAAATTTGCGGCGGAATTATCTCTTGCGACGGCGGTTGTGTCGCAACCCCAGGAAGGTCGACCGGAACTACTGGAAAAGTGAGAAAGAACTGTAATGCTAATGGAGTGTGCGAATCACGAAACGGTGAAACGGCGACTACCTGCGCGGAGGATTGTCGACCTGTTTCGGCGGGTAAATCAACTACCGGCGGTTCGGCCAAGGAAAACCCACTTGTGGAGTGGTGGAACACCAGGATAGTACCTGAATATCTATCCGTCAGAGCCGGGATTTCAGGGATAATTCAGGAGAGAGAAAAACAGTCGTGTGCTAACGATCTGCTCACTGAACTTTCTCGCGGCGCAAAATATTGTTTGTACTTTACCTGCAATCCGGGCACCAAGCTGTATGAGTATGCTGGTACGCGGTTATGCAATTAACAATTATGGTAGAATTAATCACAATACCGCGCAGTGTAAACGCTGCCCCAAAAGCTCCCAACTTTTGGCCCTCCAGGGAGGTGGATGAGGATCGGAAAGATTTTTCTTAACTCATCCGGCAGTCGGCCGTCATCTTCCGACTAAATGAGCTCGAGAGATCGAGAAACGCGAGGTGGTACCACGGCGTGCGCCGTCCTTGCCAACACCGATTGGTGCGGCACGGGCGGTTTTTTAATGCCGAAAGGAGCAATATGGCCGATAAAGCCAAGAATCAGATTCATAAAAAATCGGAAAATATGTCGGAATGGTATACCGATGTCATTTTGCAGGCTCAGTTGGCGGATTACTCGCCGGTCAAGGGTTGCATGGTAATTCGCCCGTATGGTTACGCACTCTGGGAGAATATTCAGCGGGAGCTCGATCCAAAACTCAAGCAACTGGGTTGTCAAAACGCTTATTTTCCTTTGTTTATTCCCCAGTCTTTTTTGCAGCGGGAAGCCAAGCACGTGGAGGGATTTGCACCGGAATTGGCGGTGGTTACACACGCTGGCGGCAAGCAGCTGGAAGAGCCGTTGGTGGTTCGTCCGACTTCGGAAACGATCATGTATGAAATGTATGGGAAGTGGATTCAGTCTTACCGCGATCTGCCGTTGTGCCTAAATCAGTGGAACAATGTTGTCCGGTGGGAAAAGCGAACCTACTTTTTTCTGCGTACGACAGAGTTTCTTTGGCAGGAGGCGCATACTGTGCATGCCTCGCACCTAGAAGCTCAAAAAATGGTTTTGGACGCGCTGAACGCTTACGCCGAATTAGCCGAGGATTTTTTGGCCATACCGGTGGTAAAAGGAGTGAAGAGTGATTCGGAAAAATTCGCCGGTGCTTTTCAGACTACAACCATTGAGGCGATGATGCCGGACGGCAAGGCCCTGCAAAGCGGTACCAGTCACGATTTGGGCCAAAATTTTGCCCAGCCGTTCAACATCGTTTTTCAGGATAAGGAGGGTCAAAACCAATACGGTTGGCAGACGAGTTTTGGCTTGTCGACGCGAATTATCGGCGGGCTAATTATGACTCACGGTGATGACCATGGTTTGGTGTTTCCCCCAAGAGTGGCGCCAATCCAAGTAATAATCATGCCGGTGCGGACCGATGATTATCGGTTGGTCGAGTTCGCTCACGTGCTGGAGTCGCGTTTGCTTAAGCGCGGCATTCGGGCCAAAGTCGACGAGCGGGAAAAGTTGTCACTTGGTTACCGGATCAACGATGCTGAACTGAAGGGGATTCCATTGCGTTTGGAAATTGGACCCAGGGAATTGGCGGCGGCCGAGGTTCAAATCGGCGTGCGGCATCTGGGCGAAAAACGGACCTTAGCGGTTGAGCACTTTGAAGAGGGCGCGCAAAAATTGCTCGATTGGATCCAGCAAGACATGTTGGAGCGGGCGCGAAAACGAACCGCGGAGCAAACCCGAGACGCTCATTCTTGGGCGGAGTTTGAGGAGATTATGAAGACCACACGTGGCTATATTCGCGCCTACTGGGACGAAACGCCAGAAACCGAGGCCAAGATCAAGGAGCTGACGAAAGCGACGACCCGTTGCGTGCCGTTGGACGAGCCAGAGAGCGCCGGGGTGGATATTTATTCGGGAAAACCGGCTAAGCGGCGCTGGCTCTTTGCTCAAGCGTACTAATTAACTTTTTGCAGGATCGGATCCTGCAGCCGAGATAAAAAATAATCATTCTCGGCTAGAAAAATTATAGACGCCAGCATGCGTATTTTCTTCGGCTATTAATTGGGTGAATGTTTGATACGATAAGCCCAGTTCTAATTCCCGGTGAGGGGACAAGTATCACCGCTCGCAAGAGTTGGTGATACTTTGCTGTTACAATCTCAAAATTGCTTTTCCAGGCTAGGTGAATCAAGGTCTGACCTTAATCTGGTATCATACACAGGCATGGATCACCCGAATCGAATTATTGTTACTCACCGCAGCCCGGACTTAGACGCCATCGGCGCGGTTTGGTTGTTGAAGCGCTTTCTATCGGCTGATTATGCTGACGCAGACGTACTTTTTGTTCCAGCAGGACAGGTTTTGGCCGCCGAAACCGCCGCCCAATTCGGCGTGCCGCTAACCAAAGTGATCCATGTTGATACTGGAATGGGGGAATACGACCACCACCAGCCGGGCCGAGGTGGCAAACGAATCTGTGCCACCAGCTTGGTTTATGATCTGGTCGTCAAAATTCAAAAAGACAAACTTTACGACCGCGCCTTACGTTATTTAGTCGAGTACATTACCTCGATCGACCATTTTGAGGAAGCCAGTTGGCCTGCTGCCGATGACCCGCGCTATCAATTAATGGCCCATGGAATTATCGCCGGGGCCAAATACTCCGGCCAATATGACGATGACAGTATGACTCGGTTTGGCGGCGAGGTGCTGGATGCGGCGTATTCGGCTTTACGCGCCGATGTGAAAGCCGACGAAGTAATTCAGACCAAGGGCACGACGATGAAGATCGGCCGCTGGAAAGTGCTGGCCATTGCCAGTTCTAATGGTGAAGTTGAGAAGCGGGCCCAAAAAGTCGGTTATGATCTGGCGATTAGAAAAGACGAGGGCTTTGGCAGTGTCCGCATCAAGGCCACGCCGGAGTCGGGGATTGATTTGACTCCGGTTTATGAAGAGATCCTGAAGAAAGATGCAGTTGGCACTTGGTTTTTGCACAATTCCCAACGTATGTTATTGAACGGTTCCAGCAAAAATGAAACGCAGATTGCCCAGCCCATTGTCGTTAACCCAGATCGTTGAGATCGTTAAAGAACAACTCTCCTGAGGATCGTCCCCATGTGGTACAATACGCCTCTATGGCAATTATCGTTCGTGGCAAAAAAGGCGAAGACAACAACGCGATGATCCGCAAGTTCAAGAAACTGCTGATGATCGACGATATCGTGACCGTAGTTCGTGACCGCCGCTATCACAAAAACGACGCGACCAAGCGCAAAGAAGCGGCCAAACTTCTGGAGAGCAAGTTGTACAGTGAGAAAAAGCGTCTGCAACGCGGCCGCCGGCCAACCAAGTCCCGCTAACAACTTTTCTGCCCATGATCGAAGTAACGATCGACAATCCGCTAAATTTTCCCCTTCGCGAAGCCGAAATTGAAGAAGTCATTGCCCGTATTTTTTTGGTGCACAGCGTGACCGTGGCCAAGGTTGGGATTCACCTGGTCGACGAAGCGGAGATGACGCGACTCAACGAGAATTACAAACATCACGTTGGTTCGACCGACGTTTTGACTTTTCCGATGCATGATCCGGAACAGCCGACGCCGACGTTTTTAGAGACTAGTGAAACGCAAGTCGAATACGGCGATATTTTCCTCTGTTATCCGGTAATTGAGCAAGAAGCCCAAGACGAAAGCGTGCCGGTCAATGAAAAAATCGCTTTTCTGACCGAGCATGGCGCACTGCATTTGCTGGGCGTTCACCACGATTAATTTTTTTGTATACTACCTCCAATTGGAGGGATCATGCGCATGCGGACAGAGTTGCTCGAACAGACTTCGCAGCTGAAAACCCAGGGTGAATTTGAGTACGCGGGAAGTTACGAGAGCTATCTTCTCAGTCGTTTGCCGATTGAGGACTTGATACGGTTATTCCGTCTAACCAGCCAAAGTAAATATGGCTATCACCAAGATTTCCTTCCCAAAGAGTTCTGGGAAGATCTGTCGAGCATGTTTACCCATTGGGATCCGGGCGAATATTTCGGCAAAAAGTATACTTTTTTTGGTCGGATTTCCGCTTCAACCGAAACGATGCCGGAGTGGCGCGACTTTGCGGCGCGATATGTCGATGTTGAAGGTCGATCGAGAATGGCAGCGGCAATAACTACTTTAGCGGAAGAATGTCTCAAGATTTCCGGAGAGCCGTCACCGGAGCAACAAAAGATGTTTGTCTTTGTGTTCCAGTTTTTACACTGGGTATGGTTAACTGATGGTGATTCCAGCCCATCACGTCAATTGCAGCAAGCACTGGACGACGGAAAAATCCGAACGATGGGAGATGTTCAGAACGAGGTTGGTGAGGTATTTGAAAACCCAGAGGTGAGGAAAAGCCCATTGCTAGATTTATTGCAACGCTGTTCGGCGAACAAGAATTTTCGCCGTTATTGTCAGGACTTGCGGTAGATTTAATCTTCGGTTTCGTTTGACGCTGACTCCGCGCCGCTGGCTTCCCAATCCTGCAGGGCTTGCACGACGTCGTCAAGGTCACCGGCCAAGCGCCGGTCCAAATCGTGCCAGGACTGCGGTATGCGGTGGTCGGTGAGGCGATTCTGGGGAAAATTGTAGGTCCGAATCTTTTCCGCGCGTTGCGCTCGGCCGATGGCCGAGCGCGCCTGGCCCAACTGCGCTTGCCGTTTTTCCTCTTCGAGTTCCCACAACTGGGAACGCAACAAGCTTAGGGCAAACTCCCGGTTTTGGGCTTGCTGACGTTCTTGCGAGGCGGTCACCACGATGCCGGATGGCACGTGCGTCAGCCGGACCGCGGTGCTGACCTTATTAACGTTCTGGCCGCCTTTGCCGCCGGCGCGGTAAAACTGCCAATCCAGATCTTCTTCGCGGATTTCGACGTGTTGTTCCGGCACTTCCGGCAACACGGCGACCGAAGCGGTGGAGGTGTGAATCCGCCCCTGCCTTTCGGTAGCTGGGACGCGTTGAACCCGATGTACGCCGGATTCAAAACGAAAAAGGGGATAAGCTGCTTTTCCTTTAATCTTGATTACCGTTTCATCAAGCGACTCAACTTCCAAGCCTTTGAGCAGAGCGTAGCGGGTATACATGCCGAGTAAATCTTGCAACCAAATCTTGGCCTCGTCGCCGCCGGCGCCCGGACGGAACTCCAGAATGCAGCTATTAAAAACCGGGGCGCC
Source organism: Candidatus Woesebacteria bacterium (assembly GCA_963749595.1). Taxonomy (GTDB): domain Bacteria; phylum Patescibacteriota; class Microgenomatia; order UBA1400; family UBA1396; genus CAVVNJ01. The sequence continues at coordinate 47,387 of CAVVNJ010000003.1, forward strand.
GGCGGCGTGCCCCCGTTCAATTTGCCGCAAGGTGTCTTCGACGGTCTTAACTTCTTGTTCTAAAACGGCTCGCTCTTCGGCGGCGAGGGGAGCTAGCTGTGGATCAGCCGCCACGACTTGCTCCAGCTCGGTCAGCTGATCGGTTAAACGCGCCAAATGGTCACGTAAATGTTGAGTGGAATCAAACGCCATACCGGTATTATAGACCCGGTCGGGGAGAAACTAGGCGGCCTTAATGGAGGCGCGCTGAGCGGTCAAAATATCGCGGAAAGACTGTACGTCGCCAGTCTTTTGCTTCTTGGCTTTTTTGCTGGTAACACCGCTGGCCGCAGCCATCTTCTGGCGGAAACGGTCCACGCGACCCTGACGGTCAACAAAACGCATTTCGTTGGTGAAGAAAGGGTGACACTTGGAACAAATATCAACGGTGATGCCGTCGAGAACCGAACCGGTGACAAAAGTGTTGCCACAAGCGCAGGTTACGGTGGAATTATTCCAGGTAGGGTGGATCTTAGTTTTCATATCGAAGCGATATTATATCACGATTGGTTGGATCTGGAAGATATGACCTTACTTAGGCGGAGTAAATTTAACGATACCAGATCAACCCAAGAATCCAACCGATGACTGACAAGATAATACCTAGACCAATACTTACCTTTGCTTGAAAAATATAATTGTTCAAGAAATCACGAGATAAAAATTTATGGCTAACAAGGCGCGCGCCAACAGCCATGATGCTCGCGATAATGATTCCGCTGACGGGGATAGTGATCAGCGGCCGCAGGTATAGTTGAACTGGGATAAAGGGCTTCGCTCCCGTAAGTGATAATATCCCAATAATGAATTGGATTACCGAAAGAACAATCGCAGTGATAATTTTTTTCTGGTTCGACATCTGTGCGTTATTATATTCGATTGGTTAAAAAGTAAAGGGCCCAAGTGAAACTTGGGCCCTTGATAAAGTGAAAAAGAGTTGCTACTGGAAAAACGACTCAAGGAACTCCTGGCCATCAATCCAGCAGTTGGCCAACGAATCCGCCGAAATCCAGACGGCGGATGCCGCTGCGTCATGCGTTACCGCATAACTTCCTGCCGCCTTGATATACTCCGGCATTGGAGCGTACCCGCAGCTGACTGCCATCGCCGCAAAAGCGTACGCCTGTTCTGTTGTAATGGGGACAGATGCAAGCTCCGACTCAAAACAATCAGCCAACTCCAACCCACCAATGTCACTCCAGAGCCGAGCACTCTCGACAGCCACGCAGCTGGGGGACAGATCAAGTTGGGGAGCTGGATTTGGCACGGCGACCGGAGGTGTCGGAGTACTTCCAACCGACGCCGGAGTTGGCACAACTGGCGCTGGCGTGTTAATGACCGGCGCCTCTGTGGGAACTGATGTCGGCACCGAAGCTGGAGCGGGAACCGGCGTCGTTGTCGGAGTCGTACCCGTAGACACACTCGCCAACTCCAAATAGACCCACCCGCTTCCCAGCGAGCCAGAAATCAGTCCCCAGCCATCGCGAGTCTCGTACAGTGGGTAGTAGTCGTACTGCTGTACTACTCCCAGGATTGTTTGGTCGGTGCCAGGAAAAGCCCGGATATTCACACGGCTGGCGTTCATCTGGACGTAATCGCCGCTAGTAGGAGGCGCGCCGGATCCAGCGTACAACGCCCGATCGGGAAGTGGGGCCGGAGGAGGCACCTTCGGATTCGAACCGCCTGTAACCGGCACCTGTTCTGTCCGGTTGCCAATTCCACACCCCCAGGCGTAGGCATTGCCAGGATCGTCGGACTGGGCGACGTATTTAAGCCCGAACTGCCAGTCGCAGACCAGCTCGTAAGTCACGAACCAGCCACCGGAGCAGTACCAGGTGTTGCCAACCACATACGGGCTGCCCGCCTGACCAATCGCCTGGTTACAAAAACCAGCGATGTCCATTGGCAGGCGCGTCGCTCCACCAGTATTGGCCGGTGAGGCGGCAGTTTCACCCACAGGAGGGGGCGGAGGAGCCGGGGGTTGGGCCGGCTGCTCGAGCGGAATACAGCCCCAGCTGTAGGGGTCTTGAGGGTTGGGCGAGTAGGCCGTATAACCGGGTCCGTACTGGGCCGCACAGACTAGGTCATACATAACCATGCTGCCATCGGCGCACTTCCAGATTCCTTGTACCGGTGTCGGCTCCCCAGGAATGCCCAAAGTATTGTTGCAGTACCCACCGATACTGATGGGTCCCGGATCCTGAGCTAGGGCTCTCTGGCTCACAAAATACAAACCGCCAAAGACCAAAACAACGATCACAAACAGTCCAACTACGATCTTGGTATTCATGTAGGCTCTCCTTATATAGAGCTAAGAACTACCGGACGAGGGACATCACAAAAATTAAACTGGTGAACCAAATACTAAATTGAGTAAGTAAAAACTCTCTTCACTTTTTCACGAGCGAAAGCCAAAGCCACAAAAACCCACCGCTAGTGGTGGGTAGTAACGTCTGGCAAACACCATTTCCAGGTTAAGAAACCTAGAAGCTGCGATTATAGGTTCATTTAGGGAAGAAGTCAAGTCATTCTTAATAAAACAGCAGGGGATAAACTTTAATCGCCGCCTTGCGAAACTTATCGCCAAACAATTGAGTTGCTTGTTCGCCGCGGTCGAGTTGATAAGCCGAACCCCCAACCCCCCGATCGTTAGCTTGTAGCGTGCGTTCCAGCGGTTTTTGGTATTTGGCTAGATAGAAGTGGCCGATTTCCTGACCGACTAACTGGTAAATTTGAACGCGGGCTTTGAGTTCCTCGATCGAATCCGGTTCCCGAAAAGCCGTTAACCATTCTCGGACGGAGTCAAGATTAAAGTTAATTTCTGGAAGAACCGTTATTTTTCCTTCTTTCTGGATGAACTTCAACCACGCATCGCCCTTCTTTTCCGTTTGCGCAATCAGCGGTAATAAAGGTTGCTCGCTTAAATCCGGAATTAAAAAATGCGCCAACCAGAGCAAAAAACCAATTTCCCTGGCCAATCTTTCCCTGGAAATGATATCGGTTGGCTCAAGAGATACGCCTAAATTCCTAGTTAACTCCCTCTGAACTTTGTTGGCTGACTGGTCGATGTCAAGGCGATGGGATCGACGTTTTTTAACGATTTCTTTTTCTTGATGAGAATTAATTTCAAGTCGTAGATTGGCCGATTCGGTTGGTCTTGATCGCATGACTTATTCTAACTTAACGCTCCAGCGGAGCCAAAAGGCGCAATTTAGTGATGGTCCGCACACCGCCACTAACTTCCTGAGCGACAATTAGCACCGATTGGTCGGTTTGAATATCGGTCGATTTGATAGTGGTGCCGGTGCTGTCCTGAAAAACGGTCTTGGCTGAGATGTTAAAACTTTCACTGGCGTTCGATCCGCGAGCCAGGATGGTTAATTGTTTTTTATTCCACTGGCTGATGGTGCCGATAAAGACCCGGCGGGTTTCAGAAAAATCAGTTGAGCTGACCAATATTCTTACACCCTCAACCACTACTTCATCGACTGATCGGCCGATGGCCACGAGGCCTGAGCCGATACTAAGGTCGGATAACTTAATGGTTTTTTTACCCGAAAGGAAAGATGTATCGTCAGAAACCTGAACGGTTCGTTCGCGGCCGCGACTATCCATGAGGGTAAAGGTTTTAGTGGCCACTCGCACCACGTTGCCCAGTACGCCGATGAATTCTTGCTGACCAGGAGCCTTTTCCTGTAGAACTTGCTCAATGCGCTCGCGGATGAGACGTCGAGTTTCGGCCGAGGAGGTGCCTTCATCTTGGGCCCGAACTACGCCAGGGGTCAATAAGAGGATCAAACAAACAAACAAAATCGAGAGTCGTTTCATTGCGTTCTCCCGCTGGTGGTCGCCGCTGTCGAACCGGAAAGGTCGGCGGTATTATAGACCGCGGTAGCGACGGCAGTCTCTTGCATGCCTTCTGGAGTGGTGGCGACGATGGTTAATTTGTTCCCGCCCTCGATTAAATCAACGGTCACCGCAAAATCGCCGTCCGCGTCGGCAGTGGTGAGATATTCGTCGGAGGCGGCCAGGACCACGATGTAGCTATTGGGTAATGATCGTCCAACTACCTGGACCGAGTCTTGATCGGTAAGAAAATCGACGCCAGGCTGCTTAATTACCAGGCTGGAGGAGGTAGGGGTCGGGGTCGGTTCCTGTTGGCGGCTTTGCTCAATTTCGCTGGGAGTGGAGCTGCGCAACATCGATTGGCGCAAGCTGTAAATCAGGTACGTCACGCCCAATCCAGCCAGGATACCCACCACAATCGCTAAAAGTATTTCTTTACGCATAGGTTTGTCTAGGTCCGCATTATACGGTATGATGGCGACCTATGGAGATTCATTATTTTGGTCACTCGTGTTTTCGCCTGAAAGGTAAGGAGGGGACTGTGGTCACCGACCCCTTTGGTGTTCTCGCTGGGTGGAAATTGCCGCCCTTGAAGGCTGACGTTGTGACCGTATCGCACCAGCACGAAGATCACAACAATTTATTGGCGGTAAAGTCGATGGGCGAGGGCGAGAAACCTTTTGTTATTGATCAAGCCGGGGAATATGAGGTCCGTGGTATTACGGTTTTTGGCTATCCAACTTGGCATGACGGGCAGCAGGGGGCGGAGCGTGGGCCCAATTTTGTTTTTTCGATTTTTCTTGATGGGGTTCACATTTTGCACTTAGGGGATTTGGGTCACCGCTTGCCGGAAAGTGTCCTTGAGGAAATTGGTGAGGTGAATGTTTTACTTTGCCCGGTAGGCGGTGTCTTTACGCTGGATCCACAAGGGGCGCTAGACGTAATTTCGGCTATCGAACCGGAAGTGGTCATTCCGATGCACTACCGCACACCCTCGCACGGCTCGGAGTTTGCCGACATCGCCACGTTGGACGAGTTCTTGCAGAAATATGGTAAAACCGCGACTCCCCAGGAAAAATTGGTCATGTCGGCCAAAATCGGGGAAGAGGAAGCGGAAACTCAACTCGTGGTTCTTGAACAGAAAACCGCTTAGTACCTTTTGAGGTTATTGTTTTCACCAGTGGTTTGGTATAAAAGTATCTCAGGCAGGAGTATCGAGTGATTGGTTTGTCAGGTCCGAGGAATAAATTATGTCCGGTTTAGCGCCGCGTTTGCCCCCGCAGAACACCGAGGCCGAAGAGAGCGTGCTCGGATCATTACTTTTGGACAAGGACGCCATCATTCAGGTGGCTGATATTCTCCGGGCGGAACACTTTTACTTGCCCGGACACAAAGCAATTTACCAGGCGGCGACCGAACTTTATGAGGCCCGTGAGCCGATCGACTTGGTCACCATCACTAACCAGTTGCGCAAAAATAAAGCCCTTTCCCAGTCCGGCGGCGGTTCATATTTAACGCGCCTGACCACGGTGGTTCCCACCGCCGCGCACGCCAAACATTACGCTCAGATCGTCAAGGGTATGTACACCAAACGCGAGGTGATCGCGATGTCCTCCGAACTGACCGAGAAATCTTTTGACACCGGGGTGGAACCGACAGAACTCTTGGACGCGGCTGAGCAGCGGATCTTTACCTTGTCGCGCAGTCACGTGCGCGGCGGCTTCATTCCGATGAAGGATATTCTGGTGGATAGTTTTGATCGGATCGAGGAGCTGCATAAAAATCAATCCGGAGTACGGGGCGTGGCCACCGGTTTTAATGATCTGGATAGCATGCTCAGCGGTTTGCAGAAGTCCAACTTGATTATTCTGGCCGCCCGTCCAGGCATGGGAAAAACCGCCTTATCCCTCAACATCGCTCAAAATGCGGCCGTGCTATTTAAAAAGAAGGTGGCCTTTTTCTCACTCGAAATGAGCAAGGAAGAGCTAATTGATCGTCTGGTTGTGGCACAAGCTGATATCGACGCCTGGAAACTAAAGACCGGTCGTTTGGGAGAAGATGATTTTGCCCGGCTCTCGCACGCGATGGGCGTCCTCTATGAGGCTCAGATCTTCATTGACGACACGCCTGGATTGTCGCTGAACGAACTTCGCACCAAGGCCCGCCGCCTAATGATGGAGCATGAAATTGATTTATTTATCGTCGATTATTTGCAGCTGGTTCACGGCTATACCAAGGATAATCGGGTCCAAGAAGTGGGCGAGATTTCCCAGGGTTTGAAAAATATTGCCCGCGAGCTACAGGTGCCGGTATTGTCCCTGGCTCAGCTTTCCCGTGCCGTGGAAAGTCGGGGGACCAAAGAGCCGCAGCTTTCAGATTTGCGCGAATCGGGTTCTATCGAGCAGGATGCCGACGTAGTCTTGTTTATGTATCGGCCGGATGACGATATTCGCGAACAAATGAAGCTGAAAATTGCCAAGCACCGCAATGGCGGGCTGGGGGACATTGATTTGTTCTTCCGGGGCGACCGCATCCGTTTCTACGGCATGGAAACGGCGCGCCCCAAAGGTCAGACCTTCCAGGCTTGAGGGGTACCCAGGGTCAGACCCTAAGTGATGGGAACGAAGCCGAACATCAGGTAGATCAATCCACCGCACAGCACTAGGAAGAGCATAAATAACCCCAGGTTGGCGCGGAGTTTTTGGCCAACATCTTGTGAGCCGGCGGTATCGGTACTGGCGATAATTACCACTGCCACGGCAAACCAGATAAAAGCCCGGGCAGCCACCGAGCCAACACTGTTGACGGAAAAAAAATCGCGTAAAGTCGTACCTAGGACGGACAGATCCATATGCTCACTATAACGCAGGAATCATTCCTACTCAACCCAACCTCAGGAGGAATCATTCCGGAATGATTCCTCCAGGCATGGGAGTAGGTAGGAATGATTCCTTAGTGGTATAATTGGACTGCTCAGGCCACGGTGGCGGAATCGGTAGACGCGCGGGACTCAAAATCCCGTTCTGTGCAAGCAGAGTGTGGGTTCAAGTCCCTCCCGTGGCACATTAATTTTCCGGACAAGTGTTTACCGCAAAAGCCAAATTACCAACCAGAGAATAATCTGTGGCGTCAGCCCGACGAGAACATTGGGCGTCGAGTGATGGAAAGCCTGATGTAAATCATTCAAAGGTTTTAAAAACCACGGTTCTTTCTTAAGAAAATTACGCGGTGCTTCAATAAAATCAGGAATTAAGGCGATTCCGCCACCAATCCAGGCCAGCCAATTAATGTCGGATCGTCCCAGTTGAAAAAAAAGGTAAAGCAGGGCGGCGGTGATGACGAGTTCGGCCAGTTCCATGATGATCGCGTGCGAACGCTTCCGTTTGCCGTTACTAAGACCGGTGCCTACGTCCCAATGGGGGATCCAGTCTTCTAGATAATGACTGGCGAAAATCGCCGGCACAAACAAAACCGGTTGGGGCATGACTGAGGCCAGAAAAGCGCCGGTCAAGGAGTGGGAAATCGACAACATAAGGGCTGTTCCATGTACTAGTATACTAGTACAAGAAAAAGTATGTTTGCTAATTGGTGGTTGATATTAGTTTCCTGGGGACGAATCAGTTTCGGTTGGTTGTTTTTGGTCGTTGGTATCATCGGAGCCCTGTACTTTTTTTGGCGTAAGGCCGAAACCGAACATTATGACTTGTGGGCCGCTTTCGACTCGGTATTTGTTGCCTCCCTTGGGGGGATTGTCGGGGCCCGACTCGGTTATATCTTGCTTCATCCGTTGGAATTCGGTGTCTCACCGCTTAAATTGATTAACGTTTTGGCTTATCCCGGACTTTGGCCGGTTACTGGCTTCGTCGTAACCTTTTATACGCTTTACCGCTTTGCTACCCAGTCAAAAATCGATTGGTGGGAAGTGTGGGATTTCTTCGTTATCGCTGTGACCTGGTATTTGGGCTGGCATTGGCTCTCCCGGTTCGCTATCGGCGCGGCGGCGGGAACGTCAACTAAATTGCCTTGGGGAATGATGTTTCCTAATCGGTTAGAACCGGCCCATCCGGTGCAACTGTATGCCGCCGCCGCATACTTAGCCCTGTTTGCTTTTCTCAGCTGGGTGGAAACTCGGTATCGTTTTTTCTTTTGGTATCGCTCTAAAAAAAGAACCGCCAAGCCCGGATTTTTATTCTGCAGTTTTCTGATCGCCGTCGGAATTTTTCAGTTTGGCTTAAGCTTTGTCCAGCCGACCTTTTTTATTTTGCCCGGCGGATTTGAGCTAAACCAAGCACTCGGGGTCTTGATCTTTGTGGCTGGCTGTGCGTTACTGTATCTGCGCTCGGGACGTTCAATCTTTTCCCGATAATCAGGAGTGCTATGAGTCATTTGACCGCGGACCAAATTAATCGATTGCAGTCGATACTTGAGGAAAAGTTGACCGGGCTGCATGGCTTCAAGACCAGCATGATCGAGGAAAATCCGATCAATAATCCTGATCGGGTCGAAGAGAACGAGGCTGGTGATGATGCCGTTGAGGAGTTTGGGATTCTAAATGCCGAAACTCTGGAACAAGCCTCCGGCGACATGATTGATGAAGTTGAGGCGGCGTTGCTGCGGATTAAAGCCGGCACCTACGGCCATGATGAAATAACCGGCGAGCCGATTCCTTTCGAAAGACTGCTGGTTGTTCCCGAAGCGCGCACCGCCGCCCGCGACATGGCATGAGGATCGTCCTATCCCGACTTCACGCCTGGAGGGATCGTCCCGGGATCGTCCTCCTGGTATTGCTCGATCAGGCCAGCAAGCTATTTTTTCCCTATCAAATCAACCCAGGTGTCGCTTTTTCCTTGGGCAGCGGATTGCCACCAGTATTGGTAACCTCGATCCTGATCGTCTTGGTCGGAGTTATATTTTGGCTTACCCGCTCGTGGCTAAACGACGGCCTATCTCGATTGGCTCGGTCATTTTTATTAGCCGGCGCACTTTCCAATCTTATTGATCGATTGTTTTTGGGAGGCGTTCGCGATGTCTGGAAGTTGCCGTTTCTAGGTGTGCAAAATAACTTGGCTGACTGGTTGATCGTCATTGGCGCCGCTATATTCGGTTGGCAACAATACCGCACCTGGCGGGAAGTCGAGTCAGAGGATAAAATACCGGCATGACAATTCTTTTTGAGGACGCTGATTTGTTGGTAATCAATAAAGATGCTGGGGAGGTAGTGAATCGGGCGGAGTCAATTCGCGTGCCAACTTTGCAGGATTGGATAGAAGACTATCTTTCCGATGATCCTGTTTGGCAAGCTGGACGCCAACATGAGGAAGAGTTTCGGGACCGTTCGGGATTGGCGCACCGCATTGATAAAGACACCAGTGGTGTTTTGGTTTTCGCCAAGCATCCGGCAGCAATGCAGGAACTACTGCGACAATTTCGGGAACGTGAAGTTGACAAGACCTATCTGGCTTTAGTCCATGGGTTCCTGCCGACGAAGCAAGGGGTGGTTCAGGCGGCGATTGCCCGTCACCCGACGCGCCGGGAGCGTTTCACTGTAGTAACTGATGCCGGTCGGGAGAGCGCCACGGAGTTCAGGGTTAAAGAGGAGTTCGGGCCGATCGCCTTGGAAAAATTGCGCTCGGTTTTGCCGGAGGAGGGGAGGGGAAACGTTAAAGTCCTCCAGCAAGCGATTACTATCTACAACGGTTTTTCTCTGATTGAGCTTCAGCCGAGAACCGGCCGCACCCATCAAATTCGGGTCCACATGCAGTTTCTTGGTCATCCGCTGGTTGGTGATTACCGTTACACCGGGCGCCGCCGCTCGCAGGTTGACGCTTTGTGGTGTCCGCGTCAGTTTTTGCACGCCGCTACCTTGACTTTGACCCATCCACGAACCAAAGAACGAATCACTTTTACGGCGCCGTTGGCGGAGGATTTGCGACAGGTGCTCACTTTGTTAACTAAATCACTCGATTAGCATCGCGTCGCCAAAACTGAAAAAACGATATTTTTCTTGGATCGCTTCGTGGTAGGCTTTTCCGATCGAGCTTGTCTGAAAATCGACGAACTTTTCCCCGGTCTGCGGCCAACTAGTGAAGGCTGAGACTAGCATCAACAAAGTTGATTCCGGTAGGTGGAAGTTGGTAATGAGCGCATCGGCGGCTCGAAAACGGTAGGGGGGGTAAACGAACAAACTGGTTTCGCCGCTACCGGCTCGGGATCGTCCTCTGCCTTCCCCACGCCTGGGGGGATCGTCCCGGGACGATCCCTCTTGAGGTAGCGAAGGCAGAGGACGATCCTCAAAAGTTGATTCCAGAGTTCGGAGAGCAGTGGTGCCTACGGCGACGATTCGTCTGCCAGCCTCGCGAGCGGTGTTGATTTTCTTCGCCGCGGCGGGGCTAACCTCATACCACTCACTGTGCATCTGGTGTTGTTCGATTTCATTTTCCTTAACCGGCAGAAACGTGCCTAGGCCCACGTGCAAAGTAATCTCGACTGTCTCGATGCCCGTGGTTTTCAGTTGAGTCAATAGCTCTGGCGTAAAGTGCAGGCCGGCGGTTGGCGCGGCAGCCGAACCTGGCTCGTGGCCAAAGACGGTTTGGTAGCGTTCCGGATCGCCGACGAATTTTTTGATGTAGGGCGGGGTAGGCAAGGAGCCCAATTTGTCGAGAGCGGCCAACAACTCGGTTCCGGCCAGCGAAGTTCGGACTCGGCGGGTATAGCCCTCATCAACCAGACATTCGATGACTAGCTGATGATTCTCATTGATAAATTCGACCTTTTGGCCAATCTTCAACCCGGGTTTAGTCAGCGCTTCCCAAACCTCTGAATACATTTCTTGTTCAATGCGCTTGGTCAGTAAAATTTCTACCTCGCCACCCGTTGGTTTGCGACCGATCAGCCGAACCGGCAAGACGCGGGTGTTATTCAAAACCAGCAAGTCGCCGGGACGCAGCAGGGCGGGGAGATCAAAAAAATGGTGGTGGGCAATTTGGCCAGTAGTCCGATCCAGCCTCAACAGCCGGCTGACGTCCCGGCGCGCCAGCGGCGTCTGGGCAATCAAATCGCTTGGTAGATCGTAGGAAAATCGTGATAGCTTCACGGTGGAAGTATAACACTGGCCGCGACTGACGAGGTATCGTATAGTGATTGATATGTTGAGATGGGGATTAGGAGGCGAGAAGAGCAGAGAACCAACTCCGGCGGAGCGTCGCCAAAAGCGGGAGAAAATCGCCAAATTGATCGCGCAAGAGAGTCGGGGCGACAAGTTAAAAGCCTTTACCTTACTGGCTGCTCGGCTCCATTACCCCTTAAGTGAACGTCATCTTTTAGCGATCTTATTTTCCTTAAGCGAGCGTCTGGCGTCGCGAGTTCAGGATTTTTCGATTATCATCAGTGATGAGGCCAGCGGACGAATTCCTAGCCTGATTTTTCAAGAAGTTTTGAATCGAAAACGAAAGCAACTTGATCTGTCGCCACTCATGATTTCTTTTTTGCTGGGCGGAAAGGTGAATAAGTTTCAAGCTGAGGCGGTTCACGATTTCGTGACTCACCCCCCAAAGTCTTTGACCGACGATCTTAGTCGACCATTAATCGTGACCGAATATATGCACAGCGGCGACAGCATGAAAAATTTCTTGGAAGCATTCTATAAAAATGGAATTCAGCCGGTGGTGGCAGCGGTGAGTATCGATCGGAGAATAGCGGAGTATCAATCTCTATTCAGCAAAGATGAAGATCTCCAATCTGGGCACAAATCGTTAGAAGATGTTCTCCTGATTGGTGATGACGCCAAAACCAGCAAAGCTTATGGAGCGGCCTTCCATGGCAGTCCTGATGTGACCGGTGTCATCCGGAGCAAGTCTGGCAAAAGTGCCCACCCGGTATTGTTGCGCCAGGCAGAGCCAACGCTCGATAAGGCGGGGGCTCAGGATAAAATTATCCAGTCTCGCGACGAGGCAGCGCTGGTGGCGGAAGTGTTTGCTAGACTGTTGAAGATATAGGAAGGAATAATTGGCCACAAGATCTCACGACATCCCAACTCCGGCCGAAAGACGTCAGGAACGGGAAAAAATTGCCCAAAAAATTGTGACCGAGAGTCGGGGTAATCAGCGCAAAGCCCTTAAATTACTGGCGGAACAACTTAGCCCCCCGCTGGGCCATTCTGAACTTTTGGTTTCTTTGTTTGCCATGGCTGAGCGCTTGCTGCCGCGTTCCGGGGAATTTGAAATAATTGTCAGCGATGAAACTAGTGGTCGTATTCCCAGTTTAATTTTTCAAGATATTCTTAATCGCCAACGGTCCAAAATAAATAAGGACCCCTTGGTTATTTCTTTCTTACTTGGTGGCAGAATTAGTAAGGTTCAAGCTCGGGCGGTCCAGAATTTTGTGGCCATTCCGCCAAAGTCACTGGCCGAAAAGCTTCGCCAACCGTTAATTGTCACTGAATATGTCGACCGCGGCTTAAGTCTACAAGCCTTTCTAAACACTTTTTACCGACAAGGAATTAGTCCAGTCGTGGCAGCGGTAAGCGTTAGAGAGGACCCAGCATTCTACCGATTTATCTTTGAAAAAAATCCGAGTCAGCCTTCCGGAAAAAAAACGCTCAACGATTTATTTATCGTCGGCGATTCACTGGAACATGAAGGGGGCTGGGGTGTATTTTTTCGCGACAATCCACTCGGTAGTGGTGTGGTAAAAGGTGGTAAGGAAAAAAGTCCGCACCCAGCGTCGGTTCTCCAATCGACTGCGACGCTAAATAAAGAAGAAATTCGAGCCAAAATAAAAAAGTCTCGCGACGAGGCAGCGCTGGTGGCGGAAGTATTTGCTAGACTTCTAAAATTGTAAGGAGAATAATGCCTAAAACTCGACCTATCGACCAATCGACTACAGCTGAAAAGCGCCGGATTAACGCGGAAAAAATCCTACAAATTGGCTCAGGTAATTGGGAGCGGACGCTGACCGAGCTAAAGACTAGTTTGAACCGACCGGAGTTGAAGAGTACCGGGATATTAGAAACGATGTTCGATCTTTGTGAAAAACTCCGCCCGATAGCAACTGATCTTGATGTGATCATTAGCGACGAAGCGAGTGGGCGGGTGCCGAGTCTCATTATTAAATCTACTCTTGATGCCTTTAGAGAACAGCAAGGTTTGCCCCCACTTAAAATTTTTTTCCTCGTGGGAGGTTATTCTACTTTTGAACAAAAAGATTCTGTCGCCGAGTTTGTTCGCACGCACGCTGTAGAATTCCGCCGGAGCTTGATCGTGACCGAAATAATCGAATCGGGCGAAAGTATACGCGAATTTCTCAAACCTTTTTCCCAGAATGGCCTGAAACCGATCGTGGCCAGCGTATCGGTTGCTCGTGATCCTAGTACGTATCGTCAGTTGTTCTCCAATAAGCTGATTTATGGAGAGGTTGCTCGTGGTGGAGCCGGGCAGATATTTTACGGACTGGCTGGCCGCCGGATGGCAGGGATTGTTAAGGGGAGTCGATCGGTGGCCCATCCGGAGAGCTTAAAAGCCAGACTGAATGAGCCGACAATGAAAGCCGAAGCTCAGCGGGGAATTCAACTAGCTCGTTCAGACATTGCCTTGATCGGTCAGGTTTACGCTGGCTTGTTAAGCGGAAAAGAAAGGCCAAAAAATGTTTAAAAAAACTCGGCCCGTCGACGTCCAGTCTCCAGCTGATCGTCGACGAAACTTGGCGAAAATCATCACTCAGGGAAAAACTCCCGACGTTGCATTAAGACTAACCGCCGCGAAAGTACCGGATTCTCTTTTTAACAACCATGAACTTTTACAGGCAATCTATGGTCTTTGCGAAAAACTAGTGCCTCTGGCTAAAGAGATTGAGATAATTGTTGGCGACGATGCTAGCGGGCGGCTGCCAAGCTTACTGATAAAACACAGCTTGGATGCTGTGCGCCAAAAAATGGGTCTACCGCCTATACCGATTCGCTTTATCGCTTCGGGGAGGTCAACCGGTGAACAAACCGAGGCTGTTCGTCACTACTTGGAAGAGCATAAGTCTGAACTAGCGTCAGCGGTGATTGTAACCGAGTTTATGAGCAGCGGGGAAAGTATGGCTGAGTTGGTAAGAATGTTCAGGGGGCTGGATTTAGAGCCGATCGTCGCGGCGGTGTCAATTGGTGGTGAGCCAGAGTTTTATCGGGAGAAGATACAGGCAAAAATCATTTATGGTCAGATCGGGCAAGCGGGCCTCGATTTTTACGGCTCTAAGAGTAGGCCATTTTCTGGTGTGAATAAAAAAATGGGCGCGCGTGATAGTGCCCACTCCGAACCGACCAAAAAATATGAGGCAAAAACCAAGGAACAGCAAATTGATGTTCAGAGGACAATAAATGCGGCCCGCGATGATGTGGCTTTGGTGGGTGAGGTTTTCTCCAGGCTGTTGGCGAGGAGAAAATAGTTATTTACACTGGAGCCAAATGAAATCAAGAACCATCGATCAAAAAACTGTATCTGAGATTGTGATGCCTGGGGATAAAGACAAGATTTTGGAGGCTTTGGCCGGGCGCTTAAGAAGCAATTTCCAATCTATCGAAGTGCTCCAATCTTGTTATGAGCTTTGCGCTCAGTTGGCCCGAGATCCTGGCCGCTATGACACCATCATCAGCGATGATGCTAGTGGGCGATTAGTCAGCCTATTAGTCAAATCGGTTTTAGATCGAACACGGGAGAGAAAGGGGCTCAAGCCGCTGAATTTACGCTTTGTAGCCGGAGGAATCAACCGTTCCGATCAGAAAATAGCTATTCGAGAATATCTAGCAAAACATCATTCAGAATTTGGTCGGATCTTGTTAGTAACCGAAATTGTGGATACTGGAGATAGTATGCGCAATTTGCTACGACTTTTTGCTGATTTCAAATTAAGTCCTGATGTTGCCAGTGTCTCAATTGCAAAATTACCGGATAAATACCATGTCTTATTTTCGAACAAGCTAATTTACGGAAGTCTTGGTTACGCTGGAGGCAATCTTTATGGTTTCGATTCCCGTCGGCAAGCGGGGGTAGATAAAAAGAGCACAGCGTCTTCCGCTCATCCGGCAAGTCTGAGAGCCACCGAGCTTAGGGGAGGCAACCAAAGAGTGGCACAACAAATACAATCAAGTGTTAATCAGACGAGGAAGGAGATCAATCTTATCTCAGCTGTTTTTTTGCGCTTAATGGATTCAGAGAGAGTATGAGCCGTCGGACATCAGACCAATTACTGTCAGAATTTCACCCCTCAAAGGCGGATCAAATTCGTCATAGTGCCGCACAAATTATTCAGGAGGTAGATGGAAGCAAAGAACAGACCCTGCTATTGCTAGCCGACCAACTCCATCATCCCTTAAATAGTGAGGCACTAATCACGGCGTTGTTTTCCTTAAGTGAGCAATTAGTACTTCAAGAAAAGGATTTTCAAATTCTGGTCGGTGATGAATCAAGCGGTCGTTTGCCAAGCTTACTAGTCAAAAAACTATTCGATTCCGTGCGAAGGAAGAGAAATTCACCCCCAATTCCGTTTATTCCACTGATCGGTGGCGGATTGAGGGGGGAACAAAAAGCGGCTTTGGAAGATTATATTGCCCAGAATCGTGGGAAATTGCAGGGTGCTTTGATCGTGACGGAATACATCCAGTCCGGCGAGAGCATGCATGATACTTTAAACATTTTTCGTCGGTATGATCTTCATCCCACTGTAGCGGCAATTTCAGCAGCGGCAGAAAGAGGTGCTTATCTGGGCTTGATTCCGAATAAATTGGTACTCGGGAAAGATCAATCGAATGTAGGAGTTTATCTATGGAGCAAGGCTCGAGCGGCAGGTGTAGAGAAGCGGACTTCTGCTGGCCCGCACCCGGTGGCTCTAAAAAACAGAATCAGCGATCCGGATGAGCGACGGGAAATTCAGGAGAATATTAATCAGTCGCGGCGAGATATCGCTCTGATTGCCGAGGTGTTTGCCCAGCTGTTGGAACGAAAAAAATAGTACACTCGGGTTATGAAAAAAATATCTCCTGACCAAATAGATACTATTTTTCAAGAGACCTCAGCTGATACCGCTGATGAGCGCAATGGAGCGGTTCTACTGAAATTATCTGAACATTTGAAAAGTAATCTTGACACTCCCGAAGTGTTATCAGCGTGCTATGAATTGTGCAAAAAATTAGCGGCTGATCCGGCAAAATACGATACCATCATCAGCGATGATGCCAGTGGCCGCTTGCCCAGTTTGTTGCTGAAAGAAATCTTAGATCAACTCCGAATCCGGCAAAATCTACCCCCCCTAAAGATCTGGTTTTTGTCCGCCGGTAGAAATCGATTAGAACAACGCGAGGCGATTGCCAAGTTCATTAATCAGCATCTTGACGATCTGCACCATGCCCTGATTGTTACCGAAATCGTTGATTCCGGCGAAAGCATGAAGAATTTCTCGCAAATATTCAAAAATTTTAGTTTGCTTCCTGATATCGCTAGTGTCTCTGCGGTCGTCGATCCCAGCTATTATCAGGGACTTTTTGTTAATCAATTGATTGTGGGTCAACAGGGCAGGGTTGGCGGGTATCTTCATGGCGAAGCGGCTCGATTCCAAGCAGGAGTGTCCAAGCAAGGCATGCGCCAACCCAGCGCTCATCCGCAATCTCTTCGCGAGGCGGCGCGTCCTGGGGATCGAGTGGATGTGCAAAGAGAAGTGAATCGTACGCGCCAAGAGATAGGCCTAATTGCTAAAGTATTTCTTAAGCTGTTAGAAATTGAGGAGAAGGAGGCAGGTGAAAACAAGGGTAGTGGATCAAACAAACAATCAGGAACGACCGGCAACCCAAGCCGAAGAATTGAGGATACAAGCGGAAACTATCATCGGAGAAAGTGAGGGGGATGTAAAAAAAGCTCTGAAAGAGCTGGCCCAACAAGTCGACTCACCGTTAAATAAACCGGATTTGCTCGAAGCCATGTATTTATTGTGCGAGAAGCTGATTTCCCGGGTAGAAGAATTCTCGGTAATTATCAGCGACGAATCAAGCGGAAGGCTAGTTAGCTTGTTGGTAAAAAATCTGTTTGACCGAAAGCGCTCATCGCCGGTGCCAATTACTTTTTTATTAGGCGGAAGGCTAGATTCGCCGCAGCGCAAGAACGTGATCGATTATCTGCGTCAACATCGATCGAAATTGCAAAATGCTTTAATTGTTTCCGAATATCTTGAGTCGGGTGACAGCATGGCCGAGTTTTTGGCGGATTTTCGTTTGCAGAATCTGAAAGCCAAGGTAGCAGCGGTGTCCGCCATTGGAGTGGGCAATAGATATAGTCGATTATTTCCGGAAGAACTAATTGCCGGCAAGCTTTCTTCATCGGTTGGTATTTGGTTGCATGATGAATCTCTAGCCACTGGTGTTGACAAAAACTTTGCCGAGGGTCCATTTCCGAATCGGATTAAAGACGAAGACGAAACTTGGTCTCAACAGAAAAAAATAAGGATGCAGCACTCGGTTAATCAGGCTCGTCGGGACATTGCCTTGATTGCTGAAGTTTTTGCCCAGATGTTTGGACTACCGAGATGATATAAACTTGGCTGAGGAGGGGGAGGACAGTGAAAACAAGAGTAGTGGATCAGGTAACCAATCAGGAACGATCGGCAACCCGGGCCGAAGAATTGAAAATACAAGCGGAATCTATCATCGAAAGCAATAAAGGGTTATATAAATCAACCTTGAAGGAGTTGTCCAGACAGGTAAAGTTTCCACTAAATCAACCGGATTTGTTGGACCCAATGTATTTGCTGTGCCGGAAGCTAATTCCCCGATCTGAGGAATTTAAGGTGATTGTTAGTGATGAGGGTAGTGGGCGACTGGTTAGTTTATTAGTCAAGGATCTGTTCGATCGTCGGCGCCTAGCTCCGATACCAATAACTTTTATACTCGGAGGAAGAATGACTCCTTCACAACGGAAGAAGGTGAGTGAACATTTTGCTCGGCACCGATCGGAATTAGATCACGCCTTAATTGTTTCCGAATATCTTGAATCTGGTAATAGCATGGCCAAATTTCTGGCCGACTTTCGCCAACAAAATTTGCAGGCAACGGTCGCTACCATCTCGGCTTTGGAATCGAGCGAAGAATATCGCCAATTATTTTCGGAAGAACTTATTGTCGGCCAATTACGTTCGAGCAGCGGTTTACAGTTGTATCGTGAGCCTGATGCCACTGGTGTTGAGAAGCGCTCTGCCGAAGGTCCGTTTCCAGATCGGATTAAGGATGAGGCCGAGTCTCTGACTAAGGCTGAAAAAATTAGCATCCAGCGTCCAATCAACCAAGCCCGCCGGGACATCGCTCTCATTGCAGAGGTGTTCGATAGATTATTAAAGAGCAACGAGGTTTCATGATGAAGTCACGACCGTTCGATACTCAATCTGATTCTCGTCAGCGTAAGGCTGAGGAAAGAGAGAAAATAGCCTCTGAAATAATCGACCTTAACCAGGGAGACCTGGGACGAACTTGGGTTTCGTTAGCCGAAAAAGTTCATTTTCCTTTTGATAGCGAAAAATTGATCAGGGTAATGTTCCAATTAAGTGCGAAGCTAATTGCGCGCGAGTCGGAGTTTAAGAGGCTGATTAGCGATGAAGCGAGTGGTCGGTTGCCAAGTTTAATAATTAAGGATTTATTTGACCGACGGCGGAAAGAGCGGGGGCAGGAAGAGATGCCATTATTATTCTTGTTGGGTGGAAGAATGCCAGATCAGCAGCATAGAGTGGTGCGGGAATACGTTTTAAAGCATCGGCATGAACTAGCGCAATCGCTGGTGGTTTCAGAATACATCGCTTCTGGTGAAAGCATGGCTTGGTTTTTAGATATTTTCCGGCAATTTGGTTTGGAGCCAGTGGTCTCCGCGGTTACTTGTCGCTATGGTCAGAAAGACTACAAAGTCCATTTTCCCAATGAGCTAATCGTTGGTGCCGACGATAGTACGACCGGCCAGTATCTATGGAGTAAAGGATTAGCAACCGGAGTGGAAAAACCGCCAGAATCGGTGAAAAATCCTCCGCCTTTTCCGGAAGTTCGCAAAAATTATCAGTGGTCGACTAGTTCCCGTGAGGCCCAGCAGGCCATATTGCGAGCGAGGGAAGACGTAGCCTTAATTTCGGAAGTATTTGCTCGATTGTTGAATATTCAATAAGTTGACTTATGCCAGGAAGAATTAATCGATTATCAAACGACGAAGGTGCCAGTGACTCAGCCGAAAAACGTCGCGAGTTAAAAGTACTAGCCGCCAAGATTCTTGCTGAGGGCGGACAAGATCGCGACCAGACTCTAAAATTGCTTGCCGAGAGTCTGAAGTCGCCACTGAGAGATTTTGGCTTGCTAAAGGCGCTATATTCATTAAGTCAACAACTATTACCACGATCGAATGATTTCGCAGTGATTGTCAGTGACGAAGCCAGTGGACGAATACCGAGTTTATTAGTTAAAGAGCTCTTTGATCGAGTGCGATTGAATCGGGGAGAGACCAAAATTCCAATCACTTTTTTGCTAGGTGGGTACACTCTACCTCAACAAAAGGCAAAGGTGGCAGATTTTGTTGCTGGACACAAAGGGGAGTTGGAACAGGCGCTAATCGTCTCGGAATTTATGATGTCCGGAGAAAGTATGGCAAATACTTTGGAAGATTTTCACCGACAGGGTTTGGATCCGACGGTAGCGGCAGTATCCACTTGGTACAAAAAGGGTGAATATAAACGTCTTGCTTCAGATAAATTAGTGATTGGGGTTGACGATGACAATATCGGCGCCACCAGATTGTGGGGGGAAACTACCTCCTCTGGAGTGGTTAAGCTCGAAACCTCGCCTGGGCCGCATCCGGAGTCGACAAAACTGGTGAAGAAGGGAAATGACCTGCACGATATGTCAGAGATTGACTTCGCGGAACCAGTTCAGAAAGACATCGCTTTGGCTAGGGGAGAGATTTATCTTGTGGCGGAGGTATTTTTTGGTATGCTAGCCTCGCCTCCCAAACAGTCTTGGCTTCAGCGTTTAAAAAATGGGGGGAAAGAATAAATGCAACCGCGAGTTAATGTATTAAATTTGCGTCAGGAGAAAGACAGCCAGGCTGAGGTTCGTCGGGAGTTGCGTAAGCTGGCTGAGCAAATATTGAAACGGGGAAATGGTGAAAAACAGAAGACCTTGAAGTTGCTGGAAAAATATCTTGAATACCCGTTTGAAGTCGATGTTCTTAAAGCAATGTTCTCGCTTAGTCAGCAATTAATTTCCCGGTCCGACAGTTTTGATACGATTATTGGTGACGAAGGCAGTGGTCATTTAATAGCCTTAATGTTAAAGGAGGTCTTTGATCGCGAGCGGGTGAAGCGTGGGCAGGAGAAAATTCCAATTACTTTTTTGCTGGGTGGCTTGACTACCGATGGCCAGGAAAAAAAAGTTAATGAGTTTGTCGGACAACACCAGGCTCAGCTGAGTCGTGCACTGATTGTTACGGAATATATCTTGTCCGGGCGAGGCATGGTTAATTTGCTGAAGAGCTTTTCGCACTATGGCCTGACGCCGGTTTTAGCCGCAGCAACTACCCAATATGAGAAGAAAGACTATGCTGAACTTTTTGGGGTCGAGTTAGTCATTGGTACTGAAGAGAGTGGCGCGGGATTGAATTTATATTCTAAACCCGCCTTGACTGGGGTACAAAAAAGGCCGGAGAGCCCCGGTCCTCACGCTGAAGCATATAAAAAACTGGTTTCCCAGTTAGGGTTGAAAAAAGAAATCCAGAGAGAAGTTAACTTTGGTCGTGACCAGGTTTTTCTGATTGCCGAGGTTTTTTACGGACTACTACAGTCCAAATGACCCCAATCGACCTGGTTCCAGCTATAATGCATCTATGAGTGGGTTTTCTTTTCAGTTGGCGGCCGAACAAGGTCACGCCCGTGCTGGCGTGATGCAGACCGCCCACGGCGATGCGTTGACGCCGATGTTCATGCCGGTGGGTACTCAGGCCACCGTAAAATCTTTGAGTACTGAAGACCTTGTAGAGCTGCAACCCCAGGTTGTGCTGGCCAATACTTATCATCTTTATTTGCGGCCGGGATACGAGCGAATTGCCCGTTTAGGCGGCTTACACGAGTTTATGCACTATGACCGGCCGATGCTGACCGATAGCGGCGGCTTTCAGGTTTTCAGCCTGGGGGAACAACTGGCCCAAAAAGGCGAAACCCGTTTGACCAAGGCAAAAATTTCGGAAGAGGGCGTAGAGTTCACCTCGCATTTGGATGGTTCGCGCCACCAGTTGACACCGGAACTTTCGATCGAGATTCAGCGACATTTAGGGGCCGACATCATCATGGCGTTTGACGAATGTTTGCCGGATGAGGCCGGTCGGGAATATACCGAGGACTCGGTTGAGCGGACCTACCGTTGGGCGCAGCGGTGCGCGGCTGTTTGGGATGGTGCGGCGCGGCGGAGTGTGCCGGGCCACGAGCAGGCCCTGTTTGGCATTATCCAGGGAGCGATGCACGAAGATTTGCGCCGCCGCGCCGCGCAACAAATTTCTTCATTGCCTTTCGACGGCCTGGCTTTGGGCGGGGAGACGATTGGCTACAATATGTCTGGTACTATCCAGGTTTTAGACTGGCTCAGAGCTGATCTACCGGTCGAAAAACCGCGTTATGCCATGGGTTTGGGTCGAGAGCCGGAGAACGTGGTGGAAGCGGTTTTAGCTGGGTATGACCTGTTCGACTGCGTGGCTCCGACGCGTCTGGCCCGCAATGGCGCGCTGTACCACGGTCGATTATCATTGGCCAATAACCGGCCGGCTTGGCAATCCGAGTTTCCCAAATCCCGTTTGCCGATCGGTAGCGCCAGATTTGCCGAAGATCAAAGCATCATTCTTGAGGGTTGTGACTGTGAGACCTGCTCACGGGGTTACACTCGTGCGTACCTCCATCATCTTTACCGGACGCAGGAGCTGGCCTATTATCGCTTGGCTTCATTACATAACGTTAGGGTAATGATCCGCCTAACGGAAGACCTCCGCCATTGGATTTTAGGAAAATAGACATGATTCTGCCCACTGCCCAAATCCGTCGACGTCAGAAATCAAGTAAATCCTGGCAAGGGGAGCCGGGGATTTTTAAGTATTTCGCCTTGATCTTTATTATTTCTCTTGGATTGGCTGGATTCACGTTGTTCATGCAGCGTCATTGGCGTGATCCGGGTCAGAGGGGAGTCTTGATCATTCATGACGGTTTAGATTCGGTTCGCAAGCCGCTGACTTTGGTCGTTATTGATCCGGAATCCCCGCGGCTGGTAATTTTACCTTTACCCCCTGAGCAATCACTCACCCTGCTGCTTAATTATGGTTCCTATCAATCTCAGGCCTTAGTGCGCTTGACCCAGCTGGAAAAATTGCGCTGGGATTTTCTGCTCAGCACCTTGGCGCTACAGTATGGGGTGGCGCTGGATGGAATGATCTGGACGAAACTGGACAAAATCGAGTCGCCGGGCGATTTGCGCAGTCTGGCTCTGGGATCGATTTTCCGCCAGAATCCAACGACCCTTGCCTGGTGGGATCGCGGCCGACTGCTGGCCGATTTGCAACGTATTCCGGAGCACAAAGTAGATCGATCTTTTCCGACGGATGCGGATGAGGCTGGGCTGGAGCAGTGGGCGAGCCGCCTGATTCAGGATACCCAGATACGTCACAGCGGCGTGACGGTAGCGATTCAAAACGGTTCTGGTGTTCAGGGCCTGGCGGCTCGCCTCAGCCGGATGCTCCGGATCATGGGTTATGACGTGCGGGCTCTGGAGACAGTCGCGGAGGTTAGTACCTCGAAATTAGTTTTTCGTCCGAATTTTGAGGAAAACGTGGGTGGGCACTGGGCCAGGTTGCGGCTGCAGGCCGTGGCGAGTTTTTTGTCTCCAGAAACCGACGCGCAGCTGCCAGAAAAACTCCGCGCCGATCTAGTAGTGATCGTAGGGACGGATTTGAAAACTAAATTTAGTCTTCATCAATAGAAGATTCGCCAAAATCACCGTATCGTTCTTCGTTATCGAGGGCCTCATCGATGCCGGCTGATTCAATCGTACCGGCTTCTTCCGCATCCGATCCGCTATACACCGGAGAATCCTCATCGCGAGACAACTCATGGTCCAGAGTTAAAACGTTCAGGTTCTCGGTTGGGAAAGAAGTAATGTGCGCTACGGCCTGATCCCGGCTTTGTTCGCGAATAAAGATCGTCACCGTGCTATTTTTTAGGGATTGGATTTTTGTGGAATATCGATTGCCAGCCTCCAGTAATGGGCGCAAGCGGACCGCCAGATCATCCGGCAGACTGCCAATGTACTTTTGTTCGCAGTGAACGCCAACCCGACTTTTGGTGGCTTGCAACGCGCAATCGGCGCCGATGCTTAGTACCGCCAATACTTCTTGACCAGCCAGGCGTACCAACTGGACGGACTTGGTTTTTCCCGGCTCATCAATGAAATCTGAGTGTTTCAGGGCTTTGGGAAGCACGATCGGTTGTTTTTTCGCCAGGACATCCAAATATTTTCGGGCGACCTGATTAGTGCGGTCACTTTCCAGCACTCGCTCGTAAGTTTTCTTGGCCTCGGCTAATTTTCCGGACTGGAGGTAGGAAAAGCCTAGACGATTGAGGGCGCCGATATTGTGGGAGTCTTGATCCAGTATCTCAAGGTTGATTTGGCGGGCGTCATTCCAGCGCTCCTCTTGGGCAGCTTTGACGGCGCGGTTTTGCAGGACAAGAAGTGTGTTCATAAGCGTATTCTCAAGATGGTATCATAAACAGGATCGCTAGGAATGCAAGAGTATGTCTGGTCATAGTAAGTGGTCCAACATTAAGAACCGTAAAGGGGCCCAAGACGCCAAGCGGGCTAAGGACTTTTTTCAGATTGCCAAGCAGATTCGTGTGGCAGTGAAGACGTCGCATAACGGCGACCAGGATACTAATGCCGCACTTCGTTTGGCGGTCGAGAAATCGCATGAAGTCGGAATGCCCAAGGAAACGGTTCAACGAGCCATCAACCGCGCGCTGGGCCAGGGCGAACATGGCGAAGCGGTGCAGGAGCTGATTTACGAGGGCTACGGGCCGCAGGGAGCCGGTTTTTTGGTCGTGGCGGTAACCGACAACGTCCAGCGCACGGCCGCAACTTTAAGATTTTTATTTTCCCGACATGGCGGTTCGCTGGGCGGCCCCGGCTCAGCGATGTTTCTTTTCCGGCGGGAAGGGGACGAGTTTATAACCACCGCCCCAATAACCTTGTCAGGTGAGCTGGCGGCAGAAGTGTCCGAACTCTATGACGCTTTGCAAGCGGAGGAAGACGTTGAGGAGGTATACACGAACGCTGATTGGGAAGGAAAAGAGTAATGCGCCGCCGTCAAAAATTCGTTCTGGCTTCCCTGATGTTGTCGGTCAGCTTTGTGGCCGTGCAGTACATTCCCTTGGACTGGCGCCCACTGGGGTTGCTGGTTTTCGCCTTGCTGGCCTATCTGCTGGCAGCTTGGTCCATGTTTGACAATCTAGATGGGATCGAGTGGCTAACGGTGGTGCCTTTGCCCGCACTCTACGCTTTATCAGTTTCCGGTTTTTATTTTTTACTGCCGGCGAGCTGGCTGGCGCGGGCGGTGATTATGGGGTTGTTTGGTTTGGGAATGTACGCTCTATTTTTGGCCGGAAATATTTTCACGGTCGCTAAGTTTCGTACTATTCAGCTGCTACGAGCTGCTCAGGCCGTGCTGTTTTTCTTTTCCCTGATCGCGGCGTTATTGGTTTATAACACCGTATTCTCGTTGGGACTCTGGTTCCTCTGGAATGGTTTACTAGTGGGTTTGGCCACCACTTTGTTGTGCTTTTCCTTCTTTTGGTCGGTCCGACTTGAGGCGCGGTTGAGTAGAGAAGTCTGGTCCTTAACTTTCCGTACGGGGATAATCATTGGTTTTATGGCGATGGTGCTTTCTTTTTTCCCCTCATCGCTCTGGCCGACTTCGCTATTAATGATGACGGCAATGTATGTTTTGCTCGGGCTGGGGCAGTCGGCCTTGGAACAGCGTTTATTTACCAATACTGTTCGCGAATATCTGGCGGTACTGATTGGTGTCTCGGTGATGTACTTGTTCCTGTTGCCCTGGAAATAGCCTGGCCACCAGGCAGAGCCGGGCAGGGGAGTTAGGGGTTGGTAAGCGGAAAGTCGCTCAAGTAATGTAGTTTAGATCCTATAACAATAGAATACGTTTTATTTTCACGCGTGAAAAAGAGGAGTAACGAAACTTCAAACCAATGTGGATAACTTTGCTGATGACCTTTGATATAGTTAGACAGTGGTTGCTAGTCTCTGCCAGGTGAAGCCAGATGCAAGAATAAATCACGGCCAGTTGGGTGGTAAGGCGGAGAAAACCCGAATACGCACCCTGGAGCCATTGGCAGAGGATCACTGAAGTGCTGAGGAAAGGGTCAAATTAATGTGCCCAATATCTGAGGGAAGCGATGATGTTAGGGGAAATAACGACCGTCTAGGATCGTAATTTCGGTCGGCTCTGCCCTTTGATGATGTCATGTTAGTTCGTTGGTGGGTACAAAATGTGATCCTAAGTCGCAAAATGTATATTGTGCGACATAATAACGATCGGTCGGGTGAGGGGTAAGACGATCGGTTTTGGCTTCTCCCAAATTGCGTTGAAGTGTTCACCCACCGCTATTGATCGGTAATCTAACCCTCCACTTCCCGACCCCGGAAAAATTTCTTCAATTTTGTTCAACTGGAGAAAAACCCGAATAATTGATCCGAATTGAGGCGGATTGATAATTTAGAAAGCAGAAAGATAAGGCTATAGTTGTCGCCTTTTGCTGAGAAAAGCCGTTTTTGGGCTTCACAGCGGGTCAATATCTGGTAGCGACTGTTCTTTTCCCAGGTAAGCACGCGTTGGTCGTAAAAATGATATTCGTACGTTCTGGAATTTGATCCAGAAAGAAAAACATCCCTCCCATTTTCATGTACTAGTGTACTAGTACATAGAAAAAGATGAAGCTCCTGAAGATCGTTAGTCGACTTTATGGGCGGGTAATATATTCCCGCTGACGCTTTGTACACCGTCAGAATATTGGTGACTGTGTACATAGTGCTGGGGAGATACTGGTAACTCTCAGTAGTCGAGTTTCTTTGTGAGAATACCTATTACTAGCCTTGGACCCAAAGAGTCCCCAAGATTGAGCTCTTATTGCCGAGCTGACCAAGACGTTATTTTTTTCGTCTAATCCCCTATGTCGCACAAGAAAAACTAAGCACTTGACAGCTCTACCCTAAATGTCGCACAATGACGACAGTTATCCACACTCCCCTCGCCCCATTTGTTTAGGCTGGGGGAGTGAGATGACGCTAGTGGTAGTGCCCCTACCCCATTTCTGGCACTAGATTTTGTGGTTGACTCGCACAAAAAGTATTGATAGATCCGCAAAATCGCCTAAATTCCCCCGCTAGCACTCCAAAGCCTATGCCTGCTAATCTGACTGGTCAAAACCTACGTTCTCAAATTAAAGAATATCTTGAACACATCGAGGTCGAACGCAACCTCTCGCCCCTGACGGTACGTGACTATTCACTCTATCTCGATCGTTTTGCGACATGGGCCTCGGTCTACGGCATCATGAGCATTACCCAATTGGATCTCTATGGGGTTAAAAAATATCGTCTGCATTTAGCCAGGATAAAAAACCATAAGGATCAACCTATTTCGGCTCGTACTCAGGGCTATTACATTATTGCTCTCCGTTCATTTTTGAAGTGGCTGATCAAAATGGACGTGACCGTTTTGCCGCCGGAAAAGATTGACTTGCCAAAGATAGATCCAGGGGCAATGCATTTTTTGTCGCCGGAGCAGATGAATCGCTTATTATCTCAACCCGATATTCATTCCATCCAGGGATTACGCGATCGGGCACTGTTGGAAGTTTTATTTTCCACTGGACTAAGGGTCTCGGAATTAGTTTCGCTGGATCGCGACCAGGTGAATTTGGAACGACGAGAATTTGGCGTGCTGGGCAAAGGTCGCAAGGTACGGGTGGTTTTTTTAAGCACTGACGCGGCGGATTGGCTGGAGCGATATATAGAACGCCGTACCGACCCTTGGACGCCGGTTTTTATTCGTCACGCCAAGGGAATTGATCCCAGTGAAGACGGCGAGAAAATGCGTCTTTCTACCCGCTCCGTGCAGAGAATCGTGGAGACCTATCGAAAAAAAGCTACTATACCAGTTAAAATTACGCCACATGGCATTCGCCATACTTTTGCCACCGACTTGTTGCGCAATGGTGCCGGCCTGCGTGACGTTCAAGAACTTTTGGGCCACAAAAACTTAGCGACGACGCAAATTTATACCCATGTGACTAAGCCGGAGTTGCGCCGCGTCCACGAGAAATACCATTCGCACTCTGATAAAGATCAATGAGGTCGCCGCGATACCTGACTAGCGGTGGTCCTGGCCATTACCGGAAAATTTAGGACGCTGGCGGGCTGAGCGGGCCACAATTTGCCCTTTTTCCCAATAGAGCAGCTGACCGGCATCGGCGGCTTTAACATCCGCATGTTTGGTATTGGGATTGATCGTAACCAGAGCATTATTAATCGGTCGAACGAAACCAATGATCTGCCCTTCAATCAGGTGGTCATGCTCGTCAACCGAAACAATGTAATTTGAAGGTAGGATTTCTCCCCGGAAGATTACTTTTTCACCGTCGAGTCGATCAATATCCGCTCGGTCTAATGGCGCGATCGCCGCCAAGATCTGGCTTTCCGGTCGGAGTACGGAAGCACTGATCTCGGCCTCAGGTTGACGAGGGGGGCGAACGAAATGTTTTTTTTGCGCCGCGTGGTGATGTCGTTCTTTGCTCGGTTTTTTTCCCATTCGGGTAATTATAACGGAAATTTCAGCGGTGGGTCGGGGAACTTCGCTTGGTTTGGGCTAGTATGTCAAGGTAGGTCACCCGATCATGGATTTTTTTAACTGATAATTTACTGTCGTAAATCATTTGATGTAAGTCATTCATGCCATGCAAGTTGTCACCGAACCGACGGGTTGAATGCACGGAGGCATAAAACCCGGTTATTCCCACATAATGTTTGCTAATCGCGCGGCAAAGGTGGGCATAAGGCTCGATGGTTTCAATCGATGAGGCCGAGTTAAGTATTCGGGAAGCTCGGTGCCACCAGGATAAAATCGCGTCAATTTTGGCTTGTTTATCCTTGAGTTGAGCGAGTTTTCCGCTCGGGCCCCAGAGATCGTTTAGCTCAATAATCAGTGAAGCAACTTCTTTTTCCAAAGCCGTAGGTTCCTTGGAAAAGAGCTTGTCGCTCTGTTCAGTGAGAAAAGACCGCAGCCGCTGCATAGGGCCTCCTTAGATGGATCCTAGCATATCGGCAACGATATTATCAGAAATTAGGACTCTTCGGGCTCGGGTTTGACGAATTTGTGTAATAAACCCTGAATTGATTCCCGACCTCGGCCTTTGGAAAGCATAATTTCCAGTTTTTGGGCCAATTCTCGCTCAGCGTCAGTCCCCTTGTCTTTATGATGCATGATGTAATAGCTAGAATATTTTGAGATGCGGTCAAAGTTGGCAGCGATGGCGTCGCGTAATTTGCTTTTATGAAATGGATTATCCAAGTCTTCTTTAGCCAACACCTTGGAGGCTCGGGACCACCAATCTACCAAGTACTCGGCAGCCATGGGCATCTCGTTCAGCTCTTTGATCAATCGAGTGGTAGGACTCGAAAAAACCTCTTTCGCTCGATCAATTAAGCCATTTTTTTCGCCCATAGTTGACTCCTTTAGGGAATTATACACTTTCCTCGATTATCTCAGCCTCTTCGTCCCAATCGCGCTTGGTCACCGCTGATCCCACGACCCGATCGGACTTAGGCATGCGCATCAGGATTACACCCTGAGTCGGTCGCTTCAATACCGGCACGTTACGAATAGGCAGCTTAATTACTTGGGCCTCTTTGGTGGTGAGGATTAGATCCTCGTTATCGTGGGTCACTAGGAGAGCGGCGGCCACTTTGCCGGTTTTAGTCGTGATTTCCGAAACCTTGACGCCCTGACCGGAGCGTTTTTGGTTAGGATATTCACCTACCGGGGTGCGCTTGCCCATGCCCAGCTCGGTCACGATCAAGAGGTGCATGAACGGTTTTATCCGCTTGCCCTGGGGTTTTTCCAGCTCCTTGGGGAAAGCCTGTCCGCCAACGACCAGGTCTTCTCCCTTAAGATTAATCCCCTGCACTCCCTGGGTATCGCGAGCGCTGGATTTAACTTCTTTTTCGCTGAAGCGAATACACTTTCCTTCGTTGGTGACCAGCAGAATGTCATCATTTCCTTCGCTGAGCTTGGTGAAGACCACGCGGTCTTCTTTTTTCAGCGTGATGGCAATAATGCCGTTGGAGCGAATATTTTCGAAGTCGCTAATCGGGGTTTTCTTGACCTTGCCCTCGCGGGTGGCAAAGAGAATATAGCGGTTGGAGTAATCGACGTCTTTAGACAGACTAAGAATTGTTTGGACGATTTCTCCTTCTTCCAAGTTGACGACGTTAACCAAGGCAGTGCCTTTGGCCTGACGCGAGCCTTCCGGCAACTCGTAGACTTTGGTGGCAAAGACTCGACCGGTGTTGGTAAATAGT
Source organism: Candidatus Woesebacteria bacterium (assembly GCA_963749595.1). GTDB lineage: Bacteria > Patescibacteriota > Microgenomatia > UBA1400 > UBA1396 > CAVVNJ01. Next base: position 76,947 of record CAVVNJ010000003.1, read on the forward strand.
AGCAGTGTGTCATGGGTTTTGGCGGCCAGAATTTCCTTGATGGGATCGTCTTCTTTGGTGGTCATGCCAACGACGCCCTTCCCTCCCCTTCTCTGGACGCGGTAGGTGTCGGGTTTCAAACGTTTGATATAACCGGACTCGGTGTAAGTGATAATTGCCGGTTCGTTGGGAATCAGGTCTTCCTCACTGATCTCGCCGATTTTGCCCTTGTTGAGCTTGGTACGGCGGTCGTCGCCGTAAGTCTCGGCCAACTGTTTGGTTTCATCTTTAATCACCTTGAGCAATTTGCTGGGGTGAGTTAGCAGGTCCAAGACGATATCGATACGGGCCTTGATGGCCTTGTACTCGTCCTCGATTTTCTGGCGTTCCAATGCGGCCAGACGGCGCAGCTGCATGTCCAGGATGGCCACGGCCTGTTTTTCACTCAGCTTGAAGCGTTCGATCAAGCGTTGTCGGGCAATATCTGAATCGGGAGATTTGCGGATCGTTTCGATGACGTCGTCGAGATTGGCCAGGGCGATTAGCAATCCTTCCAGGATGTGAGCGCGGTCGCGCAGGCCCTTGAGTTCGTTTTGGAAGCGGCGGACAGTGACCAGCTGGCGGTGGGCAATAAACTCCATCAGTACCCGGCGGACGTTCATTAGGGCCGGGGTGCCGTCGGAAGTTAAGCGCCACCATGTTCATTGGGAAGTTCAGTTGCAGCTCGGTGTGTTTGTAAAGTTGGTTGAGAACGGCTTTGGGCCGGGCGCCTTTTTTGATGTCGATGGCAATGGTCAAGCCCTGTCGGTCAGACTCATCGCGTAAATTAGTGATGCCATCAATCTTTTTATTACGCACCAACTGGGCGATTTTCATGATTAGCTTGGCTTTGTTGACCTGGTACGGGAGCTCGGAGACGAGAATCTGGTAGCCCCTTGCCCCGCTCCACGATCTCGGCGGTGGCGCGCATGGTGATGCGACCGCGGCCGGTGGCGTAGGCCTCCTTAATGCCGGCCCAGTCAAAAATTGTGGCTCCGGTCGGGAAGTCCGGGCCGTGAATATGCTCAGTGATGTCGTCGATGCTGGCCTCACTGGTGAAAACTCCGGCCAAGATTTTGGGATCGTGTCGACCGGATCAACGGCCGCGACCGTCTCATCTTTTTCGGCCAGGGTTTCGGCTTTGCCCTTGTCAATGACCGCCGCAATCGCGGCAACGACTTCGCGCAGGTTATGCGGCGGAATTTTGGTGGCCATGCCGACCGCAATGCCTTCCGCGCCCATCAGCAGCAAGTTGGGCAAACGCGCCGGCATGACCAGCCGGTTCCTGCAGCGAGCCGTCAAAGTTATCGGTGAAAGGAACGGTATCTTTATCCAGATCAGCCAGCAGTTCTTCGGTAATCTTGGCTAAGCGGGCTTCGGTGTAACGCATGGCGGCCGGTGAGTCGCCGTCCACCGAACCAAAGTTGCCCTGACCGTCGACTCAGCGGATAACGCATGGAAAAATCCTGGGCCAGACGGACCAAAGAATCGTAAACTGGAACGTCGCCGTGCGGGTGGTACTTACCCAAAACCTCACCGACGATACGGGCGGATTTCTTGTAGGGCGTGTTCCAACGAATACCCATCTCATGCATGGCGTAAAGAATGCGGCGGTGCACCGGCTTCAGGCCGTCGCGAACGTCCGGCAAAGCGCGGGAAACAATCACCGACATGGCGTAATCCAGAGTAGGACTTGCGCATTTCGTCGATCACCGGCTTTTTAATGATCAAACCGTACTGGGTTTGTTCGGTTTCGTATTTTTCGCCGAGCTCGTTGGTGAAGGCGTTAACGACCACTTCCCCGCGGCAAGGGTTCGACTAATTCTTCGACTCGACCCTCCCTCGCCCCGGCTGCTCGGTCACGGCTTCCGCCGCTTCAGGCTCAGTCACGGGAGATTCTTCCGGATCAACCGGCGGTTGGAATTGTTTGTCGAACGCCATAGGCTATAGCCAGAGCAAAGTTACTCCTGACCCTCCTCGAGAACCTTTAGGGCCTCATCATAGCCGAGGAAGTTATTGATTTTGACCCACTTGCCGGGTTCCAGTTCTTTGTAGTGCTCAAAGAAGTGTTTCATCCGCTGGAGCAAGTGCTTGGGGTACGTCCTCTAAGGTCTGCCAGGCGCCGCAAACAAAGTCGACTTTCTGCAGCGGGACGGCCAAAAGTTTGTGGTCAATCCCCTCCTCGTCTTCCATCTCCAGCATGCCGATCAGGCGGCACTTAATGTAGGTGTTGGGCGCGAGCGGAACGGAAGTGAAGACTAGGGCATCGAGCGCATCGCCGTCTTTGCCTTTGGTGCGTTCGATTAGGCCATAGTTGGCGGGATAGCTCATCATGGTGGGCATCATGCGGTCAACGACGAGGTTCCCGGATTCTTCATCGATTTCGTACTTGATGTTGGCGCCTTCCGGGATTTCGATGTGGACGAGTAGTTTTTGGGGGTCGATAGACATGTTTTTTCCTTTCTTTTTAGCCGACGGCCTGGCCATCTGAAGACTTGTTATTTTCGACATTAAGGTTTGTTTTGTCAGCACGGTTGGTGACGACACTCTCCAGAGGTTCGACATATGGTGGCAAAGGCCGCAGAGGCAAGCTTTTATTTTGGGGATTTGAAACAGAGGTTGGGATGGCGAGCGGCTTAGCGGATTTTGTTGCAGCGGTTTGAGATTCGGAAAAATGGAATGGGAGGGGCTGGGTTAGGCCGAGGCGGAGCGCGAGGGCCAAGAGAACTAGAGTGCTATCAATAAGAACGTTTTGTTCCAAACTAGAACCCTGAACGGTCGAGGGTGGTTTAAGACCCATTCTTCTGGCCAACGAGGTGAGTTGCGCCGCATTTCGGTTCTCTTGTAAAGCTTTAAACCAGCGAGAAGCTTCTCCTTGTGAAGAAAACATTTCGGTATAGAAAAGATAAGGATCTACAAAATCGTCTGAATCATCGGTTTGGTTGGCTTTGGCCTGATAGCAGAGCTCGAGTAGTCCAAGGTCAACGCCTCTTTGCTGGATGATCATGAAATAAGATTGGCGCGAATCGACTTTAGCGTAACCGGTAGTTTTAGCTATATCTTCTAATTCTTCCGCTGACGCTTTATCACCAATGGCGGTTTTTCTTTTCAATCTGCCAATATGCTGAATTTCTTCAACAAGTTCCTCAAGCCGTGCTTTTGCTTTTTCATCACCTTTTTGAGCGGTCGGAAGTAGCTGAACATACTCCTGTCTTTGCCGGTCTTCAACATGGCCAGCGCCGACAGGTAGGCTAAGATTGCGGATTTCGTTGATTGTAGTATTGATCGCGTTGGCAACGGTTCGGTTGTTTGGGCTATTAAATTCAACAATGATTGTTTGAATATCCGTATTGATTAATCCCGCTAGAGTGTCTGGGTCTTCAGAGCGGTTGGTGAGATGATCAATAAAAGGAATTCCTTTTTCTTCCATGACTTGGTCGAGAGTCATTCGATCAGCTTCCATTGCCTGGTCCCAGGAGCGGGTAGCTGGATCAAGTTCGACAATCTCTTTTTGCTCCAAGTCAGTCGGAACTTTTTCTTGGACATCTTGAGGTGCAGAAACGATTTCTTCCACTTCACTTTTAGGAACACGTTCGAATATTTTTTTTATTGCCTCGGTTGGTCGGAATCTTGCCATAATTTTCCCTACACATCCAACGTCGCCAGCTTGGCGTGCGTCTGAATAAACTTCTTTCTTGGCGGCACCAGCGACCCCATCAAGGTCGTAAAGATCTGATCCGCTTTCGCCGCGTCTTCCACATGTACCTGTTTTAAGACCCGCGTTTCCGGTTTCATCGTTGTTTCCCAGAGTTGCTCCGGGTTCATTTCACCCAGACCTTTGTAGCGCTGGATGTTGACCGTCATGCCGGAAGATTCTTTCTTTAGCTCGGCAATACGATCATCGCGTTCGCTGTCACTGAAAGCGTACAGTTCTTTTTTCTTGTTATAGATCTTATACAGCGGCGGCATGGCGATATAGAGGTGGCCGTTAGTGATAATGTCCGGCAGATGGCGGAAGAAGAACGTCAGGGCCAGAGTCGTGATGTGCTCACCGTCCACATCGGCATCGTTCATGAGAATAATGCGGTGGTAGCGGAGTTTTTGCGGGTCGTAGGTGTCACTGATACCGGTGCCCAGGGCGATGATCAGGTTTTTCAGTTCCTCGAATTCAATAATCTTATCCAGGCGGGCGCGCTCGGTGTTTAAAATTTTGCCGCGTAGCGGGAAAATGGCTTGGAATTTGCGGTCTCTCCCCTGCTTGGCGGAACCACCGGCCGAATCACCCTCCACGATGTAGATTTCACATTCTTCCGGATTGCGTGACTGGCAGTCGGCCAACTTTCCAGGCAGGGACATTCCCTCCAGGGCGCCTTTGCGGATGACCGCTTCCTTGGCCGCCCGGGCGGCGAGCCGAGCGCGAGCCGCCAGCAAAACCTTTTCCAGCATCGTCTTAGCATCAGCTGGGTGTTCTTCCAAATGCATGTCCAACGCTTCTTTGAAAACCTGGTAAACCGCTGATTGGGCTTCGGAGTTATTAAGTTTGGCTTTGGTCTGGCTTTCAAACTGGAGATCGTCGGACGGCATCTTGACGAAAATCACCGCGGTCAAGCCTTCGCGTAGATCTTCAGCGGTGAAGGCCTCTTTTTCTTCTTTAATCAAGCCGTTTTTGAGGGCATAGTCTTTCAACGATTTGTTGAGGGCCATGCGGAAGCCGGTCAGATGGGTGCCACCGTCGGGGGTTTTGATAGTGTTGGCAAACAGCTCGACCGTCTCGGTGAAGCTGTCGTTGTACTGCATGGCCACCTCGACCACGATCTTAAACTTGCCTGCCTCGTAGGTGCCTTCGGTGTGAATGACTGGGTGAATCGGCTTTTTATTGTGGTTGAGGTGCTTGACCATGGACTTGATGCCACCCTCAAAGAAGAAGTCATGCCGGGTCTGTTTTTCCTCGTTAAACAGGCGGAAATATAGTCCGGCCATAAGGTAGGCGCGCTCGCGGAGGAAGTCGCGTAGAACGTTAAAATTATATTTGGTGGTCGAAAAGATGCTGGCGTCCGGGTGAAAGTTGGAAAGTGTGCCGGTTTTATAAGCGATGAACGACGGGCCTTCGGTAGGGAAAAGTTCGATCACCTTGGCCTCGGGAATGGTGCGGACCTTAGCGACCGGAGCGCCGATATGGTACTCCTGATAGTAATATTCGTTATTGCGCTTGACCACGACCTGCATATGATCCGAGAGCGCGTTCACGGCAGAAGAACCAACGCCATGCAAACCACCGGACGCCTGGTAGGCCATTTCGTCAAACTTGCCGCCGGCGTGTAGTTTGGTCATGGCAATTTCCAACGCCGAAACGCCGGAGGGATGCATGTCCACCGGAATGCCGCGGCCGTCGTCGGTGACGGTCACGTAGCCGTCAGCGCGCAGGTAGAGCGAGATCTTTTTGGCGTAACCAACAATCCCCTCGTCCACCGAGTTATCGACAATTTCTTTGACACAGTGGTGTAAACCGCGCGCGTCAGTGGATCCGATATACATTCCCGGGCGCTTACGGACGGGTTCTAAGCCCTCCAAAACCCTGATGTCTTTGGCGGAGTATTCGTGTTGTAGCGGAACCGTTTTTGCCATATTACAGAAGTCACACTTTACTGTATTCGGGTATGTTTTGCAAGCTTTTTGGCCAGGGAAAATTAAGGCCTACGTTGTCGGTTTTTCACGAATGGCTTCACGAGTTTGGGATCTATACCCTCCCAGTGTTTTGCCTCCTAAATTACCCCCGAAAGTGACCCCAGATAGGTTAGTTTTAGGAGCAGTTTGTGGTTACTCTAGGGACTTTTGGGCAGATGGGGTCTACCAGCGGTCCATCTGTGGCCATGGCGGGCAAATAAGGGTCAAGAATGGGCGAGTGGATCCGCCGATAAACTGCTATCGGTTAGTATTGGGTAAGAATCGAAGTGTATAAACAGACTCATGGCTGATACTCGAGTTCGATTAACCTTAGGACCAACTACTTACCGATTATTGAAAGATCGAGCCAAGTTATTAGAATTAACCGTACCTAATTTTATTCGTTATTTGATTTATCAGGAGCTTGGCCAAGCTGGAGCGCTACCTAAATCGACACCGGCTAGAAAAGAGCATGCCGATAGTATCTTTGGTTTTTAACTAGTCGATCGGTCCCCAAATTACCCTCTGTTTGCCCGGATGGACTGAAACTAACCCAGTAATGGACCCCTATTGCCCGCAAGGTCTGAATTAGGGCATGTTTAGGGTCACCCTTGGGAGCAATTTGAGGTCTCCCTAGGGGACAGTTTGGGAGGCAAAAGTGCGGGGAGATATAGATCCCAACGCTTTCTTTCAGAGCGCGGAAGCGAGACCAACTACTCTGTAATATACTGAAGCCAATGGCTGCGATACCGACTGTTACTCTGGAACTGCGGACCCCCCGCTCGGCTGAACAGACGGCGGAGGCAATGATCCAATTCTTTACCGCTCTCCCCTCCCCGCCCCGCGGCGTGATGGGTTTTTGGCGCCAGGCTCCGGCGATTACTTTGGAGTTTTTGAACCAGGGGCAAATGACCTACTGTTTGGCTTCCGTCCCGGTCAACTTATCCGACTATTTGCAAAGTCAGTTGGCAGCCGCCTATCCCGAGATTTTAATAAAACCCTTAGCCCACAACCCGCTGGAAGAATTTCGCGAATCAAAACCCAAAGACGGTGGTGAGTTAAAATTTTCGGCCGCGAGTTATTTCCCCTTGCGCACTTTTCGCGATTATAAGGAATCCGACCCGTTGGCTTCGGTGCTGTCGGCACTGTCAAAACTAAGCGAGGGCGAGACGGCAATGATTCAGTTGACGATCCGCAAAACGAGGGAGCGTTGGAAGCAAACCGCCCATTCTGCCCGCCAAAATTCCCCAGCCGGCTCCTCTGCTCTGGGTTTGCCGCACCAGGAGATAATCAACCGCAAGCTCGGTCAGACTTCCCTGGCCTTTCGCCTGCGGTTGCTCGTCCAAGCCGCCGACCAAGCGCGGGCGAAACAAATTACCGAGTCGTTGGCCACCGCCTATGGCGCCTTTCAATCAGAAACGAACAGCTTGATTTTCCGTCGCCCGCGCTTGCGCCGGGAAAAATTTCTCAGTGAGATTGTAGAACGACGCATTGGTCGGGCCACCAATCACTTGTCTCTGGACGAAGCGGCCTCGCTTTTCCACTTGCCCAATAAGACCCTCTCCCCGATTAAAAATATTGCTTGGGGTAAAAATCTCCTCGGTGAGCCGCCGGAAAATTTGCCCACCTTCACCCAGACTAGCGAGTCGGAACGCCAACACCTGAATCTATTTTCCAAAGTCGAGTTTAAGAATCAGGAACAAATCTTTGGCTTGAAGCGCACCGACCGGGCGCGTCACACCTACATTGTTGGTAAAAGCGGTACCGGTAAGTCGACTCTCTTGGCGAATATGATCATTAACGATTTGAAACACAACGAGGGCTTGGCCGTAGTTGACCCACATGGCGACTTGATCGAAACGATACTCGACTATATTCCGAAACACCGTATTAATGACGTGATTGTTTTTGATCCGGCCGATCCGCACGCCGTGGTTAAGCTGAATTTGTTTGAAGGCGGTTCGGAAGTTTATCGCGAGCTGGTAGCGTCCGGAATTGTGGCAATTTTTCAAAAGATGTATGCCAAATCCTGGGGACCGCGCTTGGAGTATATTTTGCGCAACACGTTGCTGACGTTGTTAGACCGGCAAGCCAAGTTGGAGGACGTGTTGCGCTTGCTCACCGATGAGCGATACCGGGAAAAGGTGGTGAGCGAGATGGACGATCAAGTTTTGAAAAACTTTTGGTTGGCTGAGTTTAACCAGATGCAGCCAAAACTGCGGACCGAATCGATTTCGCCGATTCTCAACAAGGTAGGTCAATTCGTCACCTCGCCGCTGATTCGCAACGTGGTGAATACGACCACTAGCTCGTTTGACATCGAGGAAATCATGAATCAGGGCAAGATCTTGTTGGTTAACGTTTCTCAAGGCAAGCTGGGTGAGGATAACGCGGCGCTGCTGGGAGCAATGATTATTACCAAGATCCAGCTGGCGGCGATGAATCGCGTTTATCTGCCGGAAGAGCAGCGCCGCGACTTCTACCTTTACATTGACGAGTTTCAGAATTTTGCTACCACCTCGTTTATCAAAATCTTGTCGGAAGCGCGTAAGTACCGGCTGAATCTGATTTTGGCCAACCAGTACATTGCCCAGATACCGGAGGAAGTGCGGGCGGCCATTTTCGGCAACGCTGGCAACCTAATCAGTTTCATCGTTGGGGCGGATGACGCGACGCATTTGCAAAAAGAGTTTAACGGCAAATATACCCAAGAGGATCTGGTGTCTCTGGGACGCTACCAAATTATTTGTAAGTTGTTGATTGATGGTCAGGTTTCCCAGCCTTTTCCGGCCACGACGCTGCCCTTGGCCGGCTCAACTAACCAGAATCGGGAGAAAGTACTCCAAGTTTCCCGCGAGCGTTATGCCCGCAAGCGCACCTGAACGGCGCCCGCCCAAGGTTCCCTGGCTAAGGTTAAACCTTCCAGAGGTGAAAAATACCTCGGTTAATCCCTAAGAACGTTTTCGGCCGGGGCTTGCGCCCCGGCCGGTTGAAAAGTTGGAACTACTTCGGCTTGTTCGGGATTGAACCCGACAAGCCATTCTGGCCGCTCCGGCCTCCCTCGACTGCGGTTTCCCGCGTTTCAGGGGTAGCGCTGATTTCCGGCAGGTCTTTCGACTCGCCAGTCACCTGCGCAGGCGGCTCAGGGACGCGTTCGATGGCCGGCTGATCCAGCGTGGGCTGGTCGGCCACCGGGGCGTCACTGACGAACGAATCGATCACGGCGCGGGCCACGACCACCAGGGTGATCAGGACAACGACGATGCAAACGATGCGTACGATCTTGCGGTTCATGGAATTTCTCCTGATAGTTATCATTACGATAGTTTCAAAACCTCTCACGAGGCTTTCAGTAGGTTGTCGCCCACTGAGAGCCCCGCGAATGTTTCGGACAGGAGCTGTATTGTTCCAACTTGTTCAAGTTCGAGACCAGCTAACAAGGACGGGGCCGCAGTGGCCGAGCATTATTGGCAAGCCTCCTCTGTCTGCCAGTGGCAGTCAAAGTAAGCGTAATTATAGGATCATTATTATGGGTTGTCAAGGACCAGCCTGGTCAGGCAGAGAGCCGGGGTTACATTAGCCTGCAGTCCTTCGAGTGCTACCAGGGCATTCTGCCTCAGTCGAATCCCCCACTTCGTGCCCGGAATGGGTTCCCGCAGGGCCTCAGCGAGGAGTGGCTTAAGGTTTTCCCGGTCTTTGGGCAAACTCTCGATAGAGCGAAGACGGGCCGTCAAATCTTCCGCCTTGGCCAGTTCCAAAAACCAGCTGTGTTGGGTAGTCTTTAATTCACCGGGCAAACTCTGCACCAGGCAGCGGGAGCGAATGGTTTCTGGTAAGCTGCCGGCCGAGCGGGCCAACAAAACCAGTTTGACCTTTTCCGGCGGTTCTTCCAAAAGTTTTAGCAACGATTGTTGGGCCGGCAGCGACAGGCTATCGGCTGGGGCAATTAGTATCAACCGCTCTCGGCCGGTTAGTGATCTCGTCGATAGGAGGGAAAACAGATTGCGAATTTGCTCAATGGCAATCGCGGTCTTCTCATCTTCCGGCTGAATCACTAAGACGTCCGGATCGGTTTCCACCGAACGGCCAAAAAAGTTGGCTGCCTCCCCTGTTCTAGTCAGTGGTTGATCGGCGACCAATATCCACGACTGAAATTCGCCCAGCGAGCTAGTTCCGGAATCATCTTTTTGGACATAACCAGTCATTACTTTCCCGCTTTTTGCAGTTCGTCCTTGAAAAAGTCGACCGTCGGAATCGGGGTAGGGTCAATGCTTTCCAACATTGCCAGGTAGAAATTGACGTACGCCCCGAAAGTAATCACCTCAAATACCTGTTCCAGACGACTCTCCCCCTCCAAGCGGATGGGCATCACCTCAGCTCCGGCATCCTCGATTACCGTTTGGGTAATCGGAATCCGTTTTTGAGTGCGCGGGTGGTAAAGGTTGGAGTTAAAGACCAGGAAGTAAAGCCAGGTATCCAGTTCTTCCGGAAACCTGAGGCCTTCCATCAGATGGTGATTGAGCTCTGGTACGACCCGATATTCGGCGTAGCTCTTGGCGTTTTCGTTGAGCTGGTTCTGGAAAACATGCAGCGCTCCCTCAAGATGTTCGGCGCCAATCAGCACCGGAATGCGGCGAATAATCTGGAAAGCCGCCTGTTTAGCTTGGTTTTTTTCTTGTTCTACGTCAACGTCGATTTCCTTGGCCGTGCGCCGGATGGCCGCCACGATACCGTTAATTTCTGCGTCGGTTAACTTTAATAAGCCAGCCTTGGTCAGGAGCGCAATGATGCCGAAAACCGAGTAACCAATAGCCATGCGTGGCTGGTTAGAAGGGTTGTACTGCGCCACAATCTGGTAATAACTCGCCCCTTCTTTTTTCAGGAAGTCGAGCAGCGCCCCACCGGTAGTGATGCCCAGAATTTGAGCGCCGCGTTTTTTGGCTTCTTCACTGGCCGCCAGGGTTTCCTCGGTGGAACCGGAATAGCTGGACAGGATTACCAGCGAATTTTCATTCACGTAGCCGGGTAAGGTGTAGTCATTGACGACCTCGATCGGTACCGGCAACTCAGCTTTCAAGGCGCGCTTAATCACGTCCGGACCCAGGGCGGACCCGCCCATGCCGGAACAGACGATGTTCCGCACGCGACCGGCGTCAATCTTGACGTCGATTTTCTGCACCTGGTCCCAGGCGTCCTCAACCTGGTTGGCCAGGGCTTGAACGGAACCTAAAACGTTGCTACGATCGAGTTTTTTAATTTCGTCTAGGTTGTCAAGAAAAGATTGGTTAGACATATTATTCAAAGCTCCTCTTGCCGCCGCGACTTTCAATGAACGCGACTAGTTCCTGTAGATGTTGATCCAGGATCGTTTGGCTGTTAGCCTCCACGTTCAGACGAAGAACCGGTTGGGTGTTCGATGGGCGAACATTGCACCACCAGTCGGAAAACCAAACCGTCACCCCATCTAGCCAGTCAACAGATTGAGCCTTAGCTTGGTATTGCTGCTCGATAGCCTTCATAATTCCGTCTTTATCTTCAACCGCGAAGTTAATTTCCGGGCTAGAGGGATAAAGGTCAAACTCCGCGACCACCTCCGACATTTTTTTGCCTGTTTGCGAGACATACTCCAGGGCAAAAAGGAAAGCGACCAATCCGCTGTCAGTCCCAAAGAAATCGCGGAAAAAGTAATGGCCAGAATGTTCTCCGGCAAAAACGGCGTTCAGTTCGCGCATTTTGCGCTTGATCGGCGAATGTCCAACGCGAACACGAACGGCTTTGCCGCCGCCATTTTCAATTACTTCCGGCACTACCCGTCCACAGATGGCGTTATACAAAAGGGTTGCGCCGGGATTTTTCTTGAGAATTTGTTTGGCAACCATGGCAGTGGTAATGGTGCCGGAAATGAAATTACCCATCTCGTCCATCAAAAACATGCGATCACCGTCGCCGTCGAAGAGACCTCCGAGATCATATTTGCCCGGACTTTGTTTTAGTCTTTCACGCGCCATTTTTTGTCCGTCCTCGATGAGAGGATTAGCCAAGTGATTGGGAAAGTTGCCATCCAACTCAAAGAACATCGGATCGACTTTGATCGGCAAATGTTTTTGGACCAGCTGAATAATCAGCCCTCCCATACCGTTGCCAGCATCGACCAAGACGCTCAGTGGTTTTATCGTCGCTATGTCGATCAGTGAAACGGCATAAGCGACAAATTTTTCCATGACATCAGGAATTTTAGTGAGGGTACCAGGTTGCGCGGCGGGGGCAAAGATTTGCTCCGATAAGACGACATCGCGCAGGGGGTAAATGCCGCTCTCCCCGTCCATGGCCTCCCCACCGCGCAAAGTAACTTTTAATCCGTTATAGCGCGGTGGATTATGGCTGGCGGTAATCTGGATAACGTAATCGACGTCGTAAGTGCCGGACGCGAAATAGGAGGCGTCAGTGGAAATTAGGCCTAGATCAACCACGTTTGCGCCCATCTTCAGTAGCTCTTCGATGATCGCCTGACTAAGTAGTTCACCGCTGACCCGCATGTCATGACCAACGCCGACGGTCTTAGGCTGAAACTTGTAAGCGAAGGCTTGAGCAATACGCCGCACCCCCTCCTCGTCCAGTTCCTCCCCGATTTCGGCCCGGATGTCATACTCCTTGAAGATTTTGGGATTAATCATGTGTTCCCCTCCGTGAGTGGAGCTAATCGTAAAGACTGGCCAGCAGAATGTCAAATTGCTGAGACCAGGTCAGGCGCGTCTTGCCTGATTTTATCTCCAACTCCAGTTCAAATAAACCACGGATAAATCGCTGCATTTCCGCGAGCGTCCAAGCCGCCGATTGCTTTTTCCACTTGGGAATTTGGAACGGAGCTCCGCCTGGAGTGATACCGGCTTTAGTTTGTAATAAGGCGACCATTGTCCGGGCCAGCTGGGTTTGCAGCCACCACTCATCCCCGTCAGCCACGATTTGTCGGAACAGACGGTGGATCTCCGAGTAGGGCTTAATTTTTAGGCCATCGCAAAAAGCAAAGACTAATTTTGGCAACGTAAAAGATTCAATTTTCCAGATTTTTAGATCAATCGTTTTTTTCAAACCCGCCCCGGGTTCTTTACCAATCGAGACCACTACGTCATCGGTCGATTCGGCCAATGCCTGGATCAAGGTCGCCTGCTGTTTTGGTGAGCGGATTTTCTCCAAGCCACCAATGGCCCAGACGGTGGGCTGGGCGAACATCGCCTGGGTTCCGAGCTCGGATAATAAGGAGTCAGGATCGTCCTTGCCTAAATTGAAACGCCGGACGGTTCTCCCCTGCCCTTGGATACTATTAACTACGACCTGCTCGCGGGTTGCCCGTCTAACTTCGTCTTCTCCCGCCAGAATGAGTTTCATCACCATGATTCTATCGCCTGGTACAATATAACTCTATGACTGCTGATAGTTCCTCCGAAACTTCCACCCTGACGCTTCAACAAATGATTTCCGATTACCAGGATATTCATTTGTTACTTAACGCCCAGTGGCCAATCGAGTCCAAAAACGAACGGCTTTTTGCGCGTATGTTGAAATTAACGGAAGAATTGGGCGAATTATCTAATGAAGTCTTAACGAAATTGGGCTTGCAGCGCAAAGAAAAAGTGGCGGCCTATGAGGAATACCATTTGGAAGATGAACTGGCCGATGTGATTGGTTCGGCGGTTTTATTGGCGATCGAGTTGGATATTGATCTGGCCGCGATCATGAAGCGCAAGATTGACTTTACGATTGATCGCTTGAGCGCCGAGGCCGAGCGGGGCGAAGCGGCGAGTGCTGATCTGTAAGGTCTGACCTTTGGCCAACTTAGGCCTGGAGGGTCTGACCTTCAGGAAGTGATTCTGTTTTCCCCTCGTCTAGCATCCCGTGCCGGTAATCCTCGATTCGTCGAATGCGAAGATCCATCTGTTTGTAACGAGTGGTGGTGATTTGGTCGTAAGATTTACGCAGCTTGGTAATGTCATCATCAAATTTATTAAATTCTCCCTCAAACCTACCCCACTCTTGAATGAAGTCCCCGATATGACGAACAATATCGCGCAGGTGATTTTCCAACATAAAATTGCGATAACTTTCCAAAACAGTTCGGGCCACGATCAAAAAAGTGAACGGTGAAACGATCATTACCTTTTTAGACATCGCCTCCTCGATCACTTCTGGAGCATTTTGATTGATGAAAGAAAATAACAATTCATTTGGGACAAACAGAATCGCGTAATCGAGGGTTCCTTTTTCCGGATTGATATATTTGGCGACCTGAGAAATTTTCCCACGAACATCTGTGAGAAATTGCTTGCGGGCCAGTCTTTTTTCATCTGTGGTTTCGGCTTCGGCCATTTTTTGTGCGGCGGCATAAGGGAATTTAACATCAACTGCCACGACACGCTTATTAGGAAGCAAAAGCGTAATATCTGGTTTGTCACCATCATCGAGTTTTTCTTGCCGCACATAGTGGACGCCTGCCACCAAACCAGCTGAGCGCAGAATATCATCTAGAACCTTCTCACCCCAGCCGCCGCGCTTTTGATTGTTGGAGAGAACAGAACTGAGTTTTTCGGTTGATCCGCGTAGATCTTTGACGATTTCCTGGTGCTGCTTGATTTGTTCAGCAATTTGGGAGAACTGCTCACCGCGTTTTTGTTCCAACTGTTGCAGCTCAGTGTTGCGTTGATTTATTTCCCGTCGTAATTCCCCGACTACTTTCTCAATCTGTTCCTGCTTGTTTTTAAGATCAGTGGTAATGATTTCCTTTTCCCCAGCCAAAACACGTTTGCTTTGCTCGGTAATCTTGCCCGCCACCTCTCCAAAAACTTCGTTAACCAGACTCTTGAGGATGCTGCGCTGCTCTTCCTCGTCCTTAGCAGGAGTTGCTTTTCTTAGTTGGCTAGCCAGCCACAGCCCAACGGCGAAGATTGCTATGATGTTCACAACCACAATTAGAAAGAGTTCGAAGTTCATCGCCCCAGTATGGCACACCCTCTTGCCAAAACCAACCCGAAACGTTAGTGTGTAACCACTTTCGCTATGAAAAGCCCACTTTCACTGACAAAAGCGCTGTGCGCGGTAATGGTGCGGAAGCGTCCTCCGGAAGCATTTTCTTTTCTGGCGGCGGTATTCACGGAGAAAGAGTTGGAGCTAGCTGAGAAAAGACTCCGGATTGCAGTTTTGTTAGACGAGCAACTCCCCTACTCTCAGATTCAAAAAGAACTGAAAGTATCGGCCGCAACGGTGGCGATGGTCTCGGAAATGAAACAAGAGGATATTTTTGCTAAACTACTTTTGCAGATTCAGCGTGAGTTATCAAGGTTTCGCTGGTTAAAAGGGAGATCATGATCAGATCGGTCGATAAAGCAAAAAATGAGTTAGTCGATCCAGAAAAAGTGAATTTTATACTTGAACTTTGCCGTCATTACTTGAATGATTATGTTCAAGCGGTTCCCGATCGAGTCATCTCCGGTGGTTGGGCCATCGATAGTCAAGGAATCAGAACAAAAGTTTCTGATAAAGCCACCCGTTGGAAAGTCCAGAGAAACTGGCTGGCCGGTGTAGTAACGGTGGCCGGAACGATTAAGCGAAGTTTTCCCCGAACTTCCTCAATTTGGCAGAAAGCCGATGTCTACGAGAAGAAGATTATTAGCCGGGAGAATATTCCTGAGTCGGAGGATCCGGATCGCCTAATTGATGTCAATGGCACCGTTCACCGATTAACCACTTCAGCCGAAGTAAATGACTCGGATAAATTCCTGAATGAAGCGGTTGCGTATTTACAATCACAGTTGACATGACTGTTTTCGTTGCCCCCTAGCAGCAAATAGTATTACTTATTGTGTTATAATCTGGTCCCTGAAACCAAGTTATGCCACGCGCACAAGAGAGATTATCAGCCGAGCTATTTACCGTACGGGAAATCGAGATCGAAACGAAACGGGTAATTGCCGATCACCTGCCGACGATCTACGCCACTCGTAGTCGTACCGGGGATAGATTTTTGGATCCAATTCCACCCAACCAGATTGAATCTCACATCCGGCATTTTTTTTCCGAAGCCGATGAGGCCATTTTGGCTGCTGGCAAGCTGAGTCGCAGCCCGAGCGAAATTGTCCACCAGTTTCAATTATTTTTCCGTCAGTTGTACACCGTTGCCCAGATCGAAACGCAACTAGGAGCGATCGAAAATGGTCGGACTGAGGCCTTAAAATTGACATCCGGATGCGAAGAACAAATTGAATATTTATTCGTCCATAGTGCCTCCGGCAATCTTTTTTCCCGTTGCGCCGCGATTAATTCCGGTCACAAAGGCTCAATTGGAGTAGTGGTAGTAATCGATGACGTAGCTCATTCTGGATCTCAGATGGGTTATGCTTTTGATCGCGCCAAGCGCACATATCCAGGGCGTCCGGTCGTGGTTTCGGTGGGGGTGATAACCGAGCGGGCCAAGGAATACATCCAAAGATCGATGGATCGAGATTTTGATAAATTGCTTTATGTTGAAAACAGATTTTCTTTGAAGGAAATGATCGAGGCGGTGCCCGGACGAAAGAGGCGGAATGAGCTTACTAAGTTAGCCGAAACTTTCTTTACCGAGCAGCGCAATTTTGACTTTACCATTTCTGTTCGGGCTACTCACATCATCACCCCTTTTAAATTGCCGGACACCACTTCAAACGGCCCATTGGCGTTAATTCTCAACAACGATCGGGTTACTACCTTTATTCCTAGCCGTGCACTAACCCCTAATCGCTTGTACCCGACTGTGTTATGAAATAGGCCTATGAAAGAATCCCCCGAAATAGTTAGAGATTGTTACCTGGAGGGCCAGATAGAAACCCAAACTCAACGGGTTATTTCCGATCATCTTCCAACCATCTATGCGGTGGAAAAAGAAAGCGGCAGTTCTTTGGGCGAACCCTATGAATCGGAGAAAGTAGCTAAACATATTAGAAGTTTCTTTTATCAGGTTGACCTGGTGATAGATCAAGCTGGGAAAATACTTCAATCGCCACCAGAAGTTCAGAATGAATTTCGATTGATGTTTCGCCGTCTCTATACGGTAACCAATATTCAAGCTCACATCATGGCAGTTGAGGAGGGTCAAAAAACTGCCCTGAAAATAACGGGCGGCAAACCCGAAAAAATATATGCAACCACTCCCCTGAGTCATTCGGGCCATTTATTTCTCCGGAACATGAAATTGGGATTTGCCAACTCGCCCTGTGTTAATCTTTGTACCAATAATCAAGGTATTGAGGCGATTTTGATTACCGACGATGTGTCTCATTCCGGCTCGCAAATCGCGCAACTAGTATTGAGTCTAAAAGCTGCCCATCCAATGCCGATAGTAATTTCCTTGGGAGCGATTACTACTCGCGCCCAGGATTTTATTCGTCAGTATCTTAATCCAAGTCAGGATTTGTTGATCGCCCAGGAATTAAAGTTAAGTTTAGAAGACATGATTGGCAAAATTAAACCGGAAAAAAAACACGAACAGCTACTACGGTTGGCTCAGGCATATTTCCAACGTCAAGGAGTGGACGTCGCCAAAGGAATGCAGGCTACCCACGTCATCACCCCGTTCAAATTACCAGATGATTTTTCCAACGGTGAGCTCTCTGTGGTCAAATCAAAAAGTGGGGAAATAACATTTGCTCTACGGCGGGTGAATACGTATCGCGACCGTTACTACCCAGAAGTATTTTAGGACTTATGGCTAATCGAGAAACCAACAATATCAAATCCGGGGAATTTAAAAGTCTCGCCGAAAGGATCGAACAGGAAACCCGGCGAATTATTAACGAGCATCTGCCCACGGTTTATTCCATTAAGCCCAATGTCGATCCGACCAAGCGGTTGTTGTATTCTTCCCAGGAAGTTGAGTGTCACATCCGTTTCTTTTTTGATCAGGTTGATAAAGTTATTGAACAAGCGGGTTTAGAATTACTTTCTCCCAAGTCAGTTATGGGCGAGTTTAAATTAATGGTTCGTCGGTTGTATACCGTTGTGGGAGTTGAGTGTCAGACCAGAGCCATTGAAGCCGGAATGGCGGCGGCGCTGAAAATAGCCAAGCATCCGGAAAAAATTTGGACGGTCGTTCCCAGTAGCCAGTCTGGTTGCTTATTTTCCCGTAGTGCTCCTCTTGCCTCAGTATTGCCGCAAGAAATTGAACCCAGCTTCGAGATTAGAGTAATTCTAATTTTGGACGACGTCACTCATTCCGGATCCCAACTGGCCGGTTTGATTGGGACCTATAAAGCGGCCAACTCAACTTGGCCGATTGTTGTTTCCGTGGGCGCAGTTACGGAGCGGGCCAGGAGAAGGCTGGGATCCATACTTGGACCCGCCGATCAGCTGCTAGCGCAAGAACACCCCCTGTCTCTTGCGGAAATGATTGACCAGGTAAGCTTCATCCAGCGCCGGAATAGGCTGAGACAATTAGCAGTTCGTTATTTTGAGTTGCAAGAATGCAGTCCGATTGGAGCCATGGAAGCTACCCATATCATTACACCCTTCAAATTGCCGGACTATCTCTCTAACGGTGAATTAGGTGGCGTGGTTTGTGACAAAGTTGAAACCAATTTTACCTTGTTGCCAGCTTATGTTGGGGATTTGAAGCTTTATCCATCAATCCTATAAGGGAATTATGACCACTAAAGAACGAAAAATTCCAATTGAGATTGGGCCGCAAAAAGAAATTGAGCGGGAAACGCGGCGGATTATTGATGAGCATTTGCCAACCGTTTATTCTTTGCGCGGTGTCCCGGGGACTAATCGGGCCCCCTACTCTCCGAAAACGGTTGAAAGACATCTTTTTCATTTTTTTGCTATCGCCGACAAAATTATTGAAAGTTCAGCCAGTGAGTTGCGGCTGGATCCAATGTATATTACTATCTTTAAATTGATGTATCGCCAGTTATTTAGCGTGGCCGCGGTGGAGACTCAGATTAAAGCGATCGAACAAGGGAAAGCGGTGGCCCTGAAACTGGCGGGACAGGACAGCGCTATCGGCTTTCCCATTCCAACCAGCGAATCTGCCAGGCTGTTTATTGAGAGCTCAAAATTAATTTTCCTAAATAGCCAAAAAAGGAAGAAGCCACGCGTTTCTCTCTTGGTGGACGATGTGGCTCATTCGGGGTCGCAGATGGCGGTAAAAATATATCGGGCAAAAAAAAAAGAATCCAGACGCTCCAGTGGTAGTTTCGGTTGGAGTAATCACTGATCGGGCGATCGTGAAAATTAGAGAGGACATGACCGTCAACGATATTCTACTTTACCAAGAGAAGAAGCTTTGTCTAGAAGAGATGATTGCCAGGTTTCCCGACTACAACGGTCGGCAAAAATTGCTGGCTTTGGCCAAACGATTTTTTCATTCTCAGGGGTTGGACGCAGAGGGTGAGGAAAATGGCGGTTTACGGGCTACCCATATCATTACCCCCTTTAAGCTGCCTGATCGTTGTTCCAATGGCACATTAAGAGGCGTTAGATACCAAGATGAGTACGTCTTATTTACCCTTTTTGACGTTGATGTTAGCCTTGATAGCTTTTATCCCAAAGTGATTTGAAAGACCCCTATGTTCCGTCGCTCCGCTGAAAATTCCTATTATTCTGAAATTAATCTTGACCGGCAGATTGAGCGGGAAACACAGCGGGTAATTGCCGATCATGTACCGACGATCTATGCCGTTCAAGGTTGGGCCTCGTCAGAATATGGCTACCCATTTTCGATTGCGACCGTTGATTCAGTTTGTGAGCAAGCCGCCGCCGCCCCGCAAAAAGTTGAGCAGCAAATTCGAAATTTTTTTGCGGCGGCGGACGAACTAATCGTCGAATCCGGCGCGCGACGCCAGATATCCCCGGATTCGGTTGAACGGTTTAAAATATTCTTCCGTCGACTTTACACGGTTGCTACGCCCGAGCTTCTTATTGGTGCGATTGAATCCGGTCAGACGACGGCTCGGAAACTTGTTGGTGGTGAGGAAAATCGAGTTCTCTACTGGCAATCAGCCGGAAAATCGGGTGAATTGTTTCGCCACAACCTAGATTCGCGCTTCTATAATCCAAGTGGAGTGCTTACTCAGCCAGATTATTCGCTAATTGATAAGCGATATCCTAAAGTGGCACTAATAGTGGATGATGTTATTCATTCTGGAGACCAGATCTGGAGATCGATCCGGGATGCCCGGGATTACCTGCCCCGCTCGGTGTCAATTGTGGTTTCGGTTGGTGCGACCACCACGCGAGGGTTGGAATCGGTTCGGAAGGTCTTGCGATCCAAAGACATTCTTATTTTTCAAGAAAAAAGATTGGGGTTAGGTGAGCTGATCGCCACTGCCCAAGTTTCGAAAAAACAGAAAAAGGAGTTATTAAAATTAGCGGCCGATTTTTTTTCTACCCAGGGATATGAGGTAAAAGTTGGTTTGTCAGCCACCCACATTATCACTACCTTTAAACTTCCCGATCGGCTTTCCAATGGCTGCTTGCGAAGTTTGACTGTCCAGGGACAACGAGTAGAATTCACACCCAAACCAGTATCACCTAAAATTCACCGTCTTTATCCCCAGGCGCTATAAGGAAAAACATGAGAATTCGAACGGAAAGAAATCACGAAAGACAGTTGATTGGCGCCCAAATCGAAGCGGAAACGCAGCGGATTATTGATACTCACTGGCCAACGATCTATTCGCTGCAAGGAACGGAAATCGCGAATCGGAGGCAGTTTACTCCTGAGGAAATGGCCGAACACGTTCGTCATTTTTTCTCTCAAGTGGACCAAGTGATTAGACAGCAGGCCAAGACCCATCATATCTCCTGCCCGATCGCTGATGAACTATCCCTTGCGATGCGCCAACTCTATACCGTGGCTTCAATTGATTCTCAGATTAACGCGGTGCAACAAGGAAAAGAGATGGCTCTAAGCTTGGCTGGTGGAAACAACGAGGCTGTCTACTATGATCGCTTGTTAACCGAATCTGGAAGGCTTTTCAGTCGGACTCAACACGGAGTATTAGGCAATGATATCTTTCAGCATCCGATTGATCGTCGAGGAAAGAATGTCGTGCTTGTTACCGACGATGTGGCCCACTCCGGATCACAAATGGCGATTCATATTGATGCTCTGCAGAGTATTTTTCCGACCACGCCGGTCGTAGCTTCGGTAGGAGTGATTACTAATCGCGGACGGAAAGTAATTGAGCAGGTTCTAAGAGGCCGAGACCAATTAATATTTCAAGAGAAGCGCCCTGATTTGGTCGAGCTGATCAGTCAGTCACAACATGACCATCGACGAGCGGAATTACTGAAGCTGGCATGGCATTTTTTCCGCAGTCAAGGTCAGAATCCGGACGATGGTTTTAAGGCCACGCACATCATCACGCCTTTCAAATTGCCTGACGGTGCCTCCAATGGAATCTTGGCAAAGATTTTTTTTTCCGAAAAAATTACCCATTTTACGATGTTTTCCCGGGTCCGTGCCAACCGCGATTTTATCTATCCGGGCGCGTTATAACAACCAATATGGTATGCTATCGGTCCTAAATTATGCCAGCACGTCCGGAAAAAGCGATCATTAAAAAAATTGAGGCGGAAACTCACCGAGTTGTGGCGGATCATCAACCGACGATTTATGCATTGCAGGGGTGGGCTTCCGCTCAGAATGATTTCCCCTATACCAAATATGGGGTCGGCCTGAAAAATATGTGCGATCAAATCGCGGCCTCCCCGGATCAAGTAGATCAGCACATTCGTAGCTTTTTCAGCCGAGTGGATACAACGATTGACGATGCCGGCAAAAAAATTAACTCCCCCAACGAAATCATCGCTACGCTGAAGTTGTTTTTACGCCAGCTCTACACGGTTGCTTCGATTGAAAGCCACGTCAAAGCGGTTGAAGCTGGAGCAGTCGCTGCCCGCAAGCGGGCGGGTGGAAAGAGTGAGAAAGTGTTATTGTATGAAGCCAAGGGTCTATCCGGAGGGGTGTTTCAAAAAGATCTCGCTCTGATTCCTGCCGGACGGCGGCCCGAGGTGCCGTTGGGTGAAATACCGGACTGGGAACGAGGTCAATACAAAGTAATCCTCGTTGTGGATGATGTAGCTCATTCCGGTGAGAATATGTCCCTCAACCTATTACGAGTACGGAACGTCTTTCCGAAAACCCCGGTAATTATTTCGGTGGGCGTAGTCACGACGCGAGCACTGGAATGTATTCACACTGACAATCGATTTGACAAGACCGGGGACCAAATAATTTGGCAAGAAAAGCGTCTCAGTCTCGGGGAAATGATTGCGAAAGTAGAGCCCGAACCCAAACGGCAGGCCCTGCTTGATTTGGCATATGAATATTTTGGCCGTCAATCCCATGGGACTGAATTTGCCTTAAAGGCCACCCACATCATTACGCCCTTTAAACTACCCGATCGAACCTCGAACGGTCCGTTGAGCAGGGTTTGTGCCCATCTTAACGACGATGGAGTCACGTTCGCGATGCATGAGGTGCAGTCAAAAAAGAATAGCTTGTACCCATCGTCTTTTTAATGGATTGTGATCTTATGCCCAGAAATAACCCGGAACGACTATCATCAGCTGAACAGGCTATTGAGCAAGAAACGTTGCGGATCATTCGCGATCACCTGCCGACGGTCTATTCAATAAGTCTCAAGCGCAAGCCTGAGCTTTGTTGCCTTGATGACGAGAAAGAAGTCGATCAGCATATTCGCTATTTTTTTTCCTGCGCCGATCAAGTAATTGGCAGAGTTGGACAAGAATTAGAGTTGCCTAAATCGGTTATTAATGAGTTTAAGCTGGATTTTCGTAAACTCTATACCGTGGCTTCAATCGAGTCGCATCTTAAAGCTATCGAACTCGGTCGCGCTAAGGCGTTGCGAATGGCCGGCGGTGACGAAAACGGAATTCTGGCGATGTCGACCCCAAGTAATTCCGGCCGGTTGATGAAAGACAGCGCAAAACTGGCTTTTACCACCAACCCTTACGAGAGATTTGGGCGGAAGATTAAAGTCATTTTATTGACCGACGATGCTTCGCACTCCGGGGCACATTTGGTGAACAAGCTTTGGAATATTCGTGATGATTGGCCATATACGCCGATTGTGGTAGCGGTAGGGACAATTACCAAGCGAGCTCTGGAGCGTTTTTCTGATTCACCGGAAACTAATTGGGGAAGCGGCAGTCTCCGACCGATTGATGCGCTGGTTTATTCTGAACTGAGACTTTCTCTCCGGGACATGTTTGAACAAATCCCCAGTTTATCTAAGCGCCAACAAATGTACAGCTTGGCGGAAAAATTTTTCGCTTCGCAAAATCAGCTTTTGCGCCGGGGCCTTAAAGCAACCCATCTCATTACGCCCTTTAAATTACCGGATTTTGTTTCTAATGGCGAGTTGGCCCAAATTCTGCTGAACGGGGAAAAAGTGTGTTTCACCATGAGGGCGGTGGAGACTCTTCCCGACTCACTTTATCCTCGAGTTTTGTAGGTCGTTATGAAGTTAAAAGAACAATTTCGTCATTTAGAAACTAAGCTTCCCTCTGCTTTGGAGCTTGAGACTCGACGGATCATTGCTGACCATCTACCGACGATTTATGCCTCGGAATATTATGTTGGCGCTGCGGTGGATCCTAGATCAGATCAACAAATTCCCAATTTTGGCGAAGTGGCTTATCTTCCGGAGCGCCGGGATTTTCCACCAGTGATGGTCGAAGCCTATTTGCGTTTCTTTTTTTCTCAAGTCAACCGCGCCGTGGAGTATTCCGGACAACGAATTAATATTTCCAGCGAGGCGCGCGATCATTTTAAGCTTTTACTGCGGAAGCTTTACACCGTGGTCTCCACTGAGCAGCAAATAAAAGCAGTAGAGGCTGGGACGCAAGCAGCGCTTAAAGTTGCCGGAAATAATCCCAGGAGAGTTGTTTTTTGGCGGGTCGATAGCGATTCGGGTAAATTATTCGAGCGCAGCACCGGCCTGGCTTTATTTTTTGCCTCAGCTCAAGAAACCCGTCCTTGTCCGAAAGCGCTCCTAATCATCGATGATGTTTCCCATTCCGGTTCGCAACTGGTGAGCACGATTCATTCCGCTCAGATAAAATTTCCCAAAGTTCCGTTGGTTATCTCTCTTGGTGCCATTACGGCTCGGGCTGAGATTTTGGTTAATGCCGTGCTCAGAAAACAAGACAAGTTGATTTTTCAAGAGAAAAAACTGAATACGGAAGAGCTAATCGAATCCGTTAAGTCCGCACCAATGCGAAAGCAGTTGACACAACTAGCCGGGGCCTATTTTCGGGATCAGTGTTCGCTCAGGGATCCGGCTGCATTTGTCAATTATTTACCCGGGTATTTTCAGGCAACGCACATCGTTACTCCGTTCAAGTTGCCAGACTTGGTCTCGAACGGATTTTTGAGTAAGGTTCTTTTTAATGGCACCACTACCTATTTTGATTTAACCAGTGAGCCTGCCAGGAGAAATAAGCTGTATCCCACCGTGCTCTAGTATTGATAGCTTATTATTGAATAATAATTAATTATGAGATATAATTTCACGCTATGAATCACGCGGAAAGATTAGAATCGCCGGAAGTTGGTTGGTCCGCGGCAATAGAGGCGGAAACTAAGCGCATCATTCGCGAGCACCTGCCCACGATTTATGCGACGGAATATTATGATGGCGATCAAGTTGACACTACTTCAAATCTCCATATTTGTTATGGCAAGAGATACCTCCCTAAGCGCCGTTCGGTTCCGGAGAAAAAGGTGGAGCAGCATCTCCGCGACTTTTTCTCTCTGGCGGATTGCTCTATTGAACTGGTTGCTATCAGTTTAGGGTTGAGCCAAGAGGTTGCGAGTAAGTTCAAGGTACTGTTTCGAAAACTCTATACCGTGGTTTCAGTCGAGCTCCATATTAGGACAGTTGAAGTGGGACTGGCAGCGGCGGTTGAGCTGGCGGGCGGCAAAATCGATCAGGTGGGTCTTCTTTCAGTTTCCAGTTATTCCGGAGAGCTTTTTGAACGCAGCCTGTTTTCGTTGAAACCCTTGGATCCGGCCCAGGCATCAATGAGCAATCTGCCGCTAAAGGCAATCTTAATTGCAGATGACGCGGCCCACTCCGGATTGCAGATGGCCGGCCGTGTCCGAACGGCTAAGAAATTGTATCCCAAGATCCCCGTTGTCGTTTCGGTTGGCGCAATGACCGCTCGGGCGAAAAAAACTATTTCGGCTGAGATGGGCAAAAAAGACAAATTGTTGTTTCAAGACGAGCGATTGTCGATGTCAGAATTAATTGGTCAGGTGAGCTCTGCAGAGAAGCGCCAACAAATAAACCAACTTGCAAGGGGTTATTTTGCCTCCCAGAGTATAATTACCAGCCCTGAAATCAGGGATTTCTTTATTGACGAATGTTTGCGAGCGACCCACATTGTGACGCCGTTCAAGCTGCCGGATTCCACCTCCAATGGTTATCTGAACTCGATATTAATTGATGGTGTCAGCAATTACTTCAGTCTGTCTGTCCAACCTTCCTTTCTCAATATGCTCTATCCCGGTAGAATCTAGGAGACCGACATGGCAAAAAAAGAAATCTTTAGCTCGCCTGAAATAACGGCCATCGAAGAAGAAACCCAGCGGGTAATTGCCGACCATCTGCCGACTATTTATGCGGCGATCTACTACAACGGCCGAGTGGTGGCCCCTGGCACGAATTTGGAAATTGACAAGATCAATCGAAAATTCATACCCAAGTATTTGCCAGTGAATGCGGAGCAGGTTGAGTCACACATTCGTGATTTTTTTGCCAAGGCGGACTCAATGGTCGATCTCTATGGTGCACAGCTTAAGATTAGTCAGGCCGCCGTTGATCGATTTAAGGTGTTATTTCGTCAGCTGTATACGGTGGTTCCCACCGACCTGCACATTGCGGCGGTAGAAGATGGCTATGCAGCGGCTATGAAGATAGCCGGGAGCGATGAACAAATTGGCTACTTCACTGGATATCATCGATCTGGTCGGCTATTGACGCTAGGCGCCAATCCGAGCGCAGAAGATGAATCTAAGTTTGACCTGGCTAAAGTTAAAGCAGTCCTATTAATTGATGATGTGGCTCACTCCGGATGGCAAATGGCTGGTATGATTGCTCGGGCCGAAAAAAAATACCCTGGTACACCGATTATCGTTTCGCTGGCGGCAGTTACTAGCCGGGCTGAATTATGTCTCGGACATGAGTGCGGCTCGCAAACCTACCGCTTGATGTATCAGCGGCGGGTGCTCAGCTTATCTGAGCTGATTGACCAAATTAAATCATACAAATTGCAACAGGAACTGCTGACTTTAGCGCGCGAATTTTTTGCCCAGCAAGGAATTTTGCACCAGGAGGGATTGTCAGCCACCCACATCATTACTGCCTATAAAATGCCAGATGGAACCTCAAATGGGACATTGGGGAAATTAGAATTTCCTGGTTTGAGCGCGCGTTTTGCTATGGATACGCTTGATGAGCGCGATAGTCTCTACCCCTCTTCGCTTTAGTAGATCACCAAGTCTAATAACTTGATTTCTTGCTGTTATAAGTCTATAATATCCGCCCATGGCAAAAAAAGAGTCCATTTTATCACCAGAAATTTTCATCAACGCGGCTATTGAAAAAGAAACTTGCCGGGTAATTTCCGAACATCTACCTACTATTTACTCTGTCAAAGTGACAATTCAAGACGGCAAAAATGAGCTGGAACTATTTAGCCCTCGAGAAGTTGAGCGGCACATCAGGCATTTTTTTGCTGTATCCGACAAGGTAATCGAAAGCTGCGCGCGTGGGCTTAATGTCAAAAAAAATACTCTTCAAACCTTCCAGTTATTTTTCCGCCGGTTGTATACCGTAACCACAATCGAGTCTCAAATCAGTGCCGTCGAACAGGGAATTGAATTGGCCCGGCAAATGGCTGGAGGTGAAGAGTCTGGAATTCTCCATCGTCACAGTGGCGGTGAGTCGGGCCGGCTATTTACTCGAACGGCGCGGTTAACCTCTCCTACCGATCTATCTCAGCAGAAATCACCAAAAGTAATTTTATTCACCGATGACGCTGCTCATTCTGGTGAGCAAATGCGGATAAACACTATAATTACCAAAGATTTTTTTCCTAAGGTTCCGATCATCATTTCGGTGGGGGCGATCAGCGATCGGGCGCAAGCAACTATTCGTCGTGGTCTTAGTTCAAAGGATTGCTTAATTTTTCAGGAAGTAAAACCTTGCTTGAAGACCATGATTGACGAACTGCCTGTAGAGGAAATGCGACAAGAAATGATGGCGTTTGCGAATTGTTTTTTTGCCAATCATATGAAAAATGCGAATAGCATGGAGAGCGGTTTGTTGTCCACACACATTGTTACCCCGTTCAAATTGCCGGATTTGACCTCAAATGGACGTTTGGGCTCAATCCGCTCTTTGTTCTCCAAAAAAGAGGTATATTTCACTATGCGTTCCGCTGATTCGATGCGAGATCGCTGTTACCCACAAGTGTTATGACCAAACTAGAAATTAGATCGGCGGAAAATTCAGTTAACTTGTTGATCGAACAAGAAACGCAGCGGGTAATCGCCGATCACCTGCCAACCATCTATTCCGTAAAGCAAACCCTAAGTAAGGACATTAAAACCTACAAGTTTTATTCTCCTGAAGAAGTAGAGACTCACATTCGCGAGTTTTTTGCCGCGATTGATGAGGCGATTGAAACTTGTGGCCGGCAACGTCGGGCCAAGAAAAAGACGGTACAAACTCTACAATTATTTCTTCGTCGGCTATATACCGTGGCCTCGATTGAGTCGCACATCAGGGCAGCGGAACAAGGTTTGAAAGCCGCTTTAGCCATTGCCGGTGGCCGGGAGGAACTAATTCTTCAGCGGCATGGTGAGGGTCAGTCTGGTCGTCTTTTTATCCGCACCCTACACTTGCTTACAACCGGAGATTTATCCGCCAATTCTTTCCCTAGGGTAATTTTATTTGTCGATGATGTGGCTCATTCCGGTTATCAAATGTGGACCAATGTCCATCTTATCCGAGATGCCTACCCCACTCTTCCCGTGGTGGTTTCGGTGGGGACGATCACTGATCGGGCCTTAACTAATATTCGCCTCGGTCTAAGCGGAAATGATCAATTGTTATTCCAAGAAAAAAAACCTTGTATTGAAACGATGGTCAGTGAGATTCAATCCCCTGCCCTGCGCCAGGAATTAACGGCGCTGGCGGCTGAGTTCTTCACTCAACGCATGTCGAACTCTGATTTTGATACGACCGGCCGATTATCTACTCACATCACCACACCCTTCAAATTGCCGGATGAAACCTCAAACGGGCGCCTCGCCTCAATCTTTTCCGATCGGTTGAATAAAAGGGTCTACTTTAATTTACGTCCCGTCGATTCACAGCGCGACCGTTATTACCCCAACGTATTATGACCAGACGCAAGATTGAATTCGCCGAAAGATTGCCGACTTCTACCATTGAGCGTGAAACTCAACGCGTAGTCGATGAACATTTGCCGACAGTGTTTGCGACGCAAAAATTTTTCAGCGAAACGTTGGGCCAACCCTATCCGCCGGAAAAAGTGATTGTTCATATTCGAAAATATTTTTCTTTAGTTGACCGGTGTATTGACGAGGCCGCCGAACCCTTAAATTCGCCTCCGGAAATTAAGAATGACTTTAAGTTATTATTCCGCCAGCTTTACACCGTCGCTTCGATCGAGTCTCACTTGGCGGCAATCGAGCGCGGTCGGGAGGAAGTGTTAAAAATTACCAAAGGAAAACCGGAAAACATACGCTTCCGTCCGTTCGATTCTCAGTCGGGAAAATTGTTCCGTACGAGCGTGGGTCTGTTGTCCCAGCCGATCCGTGTAGATTCCTGGGAGAGCTATCATCCTGATGTGGAGGCGGTCTTGATTGCCGATGATGTAACCCATTCTGGTGTCCAACTCTGGTCCACCATTATGGTAGCACGAGCGCAATTTCCTCAGGCCAAGATCGTGGCCTCGGTCGGTGTGGCTACCAGTCGGGCTCTGGATTATCTTCAGGAATTTCTCAATCCTAAGGTTGGTGCCAGGGTGATTTATCAGCGGAAAGCACTGTGTCTCAGTGAATTAATTAAACAATGTCCGCTGGAGAAACGTGAACCCCTGCGCAAGCTGGCCCGCAATTATTTTCGGTTGCAGCTGGAAGATGTCGCTGGCTGTCTGAGAGCCACGCATATCATTACTCCCTTCAAGATGCCGGATAGTGTTTCTAACGGTCCCTTGAGCTCAGTAGTCTATCAGGGAAAACGACTCCCTTTTGCCATGGAATATATTGATTCCCAGCGTGATCGGCAATATCCGGCAGCGCTGTGATCACCAGACTTGAAAAATATCATGTTATAAGATAAAATCTTGGACCTATGTCAAGGTCACTGGAAAAAGCCAGTCGCAAGGTTCAGCAGGAAACCCAACGGGTGATCACCGATCATTTGCCGACGATTTTTGCGACCGCCTTTTTTCAAAGTCCCGAGGTTGATCTCAATTCAAAGCAGGAAATTGCTATCAGCTTGGGAAAGCAGTATCTTCCGGTTCGCCGACCTATTCCTCCCGAGGAGGTGGCGAATCATATCAAGGTTTTTTTTGCCAAGGCGGACGAGGTCATTGAACAAATCGGCCGGGGCCAGAAGCTTAGACCAAGCTCGGTGGATAAATTTAAGTTGCTCTTTCGAAAACTTTATACTGTCGCCTCAATTGAGTCTCACGTTGCCGCCATCGAGTCTGGCCGCGCGGTGGCAATTAATTTGGCCGGCGGTGACGAGGCAGCGGTATTATGCCCTCATCGGGACCGACGATCAGCCGAGTTATTTGAACGAAGTGCCAGATTGGCCTTTACGGAGGATCCCTACGAATCTAAACAAAAGCCTCAGCACCGCGTGGTCCTTTTGATCGATGATGTGGCTCACTCCGGCGATCAAATTACTGCTCATCTTCACGGCGCTCACTTGAATCATCCTGGATTGCCGGTAGTAATTTCATTGGGCACCGTCACTGACCGGGCAATGGCGAGGTTGCGCGAAGAGATGGAGTCCCATGACGTTCTAATTTTCCAAGAGAAAAAACTTTCCTTAGCGGAAATGATCGACCAAATCAAATCTCCTTCTGTACGAAAAGAGTTAAGAATGCTGGCCGAAGATTTTTTTGATCGTCACACCCTGATGCTTGATGGCATTAACGCAACGCATATTATCACCAGCTTCAAACTCCCTGACGGGGTATCGAACGGTTGTTTGGGAACGCTTTCGATTCAGGGAATTTGCCATCATTTTTCTGTTAAGCCAGTTGAGCCTTCCAGAGACCGCCTGTATCCGGAGGTGATATGAGTATGACCAAAGTCGAGTTCAGTCCAACGGAAAATATCAGCGCGGCTATTCAACGCGAAACCAAGCGAGTAATCGACGACCATTTGCCGACAATTTATTCGGTTGATATTGCCGAAGAAAACGAACTCTATTCTCAGGAGGAGGTTGCTCGTCACATTCAAGAATATTTTTCTGTGGCTGATACAGCAATTCAGGCCGCAGGTAATGATCTTCAGATTCATATTCATTCGATTGAGTTATTTAAATTACTTTTCCGCAAGCTACATACGGTTGTTTCAATCGAATCACATCTGGCTGCGATCAGCCAAGGTTGGGCAGTGGCAACTCAGTTGGCCGGTGGTCACGCGGAAGATGTCTTGCTCTGCAGTAAGAGTATTCGAAAATCGGCCCAGCTTTTTCAAAATAGCGCCAAACTTGGTATGGGGCGAGAATCATTGTATCCAAGTCACAATCATTACCAAGTACTGCTGATGATTGACGATGTCTCCCACTCCGGTGAACAGATGTCCGATGCCTTATATGGTGCCAAAATAGCATACCCCAAGTTGAAAATTGTTATTTCTTTGGGCGCAGTTACCAGGCGAGCCTTATCCCAAATCCAAAATAATCAGGAGTCCGGCGACAAAGTTATTTATCAGGAAAAAAAGTTGGCGCTTGATGAAATGATTGCCCAGATAAAATCAGCCTCGACTAGGAATGAACTGGAGCGATTAGCTGAAGTATTTCTTCTCCGTCATACTTACGCTGTTGCGGCGGCGATGACAGCTACCCACATCATTACCCCTTTTAAAATGCCGGATGGAGTTTCCAATGGTCTGTTGAGTGGGTTGAAGATTAACGGTATTTTCCACAGTTTTGCTATGAAAGAAGTTTATGCCCTAAGAGATCGTCTATATCCCGAGGTACTTTAAATATGAAGAAACTTGAAACCAGATCAGCGGAAAGAATAGCCAATTTTGAACTGGAGTTGGAAACCCGGCGGGTAATTGCCGATCATCTGCCGACGTTGTACGCGGTATTCGGTAAACATCCAGCCAAGAACGGCGAGCCGATAAATCCTGAGATCGCGGAAATGTGGTTGCGGTCATTCTTCCAGCTAGTTGACGAAACCATTGAGCGAGCCGGAAAAAAAGTGGACTCCAACCGACCAACGATCAATCAATTTAAAATATTCTACCGCCGGCTTTATACGGTGGCTCCAATCAAGGCGCAGATTGCCGCTCTGGAGGATGGAAAGACGGCGGCCATCAAAATGGCCGGATCTGAAGACCGAGTGCGTTTTTATATGGTGGATAGTAGTTCCGGCCGTTTTTTTGCCAAAAATGCCGCCCTGATTATGAGCGATCCAGCGGTGTTCACCTATGGTCCGGTCAAGGAAACCGGGGCGCTGTTAATTGTGGATGATGCGGCTCATTCCGGAATACAACTGGCTTGTGTGATCAGTGACGCTCTTCAGAAATATCCAGGGGTGCCGGTCGTGGCTTCCGTCGGTGTCATCACGCGCCGCGCTGAGTCTGCGCTGCACAATCGGTACCCTTCCCAGGCGAAAATAATTTATCAGCAGCGAGCTTTGGATTTGTCCGAGATGATTGGACAGGTCAAGTCCCTGGTCAGGCAGGCAGACTTGCGAATTTTGGCAGAGGAATTTTTCCGTTCTCAGGGTTGTTCGGTCGTTGTCGGCATGAGACTGACGCACATTATTACGCCATTTAAAATGCCGGATGGCATTTCCAACGGAGGTTTAAATATCATCCGGCATCATAATAAAACGCTCAGATTTGACTTAGAAAACTATGATCTCAACGATCGGGACGGATGTTATCCGGATTCGTTATGAAAAATTGCGAAAAACTACCGGCGGATATTGCTATTGAGCGGGAAACCAAGCGGGTTATTACCGATCATCTTTCAACCATCTATGCCACCAGTCCAGGACGGGCGATCAAAGCTGGTCGCGGTGTGATCGAATGCGAGCCGGCGAGTCCAGTGGAAGTATCACGACACATCCATGATTTTTTTCGTCAGGTCGATAGACTGTTGACGCAGATCGGTCTGGATTATCATCTACCACTCTCCTGCGTTAAACAGGGAAAATTATTATTCCGCCAGCTTTACACCACGGTCTCGGTGGAGTCGCAAGTTGGCGCGATTATCCAGGGTGAAGAGGCGGCACGGCAAATAGCTGATGGTAAGGTTGAGAATATTATGACTTTTCCGGTCGACACCAGTTCCGGTTCCCTATTTAAAAAAAGCTGTAACTTGATTTTGGCGCAAAAAAACCGCCGCACTACCGATCCGACGGTAATCTTGGTCGTTGATGACGTTGCCCATTCCGGTGCGCAAATGGCGAGCGTGGTGGAAATGTTGCATTTCAATTATGGCAAGATTCCGGTGGTAATTTCTGTCGGAGCAGTTTCAATGCGGGCCGTAGATCGAATCAGCCCGAAATTTGGACCCAGCGATCAACTGCTTTACCAGGAGAAAAAACTCTGTTTGCTGGAATTAATCGCTAGGCTCCCCAGCCAAGAACAACGCGACCAGCTGACCAAATTGATGGATCGGTATTGGTGTTACCAAAATCGCAATAATTCCATTGGTATGAACGCCACGCATATTGTTACCGCTTTTAAAATGCCGGATAGCATGTCTAACGGCCCACTCGGACGAATCGACTATGAGGGTGAAAGGGTGACTTTTTCCTTGGGTAAAATTGCTCGTGAACAATCAAGTCTGTACCCGTCAGCAATTTAAGGACTTCTATGAAAAATGTCGAAAAGAAAATTCGTTGGGAAAGAGAGGTTTCAAAAGATAAAATCGATTGGGAAACGCAGCGGGTAATCAACGATCACCTACCCACTATTTTTGCGGTCAACAGTCGGGAATCTGATGGACGGACTCTCTATCCGCCAGAAGCGGTTGCGGCTCACATTCGGAGTTTTTTTGCTCTGGCTGATGCCAGTATTGACGAGGCAGGACGGGATTTGAGTTCACCGCCGCTAGTAGTTAAAACCTTCAAAATTATGTTTCGCCAACTGTTTACCGTGGCCACTATCGAGTCTCATCTCAAAGCCATTCAAGTTGGAAGAAAAACGGCACTAACTTTAGCCAGTGGGGACGCCAAAAAAGTTTTGATTTATCCCATCTGCGGTGGCTCCGGTACTATGTTTGTTGCCAGTGCCGAATTAGTTAAGCACCGCAAGGTAGCGGTTGACGAAGACAATCCGAAGGTTATTCTGTTGCTTGATGACGTTGCTCATTCCGGCAAGCAGATGCGTGAGGAAGTGGAAGACGTAATAAAACTTCATGATGTTCCAATTGTTGTTTCGGTTGGGGTGGCGACTAATCGTGCGTTGCAGCAATTATCGGAAGTCCTGACCTTACGAGACAAAATTATTTTTCAGAAAAAGGCATTGGATTTGACAGCGATGATCGCTCGGGAACGGATAGAATCTCGCCGCAGGGGTCTGAACGCTTTGGCTGAAGCCTTTTTTTATTCCCAATCAAGGAAAATCGAAAGGGCAATGCAAGCTACTCACATTATTACTCCTTTCAAATTGCCGGATATTGTTTCCAACGGTGAGCTTTGCATTATTCTTCATCATGGTCGGTCACTGAGTTTCGCCATGAAGTATGACGATCCAGATTATAATGGCTTGTACCCCGCTGCTCTCTAATATAGCTTGAAAAATTAAGTCTATAGGCTTATAATCCCCCGTCTATGACCAAAAAAGAAAATCCGGTTTTTTCCCGAGAGGATCAGCTGGAATTGGCTATTGAGCAAGAAACCCAACGGGTAATTGCCGATCACCTACCCACCATTTTTTCGGTCAGGAACCGTGAGACTGGAAAATTATATCAACCTCAAGACGTTGAAAAACACATTCGTTATTTTTTTTCGCAGGTGGATATGTCCATTGAACAGGCAGCGGGACGTCTATCCAATAGTTCGTTAATTCCAGAGACGGTAGTTAGACAACTGCAATTATTCTTCCGCCAACTTTACACTGTGGCGTCAATCGAGTCTCATTACCGGGCAATTGAGGCTGGCCGGGACGCGGCTTTAAAAATGGTGGAGGGTGAGGAAAGTAGAATCGCCTGTTATTCCGCTTCTACTATGTCAGGTCGCCTTTTCTATGAGAGCGCTAGATTGTTGTACGCTTGGGATCCATACGAAGTTCCAAAAGAAAGGCCGTCCCGAGACGTTGGTGTCATGCTGATCACTGATGACGTGGCTCATTCCGGAAAGCAGCTGCGCAGTCTGGCCAGCAATGTTCGGCACTATCACGATGTTCCGCTCATTATTTCGGTTGGAGTAGTTACAACCCGCGGAAGAGAAAAAATCAATGAAGTGCTGGGTCGGAAAGATCTCCTAATTGCCCAGGAGGGTAGGCCTTGTCTCAAAGAGCTGATTTCCCAGGATCCTTCGACTCGGCGGCGGGAACAACTAACTCAGTTGGCCGAACAATTTTTTCGTTTCCAGTTGGAAGATCCGGAGGTCTGTTTGCGGGCGACACATATCATCACGCCCTTCAAACAGCCAGATGCTTGTTCCAATGGCAAGCTGGCTGGAGTTGTGGAAGACGGCGGCTATACCTATTTTGCGATGCGACCGGTTGATTCATATCAGGATCGTCTTTACCCAAAAGCACTGTAAGAAGATATGAGACGACTTGAACAACTACCACCACTAACCGATCTGGAAAAAGAGACCGAGCGGGTTATCGCTGAGCACTATCCAACGATCTATTCCTTGCGCGGTATGTCCGAACGTGACTACCAGACCCCAGAAACGGTGGCCGGACATATTCGTTATTTCTTCAGCCAAGTTGATGAGGGCATTGACCAAGTAGGGAAGTTTATAAATTCACCGGCTCCGGTTCGCGAGCAACTTAAACTGATGTTTCGCCGCCTCTATCACGTGGCCTCAATTAAATCTCAAGTTAAGGCAATGAAAGCCGGGCATGCCGAAGCTCTCGGTCGCACTGGAGGGCAAGAAGACAAGATATTGATTGACCGGGTTGATAGTCAATCCGGTCGTCTTTTCAAGAGTTGCCAGAGGTTGGCTTTTGGCCCATCTTCTCCGGTTTTTGGTCTCCATATTAACCCTAAGGTTGTTTTAATCTGTGATGATGTTGCCCACTCCGGTCAGCAAATGTGCGGTACAGTTCGGCGGGTGCATCGAAGTTATCCCAATGCCGAATTAGTAATTTCGTTGGGGACCATTACCAGCCGCGCGGAGGAAAAGATTGAGGGAAACCTACTTGCAAGGGATGCGCTTATTTATCAGCAAAAAGTTTCTGATTTATCCGAGATGATCAGTCAGGTTCGGAGTGCCAATGCCAGGGAGCAATTGCGCAGTCTAGCCGAAAAGTTTTTCCAGGTATTTGGCAAAGCACCGTGCCGCCCGATGCGGGCCACCCACATTATCACGCCTTTTAAGTTGCCGGATGGCGTATCCAATGGTTCCTTGACGAGTTTTTTTATTAATGGTCGAGATGTCAATTTCTTGATGAGCGACTCGGTATCTGAGGACTATCTTTATCCGGAAGCTTTATAGGAGCAACTCTTTATGTCCAAATTTGAGTTAACCCGACGATCCGAAGCATCACTCGCCCAACAAATTGCGGCGGAAACCCAGCGTGTCATCGATGATCACGTTGGAACGATTTATGCCCTGCAACCTTGGGCCTCCGGTTCCCGCCAATACCCTTTTACTGGATTAACGCCGGAAAAATTGGCGGAGAAGCTCGCCGCCGGTCCTCAGGAAGTGGCGGCTCAGATTACTAAGTTTTTTGCCAAAGCTGATTCATTGGTGGAAAAAGTCGCTCGTGGTTTGGTCTTAAGCCCGGGAGTGACCGACCACTTTAAATTAATGTTGCGTCGGCTTTATACAGTAGCCTCGATTGAGTCACAGATCGCGGCCATTGAAACCGGCCGTGCCGCGGCCCTCCAAATAACCAAGGGAAGAGAATCAGGAATTGGCTATTTTCCGGTTGAAAGTAAATCGGGAGAGCTTTTCAAACGCAACGTCCAATTAATTTTTACAGAGAAAATGGCGGTTTTCGACTACGACAACTGCCACGCTTTGCCCAGAATAAAAACTATTTTAGTTATTGATGACGTAGCTCATTCGGGAAAACAAATGTTTGAACATTTAAATTACCTTCATCATCAATTTCCAAACGTGCCAGTAGTACTTTCTTTGGCGGTGATTACTAATCGCGCGGAAAAAGAGATTGTCACCCAGCTGCGCCCCGTCGACAAATTTATTTTTCAGGAAAAGCGTCCGGATCTACGGGCGATGATTAATGAAATCGGATCAGAGAAAATTCGTTGGGAATTAACGAGATTAGCTGAGAAATTTTTTATTGCCCAGGGCCATCATTCGGCTTCTGGTCTAAGAGCCACTCATATTACAACCCCCTTTAAGCTGCCTGACATTGTTTCCAACAATATTTTAGACCAGGTTGGCGCCTGCGGCGAAGTGACTGTACCTTTTACTTTTCGCGAGGTGGTGGGAAGACGCGACCGCTTGTACCCAACGGCAATCTAGAGATGAGGGCAGATGATGAGTCGTAAAAAAATCGAATCTGAAACCAAGCGCGTGATCGTTGATCATTTGCCAACGGTATTTGCTGCGAAAGGTTGGGTGTCTGTTGACAATATTGATCCGCACGAACTTGCCGAACGTTTAGATCAACTACCGAAAAAAATATCTGAGCAGATAAACAAATATTTTGCCCTCGCCGACAGCTTGATTGAGCAGGCGGGCAAAACAGTTGGTGCTCAAAAAAATAACATCGAGACTTTTAAATTATTTTTCCGCCAACTTTACACCGTGGCCTCCATTGAATCCCACATTGCGGCAATTGAATCAGGAAGAAACGCGGCCTTAAAAATTACCGGCAGTCAGGAAGAAGCAATAATTGTTTGGTCGGTTACCAGTCGTTCCGGTGGCGTGTTTTTCCGTAATTTCCAACGTTTGTCTGGCGAAGTTCAGTCTGAGGGAGTTCAAGTTAAGCCGAGGGTGATTCTCATCTTGGACGACGTTGCCCACAGTGGCGATCAAATGAGGTTGACCATTCATGACGCCAAGCAGGCCTACGCGTCACTGCCAGTGGTTGTCTCATTGGGTGTCACCACCACGCGGGCTCTCGAGGCCATGTCGCCCGCGCTAGGTCCAAGCGATCAGATTATCTATCACTCCAAGCGACCTTGCCTTAAAGAGCTGATTGCCGATGTCCCCTCCCCGGTTGCACGAATGGAACTAATCGATCTGGCCAGAAATTTTTTCACCTTGCAAGGTTATAAGAGCATTGAAAATGCCATGATGGCTACACACATTATTACACCCTTTAAATTACCTGACTCCACTTCCAACGGGGTGCTGGGGCAGTTGTACTTCGATCAAGATTACTTGTCATTTACCGGAGTAGGCAGTAAAGACAGAATCTACCCTTGGAGTTTCTGATGAAGAGTTCTGAAAAATTGTCGGCTGAAAAAAGTATTGATTGCCGAATCGCCGCCGAAACAGAGCGGGTTGTCCGCGACCATGTGTCAACTATTTTTGCGGTGCAGGGAATTATCTCCGATGATCAACCTTTTCCCTACACCAAGCTCAAGGCCTACCAGATTGTCGATGCGGTCACCACGGCTCCAGAGAGGGCAGAAAAACATATCCGCGAGTTTTTTGCCAAAGCCGATTTGATGATTGATCAAGAGGCCGCAGCCTTATCTCTTGATCCAGCGGTAGCTGGCGAATTAAAACTCATGTTCCGGCGATTGTATACGGTTGTTGATATTGAATTGCAGATTAAGGCGATGATGAAGGGTAGGTCCTTGGCCCTGAAGATGGTTGGTGGAAAAGAAAAAAATTTACTCTGTTTCGCGATCAGTTCACGATCTGGTAATTTATTTAGGCGCAGCCAACAGTTGCTATTCCGCAGCGATCCTTTCGCCAATGCCGAGGCCGATATTAAAGCTTTGCTAGTAACGGACGATGTCTCCCACTCTGGGGACCAGATGGAGGGGGTAATTGGGGTGCTCAAGGCGGCCTATCCCACCATCCCAATTGTTGTTTCGTTGTCCGCGATTACGACCCGAGCCAAAACTCGTCTTGCCGACAGACTTAGTGGCGGCCAAGATAGGCTGTTATTCCAAGCCCATCGGCTTTGTCTGAGCGAAATGATTAAGCAGGTAAAATCTGAAGCAAAAAGGGATAAATTAACGAATTTAGCGCGCGCCTTTATTAATCGTCAGGGAAAAGTTTTTGACGAAGTAATGGAGGCCACTCATATCATTACCCCTTTCAAGCTACCGGACGAGCTGTCCAATGGTGAGCTGGCGACCATTGATGAAGGTGGGTACCCGATTTATTTCACTTTTTGCTGTGTCGGCTATCCCAATGATCGTCTTTATCCCAAGGCAATCTGATTTTTTTGGTACAATAGCCTCTCATGGGAAAATTCTATATCACTACGGCCATCCCCTACGTTAACGCCCGGCCGCATATTGGGCACGCGCTGGAATTCGTACAGGCTGATGTGCTGGCTCGTTTCCATCGTTTGTCTGGTGACGAAACGATGTTATTGTCGGGTGCGGACGAGAATTCCCTGAAAAATGTTCAGGCGGCGGAAAAAGAGGGTTTGCCGATTCAAGAATTTCTCGACAAATACTCGCAAATATTCCGTGATTTTGGTAGTTTGTTAAACACGCAGATCGATCTCTTCCAGCGCGGTTCCGATCAGCAGAGTCATTGGCCGGGAGTACAAAAGTTTTGGCAGCGCTGCCAGGAATCCGGTGACTTGTATAAAAAAAGCTATAGCGGTTTGTATTGTGTGGGTTGTGAGTTGTTTTATACTCCGGAGGAATTAATCGACGGTAAATGTCCGATTCACTTACGCGAACTAGACCGAGTGACCGAAGAAAATTATTTTTTCCGCTTAAGTCGTTATCAGGAGCGGATTAAGCAAGCGATTGAAACCGACGAAGTGCGGATTGTTCCCGAAAATCGCAAAACGGAAATGCTCCGCTTTATCGAAAAAGGATTGGAAGATTTTTCCGTCTCGCGCACTAAGGAACGGGCGCGCGGAGTGGGTGTGCCAATACCCGGTGACGACATGCAAGTGATGTACGTCTGGTTCGACGCGCTAAATATTTATTTGACTGGTTTGGGTTTTGGGCAGACTGATGAATCGCGCTGGCAGAAATTTTGGCCGGCCGACGTCCATGCGATCGGTAAGGATATTCTCCGTTTTCACGCGGTTTATTGGCTGGGCATGTTACTGTCGGCCGGCCTCCCCTTGCCGAAAATTATTCTCACCCACGGTTTCATTACTAGCGGCGGCCATAAGATGTCCAAGTCCTTGGGAAACGTGATTGATCCCTTCGCGATGGTCGAAAAGTATGGTGTCGATCCCATTCGTTACTATCTCTTGCGGGAAATCCCAACGCTCGATGATGGTGATTTTTCGGAAACTCGGTTTGTTGAACTTTATACTGCTGAATTAGCCAATTCTTTGGGTAACACCGCCAGTCGGATTGCTAAGATGGCGGCGAATGTCGGTTATTCTCAATCCTCACCGTCGCTTGACTGGAAATATTGGTATCCGGAAGTAAAGACTGCCTTAAACGATACACTCGATATTCGGGCTGGCATCAGTCATATTGTTTCGGTCTTAGCCGATCTTGAGAAGCAAATTGCGATCGAGAAGCCTTGGACCTGGAAAATCGAAGATGCTCAGAAATTGGAGAAATTTGTCGGCGCTATTTACACTATCGCGTGGAACCTACAACCCTATTTACCGTCAACTGCGGAAAAATTACTGGCCCATTTTTCGGAGGGAAAAATTGAACCTTTGACTCCTCTGTTTCCCAGGATGTAACCATGTCGAAAATTGAGAAAGCCAAAAAGTTCATTGCCGACCCGCTTTATCCGATCAAAGATCGGGCGAACTCTACGAAAGAATTAATCGGCCAATCCCAGACCCTTTTTCTGTGCCAGGAAAATCCGGAAG
This sequence comes from Candidatus Woesebacteria bacterium, assembly GCA_963749595.1. Classification (GTDB taxonomy): domain Bacteria; phylum Patescibacteriota; class Microgenomatia; order UBA1400; family UBA1396; genus CAVVNJ01. Next base: position 117,046 of record CAVVNJ010000003.1, read on the forward strand.
CTGAGCTGGTTCTATCAACTATTCCATCGGGTTTTATTCACGCTAGGCTTGATTGTATGGTGACTCACGATGTTAACGGCGAGTTGAGGTTGGTCGGTGTCAAATATATTGAGATCAATCGTCAAAGCCGACATGCAATCCACCTCTACCGAGATTTTGGGGCGATAAAATGCCGTTTGATCAATGAAAATCAAAGTTCTTTAACGAAACCGTTTAACGAACTGGAAGAAAAATACCATGTCGCGCGGTTGTTGCCCTGGGCACTTTTAGTTGGCCAATGGGACAGAATCGACTAGGAATTTAGCGATAATTGGGTTTAACGCCATCATATAAATAAAGATACCGTTCCCAGGCGTCATCGTTCTCGAGGGTGTACCGCAAGGTTAAAGGACCGCCGCCGACGGCTGTTTCTCCGCTGACCACCAAGTGAGAGGCGTTGGCCAAAGTAAGTATCCGAGTTCCCTTTACCTGGCGACGATCAAGAAGGTCGAGAATCTCGACCCCAAAAGTGCGAATTACGGCGAATAAAATGCCATAGGCATCAGGAATCCCTTCTCCCATCGGCAGAACCCGATCCTGAAAAATTTTTGGGGAAATCGTGTCCCAACCGCTGCCGGGTTCATTTTTCCGGGGTAGCGATTTTTCATGATAAGAACAAGTGGCTGCCATGATTCACCCCTTTCCGAGTGCTCTTCCGCTTGGCTCATTATAAACATATAATCCAGTTATGCACCTCGATGAAGCGATTTTTTTGGGATCGGAACGGATTGTGGACACTCATTGTCATTACAATCTTGATTCCCTATTTTCTGATTGGCGCGCTCACTGGCAAAAAGCCCAGAAAAATGGGGTGGTGGCCAGCTGGATACCGGGGACCTCGCTCGAGACTTCCCGACGGGCGGTCCAGATAGCGGAACAGGATCCCAATCTTTGGGCATTAATTGGTGTTCACCCCGCTGATGAGGAAACCGAACGTGGTTTGATTAGTTCCACTCTTTCCGAGCTGGAAACCATGATCGAACGGGATCGACTCTGTCCCGATCCGAAGATTATTGGCCTTGGGGAAATCGGTTTGGATTATTTTCGAATCAGTGCTGACGATCAAGTGGAAAGGGAGCGGCAGCGAGTTTGGTTTAAGGCCCAGTTGGCGCTGGCGAAAAAACATAACCTTTATATTTCCCTGCACGTACGCGATAAAACTATTCCCGATCAACCAACATTCGATAATGCCTACTGGGACGTGGTTGAGATTATTCGAAATAGTGAGCCCTTGCCGCCGTTTATTCTGCACTGTGTGAGCGGCTCCCGCGATTACCTGAAGGCGATGTTGGCGATGGGCGCGTTCGTGGGTTTTGCCGGCAACGTGACTTATCCGAAAGCCGATTCGATTCGGGAAATTTGGCGAGCCACGCCCGCCGAGCGCCGCCTGATCGAGACCGATGCGCCCTTTTTGGCACCGCAGGCCTATCGCGGCCAACCCTGCGAACCATGGATGATTTCCGTCACTGCGGAGTACCTGGCTATGCCAGCCAATCTGGGGTAAAATAACGCTTATGCTGCAACGCTACGTTCGGCGGCACCCGGTGCGGACTCAACGCTTTTTAGAAATCTTGCCGGGCTTCGTCTCTTGGTCGCTAATTCTTTTCCCATTTTGGGGGTCGCTCTTGATTCCGGCGATTGTGTCTTACTATGTCCTGGCCTTCTCGGTTTACTGGCTTTATCGTTCACTAACCATGGCAGTTCTTTCCTTGATGGCCCATTTCCGTATCCGGGCTTCCGAGCGCTATCATTGGCTAGCCGATGCGGAGAAGTTGTCGGAGTTCGATCTTGTCCACCACATCATCATTATTCCTACCTACAAAGAGCCGGTCACGACCCTGGAGCGCACGTTGGAAGGTTTACTCAAACAGACCTTTCCCCATACACGTTTGCACATCATGATGTCGTTTGAAGAACGCGAGGGTGAAGCGGCCAGGGAGAAGGCCCGTCATTTGCAGGAGAAGTATGGCTCGGAGTTCGGTGATCTCTGGGCAACTTATCATCCGGACATTGAGGGCGAGGTTAAAGGCAAATCCTCCAATACTTCTTGGGGAGCAAAGCAGGCCAAGCGGTTGCTGATTGATGACCAGGGTCAGGATATTGCGTACGTGACCATTAGTTCGGAAGACGCCGATGTCATTTTTGATCCCCAATATTTTGCCGCCTTAAGTTATGAGTTTCTCACCAATCCCAAGCGGCACAATCGTATTTGGCAGGGTTCGATTCGTTTCTATAATAATATTTGGCGGGTACCGGCGCCGATCCGAGTTTTGGCCTCGGTTTTTTCGGTCAACCAGATGTTCGTTTTGATGCGCCGCGATCGTATGATTAATTTTTCGTCTTACTCGGCTTCCCTAAAATTAGTCGATGAGATCGGATATTGGGATACAGATGTAATTCCGGAAGACTACCGACTTTTCTTCAAAGCCTATTTTGCGAAAAAGGGCGACCTGGAAGTGGAGCCGATCTTCCTGCCAATTCTGGCTGATGCCGCTGAGTCGCATGGCTGGTGGGCCTCGATGCAGAACCAGTATGAACAAATTAAGCGTTGGGCCTGGGGCGTTTCCGATGACGCCTATATTATTCGGCAATATATTCTGGCCGAGGGGATTCCTTTTTGGGATAAAACAATTCGGGTCATTAAATTAGTTGAAGATCATTTTTTGTGGCCGGTAAACTGGTTCGCCATCACGATTGGAGCGTTGTTGCCTCCCCTGCTTAATCCGGAATTCAGCCGGACGATCATGGGTAAGACCTTGCCCCAGGTGACCTCGGCGATTATGACCACGTCTTTGGTGTCATTATTGGTCATTTTCTTTATCGATGCTCAGGCCCGCCCACCCCGTCCGGCGGATATTCGGTTATGGCGGCGCTGGGTGCAACCGTTGGAGTTTGTGATGCTGCCAGTGATTGGATTCTTCTTTTCTGCCCTACCGGGGATCGATGCCCATACGCGATTAATGCTCGGCAAGTATATAGAGTACAAAGTGACTGAGAAGGTTTGATTTTCATAAAATAAAGATATGTCTGAAAAAGTTTTCGGAACCCAGGAACACAGTGTGGATCCAAATTTGGAGAGGGATAAGATATTCATAGAGGCATCGGTTCAAATCGGGAATATAGTCGAAAAGCTTGTCGAGAGATACGCTCAAGAACCAGAAGTGAAGCTTTCTGATGCGGAGATTGGTTTTGCCATTTACCGGGCTCTTCAGAGCTTGCCATTGACCACTATTTTGAGTGAGGTTAAACTTTGCCGGAAAAGCAGATAAAACTTGATCTAGTGTAATTTACCGAGTTTTTCTAGCTGGTTAGCTGGCGCGAGAAACGTAACTGCCGTCTTCGGTATCGACGATCACTAAGTCGCCTTCTTTGACGAACAATGGGACCATGATTTCGGCCCCCGTTTCAATTGTCGCTGGTTTCTTGGGCGCATTGGCCCGATCGCCAGCGGTTGCATCTTCGGTGTAGGTAACTTTTAGAGTCACTTTTTTGGGTGGGAAAACACCAATCGGTACTTCGTTAAACATCTGGATATAGCAAGTCATTTCTTCTTTGAGGAACTTGGCGTAGTCGCCAACCAAATCCGCCTCCACCTCGATTTGTTCAAAAGTGCGTGGGTTCATGAAGACGTAGTTGGTGCCGTCGAAGTATAGATATTGCATTTCAATCGATTCAATGTCGGCAATTTCCACTTTTTCCGTGGTCTTAAAAGTGAACTCGACCGTTGCGCCAGTTTTAATGCTCTTCAGCCGTGAACGCGTGAAAGCCGAGCCTTTGCCTGGGCTAACGAAATCGGCCATCATGACCTGATGCGGCGTGCCATGAAAAATAATGTACATGCCCTTTTTGAGGTTTCCACCGTTCGTGTATGACATAGAGGCCTATTATACTCCTCAGGTTAACTGGCTTGGGGCGCCCACATTTCCGTGGCCGGAAAGAACAAAGTTTCTTGAATGGTTTTAGCGTCCAAGAACAACATTACCAAGCGGTCGACTCCGACGGCGATACCGGCACAAGGTGGGAGGCCTGAGCGTAAAGCGGCAATAAAATCCTGATCAATGTCAAAAAGGGTCCGACCAAGCCTCTCTTTTTCTTTCCGATCCGCTTGCAAGCGGCGCAACTGTTCGTCTGCATCGGTCAGCTCGCTGAAGGCATTGCCCAGCTCCAAACCAGCGACGTAAAATTCGAATCGTTCGGCAAAGCGCGAATCAGACGCTTTCCGTCGCGAAAGCGCTGCCATTTCGGCGGGATACTCGTACAAAATGGTCGGTTTCCCTTGTCCCAATTTCGGCTCGATTTCGTTGAGAAAAATTTGGTCGAAGGCTTGTTCCCAAGTCGTATTTTGGTCAATGGCATAACCTTTTTCACTAGCTTTAGCCAAGAGTTTTTTGGGGTGGAGCATGGTTTCGACATCGATGTCGGCAAAACGAGCAAAAGCTTCCGTCATAGTGAGTCGTTCCCACGGTCCGGTTATATCGATTAATTGTCCGCGAAAATGGAGCTCTGTTTGTCCCAAGCGCTGCGCAATAAAACGGAATAAATTTTCACAATCAGCCATGATCTGGGTGTAGTCGGCATGAGTGCGATACCACTCGATAATGGTGAACTCGGGATTATGGCGGCTGCTCCACCCCTCCTGGTTGCGATAGCTTTTGCAGATCTGAAAAATGTTTTCGTAGCCGGCAGCCAGTAACTTTTTCAGGGAAAATTCAGGACTGGAGGTTAAGAAAGCGCGGTACGAATTTTGTTGTTCGTCAAGTAAGGTTGTTTCAAAAACCTCAAGGTAAGGTTCCATGCTGGGTAGGCTAACCAATTGTGGCGTTTCGACTTCGAGAAAATCCTGCTCCCAAAAGAAATCACGGATCGCTTTGATTATTAGCGATCGTTGCGCCATCTTCTGACGCAGTTTTGGATCATCGCGAAGTTTTTCCCAGGTTTTCATCCCCAGTATTGTAATACAATATCCGCATAAATCGGGATCGACCTTATGATGGACTACGCATTTTTAGATAGTGGCGACGGCCGCAAATTGGAACGTTTTGGCGCCTACGTACTTGATCGGCCGGAAATAAAGACCTCCCGTTGGCGGCCCAAGTTATCGGCGCAAGAATGGGCCCAAGCCGATGCGCGCTTTGAGGAGAAGTCAAAGGATCGGGGTGAGTGGAAATTAAATCACCCGATTCCGGAAGAATGGACGATTCTTGGGGAAGGTCTGACCTTAGCCTTAAAACTGACGCCGTTCAAGCACGTGGGGATTTTTCCGGAACAGCTTGAGCAATGGGCCTGGTTGAAGACGACAATTCAGGCCGCGCAAGCCGAGCGGAGTGAGCCGATCAAGGTTTTGAATCTTTTCGCCTATACAGGCGCGGCGACCCTGGTTTGCGCCGCGGCGGGGGCGGCGGTGACGCACGTTGAAGCCTCCCGCTCTACCCTTTCCTGGGCGCGCCACAATGCTGAGCTGAGCGGCCTCGCCGCGGCGCCGATCCGCTGGATTCCGGAGGACGCGCTAACCTTTTTACGTCGGCTGAAAAAACGGGGCGAAAAATATGATGGGATTATTCTCGACCCGCCACTCTATGGTATCGGACCGGGTGGGCAGCGCTGGCAGTTTGCCAAAAACATCGACGAAACCCTGAAACTGTGCCAGGGAATATTGTCGGATCAGCCCCTATTTTTGCTGCTCAACGACTATGCGGAAAGTCGCTTGCCGGAGAGATGGTCAAAAGATCTGAGTAATCTGTTTTCTGGCTTGGGTAACGTCGATGCCGGTCGCCTTAAGTTGATCTCCGAATCTGGCACGGCTGACCTACAGACCGGAACCTGGGTGCGTTGGAGCCAAACTTGAAGCCATTGCCAGCCTATTACTCCCTGGTGCGGACCGAATTATTCGATTTCATTCCGAAAGGCACGAAATCAATTCTCGAAGTTGGTTGTGGTAGCGGCGCTACGCTGGCGCAGCTAAAACGGATTGGCAAGGCTAAGCGGGTGGTGGGTATTGAAATCAGCCCGATTGCGGCGCAACGGGCCAGAAAAATGTTGGATGCCGTTTATCAAGGTGATATTGAACGCGACTCTTTTCCGTTGCGCCGCGGCCAGTTCAACATTATTCTTTTTCCCGATGTTTTAGAGCATCTAATCGACCCCTGGTCAGTACTAAAAAAAATGCGCTCGTACTTAAAGCCTGGTGGAAAAATCATTGTCAGTGTTCCCAATATCCGCCATTTCACCGTTCTCCGCGATCTAATTTGGCACGGTGATTGGCGGTATTCCGACGCCGGCATTATGGATCGGACGCACTTGCGTTTCTTTACCCGTCGGACGATTATCGAAGCGTTGGAATTGGCTGGTTATGAAGTGGAGCAAAGTAAAACTAACGGCGGCGAACTAACTGGTTGGAAGCGCTGGCTGGATCGGCTTTCCGGCGGCCGGTTGGCTCCATGGTTTGTCGCCCAGTATCTTCTCTTGGCAAAGGTTAAACCTTAGCCTGGTGATTTATCCCAGTCGTTGCTCGACCTCGGCCCAATTTATCACGTTCCACCAGGCGGTAATGTACTCCGGCCGACGGTTCTGGTATTTCAGATAATAGGCATGTTCCCAAACGTCTAGTCCTAGTAACGGCACTAGTCCTTGCATCAACGGACTGTCTTGATTGGGAGTCGTGACGATTTTCAGTGTGCCGCTTTCATTGACCAGCCAGGCCCAGCCCGAGCCGAATACCCCGGTCGCCGTTTCAGTAAATTTGGTTTGGAAAGCTGACCAATCGCCAAAGTGTTGCTCGATTTCTTGTTTAATTTTCTCACCGGGAGGTGTGATTTTTGGCGTCAAGCTTTCCCAGAACAGCGAATGATTATGGTGGCCACCGCCATGATTGCGTACCGCGGTCCGAATATCTTCCGGCACCAGATTGAGATTGCCCAGCAGCTCTGTCAATGGCTTTTCCGCAATCTCCGGATGTTTGGCCAGCGCCTCATTGAGCTTGGTCACATAAGTCTGATGATGCTTAGTGTGATGAATTTCCATCGTTGGCGCATCGAAATGCGGTTCTAACGCCGAATATTCAAATGGCAGCTGCGGTAAGGTATAGGTCATCGTCTCTCCTTTGGATAACTGGATCGATTAGCTCATCATTAAAGATAAGCTACTTCACTAACTCACTATAACCCGAAACCGATAAAAACTCAACCCAGCATCGCTTTGAGCTGAGTGGCACCGCGACTCATGGCTGCGGTTTGGTCGGCGACCATGTTTTCGTAGTTGTCGACTAGGCCGTCAGTCAAACGGTCAACGGCCGTTGCGGCCTGAGCGTAAGCATCGGCGAAGAAGGCTTCTTCGATTTGGAGGCTGGCCAGAAAGGTATCGAACTCGACCAGATCTTCCTTAGACAATGCTTCCGGCAGGTTGCCAAGATGTTCCTGAATGGTTTGCATTAGTTCGGCGCTAAGGCCGGAGCTTTGAAGTGAAGAAAGGATTTCGTGTTTGTTCATGCTTACTCCTTATTTTTTCATCAATTCTTGACCGGCAATGGCGTTAACCAGACGGCGACGAAAACCAGATAAAACATTACTATTTTCAGATGCTTTCTTCCCATCATTAAGCGTTTCCTGTTTTTCTTGTTCTAGTTCATCAATCACCTCTTGCCGTTTTCCTGCAAGTCGACTATCGGTTTCGCGAATGCCCTTGGCTTTCTCGGCTGCCTTCCTAGCCTTATCCTCTAGTTTGCTGGCGCGCATCTTGTTAAATGCCGATCGCTTTTCACCCACAAGCTCTATCGTCTTGATTTCCGTAGACGTAATTTTTGCCGCCAGATCAAAAAGTGAAAAATGCAGTTCTTTAATCACTAGATCCATGTTGTCATGGAAGCTCTCCGCCCAGCGCTCGTCGCGTTCTGTCATGTTGATACGTGCTTGAGCGATGGTATTATCTACCTTATCGGCAATGATAATCGCGCCTTCAGCGAGTCGTGCCGGAGACTCAAGCGTTCTTTGGATGGTGGTGTCGACAACGTTGTCCACTTTTCGCAAGGCATTATCAAACCAGCCCTTAACTGCTGCCCAAGAATCACTGCCTCTTGTAGCACTGCTTTCGGCAGCCTTTACCACAGCTACCTTTTTTTCACCTAGTGATTTAGCCCGTGCTTCTCTGCTGGCTTGAATTTGTTCAGATTTGGTTTTTGGAACTGGCGGTTTTGTTTCCACCGGCGCATCTCCGGCATCAAAACCTACCTGGTTAAAATCTGTATATTCCGTAAAATCATGATCAGATTTGGTTGCTTCCATAACTCTCCTTCGAGTTTCTGTTTATTATTCTTTGCAATAAAGATCGCGCGTAGTTAATGTTCGATTGAGCCGGAGCAATTTGGCCGCGTTCTTGAACAATGTTGCGCAATTCCTGCAACTGTTCATCAATGTGGCGCGAACGCTCTTCCCGCAGAGAGCGAGGTTGAAACTCCGAAAGAACCGTAAAGTATTCATCTAGACTGGTTTCTGGCGTCAAATCCATTAGAGTCCGCAAGTGCTCGCTGATTCGATCCGGTTTCTCCCGATTGCCTTGGAGTTTTACCAGCTCTCTCAGTTCTTCAATGCGAAAATCAATGTCGTCCATTACTGGTTCGCTGGCGATGGGCTGGCGATTACCCAATTGGCGGGCAATCTCCTCGGCGATAAATTCGCGCAACTCCGACTCTAAGGCGGCAAGGGCGGGCGATAAAGTTCCAGCAGGCATACCACCATGGTAGAAGTAGACTATATCCTCGTCAAGGGATTAACTTTGGCAGTCCGGGCAAAAATGAGTGCCGCGGCCGGCCAGGCGGATCTTCTTAATTGTGCCGCCGCAGCGCAAACACTGCTCCCCTTCCCGGCCGTAAACTTTCAGTAGTTTGGCATAGCCGCCCGCCCGGCCGGCCGCGTCGCGGTAATCGCGGAAAGTGGTCCCCCGCTCCTCGACCGCTTTGGTCAAAATTTTCCGGCAGCCGTCAAACAAGTTCCGCACATCGGCCTCGCTTAGACGTCGACATCCGACGGTCAGGTTTTACCTTGGCAAACCAAGCCACCTCGTCGGAATAAATATTCCCCAGACCACTGAGCAGCTTCTGGTTCAGTAGAAATGGTTTCAGCGGCCCTTTCCGTTTGGCGAGCAACGCTTGGAAATTTGCCAGGGTGAAATCGGGAGTCAATGGTTCCAGTCCAAACTCGCGTAACACTACCTCCCGTTCGGTCGGAGTTACCAAGCGCGCGAAGCCAAACTGGCGCAGGTCATTGAAATACAGCGTCCCGCCGTCAGAAAATCGCAAAATCAGGTGGGTATATTTGTTAGGCAACTCGACCCCGAATGGCGGCCACGGATGTCCGCCTGGTACCAGCTCTCCCGCCGTGCTGGTAGATCAACTGGCCAGTCATGCGAAGATGGAAGATCAGTGTGTCGGGAAGTCGGCCAATGAGATCAGAAGCAGCTTGCCGCGGCGACCGATCGTATCGATGGCTGATTCAACAGGTCCCGAATGAAGCAGTCCGTCGGGTTCCGTACGACCTTGGGTAACCGCACCTCGACCGCGGTATTCCGCTGCCCGACCAAATATTTTTCCAGATCGCGGCGGATGGTTTCGACCTCAGGTAGTTCCGGCATAGACTCGATTATACTGCCCTTGACATAGTTGTGGGTCTTCAGTATATTAGCAGTTAAGAAGGGCAAGTGCCAGCGGAGTAAAGTTGACGGAAAGGCTGGATATACCCGAATAAATAACGAAAGGAAGTTATGTCGCTCGTTCGTTGGAGTCCCCTATTTTCCCGCCTGATGACTGATTGGCCGGAGATGATGGGTGACGAGGTGCCGATGGTTTCTCAAGCCGGATCGGGTTTGGAAGTCTACGAGGACGAAGGCGAAGTAGTCGTCAAGGCCAACGTCGCCGGGGTGCCGGAAAAGGACATCGACGTCACTTTTGAAAAAGGCGTCCTAAAGATTTCCGCCAAGGCGGCCAAGGAAGAACAGGACGAGAAGCGCACCCACTACGCCCGCTCTTCCTGGGAATACGCCTACACCGTGGCGGTGCCTGGGATGATTGATTTCGGGGCCGAACCGAAGGCCGAAGTCGAAAACGGGGTCGTCATGGTCCGCTTCCCCAAGGCCAAGGCAGCGCTGCCGAAGAAACTGCTGGTCTCCAAGAAATAGGCTTGATCTAAGCCGGCATTGATCTCTTCAGCCGATTAAATAAAACCTCGAGACGGTTATAGAGGTCGCGAGAGATGACCGTATCCAGTCCGCTTAATCTGGTTTGATAATCCCGACGGACATCTTCCAGAAACTCAAACGCTTCTTTTCGGCGTTGGGCAATCAGCTCTTCCCGCTCCGCTGGGTTCAGGTCAGCGTACTGTGGATCGAGTTGGCTGGCTTGGCGGTATTTCATCTCAGCTAGTGTCAAATCACTTAGCCAAAGCTGCTCTCGTTTCTTGAGACTTACTTGGTCCAGGCCAAAATTGGAAAGTTTTTCCATGCGACTCCTTATTCATCTTTTAGCTTTATAATACCGTAATGGTTTTCCATCCGGTCGTTGACACAATTCTCGATTTATTGCGCCAAAACGGTTGTTGGTTTGAAACCTTTACCCATGAGCCGGTCCGCACTAGCGAGGATGCGGCGAAGTTGCGGACTGGATACGTTCTTTCACAAGGGGCCAAGGCTCTGATCCTTAGCATCAAGAAAGAAGGCTCAAAACGCTTCGTGATGGTGGTAATTCCTGGTGACCAGCGCTTTGATCCCGAAAAACTCAGGGCCGCGCTGGGCGCCAAATCGACGCGCTTTGCCACGGAAGCCGAAGTCAGCGAAATCACCAACGGTGTTCAGCTTGGCGGAGTACCACCGTTTGGGCAGTTGTTTGGCTTAGAGGTCTTGGCCGATCCAAGTCTTCTGAGTCAAGAAAAGATCATCTTTAACGCCGGGGACCGTAGTTTTTCCGTCGCGATGCAGTCGGAAGATTATCAACGCCTAGTGCAACCAAGGTTAGCTGAGCTCGTCTGAAGTCTAGATTATAACTTTCTCGCCTTAAGTCCCGGAAAGTTGTAGGCATTTTCGCCAGCCAGAACCGGATAAAACGATTCTTCATCATCGTCGAATAATTGGAAATTGCGGTAATTCCCGGGTTTTTCAATCCGACCGTAAACTTCGAATAGCTTGATTGGCTTTCGTATTCCTTTCTCCACCGACTTGATTACCCGTTGGGCAGTCCGGAAAGTTTTGGGATCAGCGTGCTGGCCGCACTCAACCGAGATGCCAGGGCGAAAGTCGATCAGGGCATGACCGCTTTTAATGCTGTGGCGCATGAAAACCACGCGGGTTAAGCCGGTGGTTTCCGCCAGCGGCAGTTGGGCTAAGTCGACCAGAATGGCGAACGGCGGGGATTGGGCCGAAAAAGAATGGAGGTCGACTACGGGCCGATCAGGTGGCAGGGCCGCCAGGAGTTTCCTGGCGGCCCGCTCTTCCAGCGAGTTTCCTTCCGTTCCGAACGAGGCGTTCATGTCTTTATCGACTAGTCGCAGGTTGCGTTGCAGTGCGGTCGGGTTGGCCACAAACTGTGGTACACCGAGACTGGCCAGCGCCAATACCGGTTGCCGCTCGTTGCCGTGCAAAGCGGTAACAAACGAAAACTTATTCATGCCGACTCCCTTCCGCGGCGTACCGCAGATGGAAAATCAGCAGAAACGCGTCCCCGGCCGCCCGGTCAATAGTATCGTAACGCGCCTGGATTTCCGGATTATCGGATCTGGCGGGGATTGTGGTCAGCATCTGCCCATAGACCTTTTCCAACAACCGCCGCTCGATTGTGAATCCAGAAATATCGCCCCTTTTCTTGGCCCTTTTCAGGTAGCTGGTTATCCCGGCTTCAATCCGCGGGTTTTGGGTGCGCAAGAAAATCAGCGGTATCCGCTCTCTCAGCTTCGGTGTCAATGAGCGATCATAGACTTCTTTCGATAATCCATGGCCCTGCTGCCGGGGATCGATTGTCAGGGCGGACAGGTACGTCCCCTTTTCGTCCGTTAACGACTCGTCCCGCAGATGTTCTCGCGGCGAAGTATTGTGGAAGGCGCTGTAGTACAACACTACTTTTTCTCCGTCGCCGGCCAATAAGATTTCGTCGCCGTTAAGGTGATCGGGGGTATCGGCCGGTGCCTCGCCGAAGGCTTGACGAATACACTCGACAATCGCCAACACCAATAGGCCGTCGATTTGCTCGGACCCTTTTATGTTCTCGAGTTTTTGGTAGCGCAATTCTTTCTTTAAATTCATATATTCCTTTTTATCTCTGTCCTGCTTGGATCTGAGCTTTTCGTTCCCTCCGCCGTTGGTCTTCGGCCCGCTTGTCCGATGTTGCGGCGCATTCCTGGCAGCGGGTCTTATAGTCAGCCAGATAAGGCATTGAACCAAACATCGGATGAGTGACATAACTCGACTCGTATCTTTTATCGAACAACTCGATATCCCGACTCAAAGTGCATCCCGGCAAATGAGGGTGATCTTCAACCCGCTTCCGACGCTCGACTTCCTGTTTTTCTTTTCTATTTTCTTGGTATCTTTCGATACTTTTTTTAATTCTTTGCATATTTCCTTTTTTTCTATTTGGTAGCGGGGATTAGTCTCTGCGAGAAAAATCCCCTTACGATTTTTAAGTACAAAAAAGCCGCTCTGCGCGGCTTTAGGGTTTCGACAGGCAGCAAAAACTACCGCCAGCGAAACCGCCCGGTCCACCACTGCTGCCGATTACTGGCTAAATAAATCATGGACGCTCCGCAAAATAATCCATCTTCATCGCTTGCCGAACTTTGGTTAAAGTTTTTTGTGCCTCCAAGCGCGTCACTCGGCTTCCTTCGGCCAGAATTTCTAAGACCAAAGCCGGATTCTGTTCGTACTTGGCGCGGCGCTCGCGGATCGGCGCGAGGAAATCTTCCAGGCGGCGATTAACTTTTGCTTCACCTCCACGTCGCCAACTTTGCCCTGTCGATATCCGGTCTTTCAGGTCCTCGACTTCCGCTTTATTGGGATTAAAAGCGTCGTGATAGGCAAAAACCGGATTACCCTCCACCCGGCCCGGATCAGTCGGATGCAGGCGATTGGGGTCGGTGTACATGCCCATGACGGCGCGCTTTACCTCTTCGGTGGTGGCGGACAACATGATGGTGTTGCCCAAACTCTTGCTCATTTTGGGATTGCCGTCGGTGCCGATCAGCTTGCCGACTTCGCCGACTAACCCTTCGGCGCGCACTAGGGTTTCGCCATATAAGGAATTGAATTTATCGACGATCTCGTTGGTCATTTCAATGTGCGGCAGTTGGTCCTTGCCGACCGGGATCAGGTTGGCGCCCACGCAGGTAATGTCCGCCGCCTGGAAAAACGGGTAGTTGATAAAGCCCATGGAATACGTTTCGCCCAGGCCCTTCATCACGATCTCGTCCTTGATAGTGGGGTTGCGCAGCGCGCGGGCGTGCGAGACCAGCATGCTGTAAATCGCGGCTAATTCGTAGATTTCCGGGATTTCGGACTCGATAAACATATGGATTTTTTCCGGGTCCAAGCCGACGGCCAGGTTGTCGATGGCCACTTCGATGGTCGACTCGCGCACTTTATCCGGGTACGCCGACAGAGTCGTGAACGCGTGCAGGTCGGCCAGAATGATGAAGGTTTCGTACTCATCCTGCAAACGCACCCGATTTTTCAGAGTGCCGACGTAATGGCCCAGATGGAGTTTGCCGGTTGGCGTGTCCCCAGTTAGGATCCGTTTTTTTGGTGGTATGTTTTTCATATTTGCTCCTTTGTCCATTTTGTAGCGGGAAGCCTTCCCTGCGGGAAAGCATCCTAAACAAAAAGCCCTTGCACATCCACCACAACGTGATGAATAGACAAGGGCCTTATCGGCGGTGCCACCTTGCTTTGCTCTTTCTTACGATCGAGCCTCTGTGACTGACTCCTGAGGAAGGTTAAACCTTCGAGGATATCAGCTTGAAGGATGATGACGGTCTTCGACCGGAATCGCTACTTTCGCTCGCGCGATGATTCACGATTCGCCTCGAGGGGCCCATTCTCCCCTCTCAAACGGCTGTTTAGTCATTATACACACATTTTTTTGCTAGGCAACAGTCTTGCTTTCGCCTGGAGAGCGAGTAGGATCAGCCTCAGAACAGGAGGTGAGTATGGCCAAACATACTACTCCTCAAGAGACTGCCCCCACCCTTGAGGTCATAAAACAGTTCCCGACCCGGGAACAGGTTATAAGCGGTTTTCCCGAACGGGAGGGTTATGAAGTCGTCGATTCGCCGCTGCCCTTCGCCGAGAGGTTGACCGCTTTCGTGCTGCTGCGCGATATTAACCTGTCGTCCGCCAGCCAGCCGTACGTCCAAGCCTACCGGGGTTGGGACTTCAACCGGCGTGGCGACAACCTGCTGACCAAGCCTGAGTACGGGACCGGTTTCGAGGGTTATGGGGTTGGGCGTTATGCCAAGGGCGAGGACATGATTCTGGAGATCGCGCAGCGGGGAAAAGACGAGATCGATTTCATCAAACGGCTTTATCCTGATGTTTACCGGACCGTCCTGAAAGAAATTTGGGACGCGTTGGCTGGCCGCCGCGTTACCAGCCGGGCATTGGAAACGCTGCAGGGCATCTGGATTAGTAACCTACATCGCTATCAGGAAGAAATCCGGGGAAACCGGGTGGCCGAAAGTTTTCGCGACAACACCAAACTGACGGTTGCCTCCGCGTCCCGCGTAGGATTTTATTACGAACCAAAGGGGAAAATTATCCACTGTGTTTATTACCGGCCCAAGGCGCGGCGCGGCCTGGCCGGGGTGCAGATTGAACGTTGCGGCAAAGACCCGGAGAAGTTGCTGGCTGGCGACCCGGGATTGGTTGACGGTTGGCGGCTGATGAGCGAGGTGGGAAAGCTTGGCCAGATGGCCGTGCGGGCCGCCGGTGAACACGGGTTCTTGCGGGGCAGTATCACCGAAGCGGTGCGGTCAGACAACGGAATGCGTTGACGTTTGTTGGTCTCGCGGTTAATTTGCTACCATGACGAAGTAGATGCACCAGAAACACCGTCACCTCCACCCACCCAATTCCCTAGAGGGGCGCCACCACCTTCTCTGGCTGGGTTTAGGCAACGGCACAAAGCTGTTTTTAGCCTATACATCAATCGTTTTCCTTGTAGGCACGGGCGACGCGATACTTTCCTATGCTGCGCCGGTGCACATTGAGTCCCACGTCAACAGTACTTTGCTGATGGGATTAATCTTGGGATTTTCGTCCCTGGTGGGGATTATGTGCGATCTACTGTTCGCCAGAATATTCCGGGGAAAATCTTTCCGCCATTTTCTGGGCTGGTTGTTCGTGGTGGCCTTTGTTTTTCCGGCGACCATTTTACTTTTGCCTCCCCTGCCCGCTTTCTTTTTGCTGGCCATGGCCGCCTGGGGTATTTACTATGAGTTGTTGCACTTTTCGCATTTTCACTTAATCGAGTCGGTGGTCAAGCGATCCGACCACGCGTTGGCCTGGGGCGTGCTGGAATCATTCCGCTCCGCCGCGTATTTTATCGGACCTTTTTTGGCCGGCTGGCTGATCGATCGTCACGTGGACGCACCGTTCTATGGTTCGATTGGTTTTTTTTCCGCGGGGCTAGTCGGATTTCTATTCTTTCTCAAGGCGACGCGGGCCCATCATGCCCCGGCGGCGGTTAAGAAAGTAGAAAAATCCGAAGGTTTCGTCAAGGAGTTCAGGGTTTGGGGTGCTCTGCTGCGTCGGGTCTGGCCGTTATTCCTATTCCTGGTGGTTTGTGGATTCGTAGACGCAACTTTCTGGAGTGTGGGGACTTTGTTTGCCGAAAGTCTGCGGGCCGAGTCGGCGATCGGCAACCTATTGTTCCCGGCTTATACCCTGCCCTCACTGTTTATCGGCCTGGTCGTCGCGCCGGCAGCGCGTCTGCTGGGCAAGAAACGGGCGGCGTTGTTGGCCGCGGCGGCGGCCGGAGTTTTTCTCACCCTGGTTGGTTTCGTGGCGGCCGCGCTGCCGGTCGTGGTTTTGGTCTTCCTCTTTTCCCTCTTTTTCTCCCTGACCTTCCCCGAGATTTACGCCACTTTTGAAGATTACGTTACCCGCCTAGGCGAACTGGGCGACGACCTGGTCGGTCTGGAGGGATCGGCCGTGTCCTTGGCCTACATTGTTGGTCCAATTTTAGCCGGCGCGATCGCTTCGGTTTTCGGTAACGGAGGCTCTTTCGCGGTGGCCGGTGTGGGATTAATTCTGGTTTCCCTGCTGGGCCTGGCGGTCGTGCCGCGCAAGATCAAGATGCCTCAGGAACAATTGGCCGCGATCATCGAGTAGAATAACCTCATGGCAACTTCAACTTCCTGGGAAAAAGTGGGCGCTTGGTATCAGGATGTCGTCGGACCGGCCGGACACTATTACCACCAGCACGTGGTTCTTCCCGGTACGCTGCGTTTATTGGATCTCAAGTCCGGTGATCGCCTGCTCGATCTTGGCTGCGGGCAAGGGGTGCTGGCCCGGACGATGCCCAAAGGGATTGGATATTTGGGAATCGATACTGCCAAAAATCTTATCGAATCAGCAAAAAAACAAGACCATGATCCCGAACATGAATATCTTGTCGCTAATGCCGCCGGTCGACTCGATCTTTGGCGTGATTTTACTCATGCGGCTTGTGTGCTCGCCCTGCAGAATGTCGAATCTCCGCAGCGGTTGATTAATAATGCCGCTCAAGCCTTGGTCGATAATGGTCAGTTAATAGTCGTTATCAATCACCCTTGTTTCCGCATTCCGCGCCAGTCGAGTTGGGAAGTGGATGAAAAAAATAAGCTGCAGTATCGCCGGATCAATCGTTATCTTTCCCCGCTCAAGGTGCCGATTGCGGCGCATCCGGGGCAAAAAAATTCCGCGGTCACCTGGTCGTTCCATTGGCCGTTGCAGGATTTATTTGGTTGGTTGCGCGATTCTGGTTTTGTGGTCGAGTCGCTGGAAGAATGGTCCTCGGACAAGACGAGCGAGGGCAAGCGGCGAAAATGGAAAATCGGGCGCGGGCGGAATTTCCGCTGTTTTTGGCAATCAGGGCTAAAAAAAGTGATCGCTCATAATTCTTTTGTCGGTTACCATCACCGTCAGCAGTATTGTGATCGAGTGCATCGTGCTGGCAGAAACCGGAAACTATCTCTATCGACCTAATGGCTGGAGGAATATCTATCCTCCCAGCGTTTTGCCTCGCAAATTACCCCTCAAAGTAACCTTAAACTGCTCCCTAAACTAACCTGTTTGAGGTTGCTCTAGGGACTTTTAGGCAGATAGGGTCTATTAGTGGTCCATCTTTGGCCAGAGTGGGCAAATAGGGGCGGAAATACTTTGGAAACAATCGCTTATCGACCTGTCGCTAAATTAGCCCCTGCTTGCCCGGATGGACTCAAATTAACCTAGCAATGGACCCCTATTGCCCATAAGGTCTGAATTAGGACCTGTTTGGGGTCACCTTTGGGAGTAATTAGAGGTCTCTGGAGGGGACAGTTTGGGAGGCAAATCGCTGGGGAGATATAGATCCCAAACTCGTGAAGATGGTCGTGAAAACTGCAAAATGCCGTAAGCAAATCTTACCGGAAAAAGAATTTATTTCCGGACAAAAAGTATCACATTGGGCAGATCGCGTCCCGGTCCAAGCTTATAGCCGCCGGACCAAAGCGCCGTCGAGCCGCCATCGTCCAAATTAAGCGCGCTTTCAATGCCCATCTTATTTACCACCCGCGCCGCCTCCGCCACCGTGGCCGAGCGCACCACGCCGATGTAGACCTTGCTGCCGGTGGCGCCGACAAAACTGCGGTTGCCCTTGGAGCCCTTTTTTGGATCATCATCGCCGCCAAAAGCCACCGATCCGCCGAAGGTCAGCAGCGGCTGGTTGGCAATGACTGCGTCCACGCCGGTGTCTCTCCCCCATTCCGATGAAGCGCGGACAAAGCGGGAGGAGCTACCGAAGAAAATTGCCGCCGGCACCGCGCTATAGACGTTGTTGGCGGAGTTGAAATAAACCTTGTTTTTATTCATCAGCAGGGTGTCGAAAGTATTGGTTTTTCCGGCGCAGCTTGGGTAGGAAGCCGGACAAAAATAGGAACCGTTGATGCCGGCAAACGCGCCGGATCGGGAGACGTAGGTCGCCAGGGGCAGAACCGGACAGTTATTACCGACAGTCGCCATCCGAGGCCGTGTCGACAATCACGCGGGTCGAGTTCAGGTCAGCGGTGACGATGTCGACTAAATACTCTCCGATGCCATCCACCACCACTTTTTGCCGACTGTAGCCTGAATCAGGCGGGAGGATTTTTCGGGCACATTGGCTGGAATAATCAGAGCGGCGGTCAACTGTTGTTGCAGTTTGCCGATTTCGACGTCCAATTTCTGCAGGGTTTCTTTGGCCGGGTCGTATTCTCGCCGGGACAACTGAACCAAGTGCTTGGGTAAATAACGCGTCCAAGGCTTGCGTTTTGGTTGTTTGTTCGCGCAGCTTGATCAGGTCTTCGTATTGATTGACGGATTGCCGGAAAGTGCTCTGAATATTTCTCACCTCTTCCGTCAGATCGCGATTACGCTTGATTTGATCTTCGTTGAGCAGGGCGTCGAAATCGCTTTGCACTCTGGCCAATTCGCCGCTGACGCTGGCCAGCTGGTCATTCAGACGCAGCCCCTCCGCCTCGCTGAAGGCCAGATTTCCGGACAAATCTCGATTAACCGTCTGATGGGTCAACGCGACCAATAATAAGCCAACTGCCAAAGAGGCCAAGACAAATGGAAAGTACGGTTTCAACCATGGTTAGCGGCCGAGGCAGATGAAAGACTTTGGCAATTTTCGCCCCGGCTGGAGCCGAATTTATTTTCATACTTAACAATAATATACAATGAAAAATAATTTTGCTACTATACCCGTATGGCTAACGGCGAATATTCCCCCCAAGAAGATTCTGGTCGTGGAGGATGACGGCTCGGTGTTGTCTATTCTTACGAATGCCTTGGGCAAACAAGGCTTCGTCATGCTCGGTGCCCGCGATGGCGAGGAGGGTCTGCAGACCGCTTTCAAAGAGCGTCCGGACTTGATCCTGCTCGATATCATCATGCCTAAGATGGACGGGATCGACATGTTAAAACGTTTGCGCCAGGACTCTGGGGGAAAGAAGTCCCGGTGATTGTCTTGACGAATCTAAACCAGGCGGACAAGGTTTCCACCGCTTTGGCCAATGAAGTTTTTGACTATTTCGTCAAAGCGAATACCGGTCTGGACGAAGTGATTGACAAGGTCAAAGACCGGTTGGGCCTGCCGGCGTAGTCGGTCGGGAGGCAATGTTTCTTAGGACCCACTCGATTTCTTGCGGTTGACCGGTCTGCGAGCAACAGAGTAAGCGTTGAGCGACATTATTGGCTGGTGATTATTGGTCTGCCGAACCACGACTGGTTTATCCAAGATCGGCTCGCCTTTTCTGAGTTGAGTCAGCAGCTCGCGAATCTTGCCCGGTTGTTCGAACAGTAATTCAGCCTGGGTGCCAATAAAATCCGTCGGAGGTGGTGGAGATAGTGTTCGGCCGAAGGATTGATGAGTAGGATTTTTCCGGCCAAGTCGGTGTGGAAGAGGAAATCGCGCAACGAAGTAAAGATGTTGCGGTACTGTTCTTCGCTGGAACGAAGACGATAAGTCATGTGCTTGGCCAGCAAGGTGCCGCTCAAGACTGAGGAGGAGAGAATGGAGACAATTAGAAATACCAGAAAACTCAGAGCTGAGCCCGTAATCAGAATCAGATATGGGACAAGATGTTCTAAGGAGCGGGGCAAATTCGGGTTTGGGGTCTGAAAAAAAACTACTTCCCAATGTCGCTGCATTACGGGAATGGTTGATTCGTATTGGAAATACTGTTTCGGAATTGACCGAGGAGTTAGAAATTTGTGGATTGGTACTATAGAGAACTACTTTGCTGGAAATCGGGTTGGGTTTCGGAGACGATAAAATCGATCGAGTTTGTGAGACTAATCGACGCAGTTTGGAAAAATCGATCTACGGGAAAGATGGTTAGTATTATTCCCCGCAAGGCTTGGCGCCGATCGTCGAGGACCTATGACCGGTCGCTGTGATCATAAAGGGGCGCATAAAGCAGAAGCCGGGTTGGCCGTCGACAAGTTGGTAATCTTTTCGGGCTGCGGCACTGTGGCCGGTATCCCGAGCCATTTCCAGTGCTTCACGCTTTGGTTCGGAGCGCAGATCAAAACCAAACGCGCAGATGTTGGCCTTAAAAGGTTCAATGAAAGTTACGACGAAGTACTGTCTCGATCAATAGTTGGCATAATCTGAAAGTTTCGCAGGGCCTCTGTGTCAGCCATCAGGTCAGTTTTATCAGCCCGAACCTGTTGCTCAAATGCGGCGGCCGGCTCTCGGTTAACCACGGCGAGTATAGGCCAGCGCACTGACTTAGGAGCGTGTTTCGACGACGATCAAGACTTCGGAATATCGACGCCATTCGCCACGGGTGACCTTTTCGCTGGCCACAAATAGTCCCTGGATGGCCAGAAGCATTCCGCGGTGTGCTGAGAACTGGGTTGTCAATGTGGTCGATGACGCTGTTGGCGGCTTTGAACTTGTTCGCGTCTTTTGCACCAAATTGTGGTTGTGTCGGAGAAGATTAGCGGTCGAAACGCCAGAAGGAATATAGTGGCCGCAACCATAGCGACGAACAAACATTGCGCGCCGGCAAAAGGCCTAGTTTGGCCATCCGAAGGTTCACTTCGTTTCTGCTCGGAAAAATTGGCCACTAATATATTATTATGTTACTTAAGCAAGTTTGACAAGGCGAAAAGCCTTTTGCTAGGGTTGTAACATGCCACAAATTGATCTCAAGCCCGCTAAAGACGAAAAAATCACGAAAGAAAAGGAAAGAAAGCCTGCCAAGCGGCCAAAAATTTCTTTGGCCATTGATAAAACCGCTCTAAAAAAATTGTCCTTGGTGGCCGTGGCCTATTCGCACGTGGAACGGGAGTGGTTTCCCACGGAAGAATCGTATTTAGCGGAAGTTGAAGTGGAAGAACGGTCCCAGGAAGTGTTGGATGAATTAGAGGATCTCGGTATTCCTGCCCGCGGTTATCCGGGCAACCAATATTTTTTAACCAATTTGCTGGTTGACCAACCTAGCTTAGTTTTAAACTTAGTTGATACGTTGCGCGGCAAAGACAAATTACAAACTTCGGTTCCGGCGGCCCTTGAGCTGTCCAGCATCCCCTACACCGGCTCCGGCATGGAAGGGCTGGTGATTAGCAACAACCGCAATCTCACCAAGCGGCTATTACTGGCCTACGACATCCCTACCCCGGATTTTCAGTTTATCCGCCGGGCGGGAACCAAGGTGAGCGAGGACCTTGGCTTTCCGCTGATCGTCAAATTGAACGAAAGTGGCGGCAGTGTTGGGATTGACAACAAAGCGGTAAAGGAGTCGCAAAAGGATGTCCAAAAGAAAGTCGACTTAATGGTTTCTCGGTACAAGCTGCCGGTGGTGGTGGAGCGCTTTATTGACGGTCCGGAGATTACGGTCGTGGTCTATGATGACGGCGAAAAGAAACAGGTTTTTGCCGGGGAAAAAATCTTTCGGAGCAAGGCCGATGGCAAGCATTTTTTCACCTCGATTGAGAGCTATGACGATATTAGGGCTTACCGCTACAAGTTCATTGACGACGAACTTGCGGAAAACAAGATCGCCCGCTTAGCAATTCGAGCCTTCAATGCCCTTCAGTACAAAGATTATGCCAAGTTTGATGTGCGCGTGGATGAAGCGACCGGCATTCCCTATTTTACCGATTGTAACGCCAATACTGCTTTTGGGCCGGACTTGGGTTTGCCAATGACTGAGGTGATGGCTTTGCACGGGGTCTCTTTCTCCGATTTACTGGCCAGCCTGATGAGCAAATATGCCAAACAACTCTGATCAACCACACCGGATGCAGCGGTTTATGCAAATCAGTGATTCTCACTGCGGGGCGGCGGTGACGCAGATGCTGCTGTCCAATTTAGGCATCATTGTTTCGCAGGAGGAAATTGTTGAAGCGGCTGGGGTTGAGGAAATGATCGAAGATTATGGCATGAATATTCCGCAGATGGCTTTGGCAGTACGCCGCTTAGCGCCTCACGCCCAGTTTTGGTACAAGGCAGATTCGGAATTGGAAGATTTAGTTTCACTGGTCAATCAATATGGCTTTCCCGTCGGGGTGGAATGGCAAGGTGTTTTTGGCCAGGATGATGATGAAGACGAGGATGAAGACGATGAAGAAAACGATTATGGCCACTATAGCGTGGCCACCAAGATCGACCTGGAAAATGACACCATTGTAATTGTTGATCCCTATCGCGATTTTGGCTTGAAAGATCGTTATTTTTCCCTGGGAGAGTTTCTTGGTCGTTGGTGGGACACAAATACGGAATTCGATCGTGCGCAGAAGTATTCTCGTCTAGTGGAAGATTATCACATGCTGTTCATTGTGACGGCCAAAGGATCATCTTTCCCCAAATTGTTGGGCATGAAGAATACTTGGCCCGATGAACTTTGAAGCTGACTTTCTCTATTTTTATAGTAGAATAGCGGTCTATGGCCGAAGCATATCAAGTTGCTCTTTTACATACCAAAGCTTATCGCATCTTGCGTCAGGAAATTGCGGCGCTGTTAGTCCCCCATCAGGTGACCATGTTGGAGTGGGTTCTGCTTTGTTCGCTCGATCTGGAGCAAGGAATTCGCCTGTCTCAAGTAGCCGATTATATTGGGGTGGAAGCGCCGCTTATTTCCCAATTGATACGTTCCCTCCAAAGCAAGGGTTTGGTTAAGCTTTCTCCAGACAAAGATGACAAACGCGCCAAGCGTTTAGTGCTGACGGTTAACGGCTTGAAATTAGTGACCGAAAGCAACCAGCAATTAGAGGGCGAGCTGGCGGATTGTTTGTCGGGTCTGACCGAGACCGACGTTTCTGCTCATCTGCGGGCTTTGGAAACGATTATTCACCACGACGATTAACGTCGGTCAAAACGGTAAATTACCCCCGCCCGATCATCGGATAGATATAACCTTCCGGTACTGTCAAATTCTAAATCAACCGGACGACCCCAAATTTCACCCTCCCGGTACCAACCGGAAACCACATCTTCAGCTTGCGGCGGGCTATCCCCCAACTTCACCCGGACAACTTTGAAACCAGTCGGAACGGAGCGATTCCAAGAACCGTGGTAGGCCACGAGCAGATCCCCTTGCCAGTCGGCGGGAAACAGGGGCGAAGTAATAAAAGTTAAGCCCAACGGTGCCGAGTGGGCCGGAACGGCGAAAACCGGTGGTTGGGTGTTGGCGCAGAAGCCAGCATCCTTTTGTCCGAATTTTTGGTCAAAAACCTGATTGCCGTAGCAGATCGGCCAGCCATAATTTTTGCCGTCCTCCAATTGATTTATCTCGTCCGGTGGCAGATTGTCGCCCAGAAAATCCCGGCCCATTTCCGTGCCCCAAAGTTCATTGGTATTTGGCCGAAAGCGGATAAAAACCGAGTTGCGCAGGCCGGTGGCGAAAATCCGTGGCCCTGTCCCTTCAAGATCCGTGACGATTACTCCAATCAGAGGACTTTTTTCCAGACAGACGTCGCAGGTGGAGCCGATGGAAACATAAACTTGCCGGTCCGGGCCAATGGCGATCGTGCGGGTGAAGTGCCGACCTCCGGATGGAAGATCCGTCAAGATTTTTTCCCGGGTGGCGGTTAGGGAATTCTCTTGCCAACGGTAGCGAACCAAGCGGGTTTCCTCCGCGATCAGTAGGGTGGTGTCAGCAAAAGCCAAGCCATGGGGGCGGTCGAGGCCGCTGGCGACGACTTTGATTTCATCGGCCCGCCCATCTTGGTCGCGATCCGGCAAGGCAATTATGGTTCCGGCTTCAGGTTGCGAGACCAGCAGCGTTCCATCCGGGCTGAAGGCGATATCCCGCGGGCCGCTTAGGTTACGGGCAAAAACAGTGACGGTGAGAAAATCAGGCAGAGCCAGCGGAACTTCCGGAGCCTGGCCCGTGGAAGCTAACTGCGGTGGCGCCGAGGGCAACGGTGGCACCCTGCTAAACAGTGGGCGCGCCCCGCGATACAAATTGTACGCGGGGCGCGCCCACCAAACCGTCCCAATAATTACTACGAGCGCCAGCAAAATGCCGGGCAACAAAATCGGATTACGAGCTGGTCGGAGTTGATTGGCCATTAATTAAAACATTACCACTTCTTCCACATCATCATCTTCCATAGATGACCGACGAGGGCGACACCCACCAGGACCCAACCCCAAAACATGGTGTCCGCAACACTAAAGTAGCTAACGACGAGTAAGGCAATACCGGCGCCACCTAACAGGTGAATCAAACCAAAGGAACTCCCACAACAGGACATCCACCCCATACCCATCATCTTGTCATGAGGCATCATCCCCTTTTCCATCATCATTCCTTGATCCATAGTTTTGGCAGGTCGACCGCGGCGCGGCATAGGGCTCCTTTGGCTGTTAAATACTTATGTTGATGAATAATTTAGGAGCTGTCAACCGGTATGTGACTTCCTCCGTTAAGTTATTTGCGGGTAAACATTTGTTGAACGTGAGCGGGAAAATTCAATCCAGTTTTCTTCGGCGCGGCTGTATTTCTCCGCGAAAGAATCATCAACGATCCAGATTGCCAAGGTAAACATGTTGGCCACAATCTCCTGCCGTTCGAGTAGGTACACGCCGATTGTATCCGGAAACATCTGAGCATACTCCAACACTTTTGGTAGATCAAAAGCCAGGATTTTTGCGACCATCAGCCACAATTTATCCGGCCGTTCTCTCCGGATTTTCAACTGCTGAATAGATGGATTCCGGTCAGAAAGTATTCAGTTTTTTCTATCGCCCGGAAGAGTGTGTGCAGGGCCAAATTTTCACCCGCCACCACCTGACGGTAGGCCTCGATCAATCGATCGGCATCAGGCAGTGCTTGGATTAGTTTTAGGGCCGCCCGGTTCTCTTTTTGGTCGTCATTTTGGGTTTTATCCGGAGCGGGAATGTCGCCGTAAGTCATTTCGCCAATATCGTGTACCGCCAATGCCAAACAAAACTGGAGAAAAGTATCAGGATTCAGGGAGTCACCCAGAATTTCTTCAGCCACCTGGACCAAGTGTTCCTGATGGGATAAGAACAACCGCGGTTGGACCCAGCAATTGCAGCCATTCTTCGGTGGTTTCCTGGCTGCGGAATTTTGACCAACGCTCAAGTTTGGCTAAATCAGCGCCGTATTGTCAACTATTTGCTACAATCCCCCTCATGTTAAGCCAATATAGCGAGCGCTTACCTCAAGCTCAGGAGGTTTTGGATCAATTAAGAAGTCTCCGCGAATTATTAGCGGCTAATATCGAGGTGCTGGATTTTAAAAGCTTACCGCTTAAAACGATGAGCTCGTCTGAATTTCTCCTTGCCTTTGGTAAACAGATTGGTTCCAAAAAAGAGCTCGGCCAATTAATCGATCAACGACCAGATCTACAATTGGGTTCTTTTGTTCACGAGCCAGCGCTTATTTTACTTCCCGATTCGGTCAATCCAATCGGTTTGATCGCGGTGATCACTAGATTGCAGCGCTCTGAAGACCCCTATACCTTTGGTTGTCGCGATCTGTATGTTCTCAATAGTCGTCGGAAGGCGATCAGTTTCCGCAACGTGATACCCAGCGGATATCGGTTGGCCATTAGTCTGACCGAGCAAGCGTCGTTCGATGATGAGTCCTGGCAAGAAGGCGTCATGAGCCGTTTTGCCTTTGATCCGCCAGAGCAGAAGATTATTTTAGGGGAAATACGCCAGTTTCAGCATCTAAAAGTCGCTCTTCATGAGTCCGGCCACGCCTGGGCTTTTCACTCAAAGACTGATCGCTATTCCCCGGATCAGTCTCGCTTGCGGGATAGCGATGTCGATCTTTGGCTCGATCAAAAAAAGGGTGCGCGCAAGTTAAAGTTACCGCCAATTTACGCGGTGCAAGAAATTTCCTATTCCGAACGCCTGGCTAGTGTCATTGCGAGGTTGACCATGTCCGGTCTGGAAAAAGTTGGCTTCATAGATCAGGTTGACGACTCGTTTTTGGAGCCATCATTACAAACTTATGATGTGGCTCATGCGCGTTTCATTTTAGAAAATTATCCCGAAGAGGCTAGCAAGCTCTTTGCCTCAAAATATGCCCGCTCCCCCAAGGGATTGGCACAGAGTGGAGAGATACTGCAGGCAACGAATTCCCTGGAGCACTCCGTCCTCGCCAAAATTGCCACTTTGGGTAAGCCGACGCAAACCAAGCGACATTTTTTTGGTAATCGGCGAGAAGAAATTTGGGAGAAAACGATTGGCGATGAGAATTATTTAATTGTTATTTGGCGAACAAGTGACCGAAAATTTATCTCGGTGGAATTTCAACGGTCGCGGGAGACCGGGGACGAGTACGATCAGCCTTGGAGCAAAGTCGAAGTTAACCATTTCTTTGGCGCAACGGTTTATTCGGGTGATGGAGACGAAGATGGTGAATTAATTCTTGAGGTTGCGGCCGGAATGGAAGTGCCGGATTATCGGGTGAAGCTGGCGCGGGTTCAGGAGTTGCTCCAGCAAATTCTCGCGAAGTTCGAGTTGCGCTAGCGTTATAATCGCCTTATGGATAATCGAGAGAATACCGCTACTACCGAGAAGCCAACTATTCTTGAACAGCTCAGAACCCTAAACAGATTATTTCAGGGGAAAATTGAAATTAAGGATCTGGCTGATTTGCCTCTTAAAATTCTAACTCTAGCGGAATTTCAAAAAGCTTATTGGTTAATTCTAATGTCAAAAAAGAAATGTGCCGCTTTGGCCCTAATGCGACCTGAGCTTCAATTTGGATCCTATGAAGGGTTTCCAGCCTTGATTTGCTATCCCAATGATAAAAATCCCTTTGGATTTATTGCCGTGTTGGACGAAGACTTATCTCCCAATAAGATTGATGATTATCGTTTCCGTTGTTCCCGCCTGTTCCTAATGAATGAGCGCCGGCAAACTGTTCCGCTTCAGAGTTTTCTACCAGCGGGAATAGGGCTTAATTTTTTCTTGGCCAATGCTACCTGGAAAAATGAGAAGGCCGAAGCCGAAGATGAGGCGATAGGTCATAAATTTGCTTTTGAACTTAAGAGTAAGAAGGTTCGTCTGGGGGAAATTCACCGATCCAATCATCTTGATTGGGCGTTGCATGAGATTGGCCATTCCTGGTGTTTCGATCAGAATATTGACCCATTCTCCAGAGACCAAACAAAACTGAGAAGCGATAGTATGCACTTGATTGAGCCTACAGCCAAAAGGCTATTTTTTCGCCACTTAAAGAGACCTTTAACTGGTGTTGTGCAAGAAATGATGACTTCCGAAAGATTAGCAAGCATTATTGCCCGGGTTTTACGAGCAATTTTAGAAAAGAACAACTTTACCGCCCATGCGGGTAATTTGCCGCTTGAGGAAGCAATTCAATCCTATGACAGCTATATTTCCCGATACGTTTTGGAGAATTTCCCGAATCAAGCAAAAGAATTTTTTGCTTCCCGATGGAGCCGATCGACAAAAGGTCTAGAACAAAATCGGGAAATATTGCGAATGACTAGCGATCTAGAGAGATCAACCTTGAAGCGTATTCAGGAATTGGGAAAGCCGACGTCAACGCGAAAAAATATTTTCACTGGGAAAGCTGTCGAGACATGGGAAAAACAGAATAACTCTGGTGATTTTTTAGTTGATGTTACCCGAACTATTAACGGTCTATTCATTTCCGCCAATATTAGCTGGATGGGACGAGAAAAAGACCAGCCTTGGATTATCGTCAGGATAGGTTCTATTTATGGAGCAGCTATTTCCCAGGGAATGGGAAGAGATATAGAAATGCTCAATCGAGTTGTCGCAGGAGTTAAAAATCCGGACTATGCCGAAGTCATGAAAAAAGTCGAAACCCAGGTTGATTTAGTCCTGTCCCAATTTGTCTAATTGAAGCTGATCACAAGCTCAAAGAAAGAATATGATCATTGGGATCGGTGCCGTCGCGGATTACCTGATAGCCCCAATGTTGATAGATGGTGAACGCGTGGAGATTATCTTTCCGACATTCAATGGTAAGGCGCTGCAGACCACGGCGCTTGGCTTCAGCGACCACCGCGTCGTGAAGTTTGGTTGAGATGCCCTGCCCCTCCCAATCGCGACTCACTTTTAAGTGCCGGACCAAGCCGACAGTCTGGCCATCCGCCAGATCAGTTTCCGGGAAAGTGAATAGTAAGTGGATTATGCCCACCACTTTATTCCCCGCCCAAGCCAGCCAGATTAGACGTTCGGCACCGAGGGCGGCAAAGTTTTTGGGCGCGTCCTCTTGGGCCTCTTCGACTTCCGGCCAATTTTCTTCCCGCCGGTACAAGTCGATGACCTGCGGCCATTGATCAGGTTGGGCCGGATGAATGATTATTTCGGCGCTTTCTCAGACGAAAGCGGCGAAGAGTGGTTGGACATCATAGGCTTTGACCTCCTCGGTGAGTTCGGTCGTGCACGTTGGCGCGCGGCGGCTGGCGGTCTAAAAAGGTTGGTTTATCAGGATTTTCATAGAGGACGCCCACGGCAACATGGTTTTCCAAATCTTCCGCCGCCGCGCGCGCCTGATTTAAATCGCGGGAATTGTAATCCTCGAACCGTGCTGACATCGTACACCCGCTGTTGATACCATTCGTGTGGTGTTTGCTTGTTGTAGGTTGGGCAGCTTTGATAAATTTCAATAAAGCTAAAGCCGGGATGGCGAATTCCCCGGCTGGAAAATCTCGGTCATATGTTTAACGTCGCCGGAAAAAGTGCGAGCGGCAAAACTCGGTTCCAAACCCAAGACCAAGCGCATCGGGTGAAGTGGATCAACCGTGATTCCGTCCGGTGCGGAATTCATCGGCGTACCTGGCTTGGTGGTTGGCGAGGCCTGGCCGGTCGTGAGACCGTAATTCAAATTATTGTGCAGCAAGAAAGTGAGGTTGTAATTTCCGCGAATAGCGGCAATGAGGTGGTTGATTCCCTCCCCTAGTGTTCCGCCGTCTCCACCAAAGGCAATGGTTTTCACTTGGCGGTTGGCGATCGCCGCGCCGCAGGCGAACGGCAAAATCCGGCCGTGCAGTCCGTGAAAACGATAGCCGTCGATTTTGTCCGAATGATTGCCGTGGCAGCCGATGTCAAAGGCCAGTAATACCTCGCACGGATTTAGTCCCTCAGCCGGTAGTGCCCGGCGGAGCGCACCGTGAATGCCATAGTTGCCGCAGTTGGTGCACCAAGTGAGAATATTAGGCGAAAGATAATCCGCCATCTGAACCGGGGTGTCACACTGACAGCTCATGGCGCTCCTTTGGCGACAAAATCGAGTATATCCTCGACAAAAAATGGTCGGCCATCATATTTGAGAAGCTTTTCCCAGAACGGAATTTGGGTCTCTTGCGTTAGTAATGCTCCCAGTTGACCAAAAGCGTTGTTTTCGATGAGCACCAATCGTTTGGCCCGGCTGGCAAAAGTTCGGAAAGTTTCAGTTTTCAGCGGCCAGAGATATTCGTAATGCAAATAATTGATTTTTGGCCCGCCGGTTTCCGCCAAAATCGTTTGGGCATCAAGAATGGTATTTTTCGTACTCCCCCAGCCAACGAAAGAAATATCCGCTTCGACGGGGCCATAAAGAACCGGTTCCGGCAAAGTGGCGGCCAGGGAGTCTAATTTGCGTAGTCGTTTGGCATACATCTGCCGCGTTGGTTCAGCCTCCTCGGTTAGGGTGCCGTCCTCCAGGTGTTCGTCGCTATTGGCGTCATAAGTGGCGTCCGCCGAACGCGGCAGCCAGCGCGGCGAAACGCCGCTGTCGGTGACTTTATAGCGATCGGTTTTCTGTAAACCGGCGAGCTGATCTTCCGAGACTAGTCCGCGCTCAAT
This sequence comes from Candidatus Woesebacteria bacterium, assembly GCA_963749595.1. Taxonomy (GTDB): domain Bacteria; phylum Patescibacteriota; class Microgenomatia; order UBA1400; family UBA1396; genus CAVVNJ01. The sequence continues at coordinate 147,101 of CAVVNJ010000003.1, forward strand.
CGGCAGATTGTCGGGCAGCCGATCGACCTGGAACAATGATTCGCCGATGTTTTTTTCGGTCAACAAGACGACTGGAATTTGAAACTTTTCGGCGATGTTGAGGGCGCTCTGAACCAAAGTATAGGCCGAGGCGGCATCGCTGAGCGCTAATACACAGCGGGCATATTCCCCGTGTCCGGCATAGATGGCTAAATTCAAATCGGCGGCGCAGGTCCAGGTTGGCAGACCGGTCGCCGGCCCGGGACGCTGAGCCAGGACGCAGACAAAAGGCGTTTCGGTCATGCCGGCCAGGGAAAATGACTCGGACATCAAATCGAATCCGCCGCCGGAGGTACCGACCAAGGCGCGAGTGCCCATGAACATACTGCCGATCGCCATTTGGGCCACCGAAATTTCATCATCAATCTGTTTGACTAAAATATTATTTTCTTTGGCAATCTCGGCAAAGTAAGTGAGGATAGTGCTCGATGGTGTCATGGGGTAGGCATAGTAGGCGCGGACGCCGGCGGCGACCGCGCCCATGACTAGAAGCTGATTGCCCGGCACCACCGCGTCGTCTTTATTATTTTCCGTGTGCGGGTAAGGCCAGGCGATCGGTTGGATTTTTTCCAACGGCAACTGCCGGCCTTTTTCCAAACAAGCGATGTTGCCGTCCAGAACTTTTGGTTTGTCAGCAAACACTTGCCGGAGGACGGTCTGCAGCGTTTCGCTGGATAGACCGAGAATTTGCCAGAGCGTACCGACCAAAACCGTGTTGGACATGATCCGTTTGCCACCCGTCTCGATCGCGATTTTTTCCGAATCAATGAATTCTTCCTGAATCCGGTTTTGTTCTAACCAGGCTTTTTCGTCCGGCCGCCAGTCCATGCGGGGCACGCCGTTAATCAGCCGGCCGCCCGGTCGCAGATCGCGAAAATAGTGGTGGACCGAAACCCGGCTTAAGCCAATCAGAAGATCACAGCCGCGCGAACTGGCACTGACTGGGCGGCCGCTAACTTCAATCTGGTGAAAAGCATGCCCGCCCATAATCAGGGACGGATACTCGCGGTAGCTATAAGTGAAAGCCCCCTCGCGTTTGAGGGCCCGCGCAATCAACTCACCCATTGAGCTTAGTCCCTGGCCGTTTTCACCACAGATCCGAATGGTTAAGCGGTTTAATTCAGCCATTGGCACCTCGCAACAACGGCGCGATCCCCTCGGCCCAGGGTTTGACCACCGAATCGAGTTGGGCATAGGGATCACCATTTAATTTCAATAAACGGAACAAGACTTCACCATGATTGGCTTTCCAAGCGTCATGGATTAAGTCGATGCCGCGGTTAAAGAGGACGGCTTCGTAGCGAATATCGCCCAAACCAATAAAACCAGCTTTTTTACCGGTAAAATCCGCCTTTTTCATTTCTTCCAGTAACGGCACAAAGAAAGGATTGATCGTGCCACGTTCCCAAGTGGAAGTGGCGAAGATAAAGTTTTGGTTATTTTGAATCAAATCGATTTTGGTTTGTTCGGCGCGGTGTAGTTCGGTCTGGAAGCCTTGAGCCTTGAGAGCTTCAGCCACGGTCTCCACGACGATCTCGACGTTGCCGGAGGTGGAGGCATAGATGCAGTGGATTACTGACTCGGACATGTTTAATCAGTATATCAGCCGGGCTGACGATGAGGTTAAACTAATCTAAGTTCTACTCTTTTTCCCATTGCTTGGGCTAAGGCCATTAAAGTTTGAAGAGTTGCGTTTCTTGACCCTGATTCAACTTTAGTGATGGTAGTTCGTGGTACGTTAGAGAGGCGTGCTAAGCCCTCTTGAGTGAGACCCATTTTCTTCCGTTTCTCTCTAAGAGCCACAATAACTTGGTAGTATTTCTTTTCAGCTTCAATAAGTTTTCGATCATCAGGACTAAGACCCCGGTTAAATTCTTTTAAGGTGATGGTAGTTTTTTTCCCATTATTCATAGTATCTTCTCCTTTCTTTGGCCTTTCTGAGTTCAGAAAGAGGAGTTTGAGGTGTTTTTTTTGGAAAAGCACAAAGAATAATAATAAAATCTTGGCCCGAATAGGCGTAGATTGCCCGCCATTGTCCTTGTTGCTTAACCCTTATCTCAAATAAGTTTATCGAACCAGCCAGCTTCTTAGCAAATGGTTCTTCCAATTTCCCTTTTTCCTCCAAAATTTCAAACAAGGCTCTGAACTCAATAGTCAAGATTAATTTGACAATTCATCAGCTAGAGATCATAAATGCACTTATGACCAAGCAATTGTTCACCAAAATCCTTATCTGGGGCACTGCTCTTTGGGTCCTTGGCTACCTACTGGGGATAATCCTTTTCATGTTCGTTCCGACTTCTCTGATCGGATGGATTATTACCCCGATTGGCATTACTTTAACCATCTGGGTTTTGCTCAAGAAATTTGATCAAAAAAACTTCCGTGATTATTTTGCGATCAGTTTGCTTTGGACTACCGTTGCCATCGTGCTTGATTATTTTTTGCTGGTCCAATTGTTTAAACCGGCCGACGGCTATTACAAACTGGACGTCTATTTGTACTATCTAGCAACGTTCACTATTCCCTTGATCGTCGGATGGAAAAAATCGACATTAGTTTCAAAAAAACCCTGGCGGCTTTTTATGCTTTCACTAATCGTCGCGATTGTTTCTCCAATTTTGCACAATCTGTTTTATGGTTTGACCGGCATTGAGGAGGGAGTGTTTTTCAGCTTAACTTTTATCGCCATGGCAATCGCGGTGGGTTCAGCGCTGTGTGGTTGGCTGAAAGCTTCTGTAAGCCGGTAATTATTTTTTCTTTTTCAGTTTCATCAATCTTGGCTCGAATATCAGGCAGTGATCCGCTCGCGGCTTCCGGATCGGCCAAGTCAATCAGGGTGGAACGAATTGATCCGGCTAAGTAGAGCCAAGCCTGATTTTTGCCGGAAAAAAAACGGATTAAAGTATTCACGGTAAAGTCGAGTAATTCTTGGTCAGAAAGGTCAGTTTTTTCCGGAAAAATATTTCTGGCCTCCTCGCCGTAGTGATGGAGGGCGATCTTGAGAGCGGTGAGAATTTGATCAGCCACTAACGGCTCTTTCTCAGTCAGCAGAATCCTTTCGCTAGCGGTATCATAGCACTTGAACTAACCTATACGGTGACTTTAAGTCGCGCATCAAGGATCTGAATTCCCTTTCCCTTTGGAAAAACGACGACCGGATTAAGATCCAACTCAGTGATTTCCGGATGGTCCGCCATTAACTGCGCTACCCGTCCGATCGTCTCAACGACCGCTTTCCGATCAAGCTTTGGCTGGCCACGAATTCCTTGAAATATCGGACTAAATTCGACTTCGTCAACCATCCGCTCCGCGTCGCGCCTAGTTAACGGCACTAAACCGAACCGCACATTTTTAAAAACCTCCGCGTAGATCCCACCCAAACCGAAGACCAAATAGGCGCCGGTTTGTGGCTCGCGCTTGGCGCCGATAATAGTTTCCAGGCCGTCCGACACCTGTTGCTCAACCAGAAATCCTTCGATCTTGGCTTTTGGTTTGTGCCGGGCCACTGTTTTTAACAGATTCAACGCGCTGGCGGCCGCATTGGTCGGGGTAACGTTGAGGAGTGTGCCGCCGACCTCCGATTTATGGAGAATATCCGGCGAGACAATTTTTAACACCGCGGGTGAACCGACCTTTTTCAGTGCCGTGGCCACTTGGTTTTCCGAGTGGATGAATTGGTGGCGAACCGTTGGCAGACGATACAAACGTAGCAATTCCAAAACGTCCGGTTCGCTGAGCCAACCCTCCGGATTGTGCCTTTTTAGAAGCTTTACCGCTTGCCGCCGATTGATGGAATGGAAGCGAAATGGATTAGTGACGTCGGTTTTGCGCCAGACTTTCCAGCGGTTGAGCAATGAAAGTGAATGTGCGCCCGGTTCAGGGAATTCAGCGGTGGCTACATCCCCGGTTTGTAAGATTTGGCGACCGGTTTCTACCAAATCGTCACCAAGGAAGGCCGCGACTAAAGGCTTGCGGCTGGCGCGTTTTTGCTCGGTGATCAGGCGCGCGGTTTTGGCTACCTCGGTCATGGTTTGGGGTGTGAGAATGACTAGGACCGCGTCAACGCCCGGGTCGGCCAAAACCGCGCGCAATGCCGCTCCATAGCGGATCGCGTCCGCATCGCCGAGGATATCGACCGGATTTTTAATCGATGCTGATGGGGGTAAAAATTTCTGCAGTTCCTGGGTAGTGGCTGGCGAAAGTTGGGCCAGCTTCAATCCGTCCTTGGCTAATTGATCGGCCGCAATCACCCCAGGACCACCGGCATTGGTCACGACCGCCACGCGATTGCCTTTGGGAAGTCGGTTGTTGGCAAAGCATTCGGCCAGGGAAAACATCTCCTCCAGCGATTCCGCCCGGATCATGCCGCTTTGGGCGAAAAGAGCCTGGTAAGCGCCATCACTGCCGCCGAGAGCTCCGGTGTGCGATCGGGCCGCGGCCGCCCCAGATTCGGTTCGTCCAGACTTCAATACAATAATCGGTTTCGGCCGCGGCCCGCGATGCAATTTCTTGGCAGTGCGTAGTAATTCCGGCAGGGCCGTTAATTGTTCAACGTACAGCATGATGACTTGAGTTTTGGGATCTTGGCGTAGATACTCAAGAATCTCCTGTTCGCCAATTTGCGCTTTATTACCCAGGCTAATGAAGTTGGACATCCCTAAACCACTGCCGCGGGCATAATCCAACACCGCCGCTCCCAAAGCTCCGCTTTGCGAAACAAAGGCCACGTTTCCCTCACCCGGCATTACCGGTGCGAACGTAGCATTTAAATGCAAAAAAGGACTGATAATTCCGAGACAATTTGGGCCAATCAAGGTCAGGTGATATTTTTGGGCGATGGCTAGCAGTTCTTTCTCCCCCGCTTCGTTGCCGGACTCGCGAAAGCCGGAGCTAATGACCAGGGCCGCGGGAATTTTTTTCCGGCCAACTTCGATTAAAACTTTGGGAACGATTGGCGCCGGAGTAGCGATGATCGCCAAGTCGACGTGCTGGGGAATCGGTTTGACCGTGGGATAAACTTTCCGGCCAAACAATTCGCCGCCCTTAGGATTGACTGGGAAAATTTTACCCTGATAGCCCTGGGTAACCAGATTTTTGACCAGATCATTACCCACGCTGCCCGGCTGACTGGAAGCGCCAATCACGGCAATGGAGTGTGGTCGGAAAACAGCGTCTAAGTTCATGGGTGGCCTCGAACTCAGTTTAGCAAATTATCAATCGATTAAGGACTCGATGATCTTTTTAGCATCGGCCGCAAAGATATCACGCGGTAGAGCTCCGGGAACGATCACTGCTTCATTATCCGACGGGCGCACGAAGATGGTGGTTGGCACGCCGGTCACGCTAAACATTGACATCCGGACTTGGCTACCATGCACCGTTTGGTCAAAATAGGTTTCGTTTTGATTAATTTCGGTCAGGCAGGTGACATATTCTTCCCGACTTGACACGTCATAGCGATAGCTCGAATCGCCATTTTCCCGAACTAGATCAGCCATATTTTCCCAAACGCGATTTTGTTGGTTCAAGCAATAAAGCGAGGCAATCGCCACCCGCAGGCTAGGGTTGTCTCGGTACGGTAGGACCGTATGCAGATACCAAATCCGCAGTTGATCGGGATATTTTTGGCGCAGATCAGCAATATTTTCGGTCAGTGTCCGGCCGCTAAACCCTTCTTCGGTCAAATCGGCAAAAACAAAAACTTCCAGATCAGGGTTGCTTGGTCCGGTCGAGTAACCTTGGCGTAACTCATCAGTAATAGAGACTTTTTTGCGCGGGTAAGTGCTACCCGTTGAGCTGGGGAATTCGGTCTCAGGTAGATTAGCAGATGGAGTCGCGGTTGGTATTGGCGAGGATACCAGCTCATCAGGAATGGAATTGAGACCTCGTTGTAGACCCCAGAAATATCCAATCACTCCGGCTTCGACAATGAGCATTAAAACTAAAACGATAATTGCCAGTATTAATAGTCGATAACGATGGGGTTGAGCAGCAGCGGGAGTCGGAAATGGCAAGTGATCTCTCATTTTAAAGAGATTATAGTACTTTTCGTCGTGTTTAGTTCGTCGAGGAATATATATCTCCCCACACTTTTGCCTCCCAAACTGTCCCCTCCAGAGACCTCTAATTACTCCTAAAGGTGACCCCAAACAGGTCCTAATTCAGACCTTATGGGCAATAGAGGTCCAGTACTAGGTTAGTTTGAGTCCACCTGGGCAAGCAGGAGGTAATTTGGGGACAGGCCGATAAGCGATTGTTTCCAAAGTATTTCCGCCCCTATTTGCCAGCACTGACCAAGGATGGACAACTGTTGGACCCTATCTGTCCAAAAGTCCCTAGAGTAACCCCAAACAGGTTAGTTTAGGGAGCAGTTTAAGGTTACTTTGAGGGGTAATTTGGGAGGCAAAATGCTGGGAGGATAAATATTTGACCAGCGGCCTAATGAGGTCAACATTATTTCGAGTCACCGGCTTTTGCAGTGTAGCCTAACGATTCAATCGTCTGGCGCAGCTGAGTGGCAGTGACCTTTTCCGGATCAAAACGCACTTCAGTCTTGGCCTTGGCGTAACTGGTCTGACTAGAATGGACGCCTTCTAGATCTTCGAGGGTGCCATCGATATTCAGGACGCAACTGCTGCAGTGGAGGCCTTCGATCGAAAAGACAACCTGGCTGCCTGATTTCTTCTCTTTGGAAAACGGCCACATTTAGATTACCTCCAGAACGCCGCTATACATGCCCATCGAGCAGGTGTAAGGGAATTTGCCCTTTTCTTGAGGGGTAAAGGTGATAATTTGACGATCGGTTGGTTTAAGTTGGACCTGAATCCCAAACTTGCGAAGAATGAAAGACGAAGCGCAGCTGAAAGCGTCATTACTGGTTAGTTCGAGTTTGACGGGTATGCCTTTCTTTACTTTGACGTACCGGGGTGAATAACCGTCGCTGGTTACCTCAATCTTAATGTTTTGTTGGTTGCCAGCAATCGGTGCCTCGCCGGTGGCTTCTGCCGTTCCATACCAATCGGGAGGATCGCCAAAAGAAGTGACGGCTTGGACGACTTTTCCGGCCGTGACCGGGGCGTCGATGACGGTCAGTACGCCGTTAACCCCGGACAAGGAAAGCAACAAAATCGCCACTGCCGCAGCTTGCAGGAAACGGTGATTCCAGGCTTCGGAAAGACGGGAGGTGGCGACTCCGATCAACGAGAACAGCGGCATGGTGCCCAGGACGAAAGCGCCCATTATTCCGGCCCCCAACCACGGGCTGCCGGAGCTGATGGCCACTAGCTCCATTGCTTGGGTGACGCCGCAGGGAATGACAATCGTGAACAAACCCAGCACTGCCGGGGCGAACAACGACCGGCTGCGGCTAGAATTGCGGATTAACCGCTGGAGAAACTTCGGCGGTTGGAAGGCCACGAAGCGGAAGATCGGGTGAACCTCCAGCAGGTTCATGGCGGTGGCGAACAGGAAAGCCGTGGTCAGCAGTTGGAAAGACAGTTTGAGACCCAGACTCAGTTCTAGTGCCGAGCCGATCGACCCCAAGAGAAAGCCGAACAGGATATGAATGACCAGTTTGGCGCCGAGAAAAGTGCCGACCGGCAAAATGTCTTGGACGTCAAAAGTATTCCGAAGTTTTCCGGTAATAACCTCCTCGCCTTTTTGGTTAGCCACCACGCTAGCCAAGAGGCCACCTTGCATGGCCAGGCAGGAAAGTCCGCCTGTGGTTAAACCCGTGATAAAAGCGGCACCCAAGTTCATTTTAGTTTTACTCCTCTTAATCTTAAGGCGTTAGTAACGACCGACACGCTGGACAAGGCCATGGCCCCGCTGGCCAGAATTGGGTTTAACTGCAGGCCAGTGAAAGGATAAAGGATCCCCATCGCGACCGGAATCAGGATCACATTATAACCGAAGGCCCAAACCAGGTTTTGCTTAATATTGTTCATGGTGGCGCGCGAGAGTTTGAGGGCGGCCGGAACCAGGGCGATATCGCTGCGCAGCAGGGTGATCCCCGCCGATTCAATGGCCACGTCAGTCCCCCCGCCCATAGCCATACCCACGTCTGCGGCAGCCAGAGCCGGGGCGTCGTTGATGCCATCCCCGATCATAACTACCCGCTTTCCCTTCGCTTTCAATTCGGCGATCACCGCTTCCTTTTCTGTGGGCAACACCTCAGCGATCACTTCATCAACGCCAGCTTTCTTAGCAATTGACTCTGCCGTTTGCTTGTTATCGCCGGTCAGCATAATGGTGTGTAGACCAAGCTTTTTTAGGGTCTGAATGGTCTGGGCTGCGGCCGGCTTGAGCGTGTCCGCAATGGCCAGGGAGGCAGCCAGCCGGCCGCCGACGGCCACAAAAGCCACCGACCAACCTTGGCTGGTCCAGTCCGAGTTTGGCTTGCCCGTGAGTGGGATTTTTTGTTCTTCCAGGAACTTGATTGTACCAATGATGACCGGTTGGCCGTCCACCGTGCCCGCCACCCCTTTGCCGGAGTGGTCCTTAAAATTGGCGACCTTGGCCGGCTTGGTATTGGCGGCCGCATAGTAGCTGACGACGGCTTGGGCCAACGGGTGGTGGGACAGGGATTCGACCCCCATGATGATTGATTCAATTCCACCTTTTTCTTTGGCCGCGTCTTCAATCTCGACGGCTACTACTTTGGGTTTACCCTCGGTCAGCGTGCCGGTTTTGTCCAGCACAATCGTGTCAACTTGGCTGGCCGCCTGCAGGGCCTCGGCGTCGCGGATCAGGATACCGTTCTGGGCGCCCTTTCCTACTCCGACCATGATCGAGGTTGGCGTGGCCAAGCCTAAGGCGCAGGGGCAAGCAATAATCAGGACCGAAATCAAGCTAATCAACGCCCGGACAAAAACCGGTTCCGGTCCAAAATTGAACCACACGAGAAAAGTCCCCAAAGCCAGCAGAATGACCGTCGGCACAAAATAGGAACTAACCACGTCGACCAATTGTTGGATTGGCGCCCGCGAACCTTGGGCGGTGCGGACCAAATCGACGATCTGCGCCAACAGCGTGGCCGCCCCGACCTTTTTCGCCCTCATGGTAAAACTGCCGCTTAAGTTCAGGGTTGAGCCGATGACTTTGTCGCCTTGGGCTTTGTTGACCGGCAGACTTTCCCCGGTGACCAGGCTTTCGTCCAGCGCGGATTCCCCCTCCAGGATCGTCCCATCCACTGGTACTTTTTCTCCGGGCTTGATCAACAACGAATCGCCGACCTGCACCTGGTCTAGCGGGACCATCAGCTCTTTACCATCGCGGATTACGCGGGCGGTTTTAGCTTGCAAGCCGAGCAGTTTTTTAATGGCTTCCGAAGTTTGTCCTTTGGCGCGCAATTCGAGGAACTTGCCCAATAGGATCAGGGTGATAATCGTCGCCGAAACCTCAAAGTAGACGTGGGCTTCCACGCCGAGCCGTTCCAGCTGCGTTTCAAAGAGAACAACACCCAAGGAAAAAAAGTAAGCCACCGAAGTGCCCAGCGCGATCAGGGTATCCATGTTGGCCAGGCGGTTGCGCAAGGCCGACCAGGCGCTGCGGTAGTACTGCCAGCCCGCCCAGAACTGAACCGGGGTCGCCAGGATCGCGGCCACCCACATGTTTTTCAGGACGTCCGGGGCAAAAGGAAGCATGGCGCCAAACAGCAGAATGACGGTCAAGAATCCGGCTACGGTCAGTTTTTGCCGCAGCAGGCTAAGATCCTGCTTGCGTTCCTGTTCCATCAAGTCGTCGGAGTTCTTTTCGCCAATGTGGGCGGTGTAGCCCAGCTTGGCGACCGACTCGGAAATCTTCTTTTCGCTGGTCTGGGTTTCGTCATACTCGACCAGGGCCTGTTCACTGCCGTAGTTGACCGAGGCGTCAATAATGCCCTGATCCTTGCGCAAGGTTCGGCCGATATTGGCGGCACAGCTGGCGCAGTGCATGCCGGAGATGGGGAAGATTACGCGGCTCATACGACCTCAATCTTTCCGTGGATCATACCCATGCCGCACTGGAACGGGATGGTGCCTGGCTTAGCAGGCTTAATAGTTACGTCGGTGGTTTGATTTAGCTCTAAAAATTGGCGGATTTTCAACTCCGGAATGATCACCTCCTGCACGCAGTCGCTGGGATCCTTGCGGAAGAACTGCAAGACCGTGGTCTTTCCGGCGGGGACGCGGATGGCGGCCGGATGGTAGCCGCCGTCGACGGTGATTTTAATCTTGCCGGTGGTGATTACCGCTTCCTCGTCGCGTTTGCCCAGGAAAAACCAGGCCGCGCCGCCCATTAAAAACAGAATTAAGATGTTTACCAACCAAAGCATAAATCTATTCTAGCGAAATCGTTTTCGCTTTGCTTTTCAGAGATCTTAACTCAGCTTAGATGAAGAGAAGATGAAATCGGAAAGGTCAGGGTCACGGTTGTCCCCTGGCCCAACTCCGAGCGCAATCTGATTTTTCCGCCCAAGTTTTCGGTAATAGTTTTGGCGATAGCTAACCCCAGTCCCGTTCCGCCCAACTCGATGGCGTTGCGGGCGCGGAAGAAACGATCAAATACTCGGGGTTGGTCGGCCTTGGGTATGCCAATACCATCATCGGTGATTCTGATTATGATGGCCGACTTTTTCTGGTCGCTGGTAACGGCCAAGCGGATCGTTCCTTTCGGTTGGGAGTACTTGACTGCGTTGTGGACGAGGTTGCTTAGCAGGCGCTTCAGCAAGCGTGGATCGGTTGTTAAAGCAATGTCCGGCTCGATATTGCTAGTTACCGTCAGTTTTTTTTCCTCACCCATGGCTTGCGCGAGCTGCGCGAACTGGCGCATTAAATTTGAAATAGAAACGTTTTCTTTTTTTGGTGCCTCAATGGTCGACAAACTAGAAACAAACAATAAGTCCTGAATTGTGCTGGCCAGGTCATCGATTTTACGAAGTAACGATTCTTTTTCCGCCGCCGAGACGCGGGCTAATTTTTCCACCCTGGCGCGCAGCAGAGCCAGCGGGGTTTTCAAGCCGTGGGCGGTGTCAGCAAAAAATTCATGTTCCGCCAAAAATACCTTTTCTAATCGGGCCAACATTTGGTTGAAAGCCGCGGCAATAATTTCCAGCTCGGTTGTCGGCTGATCGACCTTTACCCGCCGATGCAGTTCCGCCGACCGGGAGATGCTTCCAGCCGTTCGAGCGATCGTTTCTAGCGGTTGCAGTGAGCGCTTCAGTAACAGGTAGCCAAACCAGCCAAAAAGACAGGACATGACGAAGGTGATGCTCAGCAGCGATAGCAGCAAGCGCCAGAATGTCTGTTCCAAGATTTCGGTTGAATACCCGACGGCCAGGACTTCCATTCGGCCCTGGGCATCGGTTACCTGGGCCGTGGCGAAGCGCATTTGGTTGATGGAAAAATGATTAGGTGATGTACTGGTCGAATTTTCGGCAGTGAGGAAAATCCGCTGGAGTTGATGTTCGGAAATCGCTGCCAAATCAGCACTATTTGTCTGCAGGATCGGTGTGCCGTCCGACGAGAGCAAAACCACGGTCATGCCCTTGGTACCGACCAGGTTGGCCAATCGCTGGGGCAGCTCAGTGTTCAAAGATTGTTCAACGATTCTCTTGGCTTCGGTGACCACGACGTGGGTATGGTGGTCAATCTGGTCGTGGACCACAATCCACATCACCGCGCCAAAAACCAGTGATAGCAGGGTAAAAATAAACACGGTCGAGCCGAGGTACCAGACTGTCAACCGGGAGCGGAGGGTGCGGGGTAAAGAAATCACGTTGGATCCGATAGGCGGTAGCCGCTGCCCCGCAAAGTCTGGATGTAGGAATGAGGATCCTGGGCGGCGATTTTTTTACGCAAGCTACGGATATAGACGTCAATGACATTGGAAAAAGTTTCAAAGTCACTGCCCCACACGTGCTCCATGAGCATGGATCTGGTTACTACTTCCCCACCGTGGTAAGCCAAAAATTCCAGTACCGAAAATTCCTTACTGGATAACGATAATTCGGCTTCACCCATTAGTGCGCGCCGGGCGGTCGGATCAACGGTCAACTGCCCAATCTTCAGGATTGGCGCCGGATTTTTTTGGTTGCGGCGAATGAGGGCGCGCACCCGAGCCAATACTTCGCGGTGGTCAGCCGGTTTGGCTAGGTAATCATCGGCGCCGAGATCTAGACCAAGTAGTTTATCGTCAATGCCGCCGCGGGCGGTTAACATCAATATTGGAGAAGTAATGTCTTCAGAACGCAACTGCTGACAAAGTTCCAAGCCGCTTCCGTCCGGTAAAGTGACGTCCAAGATTAAACAATCGTAGTTATTAGTGGTGGCTTGGAAATAACTGTCCTCTTTGGTTGCTGCCCAGTCCACCGCCAAGCCAGCCGCGGCGAGTTGCTGTCGTAAGTGGCTAGCTAATTCTTGGTCATCTTCGACCAATAAAATTTTCATGGGGCTATTTTACCCTATCTCATCGCTAGTCTTTTCCAGGCATGGGCATTGTCCGCTTCATAAAATCGACAAAAAGCGGGACCGTAAACTCGGTATCACCATGGGCAGGACTGTAGATCATTCCTTTTTTAATCAAACTACTTCTGAATGGTGCGACACTTCGAACATCCAAATGCAACATGTTGGCGATATCGCCGGAACGATGAGCTCCGGTACCTAGTTCGGCCATCACCCGCAAGTATTCCTTTTCTCTTGGAGTCAAACGGTCAAAGCGAACCCGGAAAAAGCTTTTATCGAGTCTTTTTATCGCTTCTTTGGTGGCAGTTTTAACGACTGTCAGGCCAATGGGAGTTGTTTTGGCAATCTGCCAGGCTTGATATCCCCACTCTTGAATAAAATAAGGATATTTTTCCGTAACGCGCAATATTTCAGATAACGCTTCTTTGGAAAAGGTGACGTTCTGTTTTTGTACTGGGCCCTGCAGGGCTAATTTAGCATCGGCATCTCTTAGCGGTCCAACCTCAGGGTAATCGAAAAGTCGCTCGGCATAAGATTTGGCGTTTCCAGCCTTGCCGAGAAGCTGTGGCAGTCCACCCCCGATAACGATCAAGGGAAGAGACTTCTGCGATATCTTGTGGATGGCCATAATTAAAGAACCAAGTTCGTCATCATCGAGGTATTGAATTTCGTCGATGATGATGGCGATGGCGGCCGAGCGATCTTGAGCTGCCTCCCCTAAGGCAACGAACAGTTGGGTAAGATCAATTTCAAGGTCTCCACTATCGGCAGTGCCCTTTTCTGGATCAATATCCAAACCGAATTCCAATGCTCCGTCAGGATTTACTTTAAGGACAAAGCTTTTGAGGACCCGATATGCTCGTTTTACTTTGTCACTCACTTTTTCGCTGACATCTAATGAAAAGAGAAGTTGACGAAGGTAGGGAATAAGCAATTTTGACAGGCTTTTATTTTCGCGCGCCTCGATCATAATTGGACGATACCCATTCTCCGTAGCGATCTCTTCAATCTTGTGCAGCAATACGGTTTTTCCCACACCTCTCAATCCGACTAAGAAGAAGCTTTTTTCCGGTCGGCCAGCCTTAATTCTGGCTAAAGCGATATTGGCTTTATTTAGAATGTCCTGCCGCCCGGCAAGCTCAGGTGGGGGAGTACCGGCTCCTGGTGAAAAAGGGTTCAGTAAAGGGTTCATATCAAACAATGTTACTATGGTTTATGAAAGTTATCAATAAACTTCATAAACTATGTTAACATTTTTAGAGATTCGACCGCAAGAACCACAAACTACCGGCGATCACCGAGAACAACATCAATCCCAAAAGTAAAATTAACCAGCTAGGAGGTTTCATTACTTAACTGTATGCTATTTCTTGAATCGACTCAATGACAACGCTTTGGCTTCTAACTTTAGTTTTTTTGGCCGCCTTGGTTGGCACGGCGACGGGGTTTGGCACCTCGACTATATTAGTATCTGTTCTAGCCATATTTTTTCCCTTGGCCGAAACTTTACTATTCGTTGGCATTATTCATTGGTTTGGCGACCTCTGGAAAATGGGTCTGTTCTGGAAAGGACGGCGGTGGCGTCTGGTAATACTATTCGGCGTTCCGGGAATTATCGCCGGAGCGGTCGGCGCCAACTTAATATTGAGTATTCCGGAGCGGATATCAATCCGCATTCTAGGTTTGTTCCTAGTTTTCTACGCGATTTCCGTTTGGTTGCGACCTAAGTGGCGGATTAAACCGTCTTCAGTTAACGCGATATTGGGAGGAACGCTTTCTGGCCTTTTGGCTGGTTTGTTTGGTCAAGGCGGGGCGGTTCGCGGCGCTTTCCTCAGCGCTTTCACGAGCAAAAGTGCCATTTATTTATTTGCTTCGGGGGCGATCGGAGCCGTTATTGATTCTTCACGGATCATTGCCTATTGGTCGCAGGGAGTGAAACTTAATACTTTTAGCCCAGGATTGCTGTTGATGGCGATTCCAACCTCGTTGTTGGCGGCGATCGCAGCCAAGAGATTGGTCGAGCCTCTATCGACCACTGCTTTTCGGAAATTGGTGGCCGCCGCCTTATTGCTGGTCGGCCTGTTCAACCTTCTCCGGTAAGGCGCGGACAATAAAACGCTTGCGGTCGAGCAATCCAGAACAGGTATACAGCGTCAAGACCTCGCTATTGGTCGGTTGGACTAACTCAGTATTGTTCGGCTCAACTTCGCTCAGCGACTCGATGACATAAACGTGTTCAATCCCGTCATCAGTCGTCAGCGTGATCCTCTCCCCTCCCTTGAACGCGCGGATGTTGCCAAGAATTGCCCGGGTGTTATGCCCATAAATGATGATGTTTCCGCCCTCCCCCGGCCGAGACGATTGTTGCAAGTAGGCGGCCGAGCTTTGGGGAATGGTCCATTTTTCACCGGTATAAACCGCTTTCGTGATCGGCGCGTCCAAAAACCATTGACTGTAGATTTTTACCGGCAACGGTCGGCGTTGGGTTAGCGGTTGGTAGGCCGCCACGGTTTGTTGGTCTATAGCCAAAGCCCGCTCGCGGAAAACGCTATGCACCGCATTAATCAGCAGCAAAAACACTCCCAAGCCGATTAGCAGCTCAGGAATGTGTTTGGTGATCCGTTGCCGGAACGATCTTTTTTTAAGCGATTTTTTTGGCATAGAGAGCTGAACCGGCCAGTGTCAGCAGTCCACCGATCATACCTAACGACTTAACGAAGAGGTTGGTGAGAACGCCGGTTTCGGCCAGCTCGGTCGGAGCGGAAATTTCTTCCTCTCCAGAACCGCCAACACCAATCTCATAGGCCGGGCAGTTGAGTCCGTCGGGCAACTTGATTAAGCGGTGGTGACTGGCGAATCCTTGATCAGGTTCAACCGCTAACTCCTCATCACCCTCATACCAGAATGCGACTTGAGCCTTACCTTCGGTGTTAGTCGTGCGCTCGATAGTATTACCGTGGTAGGTGAATTTCACTTTCACGTCAGCCACCGGATTGCCGTCGCTGGTCAGCTTGATCTTCGCATCAAAGGCGCGAACCTCGCAGGAAAGTTCCGTCGTTTCCAGGTCTGAGAGAGGGACGTCTTCCTCAGGCGGAGTACAAAGGGTTTCAACCTGAGCGATCTTTTTAGTTTTGTCCTGGCCGTTTAAGCTGTAGCGGATTTTAATATCACCAGGCCAAGAAACGGTGAAGGTCAAAGAATCATTGGCGGCTACTAAGAGTCCGTTGTTCCAAAAATTTTCCAGCATATTGCGCCAATCGAAAACATAAGCCTGGGAATTGACGTTGGTAACTTTGACCTGCCCGACCGGGCCGTCATGACACAAGCTCTGTAATTGGAGGGCTTTGTCTTTTTTAATACAGTTGCCATTGTCATCGAGCCAACGGTTGCTGGGTACGGTTAACTGAAGCCCGCCGATGTTGGGACAAACGTCGGTGTAGGTACAGACATTCTCGTTATCCTCGTACTTGGTTTCTTCTTCTAAGGTCTGATCATTGTTGGCGTCAGGATCGGTACAGACTGGATCCTTCGGGAAACACTCGGTCCCAACTTGATAGTGGTTGGCCGGGACGGTTTCTTGAGTGTCCGCGATGTTGGTACAAACGTCGATTGGAGGAATCTCACAGCTATTGTTCCAGATGGCTTCACCCTCGGGCCAGTTTTTTCCTGGATAACTATGAGTCACCAAACCTGTGTCTTCGACAATGGTTGGTGGCTCATCATCTTTCCCATCTTTATGGCAGAGATCGTCGTCACCCAAAGTATAACTACCTCGGCACTCTAAGTGAGTACCAATAACGTCGAGGGTTTGATAATCAAAAGGTGGAATAATGTCGCCCCAATCGACCTCGATTCCTGAGAACCAAATCGGGCCTTCATGTCCATCATGACCCTCCACGTTGCCGCTTTTAGCTGGTTCATTTTCGATGTACGGATTAGAATGACTGGCGGTTGAATGACAAATTCTAACTTTATTATCCGGGGTGGCATGGGCGATTCTGACCGATGGGAAAATGAACAAACCTAAAAGGAAAATACCGATCGCAACCGCGATGGTGTTGAAAAACTTAGTTGACCCGCTCATGTTTGTTCCCTTTTGGGCAGGAACGTTACATTTAGTTACACAACTGAGCGGAATCTTATCTCAAGAACAACCCGATGTAAATACGAAACACACGGAACAAACCCGAATTTGAATTTTTATTTTTTAGCGGGCTCAAAATCTAGGGCCATCGAATTAATGCAGAAGCGTTTTCCGGAGGGTTTGGGGCCGTCGTCAAAGACGTGTCCCAGATGGGAACCACAATCATGGCAGACCACCTCTGTTCTGGGTACCAACAAACTGCGGTCTTCCTTCAGTTCGATCCGGTCGCCGATCGCTTCCGAAAAACTTGGCCAACCCGTGCCAGAATCATACTTATTTTCCGAAGAAAAAAGTTCCCGTCCGCAAGCCGCGCACTTATAGACCCCCCTGTCGTGCAGATCACTGTATTTTCCGGTGAAAGGTGCCTCGGTTCCGCCCAGCCGGCAGATTGAATACTGTTCCGGGGTGAGTTTCTTTTTCCAGTATTCTTCCGGCATTTTTTTTAGATTGGCCATGATAGTCCTTAGTTAATTTACTTCAGTATACTGCAAAAACTCATCGGCCAGGTGTAGATATTCCTGAACCACGACCGGATAATTGAAATGGTTAACCGCATACTCCCGCGCCGCTTCGCGGTATTGGGGATTCGCGCCAATTGCTTGATCGATGGTCTTGGTAATTGTTTCCGGATCTGATTCCTCGTCCGGTAAAACGGTGATGAATGGTTGCGGGTCCAGATTGCCGCTTGAGCCTTGATTGACGACGACACTCAATCCGGCTGCCAGGGCCTCAATGGTCACCAGAGGCGCGCTTTCGGCTCCGCTTAATAATACCAAGCAACTGTAGTCGGTTAGGTTGGTATGGACTTGTTCCCGCGACCACTCGCCCAGATAGCAGCAGTTTTTTCCTGGCCGAAAATTCGGTTCGTCCAACTTATCCCAGGGACCGATGAAATCTAGTTCGACTTTTCCGGCTAACAATTTGGCAATTTGTGCCTGACGTTTGCGCGGAGCAATTTTTCCAACATACACCGCTCGGCCGTTCCCCTGTCCTTTCCAGGAAAACAACTCGGTCTCGACCGGATTACGCAAATGACCCAGCCAGCCCGAATAGTTGCTGTGCCGATATTTGTCCAGAATCGCGGAATGGATCACCAAGTTGCCATCGGCTTGCAAAGAGTCCTGATAAAGGTAGTTGAAGGCCGGATAAAAGTCGTTTTGACCAGGAACAAATTTTGGGAAACACCCACCGTGGCTAGTCAGGACATATGGTTTTTGCAAATGGGCGTTGAGCTGGCAGGCGTGAATATCGGAATGGAGGTGGATGAAGTCATAATTTTTGCGGTTCAACTCATAGAGGACCTCATGAATCCAGATTGAATTGTAAATGTCGACTTGGTGACCGAGTTGTTCCAAGTGCAACTTATACTGCCAGATAATATTCTCGATTGATCCCATGAACTTGCCTGGAATCGGATTGCGGCCAAGACCAACGAGAGCGAATCTCATATGATGGCCAGGCTTTCGCGACCCCGGTAGAGCAAGTCGATTTGGGGATCGAGCAATAACTGGGAACAATACTGGGTTATGTCCGTGGCATTAGTGGGAAACCAGGCTTGCATCCACTCCGGTCGTTGCCAAAAAGCTAGCTCTTGGCCGTTCTCCAGACGAATTGACCCGGGTAAAAATAAACCGGACAGGCGAATAATGCTGACCTCTTTTTCCGGAATACCAACAATCGAATGAGCGCAGTAAATCAGCATTTTATTGGCTAGTTGATCAAGCGATTCGGCGATACCCTGCAGACAAAACAAGGAGAGCTTGGGTCGCCATTGCTCAGGCCAGCACTCAAGTATGCTCTTAACTGTGCCGCCGGAGTAAACGGTGTCATCGACAATTGCCACCGGATCGTCAGCCGCAATTCCAAATTGCTGGAGAGTGGCCGCGAAATCACCGGCAAAACGATATTGATTTTCGGACGTTTCAATTCTAGTGATTTCTAGCCGGAATATTCTTGGGAATAACTTGGTGGAGTGATGCAGACGCGCTGCCAAGGATTCACCAGCCTTGCCCAGACCAAAAGTTAATGGGAAAGATTGATTAGTATCTTGCACTAGCTTTTTGAGTGCTAACTCGGGGTTGATAAATTGGACATTAGTATTTTTCCGAATCAGTCGCCGCAGCTTGGTATAACCGTTCGGAGGCAGATCGTCGAACACAAACAGCTGGAGTCTAGAACCGGTGAAAGGCATAAGCTACCAAAGCCATTTTTCGATGGATAGTAAGCTGATTGCCGTGGCCACGACGCAGAGCGTGGCGAACGCCATGATGATGGCGAAAGTCTTTGGCATACTACTTCAGTAGCATAGCAGATCTTTATTGCCAGCGGAAAGAGCTGAGCATTTGGTCGAAGACGCTCGATCCAGCCGAAAAGGTAGCCGGATTAAAGCTAAAGCGCAGGACATAGGTCCGGCCAGATTTTTCGCAGCGAACCTCCAAAAGTTGTCCCCCGATAATGTTGGATTCCGTAAAAACAAAGTAAGTGCCAGAAGTTCCGTCAAGGAGGATGGGTTTTTGCTCGGATATTTTTCCGTCGGGCTGGGGGTTAGTTGCGAGGGCTGGCTGAAAGGCTATGACTTGAAGACTAGCACCGAACTGGTGACGAATCGGGGTGATTGACCCGGCGCTGGTGGCGTCGATCTCAACTTTGTAATCCGGGCTCTGGGCTAACAGGCTGGAGATTCTCTGCTCTCTTACTTCGTCGGGAGCTATTTGCCAGTCTTCCGGAATTTCAATCGAGTACAACCCAGCTGAGTCTTGGACTATCTGGGCCGAGCCAGTGGCCGAGATAAGGTTGGGACTGGCGGTAGGCAGTGGGGATTCGGTTGCTGTTTTGTCGACCACCGCGACCCTCGATCGGCGAAAGCTGTAACCGATCAAAATAATGACGGCTAGGAAAACCAACCCGGCGCTAACTAACCAAACTTGCTTCATAGTTTTCCTACTACTAGTGATTGGATCGCTTTTTCAATGGCTGTCGTATCGATTCCGGCCGCGGCCAGGTTTTCAGCCGGGGTGCCGCTGTGGGGAAGATTACGAACCGCCAAGTGTTTGAACTTCACCGGCGAGCTTCCCAGCGCCACCCGGACCGCCTCACCGATTCCACCCTCACTGTAGTGATCTTCAACCACCAATATATTGCTGGTCTCCGTTACGGCTTGGCGCAAGCTGGTTAGATCCAGCGGCTTAACACTGTAGAGATCGATCACCCGGATATTCACCCCCTGCTCTTTAAGTCGGTCGGCCGCGGCCAGGGCTTCATGGAGTGTAATTCCGGCAGCGATAACGGTCGCTTGGTCCTGATCGCTCCGGCGGAGAGTCTTGCTGCCACCCAGGGTGAAGATTTCATCCGGACCGTAAATGACTGGCAACTCAGCCCGGGTGGAACGCAGATAAACCATGCCCTGGTGAGAAGCAGCAACTGCCACCAGTTTCTCCATGGCCCGGGCTTCGGCCGGATAGAGAACCGCGCAGCCGAATAGACTGCGGAATAAGGCAATATCTTCCAAACCCATTTGCGATACGCCGTCTTGGCCAATGGAAACCCCAACGTGACTGCCGCACAGTTTAATATTGGCGAGTGAGTAAGCTGCCATTCTTAGTTGATCGAAAGCCCGCGTATAAAAGGCAGCGAAAGTGCTGACAAAGGGTAATTTCCCCCTTGCCGCCAAACCAACGGCGGTGCCGACCATATTCTGTTCAGCAATGAACATTTCGAAAAATCGGTCTGGGAAAGCTCGGGCGAACTGATTGGCGTAAGTCGAGTTGCTCACTTCCGCGTCCAGCACCACCAGATCGGAGCGAGATTGACCCAGGCGCACCAGGGCCTGGCCGTAGGCTTCGCGCGGGGCGAGCGAGCGCGTTGCTTCAATGGTTGATGGCGCAAGCGGTTGGTGGAGAAAAGGGGTTGGTTTCAGGTCCTCCGGGCGCGCCAGCTCGCCCCGCCACGTCTCGTCGATGGGTCCTAGTTCGCCCAGGGCCGGCACCAATTCATCAGCTGAGAGAACTTTGCCGTGCCAGCCGTCCTGATTTTCTAGCAATGAGACCCCGCGACCCTTAATCGTTTTCGCAATGATCATCATCGGTTGTTTGGCTTGCTCCGCCTGAGTGTAGGCCGACTCGATTTGGTCAAAATCATGGCCGTCGATCACGACTGTCTGCCAACCAAAGGACTGGAAACGGCGCTCGTAGGTAGCGGTGTCATGGCCCAACATTGTTTCGCCGCGTTGACCTAGTCGATTAACGTCCAGCAGACCAATTAGATTATTGAGTTGATAGTGCGCCGCCAGTTGGATGCTCTCCCAATTTGAGCCCTCACTTAATTCACTGTCACCTAGTAGGATAAAAGTGCGATATGGCAAACGGTCCAGTCTTTTGGCGTTCAGAGCCAAGCCGACGCCAATGGCGAGTCCTTGGCCCAGGGATCCGGTGGCCGCTTCAGCGAAAGGAAAGGCTGGGGTGGGATGTCCCTCCAGAGGGCTGTCACTCTGGCGAAGACGGATCAGCTCTGAAGAGCCAATCGCTCCGGCGGCGGCCCAAAGGGCATACAACAGAGGCGCGGCATGACCCTTGGAGAAAATTAAGCGATCGTTATTGGGGTGAGACGGATTATCGAGAAAAAAACGGAAGTGTCCGCCAAAAAACAGTCCGCTCATTAGGTCGGCAGCGGACAAGCAAGAGCTGGGGTGACCGGATCCGGCGGCGCTGGTGGCTTGAAGCGACCAACAGCGTAATAACCGGGCTAATTCGGGCAAGGTGGGCACCTTTTTATCTTACTTTATTTTTCGTTCGGCTGAGAACTAAGTCGGGTGGAACGCGGACCTTTTTTATTTCCCGGCCGCAAAGTTGGAGATAGCGGATATCGGGGTGGTGGGCGACTACTTTCTCCATTACCAAATTTTGTTTATTTTTATTTTTTCCCTTGATGTGATTGGGGTCGGAAACTTTGGGGTGAAGCTTGGGATGTTTGCCGCCCGTTGCCTCGATATAAGTTGCCATTGGGTTTTGTCGACGGGTGTTGATTACTTTAAAATCCGGACGAGTGGTTTTTCCATCGGCGGTGAACTCATCCGGTTCATAATAAACCAGCAGGTGAGGAATTGAGCAAAGGACGATGGCCAACGCTTGCTCCGCCCAATTCTCGATCGATTGAGCCTGCTCCAAAGTCAGCGGTTCGTTGTCTTGTCGCCGTTTCACCGGTATACTGTCCCCAGTTATGATCTTATCGGACCGCGATATTATAGCAGCCCTGTCCAGCGGTGAAATTACGATTACTCCCTTTCGTGAAGAAAATCTTAAGCCCGGCAGTTATGTTTTTACCTTAGGCGATGTAATTTACCGTCCTCAGGTAGCCGGGGTGATTGATTCTCGCCGCCCCAAAGTGGAGTATGAAGAGGTGAAAATTTTTCCGGAAACCGGCTATGTTCTTAATCCGGGTGATTTTGTTTTAGCGCAAACATTTGAAGCGATAAGCGTTAGTAAAAACATCGCCGCCATGAGCGATACGCGGTCGACTTTAGCCCGCCTGGGATTGCAAGTTATTTTGTCCTCGGCTTATATCGAGCCCGGTCAGACGCGTAGTCACGAAACTCTGGAGATTGCCCACCTCGGCCCCAGTCCGGTTCAGCTGTTTCCGCTCATGCCGGTGGTCAAAGGAATTTTTTATCAATTAAAATCACCAAGCAAGGTGGGTTATTCCGATCGCGGATCCTATGCCTTTCAGAATAAACCGTATCCGCGCGGCTAAACGGACCGGCCAAACGCGACGCGATCCGTGGCTCGATGCCTGGCGCGGATTGGCGCTGCTCTTCATGATTGCTTTTCATGCTTGGTATTTGCTGCGGCAGTGGTATGGCTACCGGTTTTGGGGCAGTGAGTCGGAGTTAGTGGGTTGGATCGGCGGTGCGGCGGCGGTTTCGTTTTTTTTGGTTTCGGGCGTGACGACAGGACTAACTTTCGATCGTTTGCGTGCCGCCGCCGTGCCGCCGGTTAGTATTCTGGCAAAATTTGTCCGCCGCAGTGTGCGGATCTGGTTAGCGGCTCTAGTCATTACGGTTGTGACTTTTCTGGTTGTACCGGCGGAAACGGTTTGGTTCGGGACGCTGCACTTTTTGGCCGTGGGGAATCTGATTCTATCGGCCAGCTTATTGCTGTTCCCTGGTCGGCGACAAATTTTGCCGCCTCTGGCCGTGATGATTTTGGCAAGTAGTTACTGGATTAAAGTTCCAACTGCACCCTCGCTCGACTACTATCCCCTCCTCCCCTGGATGGCCGCCCTATTTTGTGGCGCGTGGCTGGGAACAAATCGCGGGCTAACGTTGGCAATTCCTTTTCCCAGAAAGATGGCGGTTTTAGCTTGGCTAGGGCGAAATTCCTTGATCATTTATCTGGGCCATATTCCGGCGTTGATGGGATTGATCGAGATTGGGCGTCGATGGTTTTAGCACCGCAGGATTTTTCACAATTCTCTTCACGAGTTTGGGACATCTATATCCCGCCAGGTTTTTGCGCCCAAAATAGTCCGTAAATGTTCCTGAGATGTTCCCGTAACGGTCCGCAATCGGTCCCGGTTTGACCATTGTTGCCAAAATGGGGACCTTCTGGGTACCTTTAGTGTGCCGACTTTAAATTGGGGACTTTATGCGTACCTTTTATGGACCATCAATTTCAGAGATTTCGATCTGGACTCAAACAGTCCCCAAAAAGTCCCTAGTTTTAAGTTGGCACCGAAATGGCTCAGAAAGAGTCCCTAAATTACCATTCTGGACGTAAACGGTCCCCGAATGTTCCTCCCAACGGATCTTTTCAGTGCCACTGCCAACCCATTTGAGGCGCAAGTTGCTGGGGAGATATATATTCCCAAGCTCACTTCTAGATATGGTATATACTAGAAAGATATGAAAAATTGTAATCCTGAATTTTCCCGTCGTAGATTTATGACGTACGCCCTACTTCTTGGAGCCAGCGTCCTCGGCGCCTGCGGCCAAGAGGAAGAGCCAGCACCAGTTCTTCCGCCGGAGGAAGTAAACTTCGTCGACTTGATGGAATATCTCGATCGTTATGAGGGACATCGGGTCACCTTTGTGGCTTATCCCTCGGTTACCGTCGTCGATTATGGTCGGGAAAAGTGTCGCATTAGCGTGGGCGATAGTGGCACCGATTCCCACAAGGACGTGCTAGCGACCTATCTGAAATTGTCGCGTCAGGCTGACCACAAGGGTGGTATCCAAGGAATCATCACTAAAAAAAGCGGATGCAATCAGGGAGTCAATTGGGAAATGGCGATTCCAACCGGAGGTGCGATCATCACCGGAAAGGTTAAGCGTTCCAAAGAAGGCATTTTGTTCGTGGACATTGAACCGAGTGGCATCGTCGCCATCCCGGAGTAAATAATTTTATTTTTTAACCGCGCCTTTTGGCCCGACTAGAATTTGATCCCCGACGTTAACCGGGTGAATACCGTCTCGCCAGAGGGTAGTTGCCTCTGTTAATCGATACCATTGATATTTTCCTTTAGGCTTCAGGGTGTCAAGGCGCTGGGCATAAGCGGCTGCCCGCACCTAGTAAATATTTTCCGGATCATGGGGCAGATAAACTCCCGCCCCTTTCACGATGACGTAGGTTTCGGGTGCGTTTTCTTTAGCGGGAGGGTTTTCGGAACGGGCCATATTTATATTTTACTATCAAGCCGACGTCAGCCAAAGTATTGCTGGCTCGTCGCCATGGGTTATAGCGAGTGGGGCGAATTTCTTTGACCGTGATCGGTAATTCAGCCAAGATTAAGCCTTGTTTGCATCCCCGCAGGACCAGCTCGGTGTCAAACAGTTCATTTTTAGTCAGACAGCGTTTCATCAGTGGTAAAAATGAGCGCCGCCGGAAAAATTTGATCCCATGAGTGTCGGTTCCGGGGAAGCCAAAAGCAATACGGAGCCCAATGTTGAACCAAACCGTTAGTTGTCTTCGGAGCCAAGGCCGTTGGTCGCGGGAAGCGGTTAGCGCCTTAGAGCCGTTGACGATGTCACAAACGGCCAGCAAGTGATGGGCGCGGCGCAGAAATTTAAAGTCCCAGAAGTCCACGTTCACGATGGCGACGGTCTCAAAACGGGCGGCCGCAATGCCTCGCTTGAGCGCCGCGCCATAGGAAGCTTGTGACAGCTGAAAAATGCGGATCATCTTGGATTTTTTCGCCAGCTTCTGGCAAATTGCCCAACTTTGATCGCGACTACCGTTTTCAACCAGTAAGATTTCCAACGGCAAAGTAGCAAAAATTTTTCGCACCCCAATGATCAGCGTGCTGATCCGGCGCCATAAAACTTTTTCCTCATTAAAGATAGGTACGATGACTGAGACGCCGCGCATTGGCGCCCATTATACGATCCTCCAAAAAATGTCTATACTGTAGCTTATGAAGAAATTATCCCAAGCTACTTTGGCCGGTGGCTGTTTTTGGTGTACCGAGGCCATTTTTGCGCGCCTAAAGGGGGTGTCTAGTATCCAGCCTGGATATGCTGGCGGACAGGATCAGTCCCCCACTTACGATGAAGTTTCGGCTGGGAACACCGGCCACGCGGAGGCGATTCAGTTTTTCTATGACCCGGAAATAATTTCTTACGCTGATCTATTACGGATTTTCTTCCATCTTCATGATCCCACAACCCTTAATCGTCAGGGTCCGGATACCGGGACACAGTATCGTTCGGCAATTTTTTTCCACGACGCGCAGCAAGAAAAAACTACCCGGGAAATGATTCGCGAACTCCAACCGGAATTTGATCAACCAATTGTGACCGAAATTCGACCATATCAGACTTTCTATCTGGCGGAAGATTATCATCACGATTACTACCGCCAGCATGGTGACGCGCCCTATTGTCAGCTGGTAATCGAACCCAAAATTAAAAAATTATTGGCCAAATATCGCGATCGGGTAAAACCGGAATATAAAAAGTGATATAGTAGATTTACAAGGAGAAAACATGATGTACGGTTGGGGCAGTTATGGTTCCTTTGGCCAGCCTTGGTTTGGTTCAATCGCGGTAATTTTTCTTTTTTGGAGTCTGTTCTGGAAAGGCATTGCACTTTGGAAGTCAGCCCGCAGCGGCGAGAAGTATTGGTTTGTTGGCTTGCTGATTATTAACACGTTGGGTTTGCTGGAAATTCTCTATATCTTCTTCTTCACCAAGGGAGAAAAAGGTCTGCCCCACTGGTCTGGCTCAGCGGCGGCTAAGCAGCCGGCTCCAACTCGTCGTCGAGCCAAAAAATAGCGGTCGAAAAGGTAATCCGTGGATTCACTTTCCGCCAGAATTCTGGCAGCGATAATCGGCATTGTACTGATTGGTAATACGGCCGGGGTCGCCTTTCTTCTGGCGGAACGATTGAGCCAACCATCGGTCCAGTCCAGCACTACTTCCGCGCCAATTCCCCAGACTCCGGCGGTGGCTACAGCTTCCGCTGACTGGGCAAGCTTACAAGCCGAGGTTGCAGACCTACGCCAACGCCTTGAAGCGAAAGTGGTCACCGAATCTCAGTCAACGCCCAAGCCTAAAGCCATTGTCGCGACGGGAGCTAGGGAAAATACGATTTTCATGGGCTCGGGCAGCACGGCCAATCGTGATTGGACGACTATCGACTCTGCCGCAGTGACGGTGGATACAGCCCAATACGGTTCCATCACTGAGGTTCGTTTTGAGGCCGCTTTATCGATTATCAGCGGTGAAGTCTATGCCCGTCTGGCAGAAAAAGGAACGAGTGCGGTGTATTACGAATCGCAGTTAACTCATAATCGGAGCACTTCGGAATGGAAGACTTCGGTGCCGCTAACCATGCTTTCCGGAAAACATACCTATGTCGTTCAACTGAGATCTTCCAACGGCGAGCGGGCAAATCTCGATGGAGCCAGGTTAAAGATTTTATCCCGTTAGTGCTGCTATAATATCGTCCGTGAAAAGATTGATTCGTCAATCCATAATAGTCATCTCGATCCTTGCGCTCGGGTTTGTTTCGGCGTGGGGTTTGGTTAGGGCTAACGCGCAAACCGTTTCGAAAACTAGGGTCACGCCACCGCCTCCGCTGGTCGCTGTTCCCATTCCGGTTTTCGAACCACCGCCAGCGCCCAGTCCTCAACCGTTGCCACGGCGTTTCAGCCTGCCGCCGGCCCGCTGGATTGGTCAAAGTTATAATAATTGCGGTCCGGCCAGCGTGGCGGAATTACTGCAATATTTTGGTTACGAAGTCGATCAGAGAACAACCAAGGCCCGACTGCGTACTGATTCCGCGGATAAAAATGTCACCCTGGACGAAATTAGTGACTATTTACGAGCCGATTATGGCTTGGAATCGCGGGTCCTGGTTAACGGTAATTTGTTAACTCTGAAGCGATTGTTGGCGGCCGGGATCCCGATACTGGTAGAAAATTGGTTGCACCCTGACGAGGACATCGGCCACGTATTGTTATTGCGCGGCTATGATGACGATCAGGGAGTGCTGATTGCGGACGATGTATATCTGGGTCCCAATCATACCTATCCTTATAGCGAGTTCGACCAGCGGCAGTGGCAGCCCTTCGATCGAATTTACCTGCCGGTGTATCGTCTTGAGCGGGAGGGGGAAGTGCGGGAAATAATTGGGACGGATTGGGATGCGACCGCTATGCGCGAGAGAGCGCTAGAGACGGCGCGGCAAGAAATCGGAGTGCAACCGGAGAATCCCTATAGTTGGCTAAATCTGGGCTCCAACGCCCTGGCCCTCGGGCAGACAGAGCTGGCCCGACAAGCTTTTGCCGAATCTAAATCTCTGGGTTGGCCGGCACGGTTACTTTGGTACCGAACCGAACCGCTACTATTCCTTGATTGAGGTGATACTTTAGAATAATAACCAATGGATTATCGCGGACCGATTGCCGGGAGCTCGCTGCTACCGACCTCAGTTTTGGGTTGGGGCTTCATCTTGGGCTTGGTAATTTTTGGCTTACTTTTCTGGTTTTGGCGCTACCGACGGCCCGGATTTCGACGGCTCGTGATTGCGCTCTTGGCAGCGTTAGCGATCGCTGGTCTAGTAATGGTCGTTTGGTTTCTACCCACCCCACATTTGGCCACCAAAAAACTGGACCCGCAGCCGCTTGATGGACCAATCACGGTTGAGTTTGACCGGCCGGTCAGCCGAAAATTTTTAGAAAAGACGCTTGAACCTGAGGTGTCAGGAATGTGGGTTTTCGAGCGGCCGCTTTACGCCACTCATGTTTATCGCCGGGTAACTTTTTATCCAAGTGAGAGTTTGACTCCGGGGACAGAATATACCCTGTCATTTCGCGGGATTCGGAGTTTGGTTACCAGTCATACCGCCGCCGCGGAGCTTCGGTTTAAAACCAAGGCCTCTCCTGAGGTGACGTCAATTGAAACCCCAAGCGACAACAGCGATTCGGTTCTGGTTTATCTGACGGCCGAGCCGGACCGTTTTCACGAATTTGAATTTGAGTTTTCCCCGACCGTGCCGGTGGAGATTACCCGCTTATCTAATTGGCCAGGATTCAAAATTCGCTTTACCGGTCCCCTTCGTCCCAAAGAAGAATATCAACTGATCGTTAGACGGACTAATGTCCGTTGGAATTTGGACGAAAATCTGGTGACTCAGCGCGGCGAAACGGCTGAAGTGGCTCGCACTACTTTTCGTTCCACCGAAGCGCTGGCGGCGGCGATTGCCCGCACTTATCCCGTGGTCTCATTGGCCGTTTCGCCGCAAAACGACTGGACTGGAATTAGCCTCAAGGCGCCAATTAAGATCGCTTTTGATCGACCGGTAGACCATACCTCGGCTCAAGAAAGACTCTCGTTCTCTCCGGCGACTACCGGAACCTTCCGCTGGGAGGAAAATACACTAATATTTCAATCCAATCAACCTTGGCGCGCCAGCACCGAATATCAGTACACCCTCGCGGCCGGCGTGAAGCCGATCGAGGGATTACCTTCAGATAAAGCTTTGTCGGTAAAATTTCGAACCCAGGACGTTTCTACCAGACTGAATGTTCCGGTCTATCTGCAGCAACATTCGCTTTCCTGTGAGCTGGCCGCCCTGCGCATGGCACTGGCTTTTTATAACGTTCAGACCAGTGAGACCGAGTTGCTCGGAAAGATCGGTGTGGATTCAACGCCGCATCAAGGTGATACCTGGGGCAATCCTTATCAGCAGTTCGTGGGTAATGTCGATGGCAAGCAAATGATTGACGGCTATGGAGTCTACTGGGGGCCGATCGCCCGGGTGGCCGGCGAGTATCGTCCGTCCGAAGCTTTTTCCGGTTGGTCAATTCAGCAGCTTACGGCCGAGCTTCAGGCCGGCCACCCGGTGGTGATTTGGGTTTATGTTCGTCGTGGAACCCCGGCCCGTTGGAAAACCCCAGACGGCCAGGAAATTTTCGCGATCCGCGACGAGCACTCGGTAGCGGTAGTTGGTTTTGTCGGACCGTCCGACAATCCCACGGAAATTATTGTCAATGATCCACTGGTGGGTCGGGTTACTTGGTCGCGAGCGCTGTTTGACCGCAAGTGGGCGTCTTTTGGCCAGAGCGGAGTGGCGGTGCGCTAGGTTCGCTGATTCTGAAGTAGCTCCATGACGCTGTGATAAATCAGATCTTCATCCAGTGGCAGAGAGAATAAGATTTGAGCCGCTCCCAGGCCATAACAACGACTCAACTCTCGAGTTAATGGGTCAATTTTATTTGGTTCGAATCTGGCCTGAACGAATAGGGGTAGTAGCGTGGGCGAGGCAGCAGCAACAGTATGTAAAGCGGCCTGAGCATGGTAGTAGAGGTTGCCACCACTTTGCTGAACGACTTCCAACGTATTTAGAAATTGGCCACGCAATTTTAGGAACTCGACGGTCATTTTAGTCGCCAGCCAGTCGACGACGGCTTCTTCAAGAAACCAGCCGCGGCGAATATACTCTTTTTCTTTGATAACCACATGATCATATCCGGTACGGAAAGTGGCCTTCTTGCTTCTCTTAACGACTAATACTTGTCCGAGATTATGGAGATGCTCATGAAAAAAAAGACAGACCAGGGCGGGGTCATTGTCGGCCAACAGAATGCCAAGAAAACCGTTTTCTATGTCAAAAACACCATTGGCGTTCTTGAAGACCTGGTTGCCGATGGCCCTAGTTACCGCCGCCTTTTGCGATTGTAGGAAAAAATAGGTTGGTGTCATCTGGGCGGTATCGACCGTCACGCCATATTTAGCTAGCACTAGACTGATGATCTCAGGCCCTTTAGACTCGAGTTCTCTGGTTAGATCAGTAGTCAACGCAAAATTTTCCAGTTGTTGATGTATCTGCTGGACACGATCGAGCTCAGTGATGGCTTCCGGACTATGCCGTGTGTTCATAATAACTTTTGAGGGATTATATCAGCAATTTGATATTACTTAGTCTCAAGACGCCGCAGGCGGTTTTCCCGAATTTCTATCACGACATCGATTTGGTTATTGCTGTAATCGCTTTCGATAATCCTTCGTTCCGGATTGATGATCGACCGGAAGATAAAGGTTCCGTCACCTACCGGAGAGATGTCCATCTCCTGCCCTTCAATCGTGTTGCGGTAGCGGTCTGACCAACCAACCGACAAACCCTGTCGCTCATCGTCGCAATCAAAAAGAAACTGTCGTTTAGTTGCGGCGTTAGGTAATTCGCGATTAATAAACCGTTCGTCAAAAATACAGAAGCTCATTTTCTTGGTTTCCGCCAGAAGTTGGTCCGGTTGCCCATTAGGTAGGCGACTCCAGAGTTGGTATTGGGCCCAGTCACCCAGGTGCCAATGGTCATGAGCCGGGTGAAAAACGATTTGGCCCGCAAGCTGGCCGAAGTTCCCTCCATCGGTTTGTTTGATCACTTGGGTGGCAGTGGTTAAGCCGGAATTTTTGTCGCTCAGACCAATGATCTCTAGAGGACCTTGGCCCTGGTTGGCAAAGGTGGTGCTGAAGCGCAGCTGACGTTTTTCTCCGACAACTTTCAGGGTCAACTGCTCCGGTGGTTGAATCATTAGATCAGGCGGCAAAAGATTTTCCGGCAAATTTTTTTCGGCGGTCGGTTCAGGAGTCGCGGTTAGGATGCGGCCGACCGGCGGCGGGAAAACCAAGCTGATCCCAATTGCTCCCAGTAAAATCAAGAGGATCAGAAAAACTTTCATTACTAAATCATATCGCCAGTTTAATGGAAAAAACAGTAATCGGGCCGAAGCGGTGGCGTGGTTAAGCCAGAATGAGTGATACGATAATAGCTAGAGACAAAAATTCAACGGAAAGTTTTATGGCCCTTACCCAACCCACCTCGCTTGAGGAGGCATTTCAAGTTATCTGTCAGGAATTATTGGAAACTTTTATTCAGAAACACCGAGATTACGGCAAAGGTAATATTTTATCGATTCAAGAATTAGGCATTGCTTTTCGGGAAGCGGAAAAAGTTGAGCGCTTAAAGAATTTATTGTTAAATCCTGATAAAGATCCAACCAATGAGTCGATTCAAGATAACTGGAAGGATATCGGAGTTTACGCCGTGATCGCCGAAATGTTTCGCCGTGGCTGGTTTCAAGAACTAGAGTTGAAGTCTTAACCGATCATCGCTGGAGCCAAGCGGTCCCAGATGTTCTATATTGTGTATACTGAAATAAAGTTAAATTAAGGAGTCTATGGCCCAAAAACCTGCCTCAAGTCTAATGCAAAATACCGGGTTACTTTTAGTATTAACCTATTTTGTTCTTCTTCTCATTAATGGCGTGGTTTTATATCTGGCTAACTCGTTCTTTCCCACCCAAATTGTCCTGGGTACTTTGAACATGTCTCCGTTGTGGGCAATTCTTCATAGTATGGGCGTTCTATCCCTACTGGGTACTTTCGCCATTCCTTTTGCGCGGGAAATTGAGCAACGGCGCGGCCGGATGCTTAGCTCGATTGAGTGGATGGTGGGTTACTTTGCCTTAAACTTTGTCGGACTCTGGTTGTTGGCGCGTTATAACGACGGTTTTGCCCTTGGTCTTAGCGCCTGGTATATTGCAGCAGCACTGGCCCTAGTACTGGATGTTATTCAGGGAATCGCAATGATGCAACTGGAAAAGTTCCGTCGCGGTTGATCAGTTACGCTCAACCGTGATCGTGCACTCGGTCAAGAGGGCGGCCAGGGAGCCGGCAACCAATAGAGCTGGGGCCACGAGGAAGCCGACAACGCCAACGCTGAGTGGCAATTCGACAATCGTTTTCCCGTTTTTATCGGCGATAATGATTCGGCGGACGTTGCCTTCATGAATTAATTCTTTGACTTTTTTCACCAACTGGTCGCCACTGACTTGGAAGGTTTCTTTTTTTATGGTTTCTTCAGACATGTTCCTCCTTTGCGTTCAAACTCATTTTAGCACCGTTTTGCTGCTTGACCTTCTACTTACTGGAAGGTACATAATCGGCCCATGACTAACTTAACCATCGGCCAAGTCGCCCGCGCTACCGGGTTGCCGGCCAAAACGATTCGTTTTTATGAGGCGGAGGGAATAATCGCCCCGGTTGCCCGAACTGAAAATGGGTACCGTTCTTATTCACCGGAAGTCGTTGAGGAATTGAGGCTCTTGGGCCAAGTCCGCGATCTCGGGTTGCCCCTGAGTGAGGTGAAGAAATTATTGCACGGATGTGACTCGGGCCAGTGCCGCCATTCCGGTGACTACCTGCAGTCAACGATCGATAATTATGTAGGCCTACTTTCGGAACACATCCAACAATTGTCCCAGCTTCAGACCAAGCTTAAAGAGTTAAAGGCCTCATTGGCGGCTTGCCAACCAGGCGACAAGGAAAGTGCGTATTGCTGTGATATTTTTCACCAGTTGCTCAAAGTAACCAAGAAAGGAGAGACCTATGGCCCCATGTTGCGCCAATGAATCGTGTTGCTAAAACTCTGCCTGGGCACCATGATCGCGACATGGTGCCAAGGGATTTTATCGCCCAATCAGCATGGCAAACATTTCCCGAAGAAATCGTACCAGGATCTTAAACCCTTCCACGAAACCCGAAAACATGGATCGACCAATTGCTCGCTGGGTTTGTCCGCTCAGGCTGTTAGCCTGGTATCGCAAATCATCATTCATGCTTTTATCTTAACTTAATTCTGATTTAGAAGAAAGTTACTCCCCATAGAACCGGCGTCGCTTTTCTTCAGCGCTGGGTTCAGTGAGGCAGGCTCTGGTTCAACTGGAGGCAGATCAGCACTGCGCTGTTCGGTGATTTTCTGTATCGCCTGAACCCTTTTATTTTCTTGCAACTCCTCAAAGGAAGGAGCCTTTGGACGGGCAACCGTCGTGACAGCCACATCCTCGGTCTGGCGAGCAAATAGTGCCCTACTCTTTTCGCGTCTGTCCCTTCGTCCCATTTGACCTCCCTTTTGGTAGTTGAATTATACAACTCCGACTGGATGAGCCACTAACTTGTAGAAAATTGCTTTATCTACTAATCTATTACTAAGGTGAGTTGGTTGTTGGTACGGCGCTGGTGTGGATTATTAGTTGGCTGGTTGTTGTTTAGTTTGGTCAGTAGTCAGGCATGGGCACAGACCGAGCCGCGGTTTGTCCGCGTCGGTATTTATGACAACCCCCCCAAAATTTTCCGGTCGGCTGAGGGTCAAGCAACCGGTGTTTACGGCGATATTCTTAATTACGTTGCTCAACAGGAAAATTGGCAAATCAATTATGTCCCCGGCACCTTTGAAGATGGCTTAAATCGCTTGATTTCCGGCGAAATTGACTTGATGGTGGACGCGGCAGTTTCGGAGGAGCGAGCGGGGATTTACGATTTCACCAAGCAAACGGTTTTGAGCAGTTGGGGGGTGGTTTATGTCGCCAGAAACTCGGATATTGATTCCGTAACTGATCTCGACGGCAAACGAGTGGCAATATTAAAGTCCAGCGTCTATGCCGACGGTCCGGAGGGCTTCTACCGCTATATCAAGACTTTTGGCTTGGAAGTCAACTTCTTTGAGTTGGAAGAATACTCGGACGTTTTTTCGCTCTTGGTTAAGGGCGAAGTTGACGCGGCCATCGTCAGTCGGATTTCTGGACAAATTGCGGAAGCGCAATACCCTTCAGTTAAAGCCACCGACATCATTTTCAGCCCAACTGAACTGCGCTTTGCCCTACCCAAGGGCGATCTAGACAATCCCTATCTAATTGATCGGCTCGATTATTGGGTCAGTCGTTTGAAGAGTGGACATGAGGGGGTGTATCAAGAAATTTTGAAGCGGCATGGTTTGTTGCCGATGACCTCCCGAGTGGAGGTCGTGCCGGGCTGGGTTTTGCCGGCCAGCATCGTGGTGCTAATAATTTTGGTGATTGCGGGAATTTTATTGATAGTTTTTCGCCGGGCCCGGTCAGCGGCTTTGCGGCGCCTAGGGGAACAAGAGCGCTATCTGAGTAAAGTAGTGGATAACGTGCCGGTGGTTTTGGCGTCTTTCGACCACAA
The DNA here is from genome assembly GCA_963749595.1 of Candidatus Woesebacteria bacterium. Classification (GTDB taxonomy): domain Bacteria; phylum Patescibacteriota; class Microgenomatia; order UBA1400; family UBA1396; genus CAVVNJ01. The sequence continues at coordinate 181,209 of CAVVNJ010000003.1, forward strand.
TGGAGTCATTACTCTGGCAGTGGGTAAGGCCTTGCCAGATTTTATTGCCGAACCGGGCAAACTGATCGGCACCTCGATTTTTCAACTGTTCAAAGACCAGCCGGAAATTATCCAAAACGCCCATGATGCTTTGGCCGGTCGGGAAGCGCACTACCAGACTGAAGCCTTTGGCCGGGTTTTCCGTGTTTTCTCTTCTCCCCTCAAAGTAAACGGCAAGGTCAGCGAAGTAGTGGTGATCGCCATGGACGTGACTGAGGAAAGCCATTTAGAAAAAGCGAAAAGCAATTTTATTACTCTGGTGCAGCACCAGTTGCGTACTCCCCCCGGAGCGATGCGTTGGGCCTTGGAATTACTGGGGCCCAAAGTCGGCCAAACCCTGGATCCGGATGAAAAAAACATCTGGAAAATGCTGGAAACGGAAACGGCTAAGATGATTAATTTGGCCAACTCATTATCGTTGGTCTCAGAAATTGAGGCCGGCCTTTTTGCGGTTAAGCCCGAGCCAATCGACTTGCCGGAAGTGCTTGAAGAAAATCTTAAGGAGTTTCTTCCGCTGATTAACGAGAAAAAAATAATCCTGACCAAGTTTTATCCGGATGCGAAACTAGTTACCCTGGATAAAACGGTGATGGGTATTGTTTTTCACACCCTGATCTCCAATGCGGTTGCTTACTCTTATCCGGACGGGAAAGTGGCTATTGAATTGCGCGACAAAGGAGACCGGATCCTGCTTTCCGTTAAAGATGACGGACCTGGAATTCCCAAGGACCAACAAGCCAAAATTTTCACCAAGCTGTTTCGTTGCGAGAATGCACCAGTCATGAATCCTGAGGGATTGGGCTTAGATCTCTATCTAACGAAATCGGTAGTGGAGCGCCTGGGCGGCAAGATCTGGTTTGAAACTTCAGATCGTGGCACCACTTTCTTGGTTGAGCTGCTCAAGACTTAAGTGGCTAAGCCTACTCAACCGTAATTGTTCCCCAGGCCGTCGCGTCCAGGTGATCGTGGTAACTGTAGGTACCTGGTTTGGGAAAGGCCAGGGAAAGCGTTTCCCCGTCAGCAAAACTACCCAAATTTAGGGGAGGATAATCGACATGGGACGGATGGGGTGATGAATTGACGGTTGCGTTCTTACCACTGCGGTTAACCCAGGTTACCGTCTCCCCTGCTTTGATGGTTAAGGTCTGAGGTGAGAAACCGGTTGAGTTAAGGGTAACGATATTTTCGGATACTGGCGGGGCAGCGTTGGCCACAACCTCAGCCGGAGTGGCGGTGGCTTCAACCGGTGACTGCACGGAGTAACCAGGCATATCGTAAATCACCTTTTTGGCGAAGAAGAAATAATAAACCAGAGCGTAAACAACTCCCCCAATTAACAGGTAGACGGCAATTAGCTGCCAGCGGGAGCTTTTCCCGTAGTTCTCGGTTTTCATTATTCAACTAAAGCAATTATTCCGGCTTGAGTCAAGACCAAAAGCGCTGTAATTTGTTCGTATGCCCAGTCGTAGACAGGAAATCAGAGTAACCCCGGATATCGCCATTGCGCGCTTTAAAAAGGTGATGAAAGAGACTTATCTTCGGTATCGATTGCCCTTGCCGCAACAACTCTATTTGGCTGATAGCGCAGTGGAAGAAGAAATGGGCTTGGGCCGATTCTATGGCGGGACCAGCGATATCGATATTCTGGCGCCTGAGCCACCGGAGCTTTCTGGAGATCAAATCGGTCGGTTAGAAGCCGAACTGCGCCAGGCAATTGCCGAAACGGGGGTCGATTTCAATTTTTCTCCTGAGGCTGAGCTGAAAGCCGGAAATGCCTACGGCCGACCCTGCCGCCCAATCAAGCAGTTCTCTTGGGACTAGCCGCCATTAAATGACGAAAGTCAGCGCTTTGCCCATTTTCCCGGCCCGGCCAGTACGACCGATTCGGTGAATGTAATCATCGTAGGTTTGCGGCTCATCATAGTTAATGACGTGCGTAACGTCTTCCACGTCAATGCCACGAGCAGCAATGTCAGTGGCCAGTAAAGCTTGTACTCTGCCGGCTTTGAACATTTGCAGTGAGCGTTGGCGAGCATTCTGGTTTTTATTACCATGAATTGAAGCTACGCGCACTCCCAGATTGGACAGGGTTTCTTCCAGCCGGTTAATACCATGCTTGGTTCGGCCAAAGACCATCACCTTTTTGAATTCTTCTTGCAGCAGCAACTGGTGTAGGACATCGACCTTATTTTGGCCGGGATGTAGCTTCACCACATCTTGTTCGATATGCAGGTTGGATTCTTTTTTACTGACCTGAATGGTGATCGGATCGGTCAAAAAGCTACGGGCAATTCCATCGGTTTCGGTATTCATGGTGGCGCTGAAAAAGGCCGCCTGACGCTCAGCCGGGAGCTTGCTGATCAGAAACTTGATGTCTTGGCGGAAACCGATGTCCAGCATCCGGTCCACCTCGTCCAAAACGATGTTGGTGAACAGGGACAAATCCAAGACGTAGCGTTGTAGCAAGTCCTTGATCCGTCCGGGCGTACCAATGACGAAGTGCGGATTATCACGGAGACGGGAAATCTGGGGCACGATGTTCATTCCACCAATACAGAGACAGTGGCTGATCGGTAGGCCGGCGGAAAAAGCTTTGAATTCCTCCGCGATTTGAAGGGCCAGTTCGCGGGTCGGAGCCAGGATCAATATTCCCTGTTTGGGATCATTGAGTACTTTGTGCAGCAGAGGCAAGAGGAAGGCCGCGGTTTTTCCGGTACCGGTATTGGCGATGCCGATTACGTCTTTTCCTTCCATTAGATTTGGGATCGCTTGATCCTGAATCGGAGTAGGAGTTTGGTAACCGTGCCGCTCAACGTTAGTCAGTAGACGTTGGTCAAGGCCAAAGTCGGCGAAAGCGTGAGTCGGCTGATAGGGAATCTCTTCCTCGGGCGCCTGGGCAGCCTTAACATATTGCGAGCGCGCAATGACGGAGCCCAACGATCGGTGGGATGAGAAGCGGCGTTGACGCGAAGCGCCAAAACCAGACGAACGGGGACGACCCCCATGGTGTTGATACATAAATCCTTTATTTCAGCGGAAAGAATCGCATTATTCACCACGGAGGAGAACTTCAAACCGAATAGCGGTAGTATAGCACAGGCGTCCTATAAATCAAATCAGGTTTCGATTTTTAGCGTTTCTTACCCCAACCGGATCGAAAATCTGCACTGGAATTCTGGCTTTTAACGCTGCTAAAATAATATGTGAGCGGTGCAAACTTAAGAACCGGCAGGTTCTGCAACAATAGCGTCCTCGTTGTATAATTGTAGGATCGTAGAACTCACCTTTCCTTCCGGTACCAACAGCATATCTACCAGCACATCCTTGCAAAGCTCGAAAGTAAGATCGCCTACTTTTTTCACTGAAGCACCATCCACAAAACGTTGGATCTTGTCCAGCACTACTGGCTTGCCGGCCTTTAATGCTTCCTTCATGGAAGGTGCACCCAAAGGTTCAACCCCAACGATTTTAGTTTGGGGCGATAGTAATTTAAAATATTGCCCTACACCGGCGCACAATCCGCCGCCACCGATAGGAACAAAAATATAATCGATGTTGGATAATTCGTCTAGAATCTCTTTTCCAACGGTTCCTTGTCCTTCAATAACTTTGAGATGATCAAAAGGGGGAATAGGAGCCTACTTGACCGGGAACATGCCGCCAAGACGGCTGCTCATCGTCGCGCACGCACCCTCGCCGAACACGCGCCAACTGCTCGATGCCGTCGTCGCCGGCGCGCGATCTCCCGAGATCGGCGACGTCGAAGTCCGAGTGACGCCCGCTACAGGCTGGAGCCGATGACGTTCTGGCGGCCGAAGCGCTCATCCTCGGCACCACCGAGAACCTCGGCTACATGAGCGGCGCGCTGAAGGATTTCTTCGACCGCTTCTACTACCCGTGCCTGGAGAAGACGCAGGGGTTGCCCTACGCGCTTTACATCCGCGCCGGCCATGATGGGACCGGGACAAGACGCGGCGTCGAGACGATCGTCACCGGCCTGCGCTGGCGGGCGGTACGGGAGCCGCTGATCTGCCGTGGCGAATGGCGCCTAGATTTCGTCGAGCAGTGCGGCGAGCTGGGGATGCTGGTCGCGGCGGGCCTGGAGGCGGGCATCTTCTGAATTGGCGGAGTTGTTACGCCGTCGGCGGCGGGCGGGCCGTCTCGCTTATGCCGCGCGCCATCTTGGCGAACGCGGCGACCGCCGCGGAAGCGTCGCGCCGACGCGCCACCAACAACACCGGCGCCGAAACCTCGGTGCCGAGCAGCGGCCGATAAACCACGCCGTCGAGGCGGAATCTGTGTAAGCGCGCTCGGGATCAGCGCGACTCCCAGACCGGCCGAGACCAAGCCGATTATCGACGCGAACTGAGGCGCCTCCTGCACCACCCGCGGCGTAAAGCCGGCGTCGCGGCAAGCGCCGACGATGATGTCGAACAGCCCGGTTCCTACCGACCTCGGAAACATGATGAACGGCTCCTGGGCAAGGTCCGCCAGTCCTATCGCTACTCGCGCTGTCGCCGGATGTAAAATGGGCAACGCCGCGACGAGCGGTTCTTGCAGGATCTCGATCGTGGAGAAGACACGCTCGGGATCGACCAGCCCCGAGCGGATGAAGGCAAGATCGATCCGCCCCTCGACCAGCGCGTCGAGTTGCTCGGAGGTGTGCATCTCGGCCAGGCTCAGCACTACTCCCGGATATTCTTCCCGATATCTGCGGAGCAGATCGAGCACGACCTTGATAAAGGCGCAGCCCGTGGTGTAGCCGATCCGGAGACTGCCGGCTTCGCTGGTGACGGTCTGACCGATGGTGGTGGTGGTCTGGTCGGTCATCTCAAGTTCCTTTCGCGTTTGCCTCGAGGCGTATCGCCGTCGATGAGCAAAAGCTACGCGGGCGGCAGCTGGCGCGACCAGACCCGTTCATACACGTTTCGCTGGATTTGAGTTATGTGCGTCAAGTTCAGCAAAATGGTCATGGTTGCAGATGTGGTGGCGCCTGTGGGGAACGCGGAGCGTTATCCACAGGCATGGCTCACGCCGCTTTGCGGAGCGCCTCCTTCTTGAGCTCGCGCAGATAGTCCATGTTCAGGTAGCGGTGCGCTTCCAGCCAGTTTTCATGGGTCTCGACACAGAGCGCACGGATCAGCCGCAAGCAGCTCTCGGCATTCGGAAAGATCCGCACGACATGGGTTCGACGTTTGATCTCCTCGTTCAGCCGCTCCAGCATGTTGGTACTCTTCAAATGCTTATGATGCTGGCGTGGTAGCCGGTAGAAACTGAGTGTCTCGTCGATGTTGTCCTCCACCCAGGCGACCAGCCGCGCATACTTGGCCTGCCATTTGCTGATCCAGCCGGCGAGGTCGGCCCGCGCTTCGGCGAGATCCCGCCGATCGTACAGCCAGCGCAGTTCCTGCAGGCAGTCGTCGTCCACCTTGCGCGGCACGTAGTCGAGCGCGTTCCTGAGGAAATGCACGTAACAGCGCTGGTAGGCGGCCTCCGGCAGCACCTCGCGGATCGCCGCCTTCAGCCCGGCGTGATCGTCGGCGACGACGAACTCGACGCCGGCGAGCCCGCGCTCGCGCAGGCCGAGCAGAAAGTCCCGCCAGCTCGAGCGGCTCTCGCGGTTGGCCAGCTCGACGCCGAGCACCTGGCGGCGGCCGTCCCAGTCGATGCCGATGGCGATCAGCACCGCCTGACCGGCGATGACGCCGGTGTCGCGCACCTTTTCGTAGCGCGCATCGAGAATCAGGTACGGAAAGGCTTCGCTCAGCCGGCGATGGGCGAACTGCGCCAGGCTCTCGTCCAGCTTCTTGTTGATGGCGCTGATGGACGACGCCGAAAAACTATGCCCGCACAGCTCTTCGGTGATCGCCTTCACCTTCCGCGTCGATACGCCTTGGACGTACATCTCCGCCAACGCCGCCACCAGCGCCCGCTCGGAACGCTGATAGCGCTCGAACAGTTCGGTCGAGAACCGGCCGTCCCGGTCCTGCGGCACCCTCAGCTCCAGCTTGCCGACCCGCGTGATTAGCGTACGACCGTAGTAGCCGGAGCGATATCCCAGCCGACTCGCCGTCCGCTCGCCCTTGCCGGCGCCCACCGCTTCCGTCATCTCCGCTTCCAGCACCTCCTGCAACGCCGCCCGAACCACCGTTCGAATAAATGCATCGTCGCCGGCCAGCACCGCTTTCCCATCGATGACTTCCGACCTACTCTTCCTCTCGGTCATGGTGTGCTTCCTCGCCAAAGGATCGGTGATCGTTTCAATCACCCGCATACCATGACCACCTAGCCGATCACCCTTTGCTGAACCTTCGGAACACTACCTGGATTTGCAGGCGCTTACGCCGAACATGGTAGGGCCGGCGATGCGCTCGCATCACCTGCGCCGATCAGCGTAGATGTGCCTGCGGAGGGAGGGCGGTGTGTATCTTGGCGGATGCGGGGGCGCCCACCGCCCGGGGGTTTTGCGTCCAACATCGCGAAATTGGCGGCGGGGGTTTCGGCGGCAGTACGAGCGCCTGATTTATACTTTGCGGAACGCGCGCTCTACCGGGGAGGCCCGTGCAGCAAACAGTCCCGAGCCAATCACTCTGCTAATCGCCTGTCGCTTCACAGATAACGACATAGTCTTTGTCATAAAGGTCTTCGCGTATCACCACTTGGTTGAGTTTTAAGGCTTATCCCCGACGCTCCGGCGACACGAAATCTAGTGACGGAGCCGGGGTGGCTGATGTAGAACGTATGTCGAACATCCTGGATCGAGGGTTCGCCATGACCGACTTTCCCCGCTCGCTGATCGAGTTTCAGCGCCGCTTTGCGGACGAGGGTGCGTGTGCCGGGTATCTGGCGCAGGCGCGCTGGCCGGACGGGTTCTGCTGCCCGGCGTGCGGACACGGCAAGGGCTGGGCACTCGGCGTCTATCACGGTCTGCGCGAGAAGCACCTGCAATCCTACCTCGACGAGTTCACCTTCCGCTTCAATCGTCGCCGCTCCCGCCACGCCGCCTTCCGCTCCCTGCTCGCCATCACCGTCGTCAGAAAACCGATCACCTACAATATACTGATCGCACCGGAAACAACGGCATAAGCCTTTGAGTTTTAACAATGCCCCCTCGCCAAGTCTATGCTTTGCAAGTAGCGACTCATCGACTAGCGCTTTTTCGTATGCCCTGAGTTTGCAGCCAACTTTTTCGAAGGAACTAGCGGCGTTTCGCAATGCTTCATCCTTAGGGTCGACTGGTGAAAAAACGGAATACCCAATGTATGCAATAAGCGCGATAACAGACAGAGCAGCAATGATTACCATAGCGCGTGCAAAAATTAGCGACAGCGCTAGTTTAGGGAATTTTTTCAGAAGTCCCGCTCTCATCATTGAACGAGACAGTGTTCGCCCATCGATAATAATCTTCGGTTCAGTAAAATTCTGAAG
>CAVVNJ010000004.1:0-40345 GCA_963749595.1 Candidatus Woesebacteria bacterium
GGCACGAGCTCGACGACCATCGCGCCAGTCATGCAGATCCGGTGGTGCTGACCTCGCACCTGGACTACCTCGCGATCAGTACCTGTTCGGCGATACGAGCCCCGAGACGGTGTCGCTCCTGGCCGAGCAGGAGCAGCTGACCGCGGCGGAGGTGGCGGCCGCGATCGCGAGCGCCCGCGGCAGCATGATTGCGATCGTTCCAGAGACGGTCGAGAGCCTGCCGGGTCTCGACGACTACCCCGTCAACTCGCCGGGGACGATCGACTCTGGACGCCGTTTCCGGACACCCGGGCTGCGTCTGCGCCGCTCGGAGTCGGATCCCGAGCTCGTCGTCGGCACGGAGGGCGTGATGATGACCTACGGCCGCTCCCGCATCACCGTGCCGTTCGACCGCTGCACGGTCGCAATCCGGTATCCGGACGGGTCGCGCACGCTGATCTCCGAAGACGGCTTCTTCGCGCCGGTCGCGCCGTCGGACTGGAAGGACGGAAAGAACGCCGTGGTCGCGATCGACGCTGCGATCCCCGCCGACCGCGTGATCGAGATGGAGCCCGAGCACGCCGAGGAGGTCTCGTCGGTCGACGCCGCCGCGGCGACGCTCAAGCGGCGGTGGACCGTCTCCGAGGAGCTCGAGCGCTCCCCGACCGCCTCGAGCCGGACGAGTCGGTCGTGCTGATGAGCGAGGCCGGCCGCGGGATGCGGCTGGGGCTGCTCGTGGTGACGACCCATCGGGTGATCTTCTTCGCCCTGATTCGCAAAGAGCTGTGGATCGAGCTCGGCTACGACGAGATCGAGTCCGTCTCGATCCACCGCTCGACCTTCACCCAGTCGATTACCCTCGTCAGGCCCGGCGAGGAAATCGTCTTCTCCGACGTCGCCCCTCCGACCGGCTGCCCGAACTGCAGCGGGAGATCGAGTCGCGCCTCGTCCGCTAGAAGGTCGACGGCTCGCGCCGCAGCGGGTATGTCGCGAAGTAGAGCTTCTCGACGTCGCCCTGCGCGTCGCGCACGACCCGCAGCAGCTCGCCCCGCTCGCGGCCCTCGACGCTGCGGAAGCGGTCCTCTCCCTCGGGCTCGAAGATACGACGTGTCGCGACCGGGCACGCCGCCGACGAGCTTCGCCTCGAGCCGGCCCTTCCGCCACGAGAGCACGATTTCGTGGCCCTCCGTCCACCAGCGGCCCGAGCAGCGGCTCGATCGCCGGCCGGCGCAGGCTCGCCCGCCTGCCAGGGGTCGGCCGCGGCCGGTAGGGCGGCGATCGCGGCCGTCGCGAGGTCGAGCGCCAGCTTCTCCGGCGCCGGCGCCCGCCCCCGTGTTCGTGAGCACGGCCGCACCGATCTTCGTCTTGCGGTCGACGACGAGCCCCGCCAGGTGGCCCGGCATCGCGCCGCCGTGGCCGACGAACAGGCTCTCGCCGCGGCGGTAGAGCTCGAGCCCTGTCCCCCATGCCATCGTCCAGCCGGCGTGGTCGACCATCGCGCGGACGTGCGACATCTCCTCGAGCGTCGAGGCCTTCGAGCACGCGGTCGTCGCCGGAGACGAGGAAGGCGCCCCAGCGGGCCAGGTCGCCGGTCGTCGACCAGAGCTTGCCGAGCGCACCGGCGCCGCCGAGATCGAGCTCGGGCTCGAGCCGGACGGCGTCCGAGTAGGGCTCGACGAAGTAGCCGCGGGCGGCCGGGCTCGGACTCGTCCGGCGTCGTGCGCGACAGGCCCAGCGGGCCGAGGATCCGCTCCTGGAGCGCCTCCTCCCAGCGTGCCGCCGTGTGCGCGCGCGACGACCTCGCCGAGCAGGGCGAAGGCGAGGTTCGAGTAGTGCCACCACGTGCCGGGATCCAGCACCTGCTCCGCCTCGGCGGTGCCGGCTGAGCAGCTCCTCGCGCGACGGCGCCTTCATCGTCTCCCAGATCTCTCCCGGCGGCTCGCGCTGGAGCCCGGAGGAGTGCGCGAGCATGCGGCCGATCGTCGGCCCGTGCGCGCTCTCCGGCAGATGCGCGGTCGAGCGGGTCGTCGAGCGAGAGCTCGCCGGCGTCGCGTAGCTGCAGGATCCCGACGGCGGTGAACGTCTTCGTGATCGAGCCGATCCGGTACTGGGTCTCGCGGCGTCGCCTCCCGTCCGCGCGTCGACGTCCGCGTGCCCGAGCGCCTGCTCCCACAGCGTCTCGCCGTCGCGGAAGACGACCGCGCTGACCGACGGCATCCGCTCCTCCGCCTGAGCGGCGGCGAGCCGCGCGCTCGAAGTCCTCGCGGAGCAGGTCAGGCGCTGACACGCGCTCCCGAGCGCCCGCGGGATCGCATCGAGCGCGCACGTCGATGTCCTCGTCGGTGACGTCGAGGTGCGTGACGGCGCGCAGCACGGTCGGATGGATCGTGGCCGACAGGCCGACGCCCTGCTCGGCGAGCCGCGCCGATCGCCTCCTCCTTCGAGAGCGGCGCGACGTCGATCTGGACGAAGTTCGTCTCGACGCCGTCGGGATCGACCGCGAGCCCCGCCTCGGCGAGCCCGAGCGCGAGCCGCTTCGCACGCGCGTGGTCGTCGGCGAGCCGCTCGACGTGGTGGTCGAGCGCGTAGACACCGGCCGCCGCGACGATCCCCGCCTGGCGCATCGCGCCGCCGAAGAGATGCTTCAGCCGCCGGGCGTTCGCCATCACCTCGGCAGTCGCCGGCGAGGAGCGCGCCGAGCGGGCAGCCGAGGCCCTTCGAGAGGCAGAGCGTGACGGTGTCGAAGCGCGAGCCGATCTCCGCCGCATCGATCCCGAGCGCGACGGCGGCGTTCAGCAGGCGGGCGCCGTCGAGGTGGAAGCGGAGGTCGAGCTCGAGCGCGAGCGCGTGCAGCTCGCCGATCTCCTCCAGCGGCCAGATCCGCCCGCCGCTCGCGTTGTGCGTGTTCTCGATCCAGAGCAGGCGGGTCCGCGGCGAGTGGATCGCCGGGACGCGGTACGCGGCGCGCACCTGCTCGGCGCTGAACCGGCCGGCGACGCCCGGGAGCCCGCGCGTGACGACGCCGGAGTGGACGGCCGGCCCGCCGAGCTCGGAGATGAAGACGTGGCAGTTCTCCTCGCCGATCAGCTCGTCGCCGAGCTCGGTGTGCAGGCGGATCGCGATCTGGTTCGCCATCGTCGCGGTCGGCAGGAAGATCGCCTCGTCCTGGCCGAGCAGCCGCGCCGCGCGCTCCTCGAGCTCGTTGACCGTCGGGTCCTCGCGCCGCTGCTCGTCGCCGACCGCGGCGGCCGCGATCGCGGCGCGCATGCCCGCCGTCGGCCGGGTGGCGGTGTCCGAGCGGAGGTCGATCACGGGCGCAGCCTATCGGCTTCCCGCTTCCATAACCGATGTGCTATATACAGTGCGTGAACGCGCTCGCGGCCCTCGCCGATCCGACCCGCCGCCGCATCGTCGAGCTGCTCGCGGAGCGCCCGCACGACGTCGCGGAGCTGAACGCGCACTTCCCGATCAGCCAGCCCGCCGTCTCACGGCACCTGCGCGTGCTGCGCGAGCACGGCCTCGTCCGCTCGCGGCCGGCGGCGCAGCGGCGCGTCTACTCGCTCGACCCCACCCCCCTCGCCGAGCTCGACGACTGGCTCGCCCGCTACCGCTCGTTCTGGGCGCAGCGGCTCGACGCGCTCGAGACGGAGCTCCGGCGAGCCCGAAAGGAGACCGCGTGACCGAGACGATCAGGCCGAGCACGGCGCCCTGCGGAGCGACGGCGAACGCTGCGCCGTCGGCTTCCGGCGCCTCTACGACTTCACCGCCGAGGAGCTCTGGGCGGCGCTCACCGATCCGGAGCGGCTCGGGCGCTGGCTCGCGCAACGCGCCGCGCTTCGACCGCGAGGCGTCGGCGGGCCGGTCGAGCTCGTCGTTCGACGACGGGAGCGGCGACCAGCGGCTCGGCGGATCCTCACCTGGGACGAGCCGCGCGTGCGTCGAGTACGAGTGGCGCTTCCGCCGGCGAGGACGACTCGATCGTGCGGTTCGAGCTGCAACCGCAGGAGTTCGGCACGCTGCTCGTGCTCGACCACCGGCAGCTCGGCCGGCGCCGCGGGCTGGGTACGGCGCCGGCTGGCACGCCCACCTCGACGCTCTCGGCCGCGTCTATCGCCTTCTCCGACGAGGCGTGGACAGCAGCGCTTCGAGGAGCTGCTGCCGGAGTACCGCGCGCAGGCCGACGAGCTCGGCTGGAACCGGCCGCAGACGTCGCCCGTGCGCGAGGCGCTCTACACGCGGCGACCGCGCCGGCGCCGAGGCCGCGGCGGACGGGATCGACCTCGACGTGTTCGACGCGGCCGCGCTCGGGCGTGTCGAACGGCTGCGGGAGCTCCTCGACGCCGAGCCCGACCTCGTCGGCACGCTCTCCGACGACGGCTTCACGCCCGCTCCATCTCGCCTGCTTCGCCGGCGGCTCCGACGCGGTGCGGCTGCTCGTCGAGCGCGGTGCTCCGCTCGAGCGCCTCGCGGAGGCGTCGTTCGCGCGCGTGCGCCCGCTCGGGACGGCGGTCTTCGCCGGGAACGTCGAGGCGGCGCAGATCCTGCTCGAGGCGGGCGCCGACCCGAACGGCGTCGACTCCGGCGAGCACCGCGCCGCTGCAGACGGCGGAGGCGAACGGGAACGAGGAGCTCGCGCGGCTCCTGCGCGAGCACGGGGCTACCCTGCCCGTGTGAACCTCGAGCTCCTCGACGACACCCTCGCCGCACCTCGACCAGCCTGCCTTCCGCGCCCGCCAGGTGTGGGAGTGGACGGCCCGCGGCGCGCCGGGATACGAGGAGATGACGAACCTGCCGGCGGCGCTCCGGGCCGAGCTCGCCGACGCCGTGCCGTTCTCGACGCTGACCGTCGAGGACGAGGCGCACGCCGCCGACGGCACGGTCAAGGCGCTCTTCCGCACCGCCGACGGGCACCCCGTCGAGGCGGTGCTGATGCGCTACCGGGACGGGCGCCGATCGGTGTGCGTGTCGTCCCAGTCGGGGTGCCCGCTCACGTGCACGTTCTGCGCCACCGGCGCGATGCGCTTCGCCGTTACTGCCGAGGAGCTGCCGAATCCAAAGGAGCTGGAGAAATCGCTCTTGGTTTCGACACGTATGGAACCAGAAATACCAAATTTTTCTTGCCAACGTCGGATTAGAGGCAATGATAAAGCGCGTTTCTTTGGGAAATTTTGCAATCGCTCGGTCATCGGAAAGTGAGTAAACGAACGGTTCGGAAATAATATCCGAGACCAGAGTTAACTCTTAGTCTGGTCGGCCAACAATTCGACCGAGGTACTCGCAGTCGTTGATCGACGGCGGTCACTAAACAGGGCTTGCCATAGACAACCGCATGATCGCCAAATAGTAGTAATTTTCCAGGTGCTGAAGCGATAACTTTACGGTTCATATTCGATCTCGATTCCGGTTGGACTTAGTTTAACCGGAAACCAGTCGAAAGGTCTGTTTATCCAACCATGTTTGCAACTGGTCCGGCTGGTCATGATAAGCAATAATTATCCCCGATGCACCTTTTTTCCCGCCAGCACCGGATATTTTGGCTGCCCCGCCTATGGCTTCGACCAAGCGGATAATCTTCCGTGCGCGCTATCGGAAACCACGCCGATCGATTCGAGCAGCTGTTCGTTATGACGGATGGCTTCAGCAATGGCAAAGTGCATTGTTGTGCTCCGGTCAGATAGCCATACCAGTCCTCAGCTGACTCGACCCATCGTCTGCTAAGGAACGATTCGTCTCCTCCTGATCCGCCGCCAGTCGCTCGCGGACCAAGCCGAACCATTTCGCCGGTACTTTCTTCCGGGACGCCGGAATTAATCGCCCAAAGCTGGGGCAAGGGATTTTGCAAAGCCACCGGCTCCATTTTTTTCTCGTTTTCCGAAACTTTTTGGTAACGAAGCAGTCCCCCATAGACCACAATCGTGTTGTCGACGCCGCTCGGATTAGTGTGAATCTGTTTTTCTAATAAATAGGCTTGCTGGTTGATATTTTCAGGCTCGGTCGATTCGACCGGCCAAATGCAGAACGATCGCCGCCACTCCGGCCGCCAACGCGGCTGAGGAACCCATACCACATCCGATCGGGATATTCGATTCAACGGACATTTTCAAACCGCTATCGGCGGCATTCAAATGATTTAGGATATCGAGAACGCTGTGTTGAGGAAAATCAGCCAACAACTTATGAAAGTATTCCGGATCGATTGCTTTTGGACCGTACTCGACGGCAACAGTTAGTTGACGGTCAACAGCCATCACCAGAGCCGGAAAACCGTAGACAACGGCGTGTTCCCCAGAGAGAATAATTTTCCCCGGTACGCGGATACGAAGAATGGCCACGGTTCTATTTTACTTTACCGCTGACCGTTGGTATTCGACTTTTTCCTGATCAAACTTGATCAGGGCTTTCATGACCTCAGGCGAAAGGAAAACCAATCCTAAAGCGAATTTATTCCACCACTGAATGCTTTCTTTTGAGTTTGGATCGGCGGCGGCCTCAAAAGGAACCATAATCGGTTGTTCTGGGGTGCCAATATTTACTTCTCGGTGATTTTGAGCCATGTTTTCTCCTTTGCTGGGGTATATTAACACGCGATTGTAATAATTCTGTAAGGTTTGGTTGCTACTATCTCCTGAACGGGTCTACCGTGGTGGAGGAACCGATTTGAGAGTTGGATTCCTGGGGGTTCGATTCCCCCTAGATCCACGGCGATTGACTTCTTTTGAAGAAAATGCTATCCTGACCACAATCTTAAATCGGCCTTCGTAATTGAAGGTCCAGCTCAAGTCAAGAAACCGTCCCTGGGACGGTTTTTTGTTGGCGTGTTAAGATCGAGATATGACCATAACTACAGAATGTTCTATTTGCGGCTATGAATATCAATCAGCTAAACGAGCTCGCGATTGTGAAGAACAGGGCGTAAAAGAAAACAAACTAGCGGTCGGAGATCGGTTCCGGGATCGCAACGACCAGCGCGTTATTTATGAGGTAGTCGAGCTCCTGCCGGCCTCTCACATCACTCATAACCCAGGCGTGCGGGTAAAAATAGTCGAAGGCAACCTTGATTATCTGTTCATCGGCGGGCGGACACCGGAAAGTTTTATTTTTGATGAGGCCTCGATTATCGACCGAATACTGCCCCGCTCGCGCTAATTTCCAGGGCGCAGCTACTATCGTCGGACATTCTTCTCTATCAACGTGTGGCCGGTACTTCGTAGTTTACTGATAACGGCCGAAAAGTCGCCCCACCCATCATAGATCGACTTACTGACCACCATCAGAGAAAACGGCAACGCCGATAACTCTGTTCCAAATGATTCGCGGGAGACCTCTCGTGCGCAGTCCCGCAGCGCCTGCTCAAGTTCGTGTCGGAGTTGTCCTTGGAGCTGATGTTCGGCACAGTCAATGATCACCGCCAGATCAATATCAGAATCGGGCCCATCGTCTCTTCTGGCGACACTGCCATAGAGCAGTACGCGTTCAACCGGAAACGCTAGCTCCAGCCTCATGATTCGGTCGGCCAAAACCTGAGCGGCCTGAATTCGTTTCTCGCGCCGCTGCAAATCCTCTGGCGTATCCCGATGGAACGTTTGGTATTTCCACCGCTCCAGAAAAGTTTTCATATTTTCTTGGCCGCCTTCAGACCATAGGCGATCACGCCGGACTGGTCGGGTTCCTCAACGCGGCGCAGGACCAACTCGACTTGATCACCAATTTGCAGCTCCTCACCAGGAGTACCCATTAATTCGATCCGTTCACCGCCATCAAGTTCGACGATCACGAAGCTATAGGGCGCGAAGATTTCATAGCCCTGGGGCGCGACACGAATGAAAGTCGCGGCGACTACCTTCCCGGTTTGGCCCAGATAAAGCGACCAACTTTTATTGCGCCGCCAATAAGTTTGCGGTTTCATGCTGATGCTCCCAGAATATGGACAACCGCCGTGGCGCCGCTGCCCCCGACGTTGTGGGCCAGGGCGCGGCCGAATTTACCGTCGCGGATCAGCCGGGCCAGGTAGGCGACCTGCTTGACGCCGGTCGCGCCCACCGGGTGGCCGGAGCCCTTCAGTCCGCCGGAGGAATTGACCACTAATTTTCCGCCATAGGTCGTTTTGCCCTCCAGGGTAAGTCGACCGACATCCTCCGGTTTGAAGAAACCCAGGTCGGCCAGAGCCAAAAGTTGAGCAATGGTGAAACAGTCGTGGACTTCGGCGGCGGCAATGTCTCTGGGCCTCAGTCCGGACCGTTCGAAGGCCTGGCGCGCCGCGCGAGCGGTGGCGGCCAAGGAAGTAAGCGATTCGCGACCGGCTAAAGTCAGGCTGTCACCACCGTGGCCAAAACCCAGCACGCGCGGCGCGCCTTTGACTCGCTTGGTAGTCAAAATAACCGCCACGGCTCCGTCCGAAATCGGCGAGCAATCGAGCAGACGAATCGGGTCAGCGATCAACTGACTGGCGGAAACTTGATTGCCGGTCAACTTTTTATGGAATTGGGCGTTGGGATTATCCAGGGCATGAAGGTGATTTTGGACTGCCACCGCCGAAAGCTGCTCGCGCGTTGTACCGAATTTCAACTGGTGTTGTTGGGCTAAAATCGCGTATAAACCTGGAAAAGTCGCCCCCGCTTCCCGCGTCAGGTCAGCCGCTCCGGCGAGCATCGCGGTCGCTTCGCCGCTGGGCAGATCGGTCATTTTTTCGGCGCCAACCACGAGCACCGTTTTATATTGTCCGGACAACAACGACTGCTCAGCCATTAATAGCGCCAGACTGCCGGAAGCGCAGGCTCCTTCCACCCTCACTGCCGGCGGATGATGCGGCAAACGGCTGGAAATTAAAGCTCCCAAGTGCATCTGACCTTCCATCGCGCCCGCACCCATGTTGGCCACGAAAACCGCCTCAATGTCCTCGGCCGCCAGCTTGGCTTCGCCGATCGCCTCATACAGCGCCGCAGCCGCCAAATCTTCTAGTGACTGGTCCCACAATTCCCCAAAGGGCGTGATGCCAGTGCCGATAATCGACAAGGTCATTCGCGACTCCTCGATCGGTATTGGGAATAAGTGATCGGCTTTAATCGCTTAATTTGATCCGCGACAAAATTATTCCACTGCTGACGGCGCGACACCAATTCATCGGTCACCTTAAAGGCGAAAGCGTCGGAGCCGGCTCCCGAACCATAAGAAGCCAACAAAATTAATCTCGCCGTCTTTGGCATGGTCCAACACGGAAGCGAAAGCTAACAGGCTGGCGGCGGCGTAAGTATTACCGATTTGTTCGACGATCAAACTGTGCTTCAGTTGTTCCGGCGCGCAACCCAGACCGCGCCGCAATTTGGCGGGGGAACTTGCCGTTGGGGGTATGGAAAACGCAGTGCGTGTATTCCCGCAACTCAATTCCGAGCTGTTTTTGTAGACCGGACACTGAGTGTTCAATATGGGCAAAATAAGCTGGTTCACCCGTAAATCTCCCCGCGTGTTCCGGATAGTCTTGACCCGGCGCGCCGCCAGAAATCCGGCGTGTCCGTGGCCACCGAAACCGTGCCTAACAATTCGGCGATCAAGTGGTCAGTGCCGACCAAGCAAGCCATCCCGCCCGCCGCGGCGGTGAATTCCAACACGTCACCGGGACGCGCTTGGGCGGTGTCCGCACCAATCGCCAAAAAATGCTCTCCCCAGCCCGCCGCGGCATAAGCCAACGCCGTCTGCAAACCGGCCGTTCCGGCCTTACAGGCAAACTGCAAATCAGCCATGGACAATTGGTTGGATAAACCTAGCGCGGCCGCCACAATCGTGCCGGTCGGCTTGACCGCGTACGGATGGCTTTCACTGCCCACCCACACTCCGCGAATCGAATCACTTTGGAAACCAGTCCCCACCCGCTCCAGCGCTTGGCGCGCGGCCGCGACGGCAATGGTCGCGGAGTCCTCATCGACTCCGGGCACCGTTTTTTGTTTCACTCCCAGGGCTGGGCCGGAATCAGTCTGGCCGGATCCGGCGGCAATCTCAGCGGACGTAATCGACCACCGCGGCAAATACGCCCCATAGGACACAATACCGACCACGGACATTACTTTCCTCTTCCTAATTTCTGGTGGGCATAACCAAGTTTGTGTTCAGCCAAAGCGGCCATCAGCGACAGCTCGCCGACAAGGGCGGCGGCACCGGTGACAACCGCCAATTGTTTAGCCGTGATATTTTTTCCGTGACGAATCAACTGCCGGGCTTGTTTTTGCGCGGCCAAACCGGTGCCGCCGCCCACCGTCCCGAGATTAAGGCTGGGCAGGGTCAGCGCAGCGTAGAGCCGGCTATCAACTTTCTCGAGTGACAAAAAGGCCTGACTACCGTCGACCACGTGGGCCGGGTCCTGGCCGGTGGCAATAAACAAAGCGGCCAAAACGTTAGCCACATGGGCATTCTGCGAGTAGGAACCGGCAATGTTGGAGCCGATCAGATTTTTCTGCACATGGACCTGCATCAGCGTATCAAAATCAGTATGGAATACTGATTCAACGGTCTCTGACGAAAGAAAAACCTCAGCTTGCACCCAGTAACCGCGACCCAAAAGCGCGTTCAGGGTAGAATCTTTTTTGTCGGTGCAAACGTTGCTCGACAAAGAAACCAGGCGGATCCGGTCGTGTTTTTTCTCCACGTACTGGCGCAGCGCTTCCTGCAAGGCGATGGTCACCATGTTCATACCCATCGCTTCATCGGTGTCAAAAGCGAAACGGACATAAACGTAACGGCCGCGGATCCAAGCGTTGTGGGATAGCAGTTTTAAATGCGAGCTGGTTGATTCGGCGATCTCGCGCACCTGATCGATATGCTCCTCGAACCAGGCCAAAAACTTGGCTGCGTCTTCGCCCGACGGACATTCGAATACTGGCGAACGGGTCATGCCCTTGCGCTCCAGTAGGACGCGAGCGCCGCCGGACTGAGTTAGGGCTTTGCAGCCGCGGCTGACGCTGGCCACCAGCGCGCCTTCAGTCGTCGCCAAGGGAACCCAAACTTCTTCGTCCAGGCCTTCGCCCGTCAGCCGCAGCGGTCCGGCGGCGCCCACCGGCACCTCCACCGAACCAATTAAATTTTCACAATTGCGGGCGGAAACGGATGGGATATCGAGTCGACTCTGGAAAAGATCGGGATAATCCTGGGAACCGGCAACCAATTCCTGCCGCCGCCGCATAGCTTCTTCAGGAGAAAGATCAGCACCAACCTGATGGATTGATCGAGTATCGGCCATAGCGAGTTAGCAGTATAACACTCTTCGCCTAGCGGCATTTATTTCTTCTTGAGATGACCCTCGATAAATTGTTTAACCATGGCAAAATCTTCCCAGGGATAGCGCTGATAAACCGAGCCGGCGATAGTTTTACTTTCCAGCATTTTTCGCACCCTGGCTCTAACAATGTCACGTTGCGGGACGTCGGCAATCCAGCGATTAAAACGGGCAAAGTCGACAAACTCGGGATCGTCCTGCTGGTACGATGCTACCCAGTCTTCCACCGGATAATGTTCCCATAATACATTCCGTTTTTCCGCGGAAAGGTATTCATAAAACGCTTCGGTTGGCTCAACCTGCGGCCACTGGTAAAACACAATGCCGTCCCGAGCGAAAATACCCCGCGGCCTTCCAGGGAAGATAGCCAAATCCGATAGTGAAGGAGTTGGATCGCCGCTCGGATGGGTATGCGCCTCAAAGTCAAACGCTTCTAGGTTGAATTGTTCAACTTGTTCAGGAGACAAAATTTTATGTAACTCGGCCAAAATAAATTTGGTATGTGCTTCCTCGCCACGGTAGAAAAAAAGCTCGGTCTCAAATCTTTGCCACGCGAGTTTTCGCACTACCTCTTCATCAGGTAATCCGGAAAGAGTATGGATTTGGTAACTTGGATTTTCGGGATTATGACCTTTGATCGCCTCAGCCAGCTGTCGATTGATCATGATCTCTACCGCCCAAACCGCCGCTGCCGGCTCTGATAATCTTCCAAAGCCCGGTCGAGTTCAGCCGCCGTGAAATCGGGCATTAAAACGTCAGAAAAATAAAGCTCGGCATAAACCGATTGCCAAGGCAAAAAGCCAGACAAGCGTTGCTGCCCGCCGGGCCGAATAATCAAGTCCGGATCAGGCATCCCGTCGGTATCCAAGAATTGGGAAAAGGCTTTCTCATCAATATTTTTCGCCCCTGGGTTTTGCTCAATAAAACGATTAACCGCCCGAATAATCTCGTCCCGCCCGCCGTAATTAAGCGCAAAAGTTAAAACAATTTTGTCGTTGTGTTTGGATTTCTCCATCATCTGGCGGCTGGTTTCGGCAATATCCTTGGGAAACCGGTCCAAATCACCCAGAACCCGAATCTGAGCGCCCATGGCAATCAGCTCGTCGGCTTTGCTGGATAGACCATAACGAAACAACTTCATCAAGGCTTCTAGTTCCAGTTTGTCGCGTTCCCAGTTTTCGGTACTAAAGGCCCAGAGCGTCAAATACTTAATCCCGAGTTGGCCGCAGTGCTCCACCAGAGGTTGAATCACTTTGTCGGTCACATACTTGTGACCCTCAATCGGGTTCCAGCCGTGTTGACGCGCCCAGCGACGATTGCCGTCCATGATGATCGCGACGTGTTGGGGAAGTTTTTGCGAATCAAGTGCCATAAGATTTGTATTTTACATCCTGTGGAGTGTCTGATTAGAAGCCGATATTCAAACCAAAGATAGCTTGAACAATCTCGCCGATCCAGAACGAGGCAAACAATAGTAGTAAACCAACCAGAGCGTAAGTGACCCGCTTTTTGCCCCCCTCCACTGATTTAGGATTGGCTCCACCCATGAGAATTTGGAAAGCGCCCCAGATTAACATGATGAAAAAGATTAGGCCGCCAAAGGTCAGTAAAATAGGGTAGATGGCCGAGATGAAGTCCCCAGGCGAACTGAAACTCTCCTGAAGAATGGCCGCCCTCACCCCGCTGAACAATAGTCCGAGTCCTCCTTCACCCTCCTGGCCAAAAATATACTGATTGAACTGCCAGATATCGCCGGAAGTATCGGGAGACGTGCCTTGAGCCAAGAGAATCGGTTCCATGCTCTCTATTCTACCGCATTGCGCTATAGTGTGGAGAGATGCGTCGATTTATTAGCCGGAAGCCTGATCGGTTTGTTGTTGGTGCTGTTTGGGGCGGCCATCTCTTGGGCGGTGGATCCGGTCACCGATCTGCAGAATCAAATTAACGAAATCCAGAAATCGCTCGACCAATCGGTTCAAGCCACTGTGCCGCTCGAATCCGAGGCAGCCAAATTAGCGGCTCGGATCAAGGGTGCCCAGGCTAATATTGCCAAGCTTAACGAGGAACAAAAGAAAAAAGAAGTCGAAATAAAAACCCAAGAAGTGGTTCTGGCCGACCAACTTCAGCTGTTTTATAACCGCGTGGACCAACAATACCGCTACTCCCGCACTTTTTCACCATTGGTTGTACTTTTATCCACGTCTCGCAGTGCCGAAAGCCGCCTGGCCCTGAAATATACACTAACGTTGGCTGAACGTGATAAGCAGTCAATCGATAGTATCGGCTTAAACATCATTAACCTGCAAAAAGCCAAGCAGGCGGCCGCTGATCAAGCGAAAAAACTGGCCGCCCTGCAAATTGAACTCGATAAACAAAAGGCTTTCTTCGAAAAAGAAATTGCTGGGGCCAAAAAATATCAAGCTGAGTTGCAGGGAAAAATTGCCACCCTGACCGCCCGGCAACAAGCCATCTTGGCGGAAAAAACCGGTACCGCCCAAACCAGTGTTGGCGATGTACCACTCGCGGATGATCCCAATGCCCGTCCCGATTTTAATCCTGGTTTCTCACCCGCTTTTGCGGCTTTTCAGTTTCGGCGCTCCCCACTTTAAAGGTATGAGCCAATATGGTGCCTATGGCCGGGCCAAATCCGGGCAAAATTACGAAAGTATTCTCAAGGCTTATTACGGCGATATTCGCTTGGAGAAAGTCGACACCGGTGGCGATATCAAGACTAGTCGGACGAATCAGTTTCGAAGACCGCTATCTCAAAGGGATCGCCGAAATGCCCGCCCGCTGGGGTGACGATGGTGGTTTCGAGGCACTCAAAGCCCAGGCCATCGCCGCCCGCACTTATGCTCTGTCTTACGTCGGCTGGCGAATGGACCATCGCAATCTGGACGGAAAAATTTGCACCACCGAGGCTTGCCAAGTTTGGAATAGCGCCAAAGCCGGCAGTCCGCCCGATACTTGGCGCCGCGCCGTAGACGAAACCCGCGGACAAGTCGTAGTTAGCAATGGCACCGGCAAGATTTTTGCTACCTGGTACGCCAGCACCGCGGGTGGGCACACCATTTCTTATACCAGCTTAGGTCACTCGACTCCCTCTGTTTGGGATACGACCAGCGAGTGGACCCGCTGGGCCGAGGGTGCCTACGAAAAAGTGTCAAACAGTCCCTGGTTCTACAAAGGTTGGTACAAATCGCGCTCCGGCGACAGCTGCGGCCGCAGTCACCCCTGGCTAAACCAGGAAGAAATGGCCGATATTCTCAATTCTTGGGTGGTGCGCCGCAAAGCCGGCGGCGGCGATCTGGAGCGCGTTTCGCCGATCGGTTCTTGCTGGGGTGGCAATCCTTTTTCACTATCCGAAATGCGCGAAAAGGCCAAAGGTTACGGCGAGGAGTACACGTCGGTTTCTTCAGTTCGGATCGAACACGGCAATAACGGCTATACTTCGAAAGTTATTTTCCAAACTAATCGGGGGGAAACCAGCGTCAGTGGTTCTGAATTCAAGGAAATCTTCAATTTGCGGGCACCGGGCAGAATTTCGATTAAAAGCACGTTGTTCGACTTGCGGCAGCGCTAGCCAGGCAAACCTTACCAAAATATTACAATCCTGATAAAATAGCTTGCTACGCTCTCGTAGTTCAACGGATAGAATGACGGGTTCCGAACCCGTTGATGTGGGTCCGATTCCCACCGAGAGCACTTTTGAATGATGTACTATAATCATTCGACAAAGAGAGGAAATCTATGTCTCGTCGTTTGGAAAAAGTCATTCCCCATGAGGAAGTTAGACAGAATGACGCCGATATTTTAGTGCTGGAGCAATACGCTATTGGCGACCCTCATCCTAACTACGCCCCAGAAAAAGCTTTGGCGGCACTGAAGCGGGCAATAGAGTTTGCCCTTAAAATCGAGCAGCTTTACGGCACTTATGGGGTGGACAGCATTTTTTACCTCTACGGGAATATGTTTCCGGCGGAGTTAGCTCAACTTAAAGAGCTCGTTACGACCACTCGACAAGAAAACCGCTAACCACCATAGCTAGTGTCGTCTAACAAGGTGAGCGATATCACTCGAGGGTCTTTTCCCGAAAGTAGGGTAAAATATACCAATTGGAGAGGTGCCGGAGCGGTTTAACGGCCAGGTCTCGAAAACCTTGGGTCTCGCAAGGGACACGCGGGTTCGAATCCCGCCTTCTCCGCATTATTCCATCAGTCGATCTACCAGATTCTGGCCGTTAATAGCGTATAATTCACCTTTCGCCGTCGTCACGGAAAAAACCGCTATGCCCACTCAAGAAACTATCATCCGCTTTGAAAACGTCTCGTTCAATTTTTCGCACGACAAACCCGTGCTCAAAGAGGTGAGTTTTTCTGTCCGCAAAGGGTTGAAAGTGGCGCTGATGGGCCAAAATGGTGCGGGAAAAAGCACGCT
Source organism: Candidatus Woesebacteria bacterium (assembly GCA_963749595.1). Classification (GTDB taxonomy): domain Bacteria; phylum Patescibacteriota; class Microgenomatia; order UBA1400; family UBA1396; genus CAVVNJ01. Next base: position 15,680 of record CAVVNJ010000004.1, read on the forward strand.
GTTCAAGCTCATCACCGGCGCTCTCCGCCCCGACTCCGGCACGATTTCGGTCGACAAACAGATGACGCTCGCCACCGCCTTCCAAGTCGTCGCTCCGGCGGACGCGGCCCTGACGATCTTGCAGTACTTCAAAAAGTACCTGCCATTGCCCGATCATGAGGTGAAACGGCGTATGGCGGCCGTGCTGGATATCGTCCACTTGCGCGCGGCGGAAGACAAGTTCGTGCGCGATTTTTCCGGGGGTCAACAGGCGCGCTTGCTTCTGGCCGCGGCACTCATCCAAAACCCCGACCTCTTGCTCCTGGACGAACCGACGAACAATCTAGACGCTCTCGGCATTTATCAACTCACGACTTTTCTCATGGAGTACAAAAAAAGCGTCATCGTCATTTCCCACGACGCCGAGTTTCTGAACGCCTTTACGGAAGGCGTGTTGTACCTGGACAGTTTTACGAAAAAAGTGGAGCAGTACTCCGGCAACTACTTGGACGTGGTCGAGGAGATCGCCAACCGGATTGAGAAGGAAAATCGGATCAACGCCCAAAAGGCCCGCGGCATCCAGGAGAACAAGGAGAAGGTGAACTTTTTTGCTCACAAGGGCGGCAAGATGCGCAAGGTCGCCCAGAAAATGCAGGCCAAAATTGAACTATATGAAAGTGAAAAGGTCGACGTCCGCCGGGAGGATAAAACCATCCGGCCGTTTACGATTCCCGCCCAAAGCGACGCTCCCTATGACGTACTGCGGCTGACCAGCGTCACGGTCATGGACCAGCACCACCGAGTCACCAAACCGGTGAACATTGCGCTGATGAAGCGCCGGCATCTGCAAATTGAAGGTCCCAACGGCATCGGGAAAAGCACCCTCATTGAGGCCATGGCCGGCGGCAAGCACCCCGGATTTATCATCCCTCCCGGGTTGCGCGTTGGTTACTACCGGCAGGATTTCTCCACCCTGAATTTTGAAGAGACAGCCTATCAATCGCTCACCCGGGCCGCGGCCGATTCCGGCGAACGCGTGACGGAAGAACAACTGCGCTCGATCGCCGCGGGATTTCTGTTGACCGGGGAAGTACTTAAATCAAAGATTGGCAGTTTATCCGAGGGGCAGAAGGGCTTGGTCGCCTTCGCGCGCTTGGTGCTGCTGCGACCCGGTCTGCTCATACTGGACGAGCCAACCAACCACATTAACTTCCGCCACCTGCCGATTATCGCTGCCGCCCTCGACGCGTATCAGGGCATCATGATTTTGGTTTCTCACGTTCCTGAGTTCGTGAACCAAATTCGGATTGATGAGGTCCTCGATCTGGAAGCCTAGCGGCATATAATTGGAAGCGTTGATTCAAGAATTAGCCACTCATTTTTGAGTTGATCAATGCAGGCCGTGGCCGCGCGCTTAATCGCACTATCTCAGGAAAGCCGTCGCTAGCTGATCGCCAACCCAACCCAACTGAGGGGCGTTGACCGAGAATTTTGTCGGTTTGGGCTCAGCTCCTTCAGGTTGCTGACTTTTTGCGAGCGCCTGATGAGCCTCAAGATCAGTGATAACTTGCAGGAGAAAAATGGTTTTGACCGCCTCGGCGGTGATCGCTACACCAGCCCCCTGCAAAATGACTTTCTTTTCTTCTAACTGACGGGAAGTTTTCCGGGCGGAATCGGTAATAACTCTTTCGATCCCCAGCCAGACTTCACGCGCCGCGTCTTTGTCCTCTTGAGGAAGTGTGGACTGTTCGATTTGGTCATCAATCCGCTTGGTGAGCGAGTTGTCCCCAGAGAAAACCAAGTCTTTAAACTGGCTGACGACGCGGTCTACTCGCTGTTGTTCATCAGAAATCGGGATAGCGCGCTGCTCTACTACACCTTTTATTGCTCCGACAAGTAGGTCACCAATATTTTTTCCCTCAGTAGTTGGCTCAGCCATAAATTAATCCTTTCAATAGACCTATCTTACCCTAAGTTTGAAAGACATGAATAAGTATCTGGCAAAATAACTACTATTATGTTACTATATGGGACTTATTGAAAGAACCTATGTTATTTCGACGTGAAAACAGCAGAACCGAGACTCAAAGCGAAAATTATTTGGGCTACCAACGACGGCGCGAAATCGCTCAGTTTGTTGCCGCTCAGCTATCACGCCTACCAGAAACTGAGCGCAAAGAACTCGTTGACCGAACCAATCAGCTCTATGAATCTTCACGCGATGTGGTTGCCCCGGTAATTACTGGTTTTGCCGATCACTTGCTACGCCAACTAACGCAGGATGGCGGGAATCATAAAATCGTCTTCCTGGCACGGGATGGACTCGGTTCCTATCTAGCCGCCTTGGGTTTACTGAAAAAGTTTCCCTCCCGCTACCCTGGCGTAATTAAGGATCAACTGGTCTATGCTTTCTTTACCCGCCGGACCACATCCCACTCCAGCTCTGAACTCCTAACCGAGTACGTCACTCAATTGGGCGTTCGTCCGAATGATGGTTTGACCATGGCCGACATTGGTATGTACGGCAGCACCATTTATCCCCTGCACTCAAAATTACCCAACCGAATTATCCGAACCGAATACCTGATCTCCTGCACCTCGGAAGCAGCTGGTTTCATGCATAACAGTCAGGATAAAGAAATGAAATCCCTGCAGCATATTTCCGGTAATCCGGCGGTTCACTTCTTGGAAGATACCTTTTCCGGGCCGATTCAGTCACCCCGCTCTTTGGTTAAGATCAACGGCGTAATTAAGCCTGATACAGCCGAGCAAACTTATCCTCCGGAAATTTCGATTCGGCGCCAGTTCGCTCTGCTGGGCATCGAGGACTTCGTGAAAACGCTGCTTTCGCCGGAAATTAATATTCCCAAAGCGATTGCCAAGTTGGATAAATTTTTGGGCAATGAAGCGACCCTGCGGACCCTGATGGTGCCGCATGAATAATGAGCGGCATCTTTTCGGCTAACCCTAATAAGGCAAATAATTCTGTTCGATAATAAAGTCGGCCAACTGATCCTGAATAAAGTCGACTCCTTCTTGCGACGGATGAATATAATCATTTTGACGGACGTAGCGGGTTATTAACGATTCGTCATCCCTGAGGCTTTTGGCGTAAACGTTAACCAAGGGAATCCCATGACGGACGGCGTACGCAATAAAGTTTTCAATATAAGCCCTTCTCTCCCGAGCGTAATCGACCCGCAAGCCCGGAGGCAAATCCAGAGTCCCTTTGGCGTAGTCCTTTTCGCTGGGTGCAATCGTGGATAAGAAAATAACTACGCTTTGTGGGTGGCGGTTGCTGAGCTCAATCATCAACGAATCCAACACCTCCTCTTGCTTCTTTAGCCCTTCTTCCCAGGAAAATTGCGAAAGTGGATTGTGCCCGAATGACTCGATTATTAGGATGTCAAACCGCCGCTCCAGCGCCGGCGGCTCTTCTTTTTGGTCAATCACGGTTGGCTTGGAAAGCAAACCAGGCAGATTTAAAACGTTCTGCGCTCCCAAACTGTAGTTGTCGATGATAAAACTTTTTTCGGGATACCGTTGATTCATCCTCAGACTCAGCTGCGAGGGATGGGGTCCCAAGGCATCGGTCATCGAATCGCCCACTAAAAAAATCGCGTAGTGGTCGCGAGCGGGAATGATGGGAACGGTATAGCGCCCAAACGGGGTTGGCGAAGGCGTGGGAGTGGCTAATACCGGCAAAGGTAGGTCGGTTAGCTCAGCCAGCAAGGCCGGACGGATAATCGCTGAACGGGAGCGCCAATACCAAGTCAAACCTGCAATCAGCATTAAGCCCAGAATTGCCCACCGGTAAGCGCGCCAAAGCTTAATAAGCTTCACTAATTCATGATACAGCAAATCGGTTAACCGCTCGTTGCAAATCCGCTCTCGTCTTACCGATCGTAGCCAGGGCGGTTTCGATTAAAACTGCGGCTTCTTCGTCAGAAAGATAGTAATTTACCAGTACCTGGGCAAAATGAGCGCTTTGGTCGTACTTTAGCCAGCTGCCTAAATACTGAATTTTTTCTTGAATGAACTTGAGCGGTTCGGATAGGGCCTGATCGACTTCGTTTTTTAAGGAACGATAATCTACGCCACGCCCTTCTTCTTCATCAGCCCCGATCAATTCTCCCTGGATCAGAAATTTGAGTCGATCAGCTACCGGTATACGCCACAAACAAACCTTGGTCGCACCAGGGTAACAAAAAAACTAAAAACGACGGAAAATTACTCGCCGGCGTCGTCTTCCTCTTCCGGCATCGGTTCCGGCTCGGAGGGTTCTGGCGGCATCTCAGGCTTGGGATCGCCCCAACTCTGTAAGGTATCCAGAAAACTTCCGGCTTGGCGTTGGTCTGATAACATCAGTACCTCCCTTTAATTTTAGTTAGTTAAACATGGCGGCTTGATGCCGTCAAGTCGGCTAATCCCGAGCAGAAGTGTTATAGTAAAAACACCGGTGTTAAGAACAAAACTCACTCGACTACTTTTGTCCCTGGCGTTGGTGGCCGGTATTTTTGGTCTCGCCCGACCAATCCGAGCCGCGGAAGAAATCACTAATTTTTCGGCGAAGATCGAAATTCAAAATGATACTTCGATCCGGATCGAAGAACGAATTCAGTACGTGACTGATGAAGAAAAACACGGCATCTTCCGCTATATTCCGGTGCGCTATAGCCGACAGGGGTTAAACTACACCACCCGCCTCTCGGGCATAACCATCACCAACGAACAAGGCCAGCCGATTCCCTTTCAGCAAAGTTTTGATCAGGGAAATTTGGTTCTCAAAATCGGCGATCCGGACAAGACTTTTGTCGGGGAGAAAACTTACCAAATTCGATATCGGGTGGAAAACGCGGTCCAACTGATCGAGATCGACGGACAACTAGCGCAACCGGAATTATACTGGGACATTACCGGCGAAGGCTGGACCATTCCAATCACGACTTCTTCCGCCTTAGTGTCTTCACCTGGAACGGAGATTCGCTCCGTCAATTGTTATTCCGGCACCTTTGGCAACGATGATCAAAATTGTGATTTTCGCCAACTTGATTCTCATCAGGCCGAATTTACATATCCTCTAACCATTAACTACGGCGATAACTTCACGGTCCGCCTTCAGCTCGATTCCGCTGGTGGACTAATTTTTCCCACGCCTTTCCAGAAATTGATCAAGCAACTAATCGACAACCTCGTTCTTCTGCCGCTGTTTCTTCCCGGGTTGATCATGGGCTGGTGGTGGTGGCGACGCGGCCGCGACCGGGCGTTTACCTCTTGGAATGTTTTTGATCACGACCCGTCGCGGCCGCAAACAACTTTGCTCCCTTGGCGGCAAAGACCTGTGCCCATGATCTACGAACCGCTGAAAGAACTAACCCCCGGAGAAGCCGGCGCTTTACTGGACGAACGGGCCGACAATCAAGACGTCGTGGCCGAGATTATCGAGTTGGCTCGCCTAAAGTTTTTGCGGATTGAGCGGGAAAACAAGAAGAAGTTGCTCGGCAGTGAGACGGACTACCAACTAACCCGACTGAAGGACGCAACCGCGGCCTTGCCGGAACACCAACGCTACCTGCTCGATCAATTATTTGCCACCGGCCAAACGGTCAAGATTTCTACGCTCAAGGGTACGTTCTATCAGAAAATGGAACAAGTTAAGAAGTTGCTCATGACCTCATTGTTTGCCAAAAAACTTTTCGTGGCCGACCCCCAAAAAACCAGGGGTTGGGCTTTGGTGGTGGCCATTGTCCTCGACTCCCTCGCCGGTTGGTGGCTAGTAACGCTGCTGGAGCAAGAGCTCTGGCTGGCAATCCCGATTTACTTGATTTCCGGCCTAGTGGCCTTGGCCGCGGCTTATTTCCTACCCGCTAAGACGGCCAAAGGAACCAACTTGGCACGCCAAGCTCAGGGTTTGAAAGCCACGATCGCTCGCGGGGCCTGGCGGGAAAAAATCAAGGAAAAGCACTTGTTCTTTGAAGAAATTCTGCCGTTTGCCATCGCCCTTGGCGTCGCCAAACAGCTCAATCGGGACATGGAAAAGTTGAACGTCAAAGCGCCGGAATACGTACCTGTAGGAGCGGCCTGGACTACCAGCTCATTCGTTGATTCCTTCAGCTCCCAAGCCAGTTCTGGACTTTCATACAATCCGAGCTCATCAAGCTGGAGTTCCGGCGGTGGCGGCTCCTCAGGCGGGGGTGGTGGTGGCGGTGGTGGTGGCAGCTGGTAGTCTACTTGTAAGAAGAGCGCACTTGGAATAAGAAGTACCAACCGACCACGCTACTAATTACCAGACCGATCAAGTTCATACTGAGGATCTGTGGCACCAAATTCACCAATGAGACTAAAAACAGTTTATCCCAGGCTGACTTCTGTTTCTTGAACAGGCCAGGGACGGCCAATGCTTCCAAAACCAGGGTGACGACCATCGCGGCCAAGGAAACTAGGCTCAACAAACCCCAATCACCGCTCAGCATAGCCAACGGAGCAGTGATGGCACCGAGGCCGAGAATCGCCAATAAGGCTGGAACCGCCAAGATAATTCCTAGAATCACAAAATATGGCGCTGCTTTAACGATAAAGTCTTTGACGCCGACGGGCAGAGCCGGGGCCTTAACCGCAAAATAGAGGTTGAGGGTACTTTCCAACTGCTTAAGCATGCCGGCCATTTCCGGCGTGGAAGATTGTTTCATGGATTAAGCATACGGTAAATTTTTCCGGTTTGTCAATAAAACTCAGCGAGTTGGTGACTCGGTCGGTTCCTGCTCCTCAATGGGTGGACGAAGCCTTTCAAAATTGCGCATTTTTTTGATGCGGTTCCTCATTTCTTGTTGGATCTCGAAGGAATCGACAATTGAGTCACCACCACTTGACGACGATGGCTCGCTCATCAACACCTCATCGACCGAGGCCGCTAAGCAGGCTAACTGAATCTCCAGATTGGTTAACTCGGCTTGCAGAACCATTCTCGTTTCCGGCTCGGAGGTCTTAGCTAGATCGCGCCTTTTCTGGTCCGCCAGTTTTTGGACCCGCTCCTCGGTAGTGTGATAGTCCTCATAACGTAATCGCCCGGCCATAGTTCACCTCCCTGATAAATTGCCGCTACATTACTGCTTAGATCACCGCTTGTCAACTTTCGCCTTTAATCCTGTAGAATGGCGACCAAGGTGAAAATTTCGCGACGCGAGTTTCTAACCGCCACCACGCTGCTGGCCGCCAGCGCTGGTTTGGGTTGGGAATATGCGGCCGAACAAAAAGATAAGAGGGAGCGTCAAGCTTGGTTCGCGGCCGAGGATTTGACAGCGGCGGTTATTGCTAAGCAACAGCGCCGGCTCAAACCTCAGTTAAGAAATTTATTGACAACTTTCGGTTTTTATTCTTTTTCTCAATTTCGAACCGTACACGGACCTGATACCTGGGCCAAAATAATTGCGGCCAGCGCCAATGCCAGGGAATACCCGCTTGTTGAACTGGACTTAGGGCAATGGAACCAACGACCGGTTATTGCCCACGATCCACCAACTGCTGCTTCGCCGGATTTTTTCAATGCCATTCAGCTGTTGTTGAATCAGCGGCAAATTATCAAGCTTGATCTCAAGGACCAGAACCTTTTCGCTCTGGTGCCTCAATTAATCGCCAAGCTGTTGAATCAAAATCAGGAACTGCCAACCATCATCAACTGGAGTGTCTGGGCTCAATCCGCCGACGATTCCCCCAGTAATCTTCAGCAACGAACCAGCCGACCAATTATTCTTTCGCCGGATTTTTTTGTCCCCGGTCGTGGTTTGATTCCTGAATTCGGCTGGAACTTCATCTCACATCGATTACAAAATTGGGGCGGAGTGGTGATGCTGCCGTGGCCGCTACTACAGATTGAGAAACACTGGCCGTTGTTACAAGAAACCATGGACCGCTTTGGCACCGTCCTTTACGCCTGGGACAATAAATCAATCCGGCAAGATGATCTGCGAAATATTATTAATTTGCTGGGGGGATACCGAGTACGGACAATTTTCGATATTCCCGACCAACGATTATCATTCTCAGGTTGGTCCTAACTCAGACCATAATTTTCGGAATATCTGGGTGGAGACGGGTAATTATTTCATAGTGAGTAGTATGAATCCAGCCCGCCAATTCAAAAGCGGTCAGTTCATCGTCCCCTTGTTGGCCGATTAACACTACCTCGTCACCAACTTTGACCGAGGCGGGTACCTCAACCATGGTTAGATTCATGCAAATTCGGCCGCGAACCGGACAACGTACCCCATTGATCAAGACGGCGCCGACGTTGGAAAGTGAGCGATCGTACCCGTCGGCGTAACCAACCGGAATGGTAGCAATACAAGTATCCTGGCGGGAAGTGAAAGTTAAGCCATAACCTACTGGCTCGTCCTTAGCTAGAGGGCGGGTTGAAATTACTTTAGTTTTCCAAGTCAATGCCGGTTGCAATCGTTGGGCGCCAGGCCAGGCGGGATCAAAACCATAGGTAGCAATTCCCAAACGATAGGCCTGGCGCCAATCGTCTGACCAATGAAAATTAGGCAGCAGTAACGAGCCGGATTTGTCCAAGTGAACCAGAACCGGACCAAAAGCTTTCTCATAGGCGCGAACAAATTTGGCAAATTGATCATATTGTTCCCGCGTAAAAACCTGATTTTCCCCCGCCGCGGCGTAGTGTGACCAAAGTCCTTCCACCTGAATATTTTTCGGCAGTCGACCTAAATAAACCAGCATCTCGGAAGGATGAGCCCATTTAAAACCGGTGCGAGCCATACCGGAATCAATCTCCAGATGGACGTGAACCGGGCGATTAGTCGCAGCATAAAGTTGGGCTTGCTCGTCAGAAGCCAACGGTAAAACAATGTCTTGCTCGACGCAGTCGGTTACTTGTTCGGAATCAACGATGTTGAGCACGAAAATAAACTTTTGCGTCAGCGGGCGAAGTGCCAGGGCCTCACCGGTAGAAACGACACAATAACCGTCGGCCAAATCGTCAATTGTTGAAACCACTTCCGCCAAGCCGTGACCATAGGCGTTAGCTTTCACGCAGGGCCAGCAGCGCTGCTCCGGTGCTAGGGCCTTGGCCACGGCCAGATTGTGCCGCAGCGCCGCGCGGCTGACCTCGATCCACTGCGTCATAACAATCCCCGCCTCAGAATCTGATATTGGGGAACATAGTAGAAAAAAATGGCCGGCACGTCCTCAACTAAATATCGTTGAAATTCAAAATACATTACTTTCCGCTTCTGTTGGTCGGTCTCGGTTCGAGCATCTTCCAAAAGTTTATCTACCCGCGTATTTTGGTAGCGGGAGATGTTCATCGGCTGGTTGGAGTGCCACCAGGTGTATTGATCCGGATCGGGCGGCACTTCCCGACCAATTAGCACGGCTTGAATGTTCTGCAGATCACGAACCACCCGTACTTCCACCTTGATTTGGTAACGCATACAGTCCATTTGCTGGCGACTTTCTTCGTCAGTCCGTTTTTTTCGCGGGTCCAACGGCCGAGATTTTACCTCGTTGCACTGTTTTTCCGCTTCCTGACCCAAGGCTTGCCAGTCCAGGGCAACCGCTTGGGCGTCGTCCAGAAGGGAAACCGCCGTATCCAGCGTAATGCTGAGGGGTTGGGAGGGTTGGGCCTTTTCGTATAAGTCAACCGCTTTGGCTAAGTCGTAACTGAAAGGATTAATTTCCTCGGTCGCGTTGTAGGCCCAGGACAGTGGGGAAATGGGACTAAGGGCGCGGAGTCTTTGCAGATCCTGATCGGGTTTGTGCGTGGCATAGTTGAGCGCCTGACGAACTTCGCGAGAAAGATTAGGGTCGGCCGTATTAAAAAACAAGGCCACATATTGGCGGAGATTAACATCCTCCTCGATTTGATACCTTTTCTGTTCGTCCGGAACCAATTCCTCTAGAGTCGGAAACTGTTCCAGTCCGTCAATCTTGCCATGCCGGAACGCCACCACGGCATCATGCTCGCTCGGATAAAACCGGTAAATCAGTCGTTCCTCCTGATTTTCCATCACTAACTCACCAACAAAACCACTCTGCAGGTATTTCACACCGAGAACGCGATACTCGCCCAACCCGATGATTTGACTTTCCGTGAAAAAAAACAGTCGCCGGTTCCGTTGCTCTCGAAAAAGTGGTTGAGAAACCACCACCGGAAAAGGGGCATAGGGATTGGTCAGTCGGAATAAGACCTCATTTTCGGTGCGCACGGTTTGGACATCAGCAAAAGCATAATCAACATCTTCCGGTTTAAACTCGCGTCCATCTTGCCAACGCAAACCACGCTTTAACAAAAAACGAAAAACTTTCCCGTCTTCCTCGGTACTCCAACGCTCCGCCAACACCGGCACCGGTTGGCCAGTCTCGTCTAAGGACGTCAAGCCAACGCTAATTTTCTCCTGGATATCGAGCGGCAAATCAACCCAACGGAATAAGCCAACGCGTCCGACATAACGCACCGCTTTACGTTGGGGCAAATAAACGATGATCCTGGGAAACAGCCAGACCAATAGTACGCCAACCACTAAGCCAAAAAATAGGGTCCGGCGATACTTGCCGGAAAAAGCCTTGGTATACCAAATCAGGGTTCGCCATGAAACCATAGCTCTATCTTAGCGCAAGAGCAGGATACTCAGGATCAGGAATAGACCAAGCCAAAGAAAGGTGCTATAGAACAGCAATTTTTCAATCCCGCGACGGGTGTGAAAGTGCTCGCCGCCTGAAATTAAGCCGCTGGAGGACAAAAAACTTGACTCCCCGGCCTGCAGCAAAACGCTGCTGATCAGTAAGACGGTGACGAGAATGTGGGCAATCCAGACGAAAGACATAAAGGTTATTGTATCACCAGATTAGAGCACGATTCCCAGAAAGCTATAAACCACCGACAAGAAAAACGAAACGGCGATCAAACTCCAGAAGTCTGTGAGCACTAGTCCAAAGATATCAATTTGGCCGATGTAAAAACCGGGCACTAACAAAGTGGTCAGATATAACACTAAAGCGTTGATCACCCAACCGAACAACCCCAGCGTCAAGAGGTTGACCGGTAATAAGATGATGTTTAAAAACGGCGCAGGGTCGCGTTGAGCACGGCCAACACGATTCCCGCTAAGATCAGATTTACGGTGTTAGCCACGGCTACGCCTGGTAAAAACCAGCTCAACAGTAAGATCGAAACGATGGTTAGAATGATCGAACGCACAAATCCCTTCATAATCATCTATTTTACTCAGTAAAATCCCGTTTGGCGAGTCGGCGATGAACATGCTTTTTGGCAAAACGGTGAGCCTCATCACGCAGTTGTTGAAGCAATTCCCCAGCCGCGCTCAGTTGGGCCACCGGATATTGGTGAAAAACGCCGCTCGGTGATCGGAGGATCAGACGATCAGGACGCTTGGCTATTGAGACCACCGGAGTCGGCCAAGTCCAGACCGATAAAGCGGCATTCAACTGCCCCCGTCCGCCGTCAATCAGAATCAGATCAGGAATACCCCAGTCCGGATGATTTTGGCGACGACCAAGAACCTGGCGCAACATGGCATAATCGTCCGGTGTTTCGTGTCGCCGGACGTGGAAAATGCGGTACTGGCTGGGGTCGGACACTCCTTCCGGTAAAAACTACTTGGGAAACGGTGGCCAATTTTCCTTGCAAGTTGCTGACGTCGTAGCATTCGATCCGCCGCGGCTGCCAGGCTGCGGGTAGGTCTAGTTCGCGGGTCACCACTTCTCTTAGCAACTGAACCGCTTGGGTACCAAAAGCCGACCGCAGCCGCGGCAAGGCAACGTCCGGTTCCAGACGAAATTCTGGATTAGTCACCTGCTGAATCGACTCATACTGATCCTTCAGGACAGCGGCTTCCTCAAAACGGTTTTCCTGGGATAAGACCTCGATTTTCGTTTTCAATTGACGGAGCACGGCGGCAGTCTGCCCACGGAGAAAGCGGCGGAGACGAGTGATATTGGTCCGGTATTCGCGCGCGCCGACCAGCCCCACGCAGGCCCCTGAGCATTGGTCTAAGTGGAAGTAAAAACAGGGTTTAACTTTTTCGGCGGCAGTGTAGGCGGGTCGGCGCGCTTCCCGCTTGGCGGCTTGATTGCACCAGCGGAAGATCGGTCGAATCATTCGCAACACCTTATTTAACATATACGCCGAGGGAAACGGACCATAGATCTCACCTTGGATTTTTCCCCGATCAATCTCTCGCTTGCGGGCAGTCAACACGCGGGGATAAACCTCCCTGGTTATGACCACGTAGATTGGCGATTTATCGTCCTTGAGCAAAATATTCAGCCTCGGCTGATAACGATGCACCAGCTCCGCTTCAACCAACAGTGCTTCCAATTCCGAAGCCAGCACCTGACACTCCACCTTGACGGCCTCGCGGACCAAAACTTCTTTGTTCGCTCCCAATTCGCGACCTTGTCGATACTGGGCAATTCGTTTGGCGAGATCTTTGGCTTTACCGACGTAAAGTACGGTACCGTCGACCGAGGAAAACCAATAGACCCCCGGCTGATGCGGAAACGAGCGCGACGATGAATTCCCACGAAAAGCCAGCGGAAGACTGGTTGATAGAGGGCTCGACGAGCGATGATTTCATATTTTTCTTCCTGGTCGCCGAGGAAAAGATTGAGGGTGGCAGATCTGCGGGTTGAGCCAGGACGTACCGGATAAATCGATGGCTAGTTCGTAGCTGGCGTAGGGCAGCAGCACCGGAAGCTTGCACTTTGTCGGCCGACATCAGGCTGACCGAGCCCGAAATACCGACGGCGATAGTCGATATTATACCGGGCCGCACCGGTTTCGTTCGTAATGACGAAAATTTCCCGGTCGGCAGACCCCAGCGCGGCAGCAGAGTCGGCTTGCGTTCGAACGGATCAACTGTTCGGAGGCTTCCAGCCGCTGCGTCGCCAGCTCAACCTGCACGTCTTTTTCTTCCTGGCCGTCGATCTTGTACAGTCCGGCCGGATACGGCAGCTCGTCATTCTTGGCCCTGAATCGCGAAGGTCAGGTGACGGAGATCAAGCTTGGAGAAGTAATCAATTCCCCCGGTCGTGTCCGCCCAGGTGGGATCAATCGCCACCCAAACGTTTTGTTGTTGGTCGTAGTATTCCGGCCAGGCATGAAGGACATCAGCGATCAAGGATAACGGGCCGAAGCCGATTGTTTTCCGCAATGGCATAACCGGTGGCGCGGCGGGCGGGAATGCCAGCTGCCCGGGCAATAGCGATGAATAAGTCGGCAGAATTCGGTACACACGGCGTTGGCCGGATCAGCCAGCGCGCCCGCCGCGCCCAAGCGTTCCGGGCGTCAGACTGCTCGAAACCGACGATAGTTGTACTGCAGCGCGTCAACCACGTATTGGTAGATTGCCTGCGGCGTCTGATATTGTTGGGCTAATTGCTTGATTGCGGCCTGTTGGGTCGGCCAGTTAGTGGTGCCGCCGATAATCGATCTCACCGTCACCCCAGAGGCTATGGCTCGGTCTTTTGCGGGATTAGTCACCGGCAGAAGGGCTTGAGGTCGGGACAGGGCCGTAATTTGAAGATGGGCGGTACGATTGTCTGCTTGGCTTGACCGGCAACGCGAAACTCCGCGATCCAGTTGCCGTCGGAATCTAAGGCGAAATTCTTTCCGGTGAGGAATCAACGAACGGTACAGCACCCGCTGATAGGCCGTGTCCGGGGGCAGAGCAACCTGGACTACACCCACATTCTGAGCCGTATTCTCCACGTGATAGGTTAGTCGCAAATCGTAAGTTTGCTCGTCCCCGAATAAGAGCCGAGATGCCGGACTGCTGACCAACGTTGGTGAAACCGGAGCACCCCCATCGTGCCGATGGAGTCGAAGGTATAACGGGCGGGTTCAACAATCGAGGGTGGACCAAATTTGGCCGGGACGTTTAAGATCACATTGTACTGGGCGTATTCTTGGGGCGCAGCCAGCTTTGGTACCGCCACTTCTAAAACCCGCCCGTAAATCGACGCCGCATCATGACTGAGAAAACTGATGGAAAAAGTCACTTCCTTATCCCGTCCCAACACCTTGCCGCCCTGATCGAGTTTCACCGCGATTGTAGTTTGGTTCTCCCGGGCATTTTGTTCCCAAGGCAGAGGTTTGCCCTCCTGATCGCGGACCTCAATATTCGTCACGTCGTTACTGTTGAGAGTCAAGGCATATTGCTTGGCATAAACGGTCGAAAGATTGTTCTTGAGCCGAATTTCGTACTTGGCCTGCGTCTCGCCGCTATCGAGTATGGTATAGGTCAAATTGAGGGTCCGACTAAAATCGTCGATCGCTAAAACATGACCGGTAAAGGTCAGCCATAACCCAAAGACAATGCCAACTCTTCCTAATCTGGAGGAAAAACTCATGCTGCTACAATAGCACTATGTTCCTCCTGAGAAAATGGCGCTTCCTCCTACTCGCCAGCTCGGCCCTACTACTCACCGGGTGCAATCTCCCCTGGCAAAAGAACATCTCCGGATTGCAAATTGAGGTCACCGAGGGGGCCAAAGCTCAGGTCTATCTGAACGAATTACACCTGGGTGAAACCCCGGTTAATCGCGACAACCTCAAGCCGGGAGTTTATAAAGTTAAACTAGAACCCAGTGGAGAAACGGGTAAACAGCCCTACGAAACGGAAATTCACTTGTACCCGGGTGCTTTAACTACGATTCTGTGGAGCTTCAAGGGATCCGAACCCAGCGGCACGGGAGACATTTTGGAACTGGAACCGCTATCCACTTCCGATCGGGCTGAACTCTCGGTCATCACGGTGCCGGAAGGTGCCAGCGTGGCCTTAAATTCCACTACCTATGGTCTCTCGCCGGTAATTCTCGACACGATTAATCCAGGTGATTACTCCCTGACAGTGACGGCGGTGGGCCACGCCCGTAAAACTTTTTCGGCCAAGGTCACCAAGGGTTTTCGCTTGCATGTTTTTTCCCGACTCGATAAGGAAAGTACCGAGACAATCGCCGCTCCGACTGCCACTCCAACTCCAATCGTTTTAAACGAAAACGTTGGTGCCTCGCCGCGCCCAACGCCGCTGGTCACGCCAACACCCAAGCCAACTCCGAAAAGCACGCCCATCCCTAACACTCCTGTCGCCACCACGTCAACCGCGCTCGTCAAGCCATACGTCACAATCAAAGATACCGGCACTGGTTGGTTGCGGGTCCGCGATCAAGCCTCATCAGCTGGCAGCGAAGTTGCTCGGGTCACCGTTGGCGCCAGCTATCCCTATGTTTCCACCCTAAATGGTTGGTACGAGATTGAATACCTCCCCAATGCCCGCGGCTGGATTTCCGGCCAGTACGCTTCCATCGTGAGGTAAAAAAATGCTACGATGAGGGTATGGCTGATCCTAGCCCCACCCGTCCGAATATGCTGACCGATTTGTTAACGGGCGTTTCCGCCTCGCCCACGCCTGCGGCACCAAGTGCTGCTGCCGCGCCACCTACCATCGCCACCACTCCAGATTTTGCCGAGAGTTTTTTGCCGTCGGGTATCGCTCAACCTCAGCCGGAATATTTAATTTTTGAGTGGATCGCCGATTCCCGGGTTCACCGTCCCCGCACCAGAGAATACTACTCTTCCGTGGCGGTCATTGTTATGTTAGTCTCGCTGATCTTATTTTTTGCCGGACAAACTTTGCTGATCTTCGTGATTTTGGCTTTCCTTTTCATTACTTACGTTTTGGCCTCGACTAAACCGATTTCCATGCTCAACCAGGTCACAACCTTTGGGATTCGCTATCAGGGCAGGCTATATTATTGGAATCAACTAGGTCGATTTTGGTTGCGAGACAATCATGGAGTTCCGGAAATTCATATTGAAGCACCAAATTTTTTCGGCAACGAGTTGATTTTACTGGAGTCAAATGCCCATAGCCCGGTACGGGTGACTAGTGATGATTTAGTCAGTATTTTACGTTTGTACCTGGTTAATGAGCTGCCGCCGATGAGTCAAATTGACCGGTGGGTTCACTGGCTGGAAGAAAAGTTTCCTTTGGAATCGGGTCCTAAGCGGAGCTAGGTTTACGCAGGTTTTCACGTTCCGCTTCACGAGTTTGGGGATCTATATCCTCCCGGCAATTTGCGCCCGAAATGATCCGTAAATGTTTCGGAGATGTTCCCTTAATGTTCCTCCATTGGTCCTGGTTTGGCCCTGGTTGGTCGAATAAGGATCTTTTAGGTACCTTTAGTGTGCCGACTTTAAATCGGGGACTTTATGCGGACCTTTTACGGACCATCAATTTCAGAGATTTCGATCTGGACTCAAACAGTCCCCAAAAAGTCCCTAGTTTTAAGTTGGCACCGAAATGGCTCAGAAAAAGTCCCCAAATAACCATTCTGGACGTAAACGGTCCTCGAATGTTCCTCCCAATGGATCTTTCCAGTGCCACTGCCAACCCATTTTGGGCGCAAGTTGGCGGGAAGATATATGTTCCCAGCCATAAACTCGACCATCCGGCTTTTCATGGGAGCTTGCATTAATCAATTATGAGACTTGATTGACATTTTTCGGGAAATTAAACGTGCACCCGACAAGATTCGAACTTGTGGCCTTTGGTTCCGCAAACCAACGCTCTATCCAACTGAGCTACGGGTGCTCGAGAAGCAATATTATACCAGATTAAGGTCAGACCTTGGAAGATTTCACCTCTGGAGGGTCAGACCCTCAATGTTCGTCTAGCCAGCGTTCGATATCCAGCGCGGCCATGGTGCCAAAGCCAGCGGCGGTTGCCGCCTGCCGGTAGCGAAAATCAACACAATCGCCGGCGGCAAAAATACCGTCCACCGAAGTCATCGTAGGAAAATCAACCCAAGCTCGATCATCTAAGTGTTGGGCTGCCAAGTCGAGGCTAGGCTTTTCCAAAGCTAGTCGGGTGAGAATGTATCCCTCCTGATCCAGGGCCACTAAATCCTTGAGGAACTCAGTCGATGGAGAGTGACCGATCGCCACAAACAAACCGTCAGCCGCCACTTCCTCGCGTTGCTTGGTCTCAACATTTTCGAGAACCAAGCTGGTTAGGGTTTGCTCTCCCCTCAACTCGACAACCGACGTATTCCAATGAACTTTAACTTTGGGATGATTGAGTACTCGGTCCTGCATGATTTTTGAGGCCCGGAATTCGCCGCGCCGGTGAACGACGTGAATTGTCGCCGCATGCTTGGTCAAGGCAAGAGTATCCTCCATGGCCGAATCGCCACCGCCGACAACATAAACATTTTTATCTCGGAAAAACGCCGCATCACAGACCGCGCAATAACTGACCCCGCGGCCGGTCAATTCCGTTTCCCTCGGCAAACTCAGCGGGCGAGATCGAGCTCCAGTTGAAAGAAGAATCGTCTGGGTTTCCCAGGACTCCTCACCTTTCCAAACCCGGAAGCCACCCTCAATCTTTTCAATCTTGGACACAACATCATCAATAATTTTCGTGCCAAACCGCTCGGCTTGTTGGCGCATCGCCACCATCAAGTCCGGACCGTTGATACCTTGGGGAAAGCCAGGGTAGTTTTCCACCACGGTCGTGTTAATTAACTGACCGCCAATCTGACGGCCAGCGAACAACAGCGGCTCCAAACGGGCACGGGAGAGATAAATACCGGCCGTGTAACCAGATGGACCAGAGCCAACAATGATGACTTTTACTCGTTCGGCCATATTAGCCTTTCAATCCGTCCTCGATCATTTTGCGGTAACCGTCTTCGCCAATAAAACCGGTCTCCCGGGCGACAACTTTCCCCTGCCGGTATAAAACCACGGTGGGAATGCTCATCACTTGGTGGCTGCGCACCACTTCCTGATTCTCCGGATCATCGACGTTGAGCTTCACTACCCCGGCCTTACCAGCGTATTCGTCAGCCAGTTTATTGATGATTGGTTCGGCCATTTTGCAGGGTCCACACCAGTCGGCATAGAAATCTACCAACACGGGTTGAATTGATTCCACAACCATTTTTTGAAAATCAGCTGAATTGGTTATTTGTGTGGCACCGGCCATACACTCTCCTCTTTTGTAGCGGGGATCATCCACTGCGAGGAAAATCCCCTTACGGTTTTACGGTCCTACTACTCTACCATAGCTTACGAAAAAATTGACCGGTGAGCGCAAACTCGTCACCTAGCTCGATCTGGTGACGGGCAATAAAGCCAGCGGGCAATTCCAAAACCCCCTCGGCGGGAGAAGTTGGTTGAACGGTCACGATTTGTTCCCTGGGCGTGCCAATGGCTGGTGGTTGAATATTCTCATGGCGATCAATCACCTTATTGTTAGCCAACCAGACAAAATCTAGGGGAAAGTGCATTTCAAACATCCAAAAAGTGGCTCTTTGCGGACTAGACAGCAAAAACAGCATCGCGTCCGCGCCCAGGCTTTCCCGACCGCTTAAGCCTAGCTGAATTTCCGCCGGTTGCCGCGCGACCACGGCCGTGTATTCTTCATCTTTCAAGCGAAACTGAACAAACTCACGCTGTGATCGATCCGTTGGCCAGCGCCACCAAACAATACCGGCGAGCAGAATAATTAGCAGAACGATCAATTTACGAAACATATACTTCCAGCTGCGCGCTTACTTTCGCCCGCCAATCGCGAATTATCAGCCAACCGATCAAGCCGGTCAAGACCGCGCTCCACCAGAGTGGGACATGCCAAAGAATCCAGAGCGATGCGGCCAGAGATAGCCATAAAAAGAGCCGCGGCAAGCGCAGAATCCATAACCCTAATCCTGACCGCCACCGGCGAACCCAAGTGGTAAATCGAAAATCAATTCCCCGAGCAATGGCAAAATATTCGATTGCCGAAGTGTATTGCTGTTGGGTTGGGTCAAATATTAAGAATGATTCGCCGCTGAGGTAAAGAACTCGCTCGCGATCGGTGGGCCGCACTTCCGAAATTTGGATCCGGTCGGCGGGATAATCGAAGTGCCGCGTATGGAGGGCCAGCTGATAAAGCAATTCAAGCTGAAACGGCGTCTCCCAATTACCATTTAGATCGCTGATTAAACGGCGGTAATGCGGGCGCCGGCGCTCATCGAGCCAGAGCAAAGTAAAACCACACCAGGGTAAGAAGCGCTGTCCATCTTGTTCCCGCAACTCATGCCGCCGCGCCGGCGCCGGAAAGAAAAAGAAACGGAATAGGGAGCGCAAAAACGCCGGCCACCACAACCAGGAATTGCCGATAATCCAAAATAGGGTTAACAAATAGCCAAGAATTCCCATCAGAATTAGCAGTAGCCAAATGGTGGAATCAAACACCGGCAGTTCGATGACCCGCAGGGTTGGTGGTGGTGGTGAGGGAATATAGCCCGGGTACGGTGTCGGGAATATTCGGTTAAAACCGGGTACGACCAGGGTTGGAAAAGGTGGAATCTCAATGGTAATCGTCGGTGGAAGTCCGGGAATAATTGGCGGAATTGTAATTACAATCACCGCTGGTCGATATATTAGTCGCAAGCCGTCTAATACCGTACTTAGCCCCGCCGTATCAATCGCGACAAACTTCAGGGCAACGATTTGGTTGGCCGGCAAAGTCTCCAAAGTAAAACCAAAGTTGCCGTTAACATCAGCCGAGGCAGTGTACTGTCTGGTCGAGCCGTCGGAAAAAGTCACGGTTAACTGAATCTCCGTTCCGGGATCGGAACGGCCAATTATTTCCGGCCGCGGATGCCCCACCTCAACCGGATCGCCCGGAATAGAGCTCGGATCGGTCGCCGAAATGTTCACGCTTTCCCCGTCAATGCTGGTAATGATCAAGGGTGGAGCCCGGCTATCGATCGTAAAATTCCAGGTGGTCGAATCGGTGCCGCGATCGTTAACATCGACCACTCTCACCCGCCAGGTATAGACGCCATCCGGCAAATACCGGTCCTGCCTCAGAGCGAGATGATAGTCGGTCCCGTCAAAAGTTAAAACGTAATCGTCGGTGGAATGATTGACCAGCGGAATTCCACTGTATCTCTGGACGCCATTAATAATTAGTTCGTAGCGGTCCAATGGCGCCAAATTGCCGGTTACCGCCTTCCAGACGAAGGTCACTACGCCAGAGGTTAAAATCGAGTTGTTGGCGGGTGAAACCAAAATGGGCGCCGGTGGGGGGTTGAGAACCGGGACCGCCGCCGTAACCGATAACTCTCTGGGCTTGGGATTGGTGCCAACGGTTTCCCCCTCCGCTACACCACCCTCTTGAGCCCGAAGCAGAGAAACCGCACCGAACGCGAAAAATAAACCTAGTAAAAGTAACTTAGGGATTGTCTTTATCATGCAGCTCGTGCTCCAGTTGTCGGATCCGATCCTCCAACAAGCCAATATGCTGCTCTTCGACACCATTGCGATAGCGTAGATGGCGACGAACCAGGACGCCCACGGCGATCAGGACCAGAATAACCACTAGTATCGCGACGATTAGCCGATAAGGAAATAGCCAGAACGGAACCGAGGCGGTTAACACCTGGCCTTGCTCGCCAAAAGCCACGTTGAAATGAGCGGTATAACGCCCCCAGCCCCAAACCCGATCCCAGTTGGCGGTAAAGTCACGCAGGGAATCCGGAAAGACGTTCTGGGTTTCCACTGTAACCGTATCCACCGTCCGTCCAAACAGATTGCGAACCTCGATCGTGATTTGCGGCCGGATATGGACATCAGAAAGGTTTTCAATTTTAAAGTTGATTGGTACGGGGCCAAATTCAGAAAACCCGGGAATGACAATATTGCGGAGCGCCGCTTCTTCATGTACCGGTCCAGGTACACGGAAGTAAACCAGGGTGCCTACCCGCTCATTAATGGCTGCCTGACCGGCCAAATCACCGCTCAAGTCCTCTCCGGTGTTAACCACCGGCTGGTGCATAATCATGGCGTAACGACCACCCGGCCGGGCATTAGCCGGAACCCGAATGACCACCGGAATAGTTTGAATTCCGCCGGGTTGGATTGTCGCCTGCTTGACCGGAATTTCAATCCAGCTAGCCAGGGAAAAACGACTATCGATCTGACTATCCACCGGCACTGGCGTCCGGCCATCGGCCGCAATCACAAAATCCTCCACCAGGGTACCGACAACAATCGTCTGGGCGGAAACGTTTCGCACCCGGATTTCAGTCTGAATAGTGGATCCCGGTTGACCAGTTAGTGAACCATCTTCACCCAACCGTGGGGGCAACGCGGTCAAACCAACCGCGGCACGCTGAATCTCCTCCAGATTAGCTACACTGGTGCCCTGGGCCTGGACCTTAGAAAAACCGGCCAACAAAACCAAACCTAGAACCGAACAAGAGATTAATAAGCGGGGCAGGCGGTGTGGCATAACTCTTTTCTTTATAGTTTTTCCTTAGAATGTTGCGGTCGCCCGGTAAGTTACTCCCGTTGAGTAGTCACTGCCGGCCTGTTGGGTAGTAGAAATAACGGCTTTGTAACAAACAAAGACGTTTTCGTTGTCCGCCACGGTGCTACTCAAGAAAATCCTCTGTGGTGACTGACCATCTTCGTTGTCGGCGAACTGGCGGAAACAACTAGCAGCGGTACCGTTACAGTTAGCATCAGAGCTATTGTGGTAAACATCCATGTCACCGGTGCCAACCGTATTGTCTTCAAGCGTATAACCAAAACCTTTAGTATTGGTAGTAAGCCATTCGTCCGATACGTCATGCGCCATTGTTCCGGTATCACCTAACGAATCTGGGATACAACCGCCAGTGGTGGCATCACCAGTGCAAGCCGCGCCAATACGATGCAGCTGATTGTCAGCAATTGTAGTTACGGCATAGCCATTGGCCGCGTTGGTAGAAACAACCAACTGCTGAGCGGCGGTCTTAAAGGAGTCAATTAACAATTCGCCCAGGGGAACTAAAGTGGCAGTGGTCGCGACCGAGGTTGCTGCCCCACAGCGGCTAACTCCAGAGGCAATCCCCAGAATGCGGAAAGTGATTTGCGGTGAAACAACCGCTGTCACCCGAACTGATTCAATCACGGCCACCGCCGCCACGGTGCTGTCCAGCACGGTGTAGCCATTGGTTGATCCAGTTAGATGCTCAACGACGATTGGGTAGGTGTCAGAATAACCGACCTGGTGACTGGAAGCAGGCGAAGGATTGATTAAATGATTACTAATCACTATTGTGCCGTTAGTTACGCCATCAAAAACCGTGCCGTTGCCACCAGCTCCAGAATAAGCACACTCAAAAGCATGGTAAGTTCGTCCATTACGAATAATAGCCGCCGGAGTAGCTCTGCCAGCGACAAAATCATAACCAGTAAGATCAGTCGGACAGGTTACGGTGACAGCTGCGGCGGCTCCACCACCGTAATCCCAGCCGGTTGCATCCGGCAAACCATCATTATTGTTCGCCGTTGCGGCTGGAATCAGCACTCGGAACGAGCCGCCATTGATCGCACTAGCGGTGGTAAAGCGAACCGTGGTTGACGCCGATCGGGAAGCAATCGCTAAATCATTTGTGTCAGCGTCGCCACTTTGCAAGGTGTTAATTGCCGGCGTGGTGGCGTGGCCAGTAATCGTAAAGCCTGCTCCGGCACTGGGACTGGCGACCCGATACTGGCGGCTGCCAATCAAGATCGTATCACCTTCAAATAAATTAGCCGAGCTGGTTGAAGGGGCGGCGCCAGCGGTTGAGTTTAAGGTAACCACCGAGCTACCAACGGTATTACCAGCGGCTAGAATTCCATGGAATGACAAACGAGGGGTAGAGAGCGTAACCGAAACACTAGTCAAGTTAGCCGAACGAACTGAGGATAGAAAGTGTACCGGCAGGAGAAACAACAATAACGTGCCTGATATGATTAACCCACGCCGCAACAGTTTCATTAACCCAGCATAAACCCACCTGCAAGCACTTTGCAAGTATTAGCTGAAATGCGATACTAAGGCTATGAACAAACACTTTTTGTACTTAACTGTGATGATCGTGATGGTGCTATTGTCTGGTTGTTCCTCCAAAGCTCCGGCAAACAAAGTGCCGACCACCGCGGAGCAAAAATCGGGTTTTACTACGACCACCGGCACACTTCGGATGCGGACTAAAAATACCGGAACTTTACAGGCTTCGTCTGGGTCAATCGCCATCGAGAGCTATACCGTTGACTTCACTGCTTATGATGGCAAGGCGGTTATCGTTACCGGCAAATACAGCGGCGACACGCTTTTTGTCAGCGAAATTAAAACTCCATGAGTCGACGGGTAATTTTAGCTTCCGGTTCTTACCAGCGGCAAAGATTGCTGGCTATGTTGGGAGTTGAGCATGAACTTCAGCCGAGTCAGTTCGATGAATACGCGGTAAAACCCCACGATTTTACCGAAACGAGTGAGTATGTTTCAACTATCGCCGCCGGCAAAGTGCTGGAAGTGGCCTCACGCCTCCATGGACAATTACAACCTGACGACATCATCATCGGCGGGGATTTGCTCGCCTTTGCCGGCGGCCGCCCACTGGGCAAACCTCAGTCACTCACCCAGGCCCGAGAGTATCTGCAACTATTAATGAATACTTGGCACCATGAAGTTAGCGCCGTTGCAATCTGGTCGGAAGCCAAAGGATTGGCGCGGGAGGTAGAAGACGCCGACGTTCTCCTCCCTCATCTACCAGAGGAAAAAATCGACGACTATTTTGCTCTGGCGAACCCACTGGAAAAAGCGGGTGGATTTAGTCTGGCGGTATTTGCCAAGATATTAATTCAACTCGATCGATCTCCGGAAAAAGAAATGATCGTGCGCGGCTCGGTCACCGGTGTCCTTGGGTTCCCGGTAGTACGCGTCGCTCGCCTTCTGGCAAACTATGGCTTGGTCATACCGGTCTCGGCCAACCAACTTGAGACTCGTCTGACGCGTGATATTCTAGCTGGGAAACCGCTATGAAAGAACCTGGCCTCATCTACTTGTTCACCGGTGACGGAAGGCAAAACCTCGGCCGCACTCGGGACGGCAATGCGGGCCCTGGCGCAGGGCTGGCAAGTCAGCTGGGTTGCTTTCTATAAGGAAGCCGGCTGGAATTTGGCGGAACAAAAACTCGAAACCATACTTCAGCCGGCATGGGCCGCTTGCTTTGAGCTCAAGCTACTAGGCAAAGGTTTTTACATAAAGCATCCAACTCGATCGATCAGGGCAAATAAACGAACTATTCATCTGGCACCGGTTCAAAATGCCCTAGTCAGCGACGACGATACGCTTGAGTCGCACCGTCAAGCCGCCGAAAAGGCGCTGTCACAAGCCCAAAAAATATTGCTCCGGAAAAGAAATCGGCCTCAACTGCTAGTATTGGATGAAGTCGTTAACGCCGTCAACGATCAACTAATTAATGAGGGGAATTGATCGCTTGACTCGAATCCTGCCAAACGACTCATATCATTCTTACTGGTCGAGGCGCTAGTCAGCGACTCCAGGATGCAGCCGATCTGGTTAGCGAGATCAAGAAAGTGAAGCACCCCTACGATCGCGGGCAGCTGGCAATTAAGGGATTAGATTACTGAATGCTCTGAGGATCCGACCCTAGTCAGGTTTTTGCCGAACCAAGTATGCTGTGAGCATGGCCGACCTAGCACAAACTAACTCCGCAACAATCCCCGCTCCGACTCCGGACCCGAAACCGGGTGGCCGGACCACTTTTGCAGACTTTGGCCGGAACGACTCAAGCAATGCCTGCTCCAACCAGTCGGCGTAAGGA
>CAVVNJ010000005.1:0-10335 GCA_963749595.1 Candidatus Woesebacteria bacterium
AAACCGAATCAGCCAGGCGAAAGGCATCAAGCAAGGTCATCTGCGGATTTACCACGTCCAATAATCTCTGGTTGGGTATAACGATTAAGGTGTCAACAAACTCGCGCAAGCTTTCGATGCCTTCTTCGGCAATCGTGGCCCGGCGCATCCCCTCAAACAAAAAGGGTTTGGTAACAACGGCAACGGTCAGAGCACCAACTTCCTTAGCCATCTCCGCTACGATCGGCGAAGCGCCGGTACCGGTGCCGCCACCCATGCCGGCGGTGATAAACACCATGTCGGTGTCATACATCAGTTCTTTAATTTTTTCGCGGGACTCTTCCGCCGCCTGACGGCCAACTTCCGGATCAGCACCGGAGCCAAGACCCTTGGTGTAGTTGGAGCCAATTTGGAGTTTAGTTTCCGCTTTGTTAACCAGCAGGGCCTGAGCGTCAGTATTGACGGAGACAAACTCCACTCCCTCAATCAAATTGGAATCGACCATGGAGTTGACCGCGTTGCCACCACCGCCGCCAACGCCAATCACTTTAATTTTGGCAAAAGAGTTTGTTTTCGGTTTTACCAAGCCCATATTAAGTCCATTACTGCGACCATCATAACGGTTGCCCCAGAGTTTGCAAGATGAAGTTATGGGAATTCTACGGTATGAAACGTCTTGAAAATTTTTTTCAGCCATTCGGCCGCATTTCCGGTTTTAAGTGCTTGGTGAGCTTCCGGACGGAGAAGCCGCCTCGAGCGACAGGGGCTAATCTGTCCTTGGTCGCGTCCATAGAGAGCAGGCCCATGGAGGTGGCGTACATCGGGGTTTCGATTTCCTCGATCAAGCCCCTAACCCCCTGTGGGCGGCCAACGCGGGCGGATAAACTTAGGACTTTGCGGGCGGTATCGGTCATCGCGACGGTTTCGGCACCACCTCCAGTGAGAACTAACCCGGCCGGAACTTCGCTCAGCAATTTTTGGGCTTCCAAGTTCCTTGGCATTAATTCAAAGATCTCTTTTTCCCGCGGCACAATGATGCCGTCAATCAGAAATTGTCGGGAAAGGTGTTTTGATTCTTCGGCTAATACCCAGTTGTTGCAGATCAAGTTGGTCTTCCGTTCTTTTGCGCAGTCGACTGTCTTCGCGCGATTCATTGGGCAACCGCGCCTCACTGTCCGCCTTCCAGTTAGCCAGCGCCAGCTTGATCGTGTTCAGCGGCGGGAATGCTGACCTGAGCGCCCAGAGCGATATCTTTGGTGACATGCATGGCGCCAATCGGCAGAACGCCGGAATACAGCAGGGCGCCCTCAACGAAGGCGCTGAGCGAGGTTGATCCGGCACCGATGTCGGCCAGTACCACCCCCAGCTCTTTTTCGGTTTCACTCAAAACGGAGTAGGAGGCCGCTAAACCGGAAAAGACAAAACTCGTGACCGAAATTCCCAAATGTTCCAAACAACGGCCAATGTTTTTCAGAACGGTGGATGAACCGGTGATAATATGGGCGTTGGTTTCCAGGCGGACACCGGACATACCGACCGGATCTTTAATCCCATCTTGGGAATCGACTTTAAAATTGGTCGGAATAACGTGCAGAATCTCTCGGCTGGACGGTAGGGATACGGCCCGGGCGGCTTCAATTACCCGCTCCACGTCTTCGGCGGTAATGTCACCGTTGGGATCAGCGACCGCGACGACACCCTTTGGAGTTTTGCGACTCAATATGTTTGCCGCTGACCGAAACGAACGCCTGCGAAATACTGAATCCGGCCATTCGTTCCGCCGCGTCAACGCTTTCGGTTAGGGCCTGACTGGTTTTTTCCAGGTCAACGATCTGGCTTTTACTGATTCCCTGGCTTTGGACCGAAGAAGCGCCCACGACGCGCAAATCACCGCCCTCCTCGACCACCGCGATGAGCGTGCAAATCTTGGCCGTACCAATATCAATCGCTGAAACAACTTTATTTTTAGCCATGACTCACCTTATGACCAGGTCGGTAAAACGAGCGTCAATTTCCTGATATGTATCTGCTATTGTAGAGGATCGGAAAAAAGCCTGTAAAGCGGCAAGCTGCTGGGGTAGCCAATTTTCATCATCAGACCGCACAATAGCCGGATTTTTTCCATCGAAGTAAAGTTTGGTTTCCTGCGGAGAGATAAAGACAAATTTAGTGATTCGGGGTGAGAAGTTGCTGAATTGCCGGTGCAATTCTCCCAGAAGCTGAACGTCCTCTGAGCGTAAATTCGTAATGCGGCTACGATCAGCGTTAAGCCAGGCTTCCGGGGAGGCAAAGATGATGGCGGGTTGAGTGGAAGGTTCAGTTGATTCGACCAAGCCATTGGCCCGGACCAGATATGATTGGTTTTCAACCAGCGCCGGAAAAGCTGCCGGACTGATTTCGACGGTCGCGCTGATCGTCCATAAGAGAGAACGACGGAAACGCATAGTTGCCAATTCGGGCATCAATTCACGACTTTTACGTTCGATTTCCAAAAATTGTCCCGGCGATCGTAAAAACGAGGCTTTTTTCAGAGTGGCGACCAACGTTTCCACCGGTGCCGGGCAGTAGGTATGTTCCGTTGTTTCGCAAATCACTTGCCTGGGAGGCAGCCGTAACAATCCGAAAATGATCGGAGGGCTAGCCAGTGCAAAGAATAGTGTTCGCCGACGCATCTTACGATCGTAGCAAAGAGAGGCAAAGTTGCGCCAGTTGTTTGGCTCCGTCGAGCTTTAGCTGCGCTTGTAATTTTTGGGCTTTTTTCCGCATAATATTTCGCTGGGCTGAGACCGCGCGAATGGCGGTTAATAACGATTCTGGCGTCAGGTCTTTCTGTTCCAGTATTTCAGCCGCGCCAGCCTGGGAAAGAACTTGGGCATTTTTATATTGCTCATTGTTGTGGGCGAACGGCAAAGGAATAAAAATTGCCGGTATAGCGTGCAAAGTTATTTCCAGCACCGTATTGGCCCCGGAACGGCTTAGAGTCAGGTCGGCGTGTTGAAACAACCAGCTAACTTCTTTTTCGTCGATCCATTCCCGAACCACATAGCTGGCTTGCTGATCAGGCGGCAAGGCCTCCACGCGTTCATTCAGCTCGTGCCAATAACGTTGGTGTTCGCTGTGGCCGCACTGGTGAACCACGAGAAATTTTTGCGTCAGTTCGTCGACAATCAGTCCCACGGTATTATTGATTACTTGCGAACCCTGACTACCACCGGTGATGTATAAAATTGGTTTGCGGCTTTCCGGAATCCAGGCTGGACGCCGGGTATAGGTCCGCAAAATTGATGGACGAATAGGGTTGCCAGTCAAAATGGTTTTCGGCTCCGGAAAAAAACGGCGTGATTCTTCAAAAGCAATGGCCACCCGATCGGAGAGCTGGGCGATCACTTGGTTGGCCAGGCCGGTAGTGATAGTTTGTTCGTGGGTGACTACTTTTTTGCGCAACATCTTGGCCGCGAGAGCCACGGGCAGAGCCAGATACCCGCCAAAGGATAGAAAAAGATCTACTCTTTCCTTGATGATGATGTCATAAGCCCGCCAAAGCGATGGCAAAACCTTGCCGATCTCCTCAAGATTGCGCCACCAATTGGTCCGGTGAAACTTGGGCGCATCAATGGCATAAAAAGGAATACCCAACTGCTGACAAATCTCTTCTTCCTTAGCGACCTGACGCTGGCCGGATTGAGAATATTTGCGGCCGACAAACACTAATTTTATTTCCGGATGATTTTTCTGAAAGTATTCAATCGTGGCTAGCGCCGGAGTGAGATGACCCCCACTGACTAAGATCGTTTTTTGATCGGCTGGCATGTAGTGCCTATTATAGCTTAATCGCCGAGCGAAAATAGTGATCTGGGATCGGGAAGGCATAAGTTGGCCCGTGGATCTTCGGATCGGACCAGACAACCGCGCCAATCAACCGCTTGAGCCGGCAACACGTCCACGTCGATCCGATCGCCGACCATTAAAATCGAACCTGGCTCAAGCTCAGCTTCAAACTGCACGGCGTGGAAAGCTCGCGGATCGGGTTTTTCAATTCCCAGTACCACGGAAGTATGAATCGCCTCAAAGTCGGCCGGATCAAAACCGATCAACCGCAGTTTTTTTTCGGCCTGATCGAGACGGTTGCTGTTGGTTAGTACGCGGTGGCGCAGTTTCGACTGTCGCAGGGCCTCCACTAGTTGGGGATTGGGCAAAACATATTTTTCCAAGTTGATGGTATCCCAGATATCGGTATGAACTTTTCTTCCGTCTAGACCGAGCTGAAAAAGACTTTTGGTGCTGCTTTTTAGTTCGCGCCGCAAATTTAAATACTGCTCCTGAGCGGCGGTCTCGGTAACCTGAAGATGTTTAGCCACGATCGGAAAGACCGCCGCATCAATTTGAGCCTGGAGTTGTTGACTGGGGGGATAGAGGGTACCGTCCAGATCCCAGACGACTAACTCAATTTGGGACCACCACTGTGGCCGATTGATCATAGTCCCGGGCCCATTTTGCCGGTTTTGCGCCGTTTGACGACCTCCAGCTCCGCTAGGGCGCGGCGCAGAGAGGCTTCGGCCAGACGGAATTCAACCTCGGACTGCCGGTTCTGCATCGCGGTTTCAGCCAAGCGCCGCGCCTCCTCCGCTTTAGCCTCGGAAATTTCGTCGGCCCTAATGGCGTGATCGGCCAGTACCGTTACTGAGCTGTTCGGACTGACGTCCAAAAAACCACCCGCTACCGCGTAGGACTCGGTTTTTCGGTGATCGCCTTCCTGCCAGCGGTAGAGCAGCTCACCATCCGCCAAGCGGGTGAATAGAGGAACGTGATTGGGCAAGACGGTAATCTCACCACTGGTGGTCATGATCGTGACCGATTCAACCTCGCGCTCTAACAACAAGCGCTCTTGGGTAACAATGGTCAGTTTTAACGATTTGGCGGCCATAGTTAGAGCGTCTTAGCCTTTTCAATGGCATGTTCGATGTTTCCGACCAGGTAGAACGCCTGTTCGGGCAGTGCGTCATGCTTGCCCTCGAGGATTTCTTTAAAGCCGCGAATAGTATCCGCAATCGGGACGTATTGGCCGGCGATACCGGTAAATTGTTCGGCCACAAAGAATGGTTGGGAGAGGAACTTTTGCACTTTGCGGGCTCGGGCCACCAGAAGTTTGTCTTCTGCGGATAGTTCGTCGATGCCGAGAATAGCAATAATGTCCTGCAATTCTTTATAGCGCTGCAGGATTTTCTGAACGCCGCGGGCCACATCGTAATGTTCCTGACCGACCGTGGCAGGCTGCAAAATCTTTGAGCCGGAAACCAACGGATCAACCGCCGGATAGATCCCCTGTTCCGATAGTCGGCGTTCCAGGGAAATCGTTGAGTCCAGGTGTGAAAAAGTCGTGGCCGGAGCGGGATCGGTGTAGTCGTCAGCCGGAACATAAACGGCTTGGAACGAAGTGATCGATCCTTTTTTGGTAGAGGTAATGCGCTCCTGTAGTGCGGCCATCTCAGTGGCCAAGTTGGGCTGGTAGCCAACCGCGGAAGGAATGCGGCCCAAAAGCGCCGAGACTTCCGATCCTGCTTGGGAGAAGCGGAAAATGTTGTCGATAAATAGCAACACGTCCTCACCGCGATCATCGCGGAAAAACTCGGCCATAGTCAGGGCGGTCAGAGCAATGCGCAGACGGTTGCCGGGCGGCTCGTTCATTTGGCCAAACAACATCACGGTGTTGGGCAAAACGCCAGCGTCCTTCATTTCATGGTAGAGATCGTTGCCCTCGCGGGTGCGCTCTCCGACGCCAGCAAATACTGAGTGACCGGAGTGCTCCTCGGCAATGTTGCGAATTAGTTCCTGAATAATGACAGTTTTGCCAACACCGGCGCCACCAAAAGCCGCGACTTTACCGCCGCGGGCAAAAGGAGCAATTAAGTCGATGACCTTGATGCCGGTTTCGAGCATCTGGGCGGAGGTTTCTTGTTCGGCCAACGAGGGGGCGGGTTTGTGGATCGGGGCGAACTGCTTAGCCTTGGGTTGAGGCATCTCGTCAATGGCTTGGCCAACCACGTTAAAGATGCGGCCCAAGGTTTCATCACCCACCGGAACAGTGATCGGAGCGCCGGTCGCTTCCACCTTTAGACCGCGAGTCAGACCCTCGCTGGGACCCAGCGCAATGGTGCGGACTGTCGAACTATCCAGTTGCTGTTCAACTTCAAGAGTCAAAAGCGAGCCATTATCACGAGTTAGATGCAAGGCGTCATAAATTTTAGGCAAACCATTGTCGAATTTAACATCGATGACCGGTCCGATAATTTGAGTGATAATGCCAGTATTTTTCATAATTCCTCTCCATTTTGTAGCGGGGATTCTCCTCTTCGAGGAAAATCCCCTTGCGGTTTTTAGCCGACCAGCGATAAGCTGGCGGTGGTAATTTCAATCAATTCGCGGGTAATGCCTGCCTGGCGACCTTTATTGTATTCCAGTTGCAGTGATCCGACGACGTCTTTAGCATTATTGCTGGCACTCTGCATTGAGATCATGCGGGCGCTATGCTCCGAGGCCTTGGCGTCGAGGAGCAGTTGATAAACTTCCATTTCAATGTAGTAAGGAAGCAGCCAATCGAGTATTTCTTGGGCGTTAGGCTCAAAAACGTACTCACTGCTCATAGTGGCCGCGCCAACCGTACTCTCCACTGGACGTAGTGGCAGAACCGGTTGGACCAGGGGTTTTTGCGACAAAGTATTTACAAATTCCATATGAACCGCGTGAACGCTGGAAAAACTGCCGTTCAGAAATCCGTCGCGGACCACTTGGGCAATTGGCAGCGCTTCGGAAAAACCGATTTTTTCTGGCAAACCGGTAAACGCAGCGTGAACACTAAAACCGACGCGGTTAACAAACTCCTGGGCTTTTTTTCCAACAACCACGGTGGTGAGATTGGGATGCTGATCTTTGAATTCCAAGACCGCTTTAAACAAATTGCTGTTCAGACCACCGCACAAGCCGCGATCAGTCGAGATAATGACCAACACCGGGATGCCAGACTGACTTTTTTGCAGTAACGGATGAAGGCCGGGATCAGTTTTGGGGCCAATGGTGTGCAGTACCGCATTTAAGCGATCAGCATAGGGACGGGAGGCCTTGACCTGATCCTGAGCGCGACGCATTTTGGAAGCGGAAACCATCTCCATCGCCTTAGTGATCTTGGCAATATTTTGAGCGGAGCGAATCCGACGTTTGATTAGGCGGGTGTTGGGCACTTCGGACTACTCCTCAACGGCCAGACGCCATTCCGGGTGAAGCTCGTTAAACTGCGCGACCACCTTGGCCAGCCGTTCTTCCGTAGCGGGCTCTATTTTTTTATCGGCAATAATGGTTTTGAGCAAATCAGTGGCGTGATCGCGAACGTAAAGCAAGAACTCAGTCTCCCATTCGGCGACATGCTCGACTTTAACTCCGTCTAAGTGGCCGCGAGTGGCCGCCCAAATGACCACAATCTGTTGTTCCACCGCCAGTGGCGTATCCCAGCCTTGGTTAAGAATTCGAGAAACCCGAACGCCGCGGTCCAGTTGTTTTTTGGTGGCGGCATCAAGATCGGAGCTGAACTGGGCAAAAGCCTCCAGCTCACGGTACTGAGCCAGATCAAGTTTCATTGGACCGGCCACTTGCTTCATGGCCTTGATCTGAGCGTCACCACCAACGCGGGAAACTGACAAGCCAACGTTAATGGCTGGTCGAACACCAGCATTGAAGAGGTCAGCTTCCAGATAAATCTGACCATCGGTAATCGAAATCACGTTGGTCGGAATAAAAGCAGAAACGTCGTTAGCCTGGGTTTCAATAATCGGCAGTGCAGTGATCGAGCCGCCACCATGCTCTGGATTTAAACGGCAGGCGCGCTCTAGCAAGCGAGAGTGCAGATAGAAGACATCGCCCGGATAGGCTTCGCGACCAGAGGGCCGGCGCAAGAGCAAAGAAACCTCGCGGTAGGCTTGGGCGTGTTTGGATAAATCATCATAGATAACCAAGACGTCCTTGCCCTGCTTGAGGAAATATTCAGCCACAGCGACGCCGGCAAAAGGAGCGAGAAACTGCAGCGCGGCGCTTTCGGAAGCGGAAGCGGTGACAAAGACGGTGTATTCCATGGCCCCGCGGCTTTCCAGCAGAGAAACGGTTTGGGACAAAAAGCTTCTTTTCTGGCCGATGCCAACGTAGATACAAATCACATCTTGGCCTTTTTGATTAAGGATCGTGCCGAGACCAATCGAGGATTTGCCCGTGGCTCGGTCACCAATAATCAATTCACGCTGGCCCCGACCGATCGGAATCATGGCGTCAATCGCCTTAATGCCGGTCTGCAACGGAACGGTGACTTTTTGTCGCGCCATAACGCCGGGAGCGATTTTCTCTAGTTCTTCATAATGTTTGACCTTGATCGGGCCCTTATTATCAAGTGGACGACCCAAGGGATCAATGACGCGGCCCAAAATGTCGTCGCCAACACCAATCGATAAAATCCGGCCAGTGCCATAAACGGGTTGACCCACGGTCAAATGACCAGCGGCGCCCAAGGCCACCACGCCGACGCTTTTTTGGTTCAAGTTCAAGGCTAAGCCGAGCTGACCCTCACCGAGATCGATTAATTCACCCGCCTGAGCATCGTCCAAACCGGCAACGGTCACGACGCCGTCGCCGTAAGACTGAACAGTGCCAACCACACGCGGGGCAACCACTCTTTCAAAGGACTCAAGTTTCTTTTTAAGGTCAGAGGCAAAAGTAGTCTGTTTCATAGTTATCCGGTGATTAGCGGCTGGCCTCCTGCAAGGCTTTCAATTTTCCCTGGACTGTAGCGTCATAAACCCGCGAATTGATCTGAACGCGCAGGCCACCCAGCACGGACGAGTCAACGATTTCTTGTAGTGCGAATTCGCTCTGACCCAGTTTTTTTTCAACTAAAGTCTTTACCGCTGCTCTTTGGTCAGCATCGAGTTTGATGGCACTAGTCACCGCAACCTGATTCATAAATTTATTTCGCCGCGGCGATTTCCTTTAGACCCTGGCCAATCAAGTCAGAGTGTTGTTTGGCACTAATCTCGGCGCCTAACACCTTACCAGCCACCGCAAAAACGGCCTCGGAAAAATCTTCCTTCATTGAATCCAATAAGGCAGCTCGCTCGGCGGTAATCGCCTTCTGGGCTTTTTCCTTAACCTGAGCGACTTCCTGCTTGGCTTCCGTCAACCACTCCTCGCGTTTTTGGTCAACTTCCCGACGGGCCTCAACGGTCAATTCCTTGGCCTTAGCCCGGGCTTCTTTCAGCGCTTTTTCTTTCAGCTCATCAATGGCGCCTTTTTCCTTGATAGTTTCTTCGGCGGCTTTCTGAGCTTGAGCAATACGCTCCGAACGTTCGTCTAGCATTTTCCGTACCGGTTTCAACAACAGGTAGGTCAAGGCTGCCAGAACAATGCCGAAGTTCAGCATCTGGAGCAAAATCGCGGTTACTTCAATTTGCATAGATTCCTTTTGTAGCGGGGATTCTCCTCTGCGAGGAAAATCCCCTGACGCTTTTAGACGAATTTAATCAACAAAGACACAACCAAAGCGTAGATGGCAATGGCTTCCGCGAAAGCGATCGCCAAGATCATCGAAGCCTGGATTTTACCGGAAGCTTCCGGATTGCGGCCCATGGCGTTCAGGGCGGCGTTACCGATCATACCGACGGCAATGCCGGGACCAATAGCACCCAAACCGATGGCGAGGGCGACGGGTAGATTTTCCATATTTTTCTCCTTGTTTCTATTTTGTAGCGGGGATTATTCTTTTCAAGATTAATCCCTTTGCGGTTTTTCTGTAGCGGGGATTCTCCTCTGCGAGGAAAATCCCCTTGCGGTTTTTAGTGGTGCGATTCCTCACTGGCCGCCATGGTGAAGAACACCAGGGACAGCATGGCAAACACGTAAGCTTGCAGCCCGCCAATGAATAACTCGAATCCGATGAAGGGGATGGGCAAGAATGCCGGTAGCAAGAACGTCATGACGCCGATCAGAACTTCACCGGCAAAGATGTTGCCGAACAACCGGAAGCCGAACGAAATAATTTTGGAAAACTCGCTGACCAGCTCCAGAATGCCGACAAAGATGTTGATCGGGCTGGAAAAGTTAAAGAACTTCTTGAGGTAGCCCGCACCGGCGTAGCGCAAACCAAAGAACTGAACCAGGCCGACGGAAATAATGGCCAAGGCGAGGGTAAGGTTGAGGTCGGCATTAGCGCCGCGGAATAAAGCGACACCATGCTCCTCTTTTTTGGCCTCAGGATCATGGGACTCCGTCTCGGTGTCAGCCTCCGTTTCGGATTCCTCAACGATAGTTACTTCCTGACCCGCT
>CAVVNJ010000006.1:0-10592 GCA_963749595.1 Candidatus Woesebacteria bacterium
CAAGGAAGAAGAAGTCGACTTAATTTACTCCGAGAAGCCTTACTTTTTAGAACCTGAGCCGGGGGCGGAAAAAGCCTATGCCGTTTTACGGGAAGCTTTAAAGAAAGCAGGAAAAGTCGGTGTCGCCAAGTTTGTCCTCCGCGATCGTGAACATCTGGCGGTAGTTAAACCGGTGGGACATATTTTAGTACTAGATCAGCTGCGCTTCCCTCAGGAAATCCGTTCGGCTAAAGAGTTGAAAATCCCGGCTGAAACCGAGGTGCGAACCAAGGAGCTGGATATGGCGATCGACTTAATCAATCAACTCACCGAGCATTTTAAACCTGACGAATTCCACGACACCTATCAGGATGAGCTACAAGAAATGATCGCCGCCAAAGTCAAAGGAAAAAAGCCAAAGGAGAAGGGCGCGGCGCCCCGTCCCACGAAGTCTCGCGACCTGATGAAAAGCCTGCGGGCCAGTTTAGAAACGGCCCGAATGGAGCGGCGCCGCGCCCCGGAGTCGAAGCGCCCGAGAGTAGCATGAACTCGGGAAAAATTGACTGGCACTCTGCGCCCCGTGGTCCAATGCCCCTCCACGTTCAGCCGATGTTGACTACTGTGGTTAGTCAGCCCTTTTCTGATCCTAACTGGTTATTTGAAATCAAGTGGGACGGCTATCGAACCATCGCTGAAATCAAGTCGGGTGAAGTACTTCTGTATTCCCGCCATGAATTGGCTTTTAACGACCGCTTTGCACCGATCGTTCAATCACTAACCGGCTTTAAGCCCGATGCTGTTCTTGATGGCGAAGTGGTGGTGTTGGACCAGAACGGCCGACCACAATTTCAATTATTGCAGCACTATCAGAACACTGGTGAAGGCGAGCTGGTTTATTATGTATTCGATTTGCTTTATCTCGATGGCCATAACCTACAGGATCTTCCACTGCAGCAACGTAAAGAGATTTTGCGATCAATTCTGCCCAAAATTCCAGGTATCGACTATGGGGAACACGTTCGAGGTGACGGAATTGAGTTTTTTGCTTCTGCCCGCCAGGAGGGACTGGAAGGGATTGTCGCCAAAAAAGTTGACAGCCCCTACCGACAAGGTCAGCGCACCGGTGATTGGCTGAAAATCAAACTTCGTCACCGTCAGGAAGCGGTGATCGGGGGGTTTACCGCCCCGCGCGGCAGTCGTCAGAAATTTGGTGCTCTCGTCCTGGGTATCCCTGAGAATGATCGATTGCGATACATTGGACATACCGGCAGCGGATTTAGCGAGGCAACGCTGGCTGCGGTTTTCGACCAGCTTGAGCCGCTCATTCAGCAGAACTCCCCTTTCCTTAGTGAAGTGGAAACTAATGCCCCAGTCACTTGGGTTAAACCAAAACTGGTTTGCGAAGTCGAATACGCTGAGTGGACCAAAGAGGGATTCCTTAGGCAACCGGTTTTCTTGGGTCTGCGCGAAGATAAATTGCCAGCCGAAGTGATGGTTGAAACACCGGCTAAAACAAGTCAAACTTTCGGGCTGGAACCACCGGAAAGATCCAGCGAAAAAGCGGTCGAGCTTCAGATTGGGGCGCAAATGTTAAAGCTAAAGCATCTCGACAAAGTGTTTTGGCCCGAAAAGGGCTACACCAAGAGAGATTTGATTGACTATTATCGCTATGTCGCGCCGCTTCTTTTGCCCCACCTTAAAGACCGTCCAGAATCTTTGCTGCGTTATCCTGATGGAATTTCAGGGGAGGGTTTTTTCCAGAAAGAAGTGGGCGAGGTGGTGCCGGACTGGATTTCCACGGTGGGGATTAGAACCGGATCGGAGAAAAAAACGATCCACTATTTACTTTGTCAAGACGAGGCGACGCTGATCTACCTGATTAACCACGGCTCAATCGATCTTCACCCCTGGAGTTCGCGGGTCGGCTCCCTGGATAACCCCGACTTTGCCGTCATCGACCTTGATCCTGAGGAGGCAGACTTTTCCCTGGTGATTCAGACTGCTCAAACTGTCCGTGAGGTGTTGGAATCGATTGGCATTGCAGGTTATTGCAAAACTACCGGTGGTCGGGGAATGCATATTTATCTACCGCTGGGCGCCAAATATTCCTATGAGCAGGCGCGGCAATTTACCCAACTTCTTTGCTTGCGAGTCAATGAAGTGTTGCCGGAAATTACCAGCCTGGAACGTTCCCCAAGTCGTCGGCGTGGTCTGGTCTATCTGGATTATCTGCAGAACGCCCGCGGACAAACCTTAGCCTCGGTCTATTCCGTTCGCCCCAAGCCAGGCGCCTTTGTGTCTACTCCGCTACGTTGGGATGAGGTCAATAAACGTCTTCACCCATCTAATTTTACTCTGAAAAATACAATCAAGCGCCTGGATAAAGTCGGTGATTTGTTTAAACCAGTACTTTCAGAGTCGATCAATTTGGTTCAGGCACTCGACCAACTAGACAGCCAATGACCTACTGGTTGACCGCTTTTTCCAGCTTTGCTTGAGACGTTGAGGGGGTATTGCGCTGCTTAAGATATTCATAAATTACCGGCACGACTGAAATTGCCACAATCGCTAGAACGACAACTGTAAAATTTTCTTTAACCGCCGGAATGTTGCCGAAGAAAAACCCGGCCAAGGTAAAGGCGCTAACCCAGATTAGACCACCAATAATGTTGAATAAGGCAAAGGTTTGATAGTGCATCTTGCCCACGCCAGCGACAAAAGGAGCAAAGGTGCGGACAATCGGGACAAAACGGGCTAGGATGATTGTTTTTCCACCGTATTTTTTATAAAAGGCCTCGGTCTTGTCGATGTGCTCCTGATTAATGAAAGTAATATTAGGGTTATCGACGATCTTTTGCCCGAAGAGACTGCCGATCCAGTAGTTAACGGAGTCCCCGGCAATCGCCGCAGCATAGAGCAGAATTAGGAGAGCGCTCAAATGCAGCGAACCAAGGGCACTGAGCGCACCGGCGGCAAAAAGCAGGGAATCACCGGGCAAAAATGGAGTAACGACTAGTCCAGTTTCGGCAAAAACGATCAGAAAAAGAAAAAGGTAAGTCAGGGTGCCATAGGCCGAAATGATCTCGGTTAAGTGAACGTCCAAGTGCAAAATAAAGTCGATTAACCAACTGATGATTTCCATATCACTCCAGTTTAACGCTATTCAGCAGTGACGCAAGCTCCGGGGTTTCGGCCTCGCAGCGCGGGGTCGTGCCGAGGGTGTCGAGTGAATAACTGGCAAAAAGGCCATAAATGTAGTTCTCTCCCTTGATGAAGGTGGAGAATGCTTCGCCGGGAGCTTGGGGACCAACAGTGAAGCTGTCTAAACCGGCAAGGGAAGTTGGGACAGTGTGTCTGAGTTGCGCCAAAGTGGACCCTGGGTATTGAGTGGCCAAGAAATCGTTCAGACTGAGATCACCAGTGCGGAAACGCGCGACAACAACTAGATTGCAATCATCTGGCGAGCGCAAGCGTTTGAGGAAAGTGTAATAAGGCGTTAAGTCGCCCTCGGCGGGTTGTTCCGTCCAGTTGGCGGGCAAGGAATAAACTAGATTGGGAATGGCTTCTCCGCTGGGCGGGAGTTCTCTAGTCTCAATGGGAGTCGGCTCAACCAGTTCGGCTAAACGATCAGGTGGCGATAATTGCCGATTTTGCCAATAAAGCAAGGCGCCGCCAGCACTGATGACTAGACCAACAATTAAAACTACTAATAACGAGGTACGTGAAGCTGAATTAGTTCCTGGAGTCGGGACAACGGGAATCGTTTCAGGGGAGATCGAATTCACCGGCATTTGGTCTGACATACTTCCATAATATCGTACAATGGGCGACCAGTATATGTTGCGAAACATTCCGGTTTTTTACGACAGTTTCGAATATGTCCGCCTGGTTGAGGCGATGGATTTTGGGCGGGCCCTGGCTCTTCTCCGCTCCAGTCATCAACCGGTTCATGCCTGGTATCTGTTGACGGGTTTCGTTCTGCGTCAAATAACCGGACTTTCAGCAGGGAATGCGCTGCTGGGACTCTCGTTGTTTGGCGGCGCGGCGGCGCTAGCAGCGTGGTATCGGATAGTACTCAGATTGTTCGGCGATCGGAATGCGGCTCGCTGGTCGGTGTTGTTTGCCGCCGCCGCGCCCTATTTCGCGCTGGGAACCACCAATATCGTTTATGAGCCGTTTTTGATTGCCTTGCAGCTCTGGTCGCTGTTGGCGTTCGTTCGCGGCCTCGAATCAAACAACCCAAAATGGCTGTTTTTGGGCGGACTATTCTTT
Source organism: Candidatus Woesebacteria bacterium (assembly GCA_963749595.1). Classification (GTDB taxonomy): domain Bacteria; phylum Patescibacteriota; class Microgenomatia; order UBA1400; family UBA1396; genus CAVVNJ01. The sequence goes on from CAVVNJ010000006.1 coordinate 4,252, forward strand.
GGAGCCTCAATCTCCACCTTCATTGGTAGTTTGTTTTTACTGCCCTGGTTTGTAGGATTATGGCTCTGGAAATATCGTTGGCGCTGGAAAGCAGTGCTAATTTTTATACTGATCTCACTCGCCTTTAATTTTGGGGTCGATTGGTTGGTTTTCCAATCGATGGAGTCAATTCTCCAAAAATATCTGAGTCATGCGGGCGATACGCCCCGACTTGATGCTGGCACCATCCGTTTAATTGGCTTGTTGGTCCGGAATTCGATCTTCAGTCTGGGGGCTCAGCTATCAGTATCGGGTCTGGCGGCCTTGGCAATCGGTTTTATTCGCTTAACCTGGCTTGATCGCCGTCGATCACTTTTCTTAATGGCTAGCCTTGGCCCGATTTTTCTGCTGCAACAATACTGGCACGCCGGCCTGTTTGGCCGATTGTCGCTGATCGGCATTTTCCCCGCCTCGTTAATAATCGCTAGCGCGTTTCGCTTAACCAGAAGCCGACTGCTAATTTTGGCATTAATTTTAGCAACCACAGTACAGGTTCTGGCCGCCCAAACTCAACCGGCACCGCTAAATCATCTGGGGCGCCTCTATTCGTCCCATAATTCTGAGGGTAAGACCCTCAGAATCACCAGCGACTACTCCCGGTTTATCTTTGAAGACAACGCGAGTCAGGTACTGGTGCTTAATGGCTTTACCGAGCTCAACACTCTGGAGAAACAAATACAGTCAGCCCAAGAGTCTGGCTGGACAGTCTTAATCGATTCACTAGCTTTGCGTTATCCGTACTATCAATACGACGGCAATTTCCTGCACATTCTATCAACTGGGCGGTCGGGAGAGTCAAAAATCAAACCCCTGGTTGCTCGTTGGGAGCCGGTGTTACTCGAGCGTGACCAAAAATATCCGGATCTGGCGCTATATGAATTGAAAACAAAGTCAATTACCACGGCACCGGTTATCACCAAGACATTTCTCTCTCCCGAACTTACTCATCCGCAGTCAATCTTCGGCAGCGATTGGCTGGTGCTGATATTCCGCCGCTTCCACCCTCGACCAGTTATTTGGTACTGGGAATACTAGGACGTTAACTGCAAATGAAGTTCTTTCAGTTGGGCTGGATCAATTTCACTGGGGGCTTCCATCACCGCTGTGCGTCCGGTTGAACTCATCGGAAATGCCACGGTTTCTTTGAGCGAGTTCTCTCCCGCCAGCAACATCACCAATCGATCCAGGCCAAGGGCGATGCCGCCATGGGGAGGCGTGCCCAGCTCGAATGCCCGCAACATGTGACCGATCCCCGCTTCAATTTCTTGGTCGGAGTAGCCCATGGTGCGCATCGTGGCGCGTAGCTGTTCCGGTTCGTGGGCGCGAATGCTACCGCCGCCAACCTCATAGCCGTTACAGACCAAATCGTACTGGTTGGTAATAATTTGGTCGATGTTTTCGCCTTTTAGGTGCCACTCGCGGTGTGCTTCAATCGGGGCGCTAAAGGGGTTGTGGGTGAAAGTCCAACCGCTTTTTCCGTCGGCCAGTTCCGCGGCGTCTTTGGCGTTAACGCGTTTGAAGAACGGAAAGTTAACGACCCAGGCGAAAGCCAAGACGCCGCGCTCTTTTTCTTCATCACTGCGCAGATCGAATTTATCGGCGCCATATTTTTTTAACGCCTCTTGATAGTCGATCACCGGAAAATCTTCCTGTTGCAATTGACCGCCAACTTTTTTCACGGCTTGCTTGACTAGGGACTCAACGGTCTGCATGACGGTATCGCGATCAACAAAACTCATCTCCAAGTCGACTTGAGTGAACTCAAACCCCCGATCAGAACGAAGATCCTCGTCACGAATACACCGGGCCATTTGGAAATAGCGCTCAAAACCGGCCGTCATTAAGAGCTGCTTGTATTGTTGAGGGCTTTGGGGCAGAGCGTAAAACTTGCCAGGGTAGAAGCGAGACGGCACGATAAAGTCCCGGGCGCCTTCTTTGGTTGATTTAATCAACATGGGCGTCTCGATTTCAACAAAGTCGTCGGATAACAGTCCGTCGCGCAAGGCTTGGGTTAATTTTGAACGGAGGCGGATGATCTTTTGCATCCGTTCGCGCCGTAGATCTAAATAGCGGTACTTGAGGCGGATTTCTTCGCCCTCGTTTTTACCATCATCTTTAACCTGAATCGGTAGTTCGCTGCAGGCGTTAAGCACCCGGTAATCTTGAACCTCGATCTCAATGGTACCGGTAGGCATGTCGGGATTGACCAATTTTTCCGGCCGAGCCTTAACCGCGCCGGAGATTTCAATGACGGATTCGGTGGTTAATTCGCTCATTTTGTTCCAGCCCACACATTGGACCAGACCCGAGCGGTCGCGCAAATCAATAAAGGTTAATTTGCCATGATCGCGCTTGGTGTCAACCCAACCTTGCAGGGTGACGGTGACGCCGATTTGAGTGACGGTTTCACTAACTAATGTTCTTTTCATAGTTCCTCCATTTTGGCATAAAAAAACTCGCCCGGGAATTCAGCTTGAATTCTCCAAGGGCGAGGGACTCGCGGTGCCACCTTGTTCGTTTGCTGGCGCAAACCTCGTTGGTCCGGTACGGGGACAAGGCGGCGGGTTCTACGGATGTGAATCTTTCTTCCCGCAGCTCCGGAGTGTTGGTTCCATCAAAGCTTTGCTAGTATCCTACCAAAGACGGTAGGGTTTAACAAGCTTTTGCCTAAGATACGGATTATCGTTTGGTCTCTTTCTATATCGATCCTCGATCTGAGATCCAGCAATGAAGAACCAATGATTCTCGATCCAGAGCCAAAGTTGCTTCAATACGGGAATCAAAGTTTGACCCATCTTAGTTAGGCTGTATTCTGTGTGCGAAGGAACCTCGAGAAACATTTTTTTTGCCACAAAACCGTTTCTTTCAAGGCGATTCAATAAGCGAATGATCGTCCTTTCTGGTACTGTCTCCAGAATCTTTTTCATTTCTGAAAGTCTTAACGGTCGGTCCGATAAATGACACAACAAGATCACGTTGCGGGGATCGCCGATTTGATGGAAAGCTTCCCAATAAATCAGTTGACCGTCGATCCCGGTTTTGGCCCGGCGTGGAAAAATCATTGGCCGTAAACTATCACAGTAGACCGACTTTTCCAAGACTCGACAATGGGCATTCCCAAAAAAAACCATCTGTCAGTCACTGACAACGTTGTCACCCGCTGACACCAATGGCAGTGTCTGCCACAGATGTCAGTAACTGACACGACGTTTATTAAGAAAAGGTATATGGAGTGACAAGGAACGCCGGCAGCCGGTCCATGATGGAAAAGAAAAGGGTCAGGCTTCGGCGCCGATTGCTTCACTAACGTGGCTAAAACCGTCCTTTTTAACTATTTGGACGAGCTCGCGGTTAATCTGCCCGATCACCTGAGGTCCTTGGTAAATCATGCCGGTGATTAGTTGAACCAATGACGCGCCGCGTTTGATCTTTTCGTAGGCGTCGGCGCCGGTAAAGATCCCGCCGGTGCCGATAATCGCCAACTCTCTCCCGGCCAGACGGTACGCGGCGCGAATCTTTTCGTTAGAACGAGCAACCGTCGGCTTGCCACTAAAGCCACCCTTGGTGAACTTTTGTGCCTCGACCTGAAATAGGGCGGGGTTGCCATAATCTTTGGTCAGGTTACCAACAATCAGCCCGCTAAGCTTAAACTCGGCGATAATCTCTACCAATTTCAGAAAATCTTTCATTTCCTGATCGATTGGCATTTTGACAAAAACGGGGCGCGAGAGTTTTAATTTCTGAACCGCCGTCAACAACTGGCGCAAGGCCGCCGGCTCATAGAACCCGAAACCCGTCTTTAGGTTTGGACAACTAATATTCAATTCATAATATTGATGTCGCAATCCTGAATCTTCGAACTCTTGGAAAGCCAGACAATACTCGGCGATTTGCTCCTCCCGGGAGCCGTACTCGCGGTTAGTCGCCCCGATACTGATGCCGGTTGGGATAGCAAAATCATTGGTTCCAAGTTTCTCGATAATTGCCTTGGCACCAGGATTTTTAAAACCTTTGTTCACCCAGAGCGACTGCGAATGCGGCAGACGGGCCAGCATTGGCGGCTGGTTACCACTGTAAGCGCCAATCGAGATTGTCCCAATGGTATGCCAACCAAAACCAAGCGCGGGCGTGATCTTGGACAACTGAGCCTGGTAATCAAAACCGGCCGACAAGCCAACCGGGTTGAGAAACTGAATACCAGCCACGTTCTGTTCAAGCCTAGGGTCAGAATAGGACCAAGCGGCGCGCATTAGATTTTTAGTCGGAGTTCGTCCAAGAAGCTCACCCATTTGACTGAAAGACTCATGAACGACATCGGCCCGAAAACGGAATAGGACCGGCTTGAGGATCGATTGATAACCCCAGGCAGTTAAATTAACGAGCGGGACAATCACTCTTCTACCTTGCTAGACCGAATCATTCGGCGGTAGCCGAGCCAGGCGATCGCAAATAGTAACGACGAACTCACCGCGGAAACAACACAAAAAAAGCAAAAGGCCTTGATGACAAAAGCCTGAATCACGGTTAAGTAAATCGAAAAACCAAAACCAAAAACGGATAAGCCAAACAGTAGAATGGAAAGTTTATGCGGCGCATCTTTTTTTAGCAGAAGGTACGAAGCCAGCAAAAAAACCGTGGCGTAGAAGCCCATTCCCAAAAGCGACAACGGGATCGGGCCGATGGACGACCACGGACTTTGCAAGACAGTGCTGCATTTAAAGATACCGGTAAAAAGACAAGTCGGGGTAACATGGGCGAATTTCTCGTAAGTGATATATGATGCATCGGCCAGTCCGAACAAGCTAACAATGATCATTCCGAGTAGAGCAAAAACTGGCATATAGTGTAGTTTACACCCGAGTTGAGCTATGACCAGTCTTAATGTTACCCATGATCAAAAGGAAGTCCTACGCTCTATTTTGGAGTGGTTGGCAGAGTCGCGGCGACCGGCCCTCACTTTGGGGGGTTATGCCGGCACCGGCAAGAGTACTTTATTAGCGATTTTGCGCTTAATTTTACATACCAAGCGGCCAAAGTGGCGGGTTGCCTTCGCGGCCTACACTGGGAAAGCAGCTCAAGTTTTGGCCGAAAAATTAAGCGCTACCGCCTCGCGCTATCCCGGCGATAGCGTTGGCACCTTACACTCCCTGCTCTATGAACCCGTTTTGTCGCGATCGGGGGAAATATCGGCTTGGAACCGGAAAGAAAAATTGGAGTTCGATCTAATCATCGTCGACGAGGCCTCCATGCTGACGGAAGAAATTTGGCGTGATTTGGCCAGTTTTCATTTACCGGTTCTGGCCGTAGGGGATCATGGACAACTGCCGCCAGTGGGAGAAAAGTTTAACTTGTTGGCCGAACCGGATTTGGTGCTCACCAAAATTCATCGTCAGGCCGCCGAAAGTCCGATTATTCAGGTGGCCACCCTCGCCCGCACTCATGGGGCGATACCGATAAAATCTTTCGGTCCAGGCGTTGAAAAGTTCGACAGCCAAAGTTCGGATGCCCAACCGCGGATTGATCAGTTCTTTTCAACTTATTTGCCGGGAACATTATTCTTGGCCGGTTTGAACCGAACCCGAGTTGGCATTAACCAAGCGATTCGCCAGGCCCAGTGGCGGGAAGCGGAAAATCCGGAAATCGGCGATGTGGTGATTTGTCAGAAAAATAATCGGCGAAAAGGTATTTACAACGGGATGATGGGACAAATCTCAGGCCTGAATGGAGTCCCGGATTGTGATGGAAGCTGTCAGTTGCTGGAGGCAACGATTGAAGACTTTTCTGGGGATCAAATTTATCACGGTTCAATCGCGCGGGAGGTTTTTCACCAGAAAGAAAAGGGCGAACAAAAATTTCCCAAAGACGTGGCGTTATTCGATTATGGTTATGCGTTGACGGTCCATAAAGCTCAGGGTTCTCAGGCACCAAAAGTGATCGTCATCGAGGAACGCAATCGGCATATGAGTGACGAAGACTGGGCGCGCTGGCTCTACACGGCGGTAACGCGGGCGGAAAAAGAACTGTATCTTTTTGGTGCTTAGCATATCTTTTGCCGGCAAGAAATATCTATATCCTCTCGGCAATTTGCGCCCGAAATGGTCCGTGAAAGATCTCGAGATGTTCCCTTAATGGTCCACTATTGGTCCTGGTTTGGCCATTGTTGCCAAAATGGGGACCTTTTAGGCGCCTTTAGAGTGCCGACTTTAAATCGGGGACTTTATGCGGACCTTTTGTGGACCATCAATTTCAAAAATCCCAAGGGTCTGAGGTTTCTTCCTGTGGTTTCGGTTGTGCCGCACCTG
>CAVVNJ010000007.1:0-18332 GCA_963749595.1 Candidatus Woesebacteria bacterium
TGCCCTCTCGTTGCCGAAGAAAGATGGGAAAATGGTTTTAACCATTCAGTCAGACCCATTAGAGCGCCAGTCGCTTCACTAGTTTTTGGATCGGATATAGGGCTCAAAACTCCAAAGCCGAGATCAAGAAAGGGCGAAAACCAACGAGTGAGTCCGCCCAATTGCTTCAATATCGAGAAATCAAAACCTGGTGGAGACAAGACCTCGCCTGCTTTTCCTTCTCCGATCACGGCTGTCGATTCCAACCTCCCAATTAGATCGTCAATCAATGATCCTAAAGCGTCATATCCCTTTTTAAGGATCTCGCGATTCTTGCGAGCCTCGTATTGTTTGGATTATTAGAATCAGCGGGAGAAAACATTTGTAAAAAAAACTGGAATTGCTCGCGTTTTTCGGGTGATGACTGAACGGAGCTAATGATTTTCTCGAGATAAGCGTCGACGTCAGCCAATATTTCCTGACGCGGCGGCATGACAAACTCAACAGTTTTTACGTCCGGTTTTGGCGGTTGCTCATCAAGACCGGAGCTTGGCAATGGTAAACCGGCCGCCAACCCGCCAATCATTGCCCCTCCTCTGAGCAACGTTCCAAGAAACTCTCTTCTAGTCTGCGGCATGAGATTATTATACGGGTAAAATCATCACAACTTGCTAATAGCGGTTAGCAATGCTCGAACCGCTCGTAAACCTCGGGACAAATTCTCTTGGCTGCTGAGCTGATTCTCTAATTCGTCACGGCTTTCAGAAAAGGGAAAACCCGGCAGATGAATATTCAGATATTCGCCACTAACTCGTTCTGACCAACCCCGCCAATGGTCTTCCAAAAATTCAAGTCTTTTCTGTATCCGATCGAGTGAGATTCTGCCGTCCCGAGCCTTCCTAGCTTCTTTCTTTCCCGCTTTTGGCTCAAGTTCAAGTTTTTTTTGATTTTCGGCTTCAATTCGATCGACAGCGAACTGCAGAACCTTAAGCTGATCCGGATCGCTAAGACCTGCCTCAGTAACAATTTGCTCGAAAGTTAAACGTCGGGGCCACCGCGATAGTGCTTCCGGCGTAAAAAATGCCATCTTGCGGAAATTAAGCATACACCGACCCGGCTTATTGGCCGGCGACCAGCGCTTGGCAATCAGCCAGATTCCGGCGACTACCAGGGCGATAATCACCCCAAAGACCAGGATCGAACTAAATAGACCACCGCCGGTTTTCGCCGGTGCGGGAGTCGGCGTGGGTTCGGGTGAAGGGGTGGGAGTTGGCGTCGGTGAGGGTTCTAACCTGACCGGCGTGACCACGAACTGCGACGCCGGAGTCGGCCGTACGGTCGGAGTCGGCGAGGGAGTGGGCGTCGGCGTCGGGGACGGCCGGGGCGTGGGAGTGGGAGTAGCGCGGCGTCCTAACCCGAGAATGCTTCGCGGCCGCGGCGTGGGAGTGGGCGTTGGTTCGGCGCAACTCTCGCTCGCGATGTTGCGGGGTTGCGGCACTGATTGTAGTAACAGGTGAACTCGCCTAGGCACTCGTTGTTGTCGGCACAATACTGATTGCAACCGCGATGGATCCCCTGGTCCGGCTTGACGCCGCATTTATCGTCAGCCGTATCCGCCGGCAGCCGGCAGCGGCCCTGAGAACAGACGTATCGGGATTCACATTCGGTATCGGTCGCGCAATTCTGGTCGCAGGTCTTTTTCACGTCCGGCCCAGGGACAGCGGCCGTCAAGATAGTAATCCCCGGCAACCCGAGCGTGATCTCCGGATTGGTATAACCGGTTACCAACGAATTAGAAGCATTAAACTGCACTTCATAGCTCCCAGCCTGAGGCGGATTAACCGAAACATCGGCGATCTTCACTAGTTGTCCGACCGTGGAATACAAATCTCCCACCGCCGGGTCAGAGAAGAAGACTAGCTTGATCTGCGTGTCATTACCGGACGCGGTTTTAGTGGAAATCACGTTATTCAAACCAACCACTTGGCGCGGCTGCAAGACCACCCGGCTGGAGGAATACCTTTGATCAGGAAAACCAGTTGCACGGCCGAAATTTGTTTGGACTTTGTGTTTAGGGTTAACGTCAGAGGCGTGCTGCTCCCGACGGTCAAGGTTGAGGGAATCGAATCGAAGGCCACGTCAATAACGGAAGCGCCGGAAGCCTGAGAAACTTCCAGCTGCTGCTGGGCCAAACGTTGCTGTTGCCACCACAAGCCAACGAATACCAGCACCGCGAAGAACAAAGCCGCCACCACCGCCAACCAGGGCTGGATACGGGATCGGCGATAAGTTTTCTTTTTATTGGTTGGCAAGGAAGTCCTTTAGGAATATGTCAAAGTCCCGGATGTCTACGAGGCAATCATCATTGAGATCGGCGACATGAGGCGCGGCGCAACCAATCGGCGTCGGCGTCACCGTTACCGGCGGAGTCGGGGTCGGCGAGGGGGTGGCGGTAGGCGTCGGGGTCGGTCGGGTCGGACGCTTCGGAATCACGATGTCGTCGCTGTCTTGGCAACCGGTGCCGTTGCGACAAGCAAAGATATATTTCCCTGTCCCGAGGAATTTCCCAGCCCCTGATCTGACTCGGGGATCGGTAGGCCGCTGGCGGAACCGTATAAGCCTTGCCATTTAAAGTCGCGGTCAACCGTCCGTTAGTCAGTAACTGAGTTCCATTTTTGGAGAAACAGTTAACGTCGAGTTTGTCACCGGGGTAAACATTCTTCAGGTCGCTTTTCCAACCGGGTTCTTCTTTGCCGGTGTATTTACGAAATTCTACGTTCACCGGCGATTCGGAACAACCGGCTGCTTGCTGGCGAATTTCTTGCGGCTGAAAAACCAGAACGTAAGAAGCAATAAAACCCGCGATCGCCAGCACTCCAACCACCAATAACAAAATGTTTCGGGACAAGAACGAGCGGCGTACGGGCATGGTCAAATTCCTTTAGACCATTGTAAACAGCAAATCAAACGCTTGGCAAGGGGATCAAAAACAAAAAAGCGGAGGTTGCCCTCCGCCTTTCTGTTTTCCATTTGGAAGCGGGGATTAATCTCTTCGAGAAAAATCCCCTTACGATTTTTACAGTTACAGTTCAATTCGCGCCCGTTCCGGCGAAGTCGGAATCAAGCGGCCAATGATGACGTTTTCCTTGAGACCAAGGAGGCGGTCTTCTTTGGCTTCGGTCGCGGCTTGAGTCAGCACGGTCGTCGTGTTCTGGAACGAAGCGGCCGACAACCAGCTCTCGGTGTAAAGCGAGGCGCGGGTAATACCGAGCACTAACACCTGGGCCGTAGCGGGTTCGCCGCCTTCGGCCAGGACGTTTTCGTTCTCTTCGCGGAAGCGCATCCGGTCAACGATTTCTCCGGGCAGCAACGAGGTGTCGCCGGCGGTTTCAATCGAGACTTTATCGCTCATTTTGGCGATGATCGTCTCAAAGTGCTTGTCGTTAATCGAGATTCCCTGCGACTCATACACCCGTTGGATTTCGTCTAACAGGTACTGCTGAGAAGCGCGAAGTCCGCGGAGTTCCAGCACGTTGCGGATGTCAAGGGAACCGGCCGCCAATTGATGACCGGCGGTGACCAGATCTCCGTCCTTGACCTGAGGCACGATGCCGCGGGGAATGTCGTAAGTACGAACTTCCTGCGGTTTGCCGGTCGAGGTAATGGTGATCTTGTACCCCTGCTCAACTTCGGCGACGGCCACTTTACCGGAAATCTCGGCCATCGGCACCTCGGCTTTGGGCACGCGGATCTCGAACAGCTCTTCCACGCGCGGCAGACCCTGGGTGACGTCAAGACCGACGATACCACCCGAGTGCTTCACCCGCATGGTTAGCTGCGTTCCAGGCTCACCGATGGATTGGGCGGCAATAATACCAACCGGCGTACCCACGGTGACCAAGTTCTTAGTGGAGAAATCCCATCCGTAACATTTCTGACAAAGGCCAATCGGCATCTGGCAGGTCAACGGAGAACGAACGGTTACGCTTTCGATGCCGTCAGCAGCCAATTTCCTGGCCAGCTCGTCATCGATAAACTCACCCTTAGCCAACAGCACTTTGTCACCCTTAGTGACGTCAGCGGCGGCATAACGGCCGATGAAGCGCAGGGCAAAGGCTTTTTCGCGCTCGCCTTGGCGGACGATCTGGATACCTTCTTCAGTGCCGCAGTCCTCGGAGCGAATGATCGCGTCATGGGCCACGTCGCAGAGACGGCGGGTCAGATAACCGGCGTCGGCGGTTTTCAAAGCCGAGTCAGTCAGACCCTTCCGGGAACCACGAGAGGAAGTCACGTATTCGAAGATCGACAGTCCCTCGCGGAAGTTGGACTTGGTCGGCATTTCCACGATTCGGCCGAGCGGGTCAACCACCAGTCCGCGCATGGCGGCCAGCTGTTTAACCTGATCTTTGGAGGCGCGGGTGCCGCCGGACTTGATCATCACCTTGATGGCGTTGGCTTCGTCGAAGTTGTTCCAGGTCTTTTCCGCGACGTCATCCGTGGTCTGCATCCAGACCTCGAACATCAGGCGGCGCTTTTCTTCAGCGGTAATCAGACCCTGGAGATAGCTTTCCTGAATTTCTTCGGCTCGCTTGTTGGCGGCGGTGATGATCTTGGCTTTGCCCTCGATCATGACACAGTCGCTAACCGCCACGGACAGACCGGACTTGGTCGAGACCAGGAAGCCCAGATCTTTGATGTTGTCGATCAGCTCGGCAACTTGATCCTCTGGGAAGAGGCCGATGGCCTGGGTAATCAATTCTTTGATCTTACCCGCGGTCACCGCCACGTTGAGGAAGCGGAGTTCGTCAGGCAAGATGTTGTTAAACTGGATCCGGCCAACGGTGGTTTCAATCCGCTCGGTCAAACCTGGTCGGCGTAGGCGCACCGTAATTGGCTGGCGCGCGGTGATCAGGCCGATCTGGTACGCGTACTCCGCCTCTTCACTCGAAGCGAAGATGCCAACGTAAGGTTTGACTGACGGATCAATCGAAGTCAGATAGTACACGCCCATCGCCATGTCCTTGTTCGGAACGGTGATCGGGGAAGCGTCCGCCGGCTTCAACAGGTTGTGCTGCGGCAGCATCATTTCGGCTGCCTCGCGAATCGCCTGCTTGGTCAGAGGAACGTGAACCGCCATCTGGTCGCCGTCAAAGTCAGCGTTGTAACCGGAACAAACACAGGGGTGCAACCGAATGGCGTTGCCTTCAATCAGAATCGGGAAGAAGGCCTGGATGCCGAGCTTGTGCAGCGTCGGCGCGCGGTTGAAAAGCACCGGATGGTTTTTGGTAATGGACTCGAGAATATCAAAGACTACTTCCTGGCGGCGTTCCAACATGAATTTGGCGGAACTGATGTTGGGCGCATAGCCCCACTTGATCAGCTCGCGCAAGACATAGGGCTTGAACATTTCGAGGGCCATGTCTTTGGGAAGACCGCACTGATTGAGTTTAAGTTCCGGACCGACCACGATGACGGAGCGGCCGGAATAGTCAACGCGCTTACCAAGCAAGTTCTGGCGGAAACGTCCCTGCTTACCGCGGAGCATCTCCGAAAGAGACTTGAGCGGGCGGCGGCGGACGCGGCGCGCCGTGCGGGCGTGGGCGCTGTCAATCAAGGCGTCAACGGCTTCTTGGAGCATCCGCTTCTCGTTGCGCAGAATAATCTCCGGCGCGCCGAGATGAACCAGGTGGTTCAAACGGTTATTGCGGTTGATGACGCGGCGATAAAGGTCATTGAGATCGGAGGTCGCGAAACGGCCACCGGACAATTGAACCATCGGGCGCAAGTCCGGCGGCAAAACCGGCAACACGCCCTGGAACATCCACTCCGGGCTCTGGTTGGACTTACGGAATCCTTCCACGATACGCAGACGCTTAGTGGCCTTAACCCGGCGTTGACCGCTGGTCGTGGCCACTTCTTCACGCAGCTCGTTAGCTAATTCGTCCAAATTCAGGGCCTTAACCATTTCCAGCAGGGCTTCCGCGCCCATACCAGTGCGTAGATGATCAACGGCGTCGTACTCGGCCAACTTCAGGTACTCGTCTTCAAATAGAATGGAGTATTTCTTCAGTTTTTTGACCATTTCCTGAACGGTGCCATAAACCTCGGTCGTATTTTCCAAATCGCTGGCGAGCTGGTCTTTAATGCTGGCCATCTGCTGCTTTGCCTTGAGCTCGACCGCTTCCTGTTTCAGGGCGCGGTTTTCCTCATCGGCGATCTGCTGTTTGATGGATTCTGAGTCCAGTCGCAGCTGTTGTTTGATAACTTCAACCGCTTCCCGGGCCTCGTCTTCCAGTTGCTCGCGCGCCGACAATTTATCCTGCTCCAAACGGGCCAACACCTGTTCTTTTTCGTCGTTATCAATGTCCAGCACAATATATTTGCTGAAGTAGATGATGGCGCTCAGATTGCGCGGGCTCATGTCCAATAACAGTGACAGAGGTGATGGGGCTCCCTTGAAGAACCAGATGTGGGCGACCGGAACGGCCAAGTCAAGATGACCCAGTCGCTCGCGGCGAACGCGGCTCTGCGTAATCTCGACGCCACATTTGTCACAGATAATTCCTTTGTAGCGGTAACCCTTGTACTTGCCGCAGTGACATTGCCAGTCCTTCATTGGTCCGAAGATTTCCTCGGCAAACAGGCCGGATTTTTCCGCCCGCTGAGTCCGGTAGTTGATGGTTTCGGCCTTGGTGACCTCGCCATGCGACCACTCGCGAATTTGATCCGGGGAAGCCAGCGAAATTTGCAGTGACTCAAAGTCCACTACGCGCTCGGCGGGTTTCAGGAATTTAGGCATAAATTCGCTAGGATTCTGGTTGGCGTTCATATCGATTCCGTTCATGTTATACCTCCCCCTCAATGCCTTCGGAGTTCTCGGCAAATTCCTCCGCCGCTTGCTCCTCAGACTCGGGTTCTTCCTCGTCTAATGTTTCTTCCTCAGGAACAATCTCCATCTCTTCTTGCGCCACCGCGGCGGCTTCCGTGGGAGCGGCTTCCGCTTCCACCGTTACCTGAGCTTCGCGCATATCGATGTTCAGTCCCAGCGAGTTCAATTCGCGCATCAGGACGCGGAAGGATTCCGGCACCGCCGGTTCGGGAATCGGCTGATCAGAAACGATCGCTTCAAAGGCTTTGGCGCGGCCAACCACGTCGTCAGACTTAATGGTCAACATTTCCTGCAGCGTGTGCGCGGCTTTATGCGCTTCCAGCGCCCAGACTTCCATTTCTCCCAAACGCTGTCCACCCATCTGCGCTTTACCGCCGAGAGGTTGCTGCGTTACCAAGGAGTAAGGACCGGTTGAACGGGCGTGAGTCTTGTCCTCAACCATGTGGACCAGCTTGAGAATGTAGCCAATACCGACTACCGTCTGCTCGCTATAGGGTTCACCGGTTCGACCGTCAAACAACTGAGCCTTGCCGCTGCGAGGCAAACCCGCGTGCTCCAGCTCGTCCCAGATCTTATTTTCATCCAATTCTTCGAAGACCGGCACCGCGACGCGGTAACCAAGTTCCTGGGCCGCCCAACCAAGGTGGGCTTCCAGCAGCTGTCCCATGTTCATACGGGCCAGAACGGACAGCGGGGAGATAATAATGTCGACCGGCGTACCGTCAGCCAAATGAGGCATGTCTTCCAGGGGAATAATCTTGGAAATAACGCCCTTGTTACCATGGCGGCCGGCAACTTTGTCACCCACGGTGATTTTGCGCAGCTGAGCCACTCGGACGATCACCTTCATGTTAACGCCGGATTCTAGTTCGTCACTTTTATCGCGATCCAGGATAATCACATCGATGACCGTTCCGCTTTCGCCGTGAGGCATCCGCAGTGAGGTGTCGCGTACTTCGCGGGCTTTCTCGCCAAAGATGGCGCGCAGCAAACGCTCTTCAGCGGTTAATTCGGTTTCGCCTTTGGGGGCAATCTTACCGACCAGAATGTCGCCGGCCGTAACTTCCGAACCAATGGCCACAATACCATCCTCATTGAGGTGGCGCAGCTCGGCTTCGGAAACGTTAGGGATATCGCGGGTCAGTTCTTCCGGACCAAGTTTGGTATCCATGACCTGAGCCTCGTACTCGCTGATGTGGATCGAGGACAACAAGTCGTCCTTCACCACGCGGTCGGAAATGATGATCGCGTCTTCGTAACCCAGACCGTCAAAGGAAGCGTAGGCAATAACCAAGTTTTGACCCAAGGCCAATTCACCCTGATCAGCGGAAGGACCGTCGATCAGCAAATCGCCAGGCTTAATCTTCTCGCCGGCTTTAACCACCGCTCGCTGGGAGTAACAGGTACTCTGGCTGGTGCGGACAAACTTGCGGACGCTATAAGTGATCGTCTCGCCGGTTAAGGTAATATTCTCCAGCGGACGGCTGGCAAATTGTTTCTTGGCTAAATCGGCATCTTTTTCGTTCAATTTCAAGAGAATCTTGCTGGAGTCAACGTACTCCACCACGCCGGCGTAGTCGGCGTAGACCGTCCGACCCATGGCCTTGGCGATCTCGCTTTCCATGCCAGTACCGATCACCGGGGCCGCCGGACGCAGCAAAGGCACGGCCTGACATTGCATATGCGTACCCATCAGAGCGCGGTTAGCCTCGTCATGAGATACGAACGGAATCAGGGAAGCAGAAGTGCCCACCACTTGGCGGGGAACCACGTCAATGTATTGGACTTGTTCCACCGGGCCTTCAATGAACTCATTGTTGTGGCGCAGAGGAATCCACTCCTGGGAGATAAAGCCATCAGCGTCAATGTTAACGCCGGCGTGAGTAATATAAAGCTCTTCCTCGTCATCAGCTTGGAGATAGACGATCTCATTAGTGACGCGCATCTTGACGCCCTTTTTCGACTCAACTTTTTCAACTTTGCGGTACGGCGCTTCTAGGAAACCAAATTCGTTCACTCGGGCATACAGGGCCATGTAGGTCACCAAACCAATGTTCGGACCTTCCGGAGAGCGGACCGGATCGATACGGGAGTACTGCGAGGCGTTAATGTCGCGCATGGAGAAGGAAGCGCGCTCGCGGGTCACGCCGCCGGTACCCATCACCGACAAGCGGCGCAGATTATCGACTTCGGATAACGGATTGGTTTGGTCCAGAATGGTGGACAAACGATTGCGGCGGAAGAATTCGGAGATGGTGGCGATCAGCGGCCGAGCGTTGATCAGGGAAGCCGGGAGTCAATTCCTCATCGGTCTTGGTCAACGACATTTTTTCGCGGATGGAGCGCTCTAAACGCAGCAAGCCAACGCGGAAAGCGACGGTATTAACCAGTTCGCCCACGCGGCGGACACGGCGGTTGGACAGGTGGTCAATATCATCGACCTTACCCTGGCCATTTTGCAGTTTGATCAGATATTTGAAAGCGGCCACGATGTCCTCTTTGGTGAGAACATGGTTGCGTTTGTGATTTTCCACTTTCAGACCCAGGCGGCGGTTCACTTTATAGCGGCCGACTTTGCCGAGATCATAGCGGCGGGGATTGAAGAACATCTCTTCCAAAAGCTCCTGCGCGCTCTCCAAAACCGCCGGTTCGCCGGGACGGATTTTTTCGTAAAGCTCAATCAAAGCTTCGGTCTGGGATTTGGTGGGATCTTTTTCAATCGTGGCGGCAATGTAAGAGTTCTCCGGAGTTTCAGTATCGGCGAAAAGCTCCATCAACTGCTCGTCGGTGCCATAACCGATGGCGCGCAGCAGAACGGTGCCGGCAATTTTGCGGTGGCGGTCGATCTTAACGGTCAAAACATTGCGGCGGCCAACGCTGATTTCCAGCCAAGAACCGCGCAAAGGTCGCAGCTCGCCGCGGTAAAGCAAGCGGCCGGAGCGGGCGTCTTCCTCGCCGGAAAAGAAAATACCGGGGGATCGAACTAACTGGTTCACGACGGCGCGGTCAACGCCGTTAATCACGAAGGTACCGTTTTCAGTCATTAAAGGCACTTCGCCCATGAAAACTTCTTGGACGTTGATGGCGCCGGTGCGCAGATTGGTCAGCGTGACTTCAACGCGGAGAGCGGAATCATAGGTCAAGCCTTTTTGACGGGCCTCTTCCGGTTGAACCCGGGCTTCGCTGAGGTGATGAGAACCAAATTCCAGTTTCCAGTTCTTGCTGGTGAAGTCCAGAATGCCGCCGTTTTCGTTAATTTCAGCGAAAGACTCCTGGATACCCTGTTGCAGAAATTCGTTGTAGGACTCGCGTTGCACGGCCGTCAAATCGATCGGCGGAAGTTTGGTTTGGTTGTTACCCCAGTAAAGACGACCCTGCTTCATAAACTTTGTCCCTATTTAACAGACGCGATCTCGCAAAGATCGCAGCTGCATCCTTGTTGTTTACTATCCCAAGACTCTTCCTGACCGTTTCCTCTGTTCGCACCAAACAAGAAAGCCGCCCAAGGTGGCTTTCAGAATCAACAACATGTTAGGCAGTTGTGGTTTTGGACAAAGTTTCTCCGGAGACGGTTTTTTGCGGATTTGTCTAGACCGATCATTTTACACCAGCACAAACCAGATTGCAAGAGGGTTTATGGCAACTATTAACGGCGCTGTTGCCTCATCAACCGGTGAATCAGTAATTCTGCCCGGATCAACGTCGATAGCTTCATTTCTTTGGGAACATCCCTGGGCACCACCAGAATTTTTCCCAGCTCAGTAGACAAATCAATCAGTTTGATGGTTTCGGTCAATTGATTGGCGTCCGCGAATTGCTTGAGGCGAATTCTTAAAAGAAGCAGATCGACCACTTTGGGAGTATCCCAGTTTCTCTCCAGAAGAGGCAGCAATTCAGTTTGAATAAACTTCCGAACCAAAGGGTTGGCAACCGATGGTAAGTTCCGTTCAAGCTCAGACTTAGCGGGTGGCATTCATGCTTTCTCTAAACTAGCGACTAACTCCCCACTTTTCTCGGCCGAGGCGATACTGGTGGGCCTTCTCACCTACTATCCGGTGGACCATAGTCTGAGCCCGGGCCGCCAACTCGATACTGACTCCCTCAATGCTCCCCGGATCTTCCATCAGTTCCATCAGATATCGGGATAGATCGGTCAACCTCAGCGGAGCATTCAAATGATTATACCGGGAAAATGATTCCAACCGCTCCTCCACTAGCTGATAATGGATATCCTGCGGGCGATCCCAGTACGCCAGAACTAAGGGGATCAATTTCTCCTCGAGAAAGATTCCAAAAAAAGTCTTTTCCAGTAATCCGGGGGCCTTCTCCTCAAGCAAAGTATCGGTTTCGGACCGATTATGTCGACGATTCATTTGAATCCTTTCGCCCACTAATGTTAACTTATCTTGCCATGCTTTCTACTTTCAGTAAATCCAACAAGAATCGCCGGAGATTGCAAAGGGTGTTACGACTGTCTATTTTTCCGCGCCGATCTCGCCCGACTGGATGAGCTGGCTTTTTCTCCAACCACCCGCTCAATCACAGACTTAACCTGGCGGGCCTGCTCGACGGTGACTCCCTCAATACTCGTCAAATAGAGGGAAAGATCAATTAGCTTCAGAGCTGGATTTAAATTATTGTATCGGGAAAATGCTTCCAACCGCTCTTCCACTAACTGATAGTCGATATCAAGCAGGCGATCCTGGTGTTCCAAAATCAAGGAAATTAATTCTTCCTCAAGAAAAACCTTAGAAAAATACTTTCTCAGAAAGCCTTGGTCAGACTCCTGGACAAGGGTATTAGTTTCTGAATGTTGATGTCGGCGATTCATACTGTTCCTTTCGCTCAACGATATTGACGTATCCTACCACAAATAAGCTCTAATTTCAGCTTATTCACCTTGTCCGAAAAAATTTCAACGCGGCCTAGCTCGCATAATATTAGGCGTCGACGATCATACCTGCCTAATCGCCGACAACAATCTAATCAAGTCAACGAGGGTGGCCGAATAGTTGCCGGTGACCAATTGGTAGTCGCTTTTTCGCATCACGATTAACTTGTCCCGAAAATCATAGATTGCCTGAAGGGCCGCCGCTTCCTTTTCAGAAAAACAATCATTCTTAATATATTGAGCGGATAACAGCAGGTTCTCGACTAGCATTCGACATCCTTTCCCCTCCTGTAGAACCGCCTTGCCTGGGTCTGCCAGACGTACTTTTCCGACTCTAGCCAGCAAGTTTTCTTTGGCGTCAATCACGTTAAATTTGTCAGTAAAGCCGTCATAAAGCAGATCCAGATCAATTTGCCAGACTTGGTTTTGCCGGTCGATCATGATGTTCAGATCATGACGGTCTTTCAATAAGATCCCGTATCGCTGCCATAAAGCCAAGATTTGCCGGGCCGATTCTTGCGCAATCGCTGGTTGCTTAGCAAACCGAGCGCCGGCTGACGCATCGTTTCCTCCCAAGTTCGGCCCTCTATTTTCTGGATGGGAAACAAATTTTTGCTTCGATACCACTGCCCATTACTGGGAAGAATTAGCTGCGGGATCCATTCGGGGAACAATGGTCCCAGTTGAGCGTGATTCATCAACCGCGGCGAATCTTCCGAAAGCTGACCGTCAACCCAATATGGCTCGATTGGCTCTTTATCCCTCATTTTCCCGGCTCGCTCAGCAATTTCAGCAAAAAATTCTGGAGATTATAGAGTAATCCTGGTTCGGTTTTTACCGCCGAGTATCCCTGCGCCGATTGGTATAGCCATTCGTTTTTTTTCAACGCAATGGCGTCGTAAAGCGCATCATTATGGAAAAATGGCCTTGGTTTTTGACTCCGCTCGAGGGCTTCTACCAGTTGGCGCAGAATGATCGAACTCACTTTGGCTTGATATTTGAAATCACCATCAGGGTTTTTGGCTTGGTATTTTCCTTTCCGAGCCGGTAAGTTCTCATTGGGTCCGATCACGTTTTTCGTATCGGTAACCACGTCGTAAAGTAGATCCAAGTCGATCTGCCAAACTCGGTTGCGATGATCGACTAAGACGTTGTAGCGGTGCCGATCGCCCAGAACGATTCCATATTTCCGCCATAGTTCCAGTAACTGCCGGGTGGTCGTCAAGGCAATCTCCAGGTGTTCAGAAAAAGGCACATCCCACTCGGACATTCGATCATTCCAGGTTGGGGCCATAATTCGCTGCATCGGAAAACATTTGGGGTGTTTTCGTAATTCTCCATTCGTCGGCACCACCAGAGGAGGAATCCATTCCGGAAAAAGCGGGCCTAAGTGAGCGTGATTCATTAACCGGACATTTCCGGGTTCGATACTGCCTCTGAGAAAATATGATTCGATGGACATAAAACCGAATTATATACGAAGGATTTAGCGGACACCCTCACCATTAGCAATATCCAGCGCCCATTCGACCGCGCGCTGATACAACAGCTGAGCATCACTAACCAAGCCGCGCAATGGCGATAGATAGACGAAATCGGCTTTGAGATTAGCGTTTAAACGTTGCACCATTTTGGCTTCGAGCGCCGAGAACCGACGCAGCTCCGGTTCTTCTGGATGAAAAGCAAAAATTACGTAGGGAACTTGGGATAAAGCCTCTACCAACCGCTCCACCTTGTCCCAGCAACGATGCTCGGCGGCAGTCACTCCAGAACTTAGGTACGCCACCGGTAGGATTTTTCCAGCACCCTTGGCCACCTGGCGGCTGCGACCCCAACCGTGATGGCAAAGAGCGACCGCCAACAAGCCATGGGCCAGGTGATCCTGAATAATTTCGTACGGCTTGGCTTCATCCCAGAGATCGAGCGGGATCGGCTTGTCCGGATCGATACCGTTCCATTCGCGGTATTTTCTCGTTTCCTGCGGCCAATTGCGGGTCATGGCCGGAATTATACCAAAAGGGCCGGTTACCCGGCCCTTTCTCTGGAGGGTCTGACCCTCCAGGGGTGAGATCACCCTAATGTTTACATCATTCCGCCCATGCCGCCCATATCCGGGGATGGCAGGGATTTCTTGTCTTCCTTGATGTCCGTGACCAGGACGCGGGTCGTCAGAATGCTGCCGGCGACCGAAGCGGCGTTGATTAACGCGTGCTTGGCGACCTTGGCCGGATCAATGACGCCCTGTTCAAGCAGGTTGCCAAACTCCAGCGTCTGAGCATTGAAACCGAAGGAAGCGCTCTTCTGGCCCATGATGGTCCGAGCAACCCAGCCACCGTCGGCGCCGGAGTTGTCGGCCAAAATGCGCACCGGCATTTCCAGCGCTTCGCGAACCAGCTTGATACCGGTCATCACGTCAGCGCTCTCATCGGTCAGCTTGTCCAGAGCCTTGGCTGCCTGCAAGTAAGTCACGCCGCCGCCGGGGATCACTCCCTCTTGAATGGCCGCTTTCGTGGCTTCCTTGGCATCTTTGACGCGTTCCTGCAGTTCCTTGAGCTCGACCTCGGTGGCGGCGCCAACCTGGATCACGGCCACGCCGGATGACAGTTTGGCTTTGCGCTCCTCGAGTTTCTCGCGATCGAATTCGGACGTGGTCTGTTCGATCTGGCGAGACAACTGGGCAATGCGGGCATCAATGTCGACTTTCTTGCCGGCGCCGCTGACGATGCGGGTGCTGTCTTTAGTGGCCCGAACCGAACTGGCCCGACCGCAGTCTTCCAGTTCCGCGGAGTCCAACTTGCGGCCCAAATCGGCGCTGATGACGGTACCGCCGGTCAGGACGGCAATGTCCTCCAGCATGGCCTTGCGGCGATCCCCGAACCCGGGAGCCTTGACCGCCAGGATGTTGAACACGCCGCGCAGCTTGTTGACGATCAGAGTCGCCAGAGCTTCGCCGTCAATGTCGTCGGCAATCAGAACCAGGTTTTTGGAAACGCGCATCACCTTCTCCAGGAAAGGCACCAGCTCCTGCACGCTGGAGATCTTTTGATCAGTAATCAGAATGTACGGATCCTCGATCGCGGACTCCATGTGCTCGGTGTCGGTGACAAAGTAAGGAGAAGCAAAACCCTTGTCGAACTCCATGCCCTCGGTATGTTTGATGGTGATATCCATCGTTTTGCCTTCTTCCACTTCCACGATGCCGTTGGCGCCAACCAGGCCCAGCGCTTCAGCGATTTTCTGGCCGACCAGCTCATTTTGAGCCGAGATGGTCGCAACCTTGACCCACTCTTCTTTTTTGACTTTCTTAGACAGCTTTTCGATTTCGGCAATCACGACTTTGACCGCGATCTCCATGCCGCGGCGCATCACGATCGGGTTCGCCCCGGCCGTAATGTTGCGCATGCCCTTCACGACTAACTGCTGAGCCAGCAGGGTGGCGGTAGTAGTACCGTCGCCGGCCACGTCGTTGGTCTTGGAAGCGGCTTCTTTAACCAGCTGGGCGCCCATGTTTTCAAACGGATCTTCCAGGGTTATTTCCTTGGCCACGGACACACCGTCGTGCAAAACGGTGGGAGCGCCCCAGGATTTGTCGATGGCGACGTTGGCGCCGCGCGGACCGAGAGTGGCCACGACGGCGTTAGCGAGTTTAGTGACGCCAATGACCAGTTTTTGCTGGGCTTGGTCGTCGAATAAAATTTGTTTGGCTGGCATAATTACTCCTTGATTACCGCGATGAGGTCTTCAAACTTCATCACTTGTACTTCTTTTCCGTCGGCTAACTTGATTTCGTTGCCGCCCCATTTCTTGTAGACGACTAGATCGCCCTTCTTCACCGGCGCCTTAACGGTCACGCCATGTTCGTTGACGGTATCGCCACCCACGGCCACGACTTTGCCGACCTGCGGCTTTTCTTCGCCGCCGGAGGGGAGATAAATCCCGGAGGAGGTCTGTTTTTGCGCCTCGGCGGGTTCGACTACGACGAATCCAGCCAGAGGAGCGATGTTCTTGACAGTCAATTCTGCCATAATCGTCCTTTCGTTATCAGTTCTTTTTTCCGAGTGCTAATATAACCATAGCGCCAATGCGCCGTCAAGTGGCAATGACGCAATTAATTGATTTGGACAAGTTCCGCGTGATACTAGCGAACTTTGCTGCTTGGGATCTTTGGATCAGAAAAGATTTCCGCCAAAATACAGCGCGCGCTGCCGCCGCCGATAGTTTCAATGATCGGCATCTTGAAAGGAACTAACTCGCCATATTTTTTGAGTTGTTTCTTCTGCTTGGCAGTATAGCTATCGACCGCTGAGGCCGAAGCAATGATGATCGGGCCATGGCTTCCTCGAAGTTCGAGAATATTTCCACCATATTTTTTCATCTGGTCGAAGGTAATTGCAATTATTTCCTTGCCGGCCTTCTCCAGGGCAGAAATTACCATTTGGCGCTCGCCATTTGCCTCCGGGATCGCTTCCAAGCAGATGACTGCCATTTTTTCGCCGACACCCATCACCACATTAGTGTGGTATATCTCACGATTTTCTTGGTCAAAAGCGTGGAAAAATACCGGCTGATAGCCCATTTGCTCGCAAAAATCGGTAAACGGTTCCTTGCTCGTGCGCGGAGACTCAAGGGCAAACGCAATCCGGTTGACCCGATCCAGCACCAAGCTGCCGGTTCCCTCCAATGCCAAATCTTTAGCTTCAAAATCAGTCGAGGTCGATGGTTTTTTTAACGGCCATCCCCCGTTCAGCCAGACGCCTTCTTCAGTTCATCCGACTGACGCTCTAGCCGACGGTTCTTCGCCTTCATTGGATACAGGACCAGACTTCCATCTTGATGGTGTGAAAACCAGTTGTTGGGAAATACCGCATCAGGCGTATTCGCTCCAGCGCGATTAGGCAGCGTGATCACATTAACGCCCTTACTCGCCAATAAGGCCACGATGGATTCCCACTCAGCCATGGCAGCCGAACGAAGTTGTTCGGCAGCGCCGACCAGATCCGTCTGGAAAAAATTATTGGCCGGCAGTTTCGGCGTTAAAGCCAAATGCGTCGGGTTGGATCATGACCACGGTATTAGTAGTCTGGCTCTCCGGCCTATGGATTTCGTGTGAACGATCGTGTTCGGTGGCTTTTTGCGACATATGAGCGCCTTTCTACCAATTTGCTATAATCCCGGCAATATATCACCGACAACGGAAAAAGTATATGCCAATTAAAGAAATAGAATTCAATTTTCCCCAATATTATTGGCCGAAATTAAAGGTTTTGTCCCCACTTACTGCATTCTCTATCCGTCCGGAATTTTTTGCAACAAGGTGTGGAATACTCCCGTAGCGTCCCGCCATACTGCGTCTCTTTTGAATCTCACTTTTCCAAAATGGCTCTATTAAAAGACGGTTTTCAAGCCAAGAACTTAGCCGGCAAAAGCAACACTATCCGTCAGTTGGTTCAGGTAAAAGTTGGGAATGAATCAGTTGCCCAGACCATGGTCTTGCAGAAAAGAGATAACTTATACTTGCCTGGACATAACGTTATTTCGGGAGAACCGACTTCAGTTGTCTATCTGGAAGGAAAATTATACGTTGCTTCGCCTATCTTTTATGATTCGCGAACCAAGTGCTCGATTGTTCAGCTGGCTAGACCGACGCTCTTTTTCAGCGAATACATCCATCATGCTCAACAATTGAGTTCGCAGCCGGCCGATCAAAAAAAACTGGCCGAGCTGGTTACGGCGACAATTATTGAATATCTCCGCCAGTAATTATTCGGACTGCTCCAGAAAACCCTAGTGATACAATCCGCGTCATATGAAAAACCATGCCGAAAATATTTCCTTACTTTCGATCAATGAGCTTGCCTCTGAGAAACAACTCAGGCAAATAGAGCGCCTAAGTACAAACTTTGCTGCCAGTAAAGACACTATTCTCCATTACCATGGAATTGCCCGAGCCGCTAATTTGTTCAAGAGCGCCTTCCCGGGATTAGCAATCAAACTTCTGGATATCGGCTGCAATACCGGATTTCCGGGATATCGGGCGGTTAAATGTGGTGAGGTCGATTCTGTCATTGGCCTGGAAATCAACCCCGATGCTGTTCGGAGGGGGAAGCAATTTTGGCGCAACGGACGTTTGTCCCAGAAAGCGGTGTTCCTCCAAGGAAATATGCTTGAAGATAAACAAAAAGCGCTTGTCAAATCTCTGCGGCCAAATCTTGTGGTCGGTAATCTGCCCTACCTCCCGGCACCAGGCGATTCAGAAACTGAAGTCTTTGGCGGAAAAGATGGGACCTTGTACGTGCCTGGAGTTATTTTAGATTACGCGGTGCTAACCGACTCCCCGATAGCGGCCATGAGCCTTTGTTCATTGGTCGACATACGAACAGTGTTTGAGGCAATTCATAATAGTAAATACTTTGTTACCGAGGTCTCCCTGCTCAAATCACCCTTTGGCGCATACTCAAAAAAATACGATGATCAAGGATTCTACTCTGGATTAAGTTATAAACCCTATTTTCATACCGAACAGGATGGTACTAAATCGCAAGTTGTTATCAATCTGGTGCTTGCTCATAAGAC